>NZ_FNSR01000002.1:1200000-1800000 GCF_900104845.1 Paraburkholderia caballeronis | reverse complement strand
GGCTTTGATGACCCGGATGAAGGAGCTTGAGACCGAAAACGCAAGGCTCAAGAAGATGTACGCCGAAGAGCGATTCAAGGCGGAGGTGGTACGTGAGGCGCTCGAAAAAGAGTGGTGAGGCCATCTCGTCGACGCGAGATGGCCATCCGCGCAGTCAAGGAGCGGGCGATGAGCGTACGGGCGGCCTGAGGCGTTTGGCGTAAGTGAAACCTGCTACCGCTACCAGGCAAAGCGTTGCGCGGAAAACAGTGTGATCGCCCAGTGGCTTGTGAAACTCACGCACAATCAGCGCAACTGGGGCTTTGGGCTGTGCTTCCTGTATCGCATCTATCGCGAACTGGAGCTGAATCTGCGGATCAAAAATGGCCGGGAAGGCCCATATGGCGGAAGGCAGCAGGAGTCGAACCTACCTGGGAGCGGCTGACGCCCCCAACTGAGTTTGAAGCTCAGCCGCACCACCGGATACGGATGCCTTCCTTCGTGAAGAGATGCTGACGACCGGCAGCGATTCAAAGCAGTTCGTGCAATCGGGTGTCAGTGCGCAACAGGTGTAAATCGCGCTGGAAGCGAGTATATCCAACGCGATCGAAGAACTCCAGAATCTGGATCGCGCGCTTGCGGCCCAACCCCGTCGCATCACGGAACGCCGCGGCCCCCACCGCGCCGCCCTGCTCCCGCGCGATCCGCTCGACCACGCGCGCCAGTTCGCGCACGACGTCCGGATCGTAGAACAGATCGCGCACGACCTGATACACGCCACCGAGTCGCGCGAGCTTGCGCAGCAGCGCACGCACGCTGTCCTCCGGCTGCCGCGTCTCGCGCGCGAGGTCGCGCACCCACGGCGGATCGAAACGCCCCGCCGCGATCAGCGGACGCAACGCGGCCGCCAA
Source organism: Paraburkholderia caballeronis (assembly GCF_900104845.1). Classification (NCBI taxonomy): domain Bacteria; kingdom Pseudomonadati; phylum Pseudomonadota; class Betaproteobacteria; order Burkholderiales; family Burkholderiaceae; genus Paraburkholderia; species Paraburkholderia caballeronis. The sequence continues at coordinate 1,799,110 of NZ_FNSR01000002.1, read as the reverse complement.
CGCCTCCTCCTTCGCATCGAGCGACACCGAATGCGACGGCAGATGCAGCCACGGCCCACTGCGCACCACGCGACCTTCCGCGACCAGCGCGTCGATCGCCGCGCGCCACACCGCGTCGCCCGCGAGCGGCGCCGCGATGCGCCGCAGGCGCGCGACGTCCGGCCCCTGCTCATCGGGCGAACGCGCATGAAAACCCGTCAACGCATCGACGATGCCGCTTCGCAACCGCTCCCAGTTGTTCCGCGCGATCACCATGCCGTCTTCGGCACGGCCCTGCGGCGCAATCGCGATCGCGTCGTCGGGCAGCGCGAGCGCGTCGGACGGCAGGCCGGTCAACTGCATCAGCGTCGCGCGCGCGAGGCCGCGCGGCGCCTGTTCGATCAGCGGTTCGATGCGCGCCTCGTCGAGCCACACGCGCAGCGCATCGAGCCACGCGCGGCGCTCCGGCGTGCGGCGACGCCGCGCGGGACCGAACGGATCGAGCACGCGGCCGCCGCCGATCGTGCGGCTCGCCTGCGCATTGCGCACGATGAAGCGGTCGCCCGGCAGCGCGGCGACCGGCGCGTCGAACACGAGTTGCACGCGTCCGCTTTGTCCCGGCGCGAGCGTCTCGCCTTCGAGCAGCGCGACGTTCGCGACGCGATGCGTGGTGCCGAGATGCACGTGCAGCGGCGACCAGTGCTGCAACGTGACGCCGCCGTCATCGAGCAATTGCAGTTCGACGTCGATGCGCGGCGACGTCTGCGCGAGCCTCGCATCGACGATCCAGTCGCCGCGCGTTATCTGGTCCTTGTCGATGCCGGCGAGATTCAGCGCGCACCGCTGCCCCGCATGACCGTGCTCCGTCGCGCGGTTCTGCGCGTGGATGCTGCGCACGCGCACCGGCAGTCCGGCCGGCGTGAGCGTCAACGCATCGCCGACGCTCACGCGCCCGGCGAACACGGTGCCGGTCACGACGGTGCCTTGCCCGGTCAGCGTGAACACGCGATCCACCGCGAGCCGGAACAGTCCGTCGTCGCGGCGCGCGTGCCACGCGATCGCCCGCTCGCGCACATACGCGTCGAGCCGCGCGACGCCTGCGTCGCCCGGCTGCATCGCGTTGGTCTCGAAGACCGGCGCGTTCGCGAGCATCGTCGTCGCGAGCCACGCGCGGATTTCGTCCGTCACCTGCGCGACGCGTTCCGCGCCGACGCGGTCGCACTTGGTCAACGCGATCGCGCCGGCCTGCACGCCGAGCAATTGCAGGATCGCGAGGTGCTCGCGCGTTTGCGGCATCACGCCGTCGTCGGCCGCGATCACGAGCAGCGCGAAGTCGATCCCGCACGCGCCGGCGGCCATCGTATGCACGAGCTTCTCGTGACCGGGCACGTCGATGTAGCCGAGCACGTCGCCGTTCGCGAGCGGCGTGTACGCGTAACCGAGTTCGATCGAGATGCCGCGCGCCTTCTCTTCCTTCAGGCGATCGGTGTCGACGCCGGTGAGCGCGCGCACCAGCGTGGTCTTGCCATGGTCGATGTGGCCCGCGGTGCCGACGATCACAGGCGCAACTCCGCAAGTTGCGCGACGAACGCCGCCTCGTCCGCGCTTTCGACGCAGCGCAGGTCGAGCCGCAGCGCGTCGTCTGCGATGCGGCCGATCACCGGCCGCGGCAGCGCGCGCAACGCGCGTTCGAGCTTCATCAGCGCGCGGCCGCTGCCGCCCTTGCCCGCATGGCGCACGACGAGGCCGAAGCTCGGCAGCACGTCCGCCGGCAGCGCGCCGCTGCCGATCTGGCTGAACATCGGCTCGGCGCTCGCCGCATACGCGTCGCCGAGCGCCTGTTGCAGCGCCGGCAGCGCGCGCGCCGCAGCGGCCTGCATGCCGGCGGCGGGACGCGTCAGCAAACGCAGCGTCGTCAGCCGCTCGCGCAGGAATTCCGGCGCGCGATACAGGCGCAGCACCGGTTCGAGCGCCGCGAGCGTCAGCTTGCCGACGCGCAGCGCGCGCTTCAGCGGATGCTTCTTGATCTTCGCGATCAGGTCCTTGCGGCCGACGATCAGCCCGGCCTGCGGGCCGCCGAGCAGCTTGTCGCCGCTGAACGTCACGAGGTCCGCGCCGGCCTCGACGGTCGCGCGCACGGTCGGCTCGGCGGGCAGCCCCCATTGCGTGAGATCGGTCAGCGTGCCGCTGCCGAGATCGACCGCAACCGGCAGGCCGTGGCGCTTCGCGAGCGGCGCAAGCTCGTCGAGTTCGACGCTCTTCGTGAAGCCGCTGATCGCGTAGTTGCTGCAATGCACTTTCATCAGCAGCGCGGTGCGCGCGTCGATCGCCGCTTCGTAGTCGCGCAGATGCGTGCGGTTCGTCGTGCCGACTTCGCGCAACCGCGCGCCGGCGCGGCCCATGATGTCCGGAATCCTGAACGCGCCGCCGATCTCGACGAGTTCGCCGCGCGACACGATCACGTCCTTCCTCGTCGCGAGCGCGGACAGCGACAGCAGCACGGCGGCCGCGTTGTTGTTCACGACGGTCGCGGCCTCGGCGCCGGTCAGTTCGCAGATCAGGTCGTCGATCAGGTCGTCGCGGTCGCCGCGCTTGCCGGTCGCGAGGTCGAATTCGAGGTTCGCCGGCTGCGTGAGCGCCTGCACAACCGCGCGCACCGCTTCGTCCGGCAGCAGCGCGCGGCCGAGGTTCGTGTGCAGCACGGTGCCGGTCAGGTTGAACACGGTCCGCAGCCGGCTCTGCGCACGCGCGTCGAGCGAGCGGGTCGCGTTGGCCAGCGCGTCGTCGATCGCGAACGGCTCTGGCCCGCCCGCGGAAACGGTCAGCGCGCCGGCCTGCGCATCGCGCCGCCAGCCGTCGAGCGTCGCGCGGATCGCGGCGAGCACCTGGGTGCGCCCGTGCAGTTCGATCAGCGGCTGCGCGCCGGCCGACGCGATCACGCGTTCGACCGACGGCATCCGCGCGAGCAGCGTGTTCAGCGGGCGCGCAGCGCCGCTCGCCGCAGGAATCGCGGCGTCGCTCACGTCGTGGTCGTCGCGCATGTCACTCTTCCGCGGGCGCTTCCGGCCACAGCAGCGGATTCGGGCTCGCGCGCCGATAACCCGCTTCGCCCATCAGCAGATCGAGCGTGAGGCTCGCGAGATCGTCCGCGAGCGGCTCGAACTCCATGTCCTTCTCCATGTAGCCGATCTTGCGGTACGTATGGCACTCGTCGCACGACTCGGCCTTCAGTGCCTCGTTGCCGCCCTCGATGCCGTGGTACGCGATGCCCTTCGTCGAATCGCAGTTCGTGCACTTCACGCGCACGACGTGCGTCTCGGTCGAGCACAGCCCGCACTGCACGTAGCGATACCCCTGGAACGCGCCGCCGATCCGCACGACGCTCGCAACCGGCGCGCCGCCGCACACCGGACACACGCCCGGCGCATCGACATAAGGCACGTCGCGCGCGTCGAGCCGGCTCGCGAGGTCGGTCCACACGACCTGCAACGCGGCCATGATGAACGGCGCGGTCGACGGCACGATCTCCGCGTAGCGCAGCGCGAGCACCGCGTCGGCCTGCGCGTCGAGCGCCGCGTCGTCCATCGCGCGCAGCGCGTCGAGCACGTTCGCGAGCGCGGGCGTCACCGCGCCGGCCGCCTCGACGCGATCCGCGAGACGGCGCAGCACGGCGCGCCACTGCGGGTCGCGCTCATTGGACAGCGCCGGCAGGATCGGCATCGAATGCTGCTGTGCGGCGGCGATCGCGTCGCGCGACGGCATCCGTGCGCTCAGGTGTTCGAGCGCCTGCTGCTGCGCGTCGGCGAGCGCCGCCATCAGCCGCACATAACCGCCGATCGGATTGTGGCCGGCGAGCTGGCGCAGCCGCTCGGCGCGCGTGCGGAACACGTCCGCGCGCTGCGGCAGGCGGATGCGCGGAATCGCGGACGGGTCGAGCGACTGGATCTGCTCGGGTTCGAGAATGCGTTGGGTCACGACAGGGCTACTCCAAACAGAAAGGCCGCCTCCCGAAAACGGGCGGCGGCCTGCATTGCACGCGCGAGCGCGTGCGTTGTATTACTTGATGCTTTCGCGGAACCAGCGCGGATGATGCTTCCTCGCCCAGCCCCACGTGACGGTGCCGCGCACCATCGCGCCGATGGAGCCCTTCACCCAGATCGCCGCATACACGTGGACGATGATGCCGAGGATCAGCACGAAGGCCGCTGCCGCATGCACGACCGCCGCGAGGCGGATCACTTCGATCGGGAAGTAGAACGAGAAATAGCGCCGCCAGATCACGATGCCGGAGAGCAGCAACAGCACCAGACAGGTCACCATCACGAAGAATAGCAGCTTCTGTCCGGCGTTGTAGCGGCCGATCTCCGGCAGGCGGTCCTCGCGGTTCGCGAGCACGTCGTCGATCTGCTTGAGCCACTGCACGTCGTTGCTGTCCAGATAGTTGTGATGCCAGAAGCGCAGCACGAGGATCAGGAACGACACGAACATCACCACGCCGACGAACGGATGCAGGATCCGCGTCCACTGGCCGCCGCCGAACAGCGCGGACAGCCAGAACATCGCCGGATGGAACATCGCGAGCCCGGACAGCGCGAGCAGCACGAAGCTGATCGCGGTGACCCAGTGGTTGCTGCGCTCGTTCGCCGTATAACGGACGATCAGTCTCGGTTCATCGCGTTGCATCGTCGTGCTCCTCCTTCTCGCCACGAATGCGGCGCCCTTCTTCGAGCGCCTCCCGTTCGTCCGCCGCCGTCGTTTCCATCGGGCCGACCCGCGTGTAGTGGAAGAAACCCGCGACCGCCGCGAGCGCCATGCCGGCGAGCGCGAGCGGTTTCGCCATGCCCTTCCACAACTGCACCATCGGGCTGATGCGCGGGTTGTCCGGCAGCCCGTGATACAGCGACGGCCGGTCCGCGTGATGCAGCACGTACATCACGTGCGTGCCGCCGACGCCCTGCGGGTCGTACAACCCGGCGTTCTCGAAGCCGCGCTCCTTCAGGTCGACGATCCGCTCTTCCGCGTGCTGCTTCATGTCCTCCTTGGTGCCGAACACGATCGCGCCGGTCGGGCAGGTCTTCACGCACGCGGGTTCCTGGCCGACGGCGACGCGGTCCGAGCACAGCGTGCACTTGTACACCTTGTGCTCGGTCTTCGACAGCCGAGGAATGTTGAACGGGCAGCCGGTGACGCAGTAGCCGCAGCCGATGCAGTTTTCCTCGTGGAAGTCGACGATGCCGTTCGTGTACTGCACGATCGCGCCCGGCGACGGACACGCCTTCAGGCAGCCCGGGTCCGCGCAGTGCATGCAGCCGTCCTTGCGGATCAGCCACGACAGGTCGCCTTCCTGATTCTCGTACTCGGAGAACCGCATCACGGTCCACGAATGCTCGGTCAGGTCGTGCGGGTTGTCGTACACGCCGGTGTTGAAGCCGACTTCATCGCGCAGGTCGTTCCACTCCATGCACGCGGTCTGACACGCCTTGCAGCCGATGCACTTGGTGACGTCGATCAGCTTCGCGACGGTGCCCGTGACCGGCTCGCGCACGCCAGGCGGCGGCGTCGTGGTGGCCGACAGGCGCAGGATATCCAGAGATTGCAATGCCATGTCGTCTCCCTTACGCCTTCTCGACCTTCACGAGGAAGGACTTGAACTCGGGCGTCTGCGAATTGCCGTCGCCGACCGGCGGCGTCAACGTGTTCGTCAGATAACCGGGTTGAGTCTGCCCCTTGAAGCCCCAATGCAGCGGCACGCCGACGTGCTGCACCTTCCTGCCGTCGATCGTCAGCGGCTTGATCCGCTTCGTGACCACCGCCACGGCAACCAGATAACCGCGGTTGCTCGACACCTTCACCTTGTCGCCGGCGACGACGCCGATTTCCTTCGCGAGGTCCTCCCCGATTTCGACGAACTGCTGCGGCTGGATGATCGCATTCAGCTTCGCGTGCTTGGTCCAGAAGTGGAAGTGCTCGGTCAGCCGGTACGTGGTCCCGACGTGCGGGAACGCCTCCGCGGTGCCGAACGTCTTGCGGTCGTCCGGGAACACGCGCGCGGCCGGGTTGTTGGTCGCGAGCGGGTTTTTCGGGTGCATCGGGTTGTGCCCGATCGGCGTCTCGAACGGCTCGTAGTGCTCCGGGAACGGCCCTTCGGCCATCCCGTCGCGCGCGAAGAAACGCGCGACGCCTTCCGGATTCATGATGAACGGCCCCATCCCGTGCTCGGGCGGCTCGTCCGCCTTGAAGTCGGGGATGTCCGGACCGGTCCACGCGCTGCCGTTCCAGCCGATCAGCTTGCGGGTCGGGTCGAACGGCTTGCCGCTCACGTCGCAAGACGCGCGGTTGTACAGCACGCGCCGGTTCGCCGGCCACGCCCACGCCCAGTTCAGCGTCTGGCCGATGCCGGTCGGGTCCGAGTTGTCGCGCCGGCCCATCTGGTTGCCGGCCTGGGTCCACGAACCGCAGAAGATCCAGCAGCCGCTCGCGGTCGAGCCGTCGTCCTTCAGTTGCGCGAAGCCGGACAGCTGATCGCCCTTCTTCACGAGCACCCTGGTCGGGTCCTTCGGATCGGTCTGGTCCGCCAACGCCTTGCCGTTGTACTCCTTCGCGAGTTCCTCGGGGGTCGGGCTCGCCGGATTCGCATACGGCCAGCTCAGCTTGACGATCGGGTCCGGGAACTTGCCGCCGTCCTTCTGGTACGCGGCGCGCATCCGCAGGAAGAGGCCCGACATGATCTCCAGGTCGCTCTTCGCCTCGCCCGGCGCCTCGACGCCCTGCCAGTGCCATTGCAGCACGCGGCTCGAACTGACGAGCGAGCCGTTTTCCTCCGCGAAGCAGGTGGTCGGCAGACGGAACACCTCGGTCTGGATCGTGGACGGATCGACGTCGTTGAACTCGCCGTAGTTCTTCCAGAACTCGGACGTTTCGGTCGCGAGCGGGTCCATGATGACGAGCCACTTCAGCTTGCCGAGCGCCTCCACCGTCTTGCGCTTGTCCGGCGCGGACGCGATCACGTTGAAGCCCTGGCAGATGTAGCCGGTCATCTTGCCCTGGTGCATCAGCTCGATCGCCTGCATCAGGTCATACGGCTTGTCGAGCTTCGGCAGGTAGTCGTAGCCCCAGTTGTTGTCGGCGGTCGCCGCATCGCCCCACCACGCCTTCATGAAGCTGACGAAGAACGCGCCGTAGTGCTGCCAGTAGCTCAACTGGTTCGGCCGCAATTGCTGGGTCGCGCGCTTCCTGATGTAGTCCGCGTAGTTCTGCTCGCCCTCGTTCGGCAGCGTCATGTAGCCCGGCAGCAGGTTCGACATCAGCCCGAGGTCGGTCAACCCCTGGATGTTCGAGTGGCCGCGCAGCGCGTTCATGCCGCCGCCCGCGATGCCGATGTTGCCGAGCAGCAGCTGCACCATCGCGCCGGTGCGGATCATCTGCGAGCCGACCGAGTGATGGGTCCAGCCGAGCGCGTACAGGATCGTGCCCGCGCGGCCCGGCACCGCCGTGCTCGCGAGCATCTCGCAGACCTTCAGGAACTTGTCCTTCGGCGTGCCGCAGATGTTCTCGACCACTTCGGGCGTGTAGCGCGAGTAGTGCTGCTTCATCAGGTTGTACACGCAGCGCGGGTGCTGCAGCGTGTCGTCGATCTTGACGAAGCCGTCCTCGCCCATCTCGTAGTTCCACGACGACTTGTCCGGATAACCGTGCTTCTGCGGGTCGTAGCCCGAGAAGATGCCGTCGTTGAACGCAAAGTCCTCGCGCACGATGAACGGGAAGTCCGTGTAGTTCTTCACGTACTCGTGCTGGATCTTGTCGTTCGTCAGCAGGTAATTGATGACCCCGCCAAGGAACGCAATGTCCGAGCCGCTGCGAATCGGCGCGTAGAAGTCCGCGACCGATGCGGTGCGGTTGAAGCGCGGATCGACCACGATCAGACGGGCCTTGCGGTGCGCCTTCGCCTCCGTGACCCACTTGAAGCCGCACGGATGCGCTTCGGCTGCATTGCCGCCCATCACCAGGATCACGTCCGCATTGCGGATGTCGACCCAATGGTTCGTCATCGATCCACGGCCAAACGTCGGGGCAAGACCTGCCACCGTCGGGCCGTGTCAGACACGCGCCTGGTTGTCGAACGCGAGCATGCCCGCGCTGCGGGCCACTTTATGGGTCAGGTAACCGACTTCGTTGCTGCCCGCCGACGCGGCCAGCATGCCGGTGGTCAGCCAGCGGTTGACGGTCTTGCCGTCGTCGGTCTTCTCGACGAAGTTCGCGTCGCGGTCTTCCTTCATCAGCGTCGCGATGCGGTCGAGCGCGTCGTCCCACGAGATCCGCTTCCACTCGTTCGAGCCCGCCGCGCGGTACTCGGGATAGTGGAGTCGGCTCGGGCTGTGGACGAAGTCGATCAGGCTCGCGCCCTTCGGGCACAGCGTGCCGCGATTGACCGGGTGGTCGGGGTCGCCTTCGATGTGGATGATGCTCGCGACGGCGTTCTTCGCGCCGTCGCCGAGACCGTACATCAGGATCCCGCAGCCGACCGAGCAGTACGGACAGGTGTTGCGGGTTTCAGTTGCGCGCGCCAGTTTGTACTGCCGGACCTCGGCCAACGCGGCATCGGGCGCGAAGCCCATCAGCGCGAGGCTGGAACCCGCCAGCGAGGTCGCAGAGACCTTGAGGAACTGACGCCGGGACATTTGCAGCATGATCGTCCTCGGCTATTTTGAGAGTTGTGGGTGGCGAAAGTATACGTCGTTTAAAAGAACCAGGTCGAAAACCCAACGAGACCGGGAGCGGTCATCTTCCCGTCGCCCGGACGCCGGCCCGATGCGGCGGCGCGGCATCGGCCGGCCGCCGCGGCACCGCAATTGCTATAGTCACGGGCAGAAGACGCCGCATCCGCGGCGGCCGGCCGGCTCCCGTCGGCCGGCCGCCGCGCCGCGCACGCCAACTCGACACGGGACGGGCATCATGGCGACGCTATCTCCGGAACGACTGCAGTCCGCCGCGCGCAAGGAAGCGTCGTGGGTCGTCGGCGCCTGCCGGCAGTTCTTCGACAACCGCTGCCCGTCGCTCGCCGCCAGCATCGCGTTCTACTCGGCGTTCTCGCTCGCGCCGACGCTTGTGATGGTGATCGCGGTCGCCGGCTGGTTCTTCGGCGACGACGCCGCGCGCGGCGAGCTGTTCCGCCAGGTCCACAGCGTCCTCGGCAACGACGCGGCCGCCGGCATCACGACGATCGTGCAGAACGCGCACCATGCGGGCAACGCGGGCAGTGTCGCCACGATGATCTCCATTTCGATGCTGGTAATCGGCGCGTCGGCGACGTTCTCGTCGCTGAACAGCGCGCTGAACATCGTGTGGCCGCCGACCGGCCCGCGCGCGTCGACGGTGTTCGCGCTGGTGCGGGTGCGGCTGATCTCGTTCAGCCTCGTGCTCGGCGTCGCGTTCCTGCTGATCGTGTCGCTCGTGCTCGACACCGCGATCACGTTCGTCGGCCACTGGCTGCTAGGCGACTCCCCCTATCTGATCGTCGGCAACCTGCTGCAGCTCGCGGTCGGGCTGCTGGTGCTGGCCGTCGCGTTCGCCGGACTGCTGAAGTTCCTGCCCGACGCGGACGTGCGCTGGCGCGACTCGCTGGTCGGCGGGATCGTCGCGGCCGTGCTGTTCTCGGCCGGCAAAAAGCTGTTCGCGCTGTATCTGACGCACGCGGGGCTCGCGAGCGCGTTCGGCGCGGCCGGCTCGTTCGCGGTGCTGCTGATGTGGCTGTACTTCTCGGCGGCGGTGCTGCTGCTCGGCGCGGAGTCCGCAGCGGCGCGCGGGCGGATGCACGATCCGCGCGGCATCTGGGGCGCGCGCAACGCGCCGCCCGGGAGCCGCGCGAAACTCGCGTCGGTGCTGGCGGCGTCGACGATCCCGGCGGCTGCGGCACACAAGGAAAGCAGCACAGGCACGACGCTGACAACCCAGGGTTTACACCGCGCGACGACAACGGACCACGCAGCGTCGGTTGCCACAACGGCAGCAGAAGGCGCCGATTCGGCGCGGCGGCCGGTCGGTTCGGGCAGCGAATCGTTGGCGGCGGCGACCTCGCGCGCGCGGATGGCGGGCGGCCTGTTCGGCTGGCGCCCGGGCGCCGGGCTGCGGATCGGCCGGACGATCGTCCGCGTCGAGCACCGCGCGACGCATGCGGCCGCGACGACGCTGATGCGCGCGGGCCGCACCGCGGTAGCGACGGACCGCTACGTGAAGCGCCATCCGTGGGGTTCGGTGCTGCTGGCGGCCGGCGCCGCGCTCGCGGTAACGGCGGCCGCGAATCACCGGCACGGCGCGACGAATGGATCGGGCGAAGGCGATATTGATGGACCCGGCAACCCGCGTCGGGATGGTTCCGCGCGCGCGGAAAAGCCGAAGCGATGACAGCTAACGATGTCCGACTTTTATTGAAAGCGACAATAATGCTGCGTCAACCATCCAATATTGGGCGTTTGACATCCTGCGCTGAGCCCTTGTATCGCAAGGGATTTCAGCGGGTGTCACCTTTTTGCGACAGTTCTTTTTTTTCAGTTCCGGAGTTTTAAGGGGGTACGTTATTCTCCACCGCGCAACAACTAGATTACCTATCTGCGTGGAGAAACTGATGAAAAAAATCACACTGTCTACCCTCTCGCTGGCCCTCCTGGCGGCCGCCGGCGCAGCGCAGGCACAGAGCTCGGTCACGCTCTACGGCGCGATCGACAACGGCATCCAGTACGTGAACAACAACGGTGGCCACAGCCAGGTCGGCCTCGCTGACAGCACGGTCGTGAGCGACCGCTGGGGCCTGAAGGGCTCGGAAGACCTGGGCAACGGCCTGAAGGCGATCTTCCAGCTGGAAAGCGGCTTCAGCGCAAACAACGGCAAGCTGGGTCAGAACAACTCGCTGTTCGGTCGCCAGGCCTATGTCGGCCTCGCGTCGGATCAGTACGGCACGCTGACGCTCGGTCGCCAGTACGACGCCGTGACCGACATGGTCCAGGGTCTGACGGGTGACGCATGGACGTACCTGTTCGCAACGCCGGGCGACGTCGACAACAACGACAACTCCTCGCGCTTCAACAACTCGGTCAAGTACCTGTCGCCGACCTTCGGCGGCCTGCAGGGCGAAGCCACGTATTCGTTCGGCGGCACGCCGGGTTCGGTCGGTGCGAGCCAAAGCTGGTCGGCCGCTGCAACGTACGGCATCGGCCAGTTGAGCCTTGCCGCCGGCTACCTCAGCATGCGCAACTCCAGCACCACGGATCCGGTGCGCAGCGGCTGGAACTCGGCAACGTCCAGCCAGGCTGGCACGGGCACGGTGTTCAACAGCAGCATCAACAGCGCGTTCGCGACCGCAGCTTCGATCGACATCGCGCAGGTCGGCGCTCAATACGTGTGGGGTCCGTTCACGGGCAGCATCCGCTACAGCAACGCGCTGTATCGTCCGGACGGCCAATCGGCGTTCACGAGCATCCAGCGTTACAACGTCGGTTCGGCACTGCTCCAGTATCAGGTCACGCCGGCCCTGTCGCTCGCGCTCGACTACGCCTACGTGAACGGCAGCGGCAACGAGTTTGCGAACGGCAGCAGCAGCCAGTCGTACAACCAGATCGGCGCAGGCGCTCAATACGGCATCTCGAAGCGCACGTCGTTCTACGTGGTCGGCGCGTACCAGCACGCCAGCAGCGGCCATACCGCATCGATCTCGTCGTCGGGCATCGACTCGTCGACGCAGAACCAGGTCATCGGCGTTGCCGGCCTGGTCCACAAGTTCTAATCGATCGGACATCCAGCTTCGGGTCTCGGCCCGAAGCGTCCGACACTTACAGCGCGCTTTGCGCGCTGTCTCGAACCAGCCTTCGGCGCAAGCCCTGGCTGGTTTTTTTATGGCCGGACCATACGCGTCGACAACCTCGAACATCGCGGATCAAGCACATAAAAAACGCACCGCCCAAACAAAAACCCCCGCGGACACAGGCCTGTGTCCGCGGGGGTTTTTCTTCATGACGGCCGCCGGCCGCGTCACGGCCAGCCGGCAACGACCGTCATCGATCAGCCAGCCGCTGCGTCCTTCAGCTTCTTCAGCGCGCGCGCCTTCACGCGGACCGACGCCGGCTTCGCCGGGAACCAGCGTTCTTCGCCGGTGAACGGGTCCTTGCCGAAGCGCTTTTTCTTCGCCGGCACGGCTTGCACGACGATCTTCAGAAGACCCGACAGCGTGAATTCGCCGGCACCCTTCTTGTGGACCGAACCAAGGATCGTGTCTTCCAGTGCGGCGAGCACGGCCTTCGCTGCCTTCGGCTCGACGCCTGCACGCTCTGCGACGTGCGTAGCCAGCGAGGCCTTCGTGAAGGTGTCCTTGATCGGCGACGGAACGCCGGACGCCTTCACGGCGACCTTCTTAGCTGCGGCAGCCTGCTTGGCGGGCGCTTTCTTGGCGGCAACCTTCTTGGCCGGTGCGGCAACCTTCTTGGCCACTTTCTTTGCGGAAGTCGGCATGTTTCTCCTACCAGTGTTGGTCATTGATCCATGAAGCACCTGCGGGATGCACGGGCTTCAACGGCGGATTCTACAAGCGCCAAAGCATTTTGCGTGACTCTTTTGCGCGCAGGACGCCAATTTGTTGCTCTGCGCAGACTGCCGATGCGTTTCGCAGCCTGTTTACAGGGGTAAACGTGACGGCGATGCCGTTCAGGCCTTCCATCACGCGGTATTACAGAGGCGCGGGAGCGCCGTCTGTTTCGCCGCGACGCGCCGCATCGCGACGGCGTTTCGTCGCGCGCACCGATCGCGCACCTGTCGCGTACCTTCCGCGCCCGCCTCCGCCGCAGCGACCCGCGCGCATTCCGAAGCATTCACGAAGCACGCAACTGCGCCGCGAGCGACGTCAGCGCGGCGTCGATCTGATCGACGCCGACCGCGCCATAACCGAACAGAAAACCCTGTCGCACGCGCGCTTTCAGATGAAACGGCTTCAGCGAATGCAGCCCGACCGATGCGCGGCGCGCCGCTTCGACGATCGCGGTTTCATCCAGCGGACCGACGACGCGCGTCGCGAGATGCAGCCCCGCCGTGTTCGGCGTCACCGGCGCGAGCCATTGCGCGAGCGGTCCGCGCAGATGCGCGAGCAGCGCATCGCGCCGCGCCGAATACGTCTGATGCATCCGCCGCAGATGCCGCGCGAAGTGGCCGTCCGTCATGAAGCGCGCGAGCGCGGCCTGGGTGAGCAGGCAGCCGTGACCGTCGCCGATCTGCCGCGCGCACACCAGCGCGCCGGCGAGCGTCGCGGGCGGCACCAGGTAACCGACGCGCAGATCCGGAAACATCGTCTTCGAGAACGTGCCGACGTACGCGACGAGGCCCGCGCGATCGAGGCTCTTCAGCGGCTCCATCGGCCGCCCTTCGAAGCGGTACTCGCAGTCGTAGTCGTCTTCGATCACGAGCGCGCCGCGCGCCTGCGCCCATTCGAGCAGTTCGACGCGGCGCGCGAGGCTCATCGGCATTCCGAGCGGGAACTGATGCGACGGCGTCACGTATACGATCCGCGCCGCCTTCGGCAGCTTCGCGACGATCAATCCTTCGTCGTCCACCGGCACCGGCACGACCTTCGCGCCGAGCGCGGCGAACGCCGCGCGAGCAGGCGGATAACCGGGGTCCTCGATCGCGGCGACATCGCCGGGCTTCAGCATCACGCGCGCGAGCAGGTCGAGCGCCTGCTGCGCGCCCTGCGTGACGATCACGTCGTTCCATTCGCTCGCGACCGCGCGGCTGAACGCGAGGTAACGCGACACCGCGAGCCGCAGTTCCTGCTCGCCGGCCGGATCGCGATAACGGCCTTCGCCGCGCGCCTGCACGCGCAGCGCGTCGTTCACGCAGCGCCGCCACACGTCGAACGGAAAACGCGACTTGTCGGTCACGCCGCCGACGAAATCGCACGCGACGCGCGCATCGGGCCGCGGCATCGGCACGCCTCCCGCATTCGCGCGCCACCACGGCTGCGCGAGCACCCCGCGCGGCGCACGGCGCGCATCGGTCGCCGCGCGGATCTGCGCGTTCGGATGACCGGCGCGCTGCGCGGGCAGCCGGTGCAAGCCGTCGGCGACGAACGTGCCCGCGCCGTGACGCGCGTGCAGGAAGCCTTCCGCGAGCAGCCGCTCGAACACGTCGAGCGTCGTCTTGCGCGACACGCCCAGTTGCTGCGCGAGATCGCGCGTCGAAGGCAGCCGCATGCCGCCCGCGAGCCGTCCGTCGACGATGCCCGCGCGCAGTTGCCGGTAGATCTGGCCGGCCAGATCGTGGCGGCCCGAAACGGTCACGTGAAGGTCCATCGGCGTCGATCGGCCGGCGCGCGGTGCGCCGGCGGCTCCAGAAAGTGGTTACCTGAAATACCCCCGCAGTGGCTATATGAACAGGCCAGTTGCGCGCCTAAGCTTACACCCGTGGTCTCCCGAAACGAATGCCCGACACCGGAGGTGATGCATGGAAACCCGTCTCGACTTCTACAAGGCGTGCCCCGAAGGCACGAAAGCGATGATCGCGCTCGAAGAGCACGTCAGCAAAAACTCGATCGAAAAGCCGCTCGCGGAACTGGTGCGGCTGCGCGCGTCGCAGCTCAACGGCTGCGCGTTCTGCGTCGACATGCACGCCACCGACGCACGCAAGGGCGGCGAAACCGACCGCCGGCTCGCGACCGTCAGCGTGTGGCGCGAAGCGCCGTTCTTCACCGAACGCGAACGCGCGGCGCTCGAATGGACCGAGTCGGTCACGCTGCTGGCGCAGACGCACGTGCCGGACGACGTGTGGGAACGGGTGAAGCCGCACTTCACCGAACGCGAGATCGCGGATCTGACGATGCTGATCGTCGCGATCAACGGCTGGAACCGCATCGCGGTCACGTTCCGCAAGATACCGGCTTGACCGGGCCTCCCAGACCTTCCCACGACCCGCGCGGCACGCGCAACCGTCCACCGACGATCCCGCCGCACTGGCAGTTTTTGCGACGATTCTGGCCGTCGCGCCGCGCGCGGCAACGCTACATTGGAGACCATTCGATCACCGGCCCTTCCAGTCGCGGCCACTTTCCTCGGGGGTTCGTCATGGCGCTTCAAATCGGCTTTCTTCTGTTTCCGCGCGTGCAGCAACTCGACCTGACCGGTCCGTACGACGTGCTCGCGTCGCTGCCCGATACGACCGTGCAGCTCGTCGGCAAGACGCTCGCGAGCGTCGCGTCGAGCACCGGCATGATATTGACGCCCGACACCACGTTCGACGACTGTCCGCCGCTCGACGTGATCTGCATTCCCGGCGGCGCGGGCGTCGGCGATCTGATGGAGGACGCGCAGACGCTCGCGTTCATTCGCGCGCAGGCCGCCCACGCGCGTTACGTGACGTCGGTATGCACCGGCTCGCTCGTGCTCGGCGCGGCGGGCCTGCTGCGCGGCCGCCGCGCGACCACGCACTGGGCGTTCCACGACCTGCTCGCGCCGTTCGGCGCGACGCCGGTCCGCGAACGCGTGGTCCGCGACGGCAACCTGTTTACCGGCGGCGGCATCACGGCCGGAATCGATTTCGCGCTGACGCTCGCGGCGGAACTCGCCGGCGAGTCCGCCGCGCAGGCAATCCAGTTGCAGCTCGAATACGCGCCCGCGCCGCCGTTCGACGCAGGCAGCCCCGATACCGCGCCGCAGGCAATCGTCGAGCTGGTGCGCTCGCGCTCGGCGGCGGCGCTGGCCGAACGCGCGCGGATCGTCGAACGCGCGGCCGCCGCGCTCTGAACCGCGCGGTCCGGCCCGGCGTGAACCGGCCCGGCGAGCCGCACCCTGCCGCGTCGCCCGCGCCGGTACCGGTTGCTTTCGCAACGGCCAGGGTTCTCCCTGTACTCCCACGACGCCGAGGATCGTATACATTGAGTGGCGAATGCGGCATTGCCGCATTCTTCTACAAGCCGTGAACAAACCCGCTCAACTATCAAGAGGGAAACTCGATGCGCTCCTCCGTCAGCAAGCTGACCATCGCCGCGGCCACCGCCGCCTTCCTGCTCGGCTCGGCGCTGCCCGCCGTCGCGCAGACCGCCGCACCCGCGCCGGACGCCACCACGCAGGCCGCCCCGGATGCACAGCCGACCACCAAGGCCGAGCAGAAAAAAGCGGCGCGCGCGCAGCGCAAGGCGGTCCGCAAGGCCGCCCGCGCGAAGAAAAACGCTGAACTGAAGAAGCTGGAAGACGCCGGCTACCGCCCGGCGACGAACGATCCGAACTACCCGGAAAGCATCCAGAACGCGCAGAAGAAGCTGAACGCACCGGCTGGCGCGAGCCAGTAACGGGCGCCTGGCGCGCCGGACCCTGGCGCGCTGTTGCCAGCGAACAGAGAACGGGCCGCATGCGGCCCGTTCTTTTTTGCGCGAGCGTGTCGGCCTATGCGCGATTCACGACGCCGTCACACTGACCCACCGATCTGCAACACGACTTCATGCTGCCACGATAACAAGCCCCGCGCACGCGCGATGTGCACGCCCGGCCACTTCGCATCGCGCCATGCGCGGGCATGGCTACTTCGCCGGCACCGGCGCAAGCGCCTCGTGCTGCGATTCGGTGCGCTGCTTCGCCTTGTGCACCATCGTGTACGCGTAGTCGACGCCCATCCCGTATGCGCCCGAATGCTCCTTCACGATCGCCATCACCGCGTCGTAGGTCTCGCGATGCGCCCAGTCGCGCTGCCATTCGAGCATCACCTGCTGCCACGTGACCGGCACCGCGCCGGCCTGCACCATCCGCTGCATCGCATAGTCGTGCGCCTCCTTCGACGTGCCGCCCGACGCATCCGCGACCATGTAGATCTCGTAGCCGCCCTCGTCCATCGCGCACAGCGCGAACGAGTTGTTGCACACCTCGGTCCACAGCCCCGCGACCACCACCTTCTTTTTCCCGTTCTTCGCGAGCGCGTCGCGCACCTTCTGGTCGTCCCACGAGTTCATCGACGTGCGTTCGAGCAGCGGATGCCCGGGAAACACGTCGAGCAGCTCCGGATACGTGAAGCCGGAAAAACTCTCTGACTCGACGGTCGTGATGATCGTCGGAATGTTGAACACCTTCGCGGCCTTCGCGAGCCCGACCACGTTGTTCTTCAGCACCTGGCGGTCGATCGACTGCACGCCGAACGCCATCTGCGGCTGATGGTCGATGAAGATGATCTGGCAGTTCGACGGCGTAAGCACTTCAAGCTTGGGATTGCTCATTGAGTGACCCTTCCGTGGTTCGTTGAGGGAGAACGGGTTCGACAGAAGCGGCATGCGTCGCGCGGAACCGCGCGCCATCCAGTCTAGGACACCGGCGCGCACAAGGAAAAAACGATTGACGGCGGCGACCCGAAAATTTCACGGGAAAGCCGGCTCGCGTTCATGCGCGCGTCATCGATTGCGGCTCTCCGCGCGTACGTCACGGGTTCTGGAAACGCCATCGTTTCTCATACCGGATCGAAGCGCCGAAAAAGGTTCGAAAACATCAGCAATGCGAATCTCATCATCTGCGCGACGAACGGGGTTCCCCCTTTTCTTCGCGAATCAAAACCGATACTCTTGCCCGTGTCGTCATTCGCTGGCCTGCACCTGCGGTAGATCCCGAGGCAATGGAACACGCATGCCGATTGCACCGGATCGCCACCGCATGGCTCACGCGACGCGGTCCGGCTGCCCACGCCGCACCGCTCGCCCGCATCCCGGCTCGCAGCACGCAGTCGCCTCACGCCGTCCCGGTCGGCCGCTTTCGCCGGACCGACCTTTCCCGCGACAACCCGAGGTCGAGCCGATGAAAATCTATCTGCTTTCGCTGCTCGCCGGCCTGCTGGTCGGCGTCATCTACAGCCTGCTTCACGTGCGCTCGCCCGCGCCGCCGCTCGTCGCGCTGGTCGGGCTGCTCGGCATTCTCGCGGGCGAACAGGTCGTGCCGGTCGCGAAGCAGATGCTGTCCGGCATCGGCTTTCACACCGCATGGCAGGAGTCGAAGTGCAATCAGCACATGTTCGGCGCGCTGCCCGGCCGCAACGCGCCGGACCCGACGGCGAAGACCTCGCGCGTCGCCGCGTCGGACTCACCGGAGAACCGCTCATGACCGCCGCATCCGCGAACGCCCCCGATCTGATCCTGCATCACGGCCGCTTCACGACGCTCGACCCGGGCGAGCCGGAAGCCACCGCCGTCGCGATCTCGCAAGGCCGCTTCAGCGCGGTCGGCAGCGACGCCGAGATCATGCCGCTCGCCGGCGGCGCGACGCAGTCGATCGACCTGCAAGGCCAGCGCGTGCTGCCCGGCCTGATCGACAATCATCTGCACATCATCCGCGGCGGGCTGAACTTCAACATGGAACTGCGCTGGGACGGCATGCGCTCGCTCGCGACCGCGATGGACATGCTGCGCGCGCAGGTCGCGATCACGCCGCCGCCGCAATGGGTGCGCGTGGTCGGCGGCTTCACCGAGCATCAGTTCGACGAGAAGCGGCTGCCGTCGATCGAGGAGCTGAACGCGGTCGCGCCGGACACGCCGGTGTTCATCCTGCATCTGTACGACCGCGCGATGCTGAACGCGGCCGCGCTGCGCGTCGTCGGCTACACGAAGGACACGCCGGAGCCGCCGGGAGGCGAGATCGTCCGCGACGGCCAGGGCAACCCGACCGGCCTGCTGCTCGCGAAGCCGAACGCGGCCATCCTGTACGCGACGCTCGCGAAGGGGCCGAAGCTGCCGCCCGACTATCAGCTGAATTCGACGCGCCATTTCATGCGCGAGCTGAACCGGCTCGGCGTGACCGGCGCGATCGACGCGGGCGGCGGCTTCCAGAACTATCCCGAAGACTATGAGGTGATCCGCAAGCTCGCGGACGCCGGCCAGTTGACGATCCGTCTCGCGTACAACCTGTTCACCCAGAAGCCGAAGGCCGAAAAAGACGACTTCCTGAACTGGACGAAGACGTCGAAGTACCACGACGGCACCGACTACTTCCGGCACAACGGCGCGGGCGAGATGCTCGTGTTCTCGGCCGCGGACTTCGAGGACTTCCGCGTCGCGCGGCCCGATCTGCCGGCGGAGATGGAGAGCGAACTCGAAGCGGTCGTGCGCGTGCTCGCGGAAAACCGCTGGCCGTGGCGTCTTCATGCGACCTACGACGAAACGATCAGCCGCGCGCTCGACGTGTTCGAGAAAGTGAATCGCGACGTGCCGCTCGCCGGGCTGCACTGGTTCTTCGATCACGCGGAGACGATCAGCGACCGTTCGATCGACCGCATCGCGGCGCTCGGCGGCGGCATCGCGGTGCAGCACCGGATGGCGTATCAGGGCGAATACTTCGTCGAACGCTACGGCGCGCAGGCAGCCGAAGCGACGCCGCCGGTCAGGCGCATCCTCGAAAAAGGCGTGAAGGTGTCCGCCGGCACCGATGCGACGCGCGTCGCGTCGTACAACCCGTGGGTCTCGCTTGCATGGCTGGTCGGCGGCAGGACGGTCGGCGGGCTGCGCCTCTATCCGCAGCGCAACTGTCTCAACCGCGAAACCGCGCTGCGGATGTGGACCGAGCACGTCACGTGGTTCTCGAACGAGGAAGGCAGGAAAGGCCGCATCGCGACGGGCCAGCTCGCGGACCTGATCGTGCCGGACCGCGATTACCTGACCTGCGCGGAGTCGGACATCGCCGATACGACGTCGCTGCTGACGGTCGTCGGCGGCAAGGTCGTTTATGCGGCGGGGCCGTTCGCGCCGCTCGACGCGCCGCTGCCGCCCGCGATGCCGGACTGGTCGCCGGTGCGCGCCTATGGCGGTTACGCGGGCTGGGGCGCGGCGCAGCGCGAGCGCGGCGCGCCGTTGCAGCGCGCGGCCGCGGCTTCATGCGGCTGTGCGAACGCGTGCGGCGTGCACGGCCACGCGCATGCGCGCGCGTGGTCGCGCGACGTGCCCGCGTCGGACCTGAAAAGCTTCTGGGGCGCGCTCGGCTGCGCGTGCTGGGCCGTCTAGCCGCACACGGGGTCTATGCGGGCATCGCAAGGCCGCGCCGGCGCGGCGCGGCCTTGCCCGTGCGCGGGCCAACGCCGGTTCACTCTGACAACAGGACTCGAACAATGCGCATCTCCTCCGCTTTCGCCGCGGCGCTCGCGAGCGCCAGCCTGCTAGCCGCATCGGGCGCACTCCCCCTTGCTGCGTTCGCGCGCCCCGCCGCCGCGCTGCCCGCCGTCGCGGTCGCGCCGCAGTACGGCACCACGCACGTGTATGTCGCACCCGACGACGTCGACCGTTTCGCGGCCGCGTTCGTCGCGACGTTCGGCGGCCAGAGTACGAAACAGGTCGTCGCGACGGTCACGCCGACGCCGAGCAGCACCACGTCGCAACTGTTGCAGACGCCGGTCGGCACCGTGTCGCTGTTCGGCTTCAAGACGCCCATTCCGTGGCCGTTCGGCGCGGAGCGCAACGGTTATCTCGTGACCGACATGGACGTCGCGGTGCGCGCCGCGCGCGCGGCCGGCGCGAGCGTGATCGTCGAGCCGTTCCCCGATCCGATCGGCCGCGACGCGGTCATTCAGTGGCCGGGCGGCGTGAACATGCAGATCTACTGGCACACGACGAAACCCGCGTATGCGGCGTTCGAGACGATCCCGGAGAACCGCGTGTACGTGGCCGCCGATCGCGTCACCGCGTTCGTCCATGACTTCGTCGCGTTCTCGCACGGCAAGGTCGAGTCGGACGACGCGCATGCGCCCGGCGTCGAGATCGGCCGGCCCGACGACACGTACCGGCGCGTGCGCATCGGGTCGCCGTTCGGCCGCGTGACGGTGCTCGTCACCGACGGGCATCTGCCCTACCCGTACGGTCACGAGATGACCGGCTACGAAGTCGCGAACCTGAACGACACGCTCGCGAAAGCGAACGCGGCCGGCGTGACCGTGCTCGTCGCGCCGTATCGCAGCGACGGCCGCGATGCCGCGATGGTGCAGTTTCCCGGAGGCTACATCGCCGAGATCCATGCGCGCGCGGCCAATCCGTAACGTCGCGCGACGCACCCGCGCGGCACACACGGCATGACGCCGCAACCACGATGCCGGCGCGCGGCGGCGCGCGGCCGGAGCGGCGCGCGATGACGGGCCGCGCGCATGCACGCCGCGCCGCGCGTTATGCGCGTTCGCTCGGCCCCGGCTGCGCGCTGCTGCTGTGCGCGGCCGCGCCGCTCCACGCGGAAGAAACCGACACGGTGCCGGTCGTGTCCGGGGTGCCGCAAACGCGCCCCGCGATCATGGCGAACCGCTGGCAGGAGAACTGGGCCGCGTTGTCGAACCCGGCGCTGCGCACGCAGCCGTTCGACTGGCTCAAGTACATTCCGCTGTCCGCGACCGATCCGTACAGCTACCTCTCGCTCGGCGCGACGCTGCGCGAGCGCTTCGAATCGTCGGATGCGTCGGGTTTCGGCGTCGGCGGCGTCGCGGGCGACTCCTATCTGCTGCAACGCTTCCAGTTCCATGTGGACGTGCATGTCGACCGCAACTGGGAACTCTTCACGCAGTTCGAGGACGTGCGCGCGTTCGGCAAGAACGTCGTCACGCCGGTGGACAAGAACCCGCTCGATCTTCGGCTCGCGTTCCTGTCGTACGTGAAGCCGCTCGACGCCGGCACGTTCAAGGCGCGCATCGGGCGGCAGGACTTCCTGTTCGATCTGCAACGCTTTGTATCGTCGCGCGACGGACCGAACGTGCGGCAATCGTTCGACGCGATCTGGGCCGACTGGGAATCGGGACCGTGGCGCTTCATCGGCTTCGTGAGCCAGCCCGTCGAATACCGCGACGTGACCGCGTTCGACGACACGTCGAGCGGCCGCATGCGTTTCCATACGTTGCGCGTCGAGCGCCACGTGTTCGGCTCGAACGAGTGGTCCGCGTACTACTCGCTGTACGAGCGCGGCAACGCGCGTTATCCGGACGCGAGCGGCAGCGAGCTCCGCAACGTGTACGACATGCGCTTCGCGGGCGCGGCGCACGGCGTCGACTGGGACCTCGAAGCGATGGGGCAGACCGGCGCGGTCGGCGGCAAGGACGTGCGCGCATGGGCCGGCGGCTCGCGCGTCGGCTATACGTTCGGCACTGCCGCATGGAAGCCGCGCATCGCCGTCCAGTTCGATGCGGCATCGGGCGACCGCCATGCGGGC
Organism: Paraburkholderia caballeronis; assembly: GCF_900104845.1. Lineage (NCBI taxonomy): Bacteria > Pseudomonadati > Pseudomonadota > Betaproteobacteria > Burkholderiales > Burkholderiaceae > Paraburkholderia > Paraburkholderia caballeronis. The sequence continues at coordinate 1,776,962 of NZ_FNSR01000002.1, read as the reverse complement.
GACGGCACGCTCGGCACCTTCAACCCGCTGTTCCCGAACGGCTACTACTTCACGCTCGGCGGCTTCACCGGCTATGCGAACCTGATCCACCTGAAGCCGTCGATCACCGTGAAGCCCGCGCCGAAGCTCTCGCTGATGGCCGCGGTCGGTTTCCAGTGGCGCGAGACAACCGGCGACGCGGTGTACACGCAACCGGCGGTCGCGGTGAACGGCACCGCGGGGCGCGGCAGCCTGTGGACCGGCGCGTACGGGCAGCTGCGCGCGGACTACGCCTTCAATGCGAACCTCACCGGCGCGGTCGAGGCGGTGTATTACCAGGTCGGCAGCACGATCCGCGATGCGGGCGGGCACAACAGTGAATATCTCGGCATCGAACTCAAATTCGGCTGGTAATTTCGCATCTGTAAATGCCGGGGCCGCATGGACTCAACGGGTCGCACCGCCTTGACTTTTCGATGCCTGCCATCTGAAATAGATGCGTTGTTCCATGATGATTAACTATGCAGATCAAATCGCGGGGTCATGCGATCGCACAGCAACAACGATCTGTTCGCTCGTCAGGGAGTCCACGCATGAACGTACCGAGGCAGGACACGCCCCCCCACCAGGCCGCCCCTTCTCCCGACAAACCACGCAAGACCGCCATCCCGATCGGACTCATTGCAGGCATCATCGCCCTCATCGTCGTACTGCTCCTCCCGCTGCCCGCCACGCTGCCCCCCGCCGGGCAACGGATGCTGGCAATCCTCGCGTTCGCGGTCGTCGTATGGCTCACCGAAGCGGTTTCGTATGAAGCGAGCGCGATCATCATCACGTCGCTGATGGCGTTCCTCGTCGGCACCGCGCCGAGCATCGACGACCCGAGCGTGATGTACGGCACGTCGCGCGCGATCACGATGGCGCTCTCGGGTTTCGCGAACTCCGCGCTCGCGCTCGTCACCGGCGCGCTGTTCATCTCCGCCGCGATGACGGTGACCGGGCTCGACAAGCGCATCGCGCTCGTCACGCTGTCGCTGATCGGCACGACGACGCGCCGCATCCTGATCGGCGCGGTCGCGGTGACGATCGTGCTGTCGTTCGTCGTGCCGAGCGCGACCGCGCGCAGCGCGTGCGTGGTGCCGATCATGATCGGCGTGATCTCCGCGTTCGGCGTGGACAAGCGTTCGAACATCGCGGCCGGCATCATGATCGTCGTCGCGCAGGGAACCAGCATCTGGAACGTCGGCATCCAGACGGCCGCCGCGCAGAACCTGCTGACCGTCGGGTTCATGGACAAGATGCTCGGCGGACGCGTCACGTGGCTCGACTGGCTGATCGCGGGCGCGCCGTGGTCGATCATCATGTCGGCGATCCTGATCGTGGTCGTGCTGAAGATGCTGCCGCCGGAAGCCGACTCGATCGCGGGCGGCAAGGAGGCGGTCGAGAAGTCGCTGCGCGACCTCGGCCCGATGACGGGACCGCAGAAGCGGCTGCTCGGCGTGTCGATCGGCCTGCTGGTGTTCTGGGCGACCGAAGGCAAGCTGCATCCGTTCGACACCACGTCGGTCGCCTACGTCGGCCTCGTGCTGCTGCTGTTGCCGCGCTTCGGCGTGATGGACTGGAAGACGGTGCAGAACCGCATTCCGTGGGGCACGGTGATCGTGTTCGGCGTCGGCATCAGCCTCGGCATCGCGCTGCTGTCGACGAAGGCGGGCCAATGGCTCGGCGACCTCGTCGCGCATCACACGGGGCTCGACAGCGCGTCGCCGTTCACCGCGTTCGCGATCCTGTCCGCGTTCCTGATCCTGATCCACCTCGGCTTCGCGAGCGCGACCGCGCTCACGTCCGCGATGCTGCCGATCCTGATCGCGGTGCTTCAGTCGATGCAGGGCGACTTCAGCCGGCTCGGCATGACGATGCTGCTCGGCTTCGTCGTCAGCTTCGGCTTCGTCCTGCCGATCAACGCGCCGCAAAACATGGTGTGTCTCGCGACCGATACGTTCACCGCGAAACAGTTCTCACGCGTCGGGATCGTGCTGACCATCATCGGCTACCTGCTGTTGATGCTGTTCAGCGCGACGTGGTGGCGCTGGCTCGGGTGGATCTGAACCTGCCGCATCGATAAGCACAGGGAGCTGCAATGGAAGTCACCATCGACGACGCGCGCCGTTTCGCGGCGGGCGCCCTCATGAAGCTGGCGGTGCCGGCCGACATCGCGGACGACGTCGCCGAGCATCTGATCGAATCCGATCGCGTCGGCTACGCGAGCCACGGCATGTCGATCCTGCCGCACTACCGGCGCGTGCTGACCGAAGGTTACGTCGCGTTCGACGGCCGGCCGGAACGCATCGTCGACAACGGCGCGCTGATCGGCTACGACGGGCACAACGGCTTTGGCCAGCACGTCGGCAAGGTCGTGATCGAAGACGCGATCGCGCGCACCCAGCAACGCGGGCAATGCATCGTCACGCTGCGGCGCAGCCACCATCTCGGCCGCATGGGCCACTACGGCGAACTGGTCGCGCAGCACGGCCTGGTGCTGCTCGCGTTCAGCAACGTGACGAACCGCTCGCCGACGGTCGCGCCGTTCGGCGGCACCGAGCCGCGGCTGACGACGAATCCGCTGTGCTTCGCCGGACCGCTGCCGGGCGGGCGGCCGCCGTTCGTCGTCGATATCGCGACGAGCGCGATGGCGGTGAACAAGGCGCGCGTGCTCTCGGAAAACAACCTGCCCGCGCCGCCCGGTTCGCTGATCGACGCCAACGGCCAGCCGACCACCGACCCCGGCGTGCTGTTCGCGGACCCGCCCGGCGCGCTGCTGCCGTTCGGCGGCCACAAGGGTTATGCGCTCGGCCTCGTCGCGGAACTGCTCGCGGGCGTGCTGTCCGGCGGCGGCACGATCCAGCCGGACAATCCGCGCCACGGCGTCGCGACGAACAACCTGTTCGCGCTGGTGCTCGACCCGCAACTGGACTTCAACCAGACGTGGCGCTCGCAGGAAGTCGAGTCGTTCCTCGCGTATCTGCTGAACTGCCCGCCGCAAGACCCCGCGCATCCGGTTCAATACCCGGGCGAATACGAAGCGGCGAACCGCGCGCGGCACGAGAAGACGATCGAGTTGCCGGAGTCGGTCAGGAAGCCGTTCGCCGACCTCGCCGCCGAACTGGGCATCGCGCCGCTCGCAGCGGTCTGAACAGCGAGGCGGAACGGCAACGCTCAACGACGAAGCCGACGGCGACTCCGAACGACGACGCGCTAGACGGCCACCGAGCCGACGTAGTTCTCGGCCATCGCGGTGGCCGCCGCGCGCGACGTCGTCACGTGTTCGAGTTCGGCCACCTGCAGGCGCTGCTCGAACGGCGACGCGTCGTCGAGCCGGTGCATCATCCGCGTCATCCAGTACGAGAAGTGCTCCGCGCGCCAGATGCGGCGCAGCGCGGTTGCGCTGTATGCGTCGAGCAGGTCGGTGCGGCGCTCCTTGTAGAACGCATCGAGCGCGCGGCTCAGCACGCGCACGTCGGACACCGCGAGGTTCAGCCCCTTCGCGCCGGTAGGCGGCACGATATGGGCGGCGTCGCCCGCGAGAAACAGGCGGCCGTGCTGCATCGTCGCCGATACGAAACTGCGCATCCCGACGATGTTCTTCTGGAAAATTCTGCCTTCGACCACATGGCGGCCGTCGCTCGAATCGACGCGCGCATGCAGCTCGGCCCAGATGCGGTCATCGGACCACTGATCGGCCGAGTCCTTCGGATCGCACTGGAAATACATCCGCTGTACGTTCGGCGAGCGCGTGCTGACGAGCGCGAAACCGCGCTCGTGGCGCGCATAGATCAGCTCGTCGGACGACGGCGGCGCTTCGACGAGAATGCCGAACCAGCCGAACGGAAACACGCGCTCGTAGTCGTTGCGCAGCGCGGCCGGAATCGCCGCGCGCGACACGCCCTGCGAGCCGTCGCAGCCGATCACGAAGTCGCAATGCAGCACCTGCGCTTCGCCGTCGTGCGTGAAGCGGATCGACGGCGTGTCGGTATCGACGCCGTGCAGCGACGTACCGGACACGTTGAAATACAGCGCGCCGTTCGCGGCGAGGCGCGCGGCGACGAGATCCTTCAGCACCTCGTGCTGCGCATAGACGGTGATCGACTTGCCGGTCAGGCCGGTCAGGTCGATGCGGCGGCGCTGGCCTTCGAACGCCAGTTCGAAGCCGTGATGCACCGCGCCTTCGGCCCTCATCCGTGCGCCGACGCCGGTTTCGGTCAGCAGGTCCATCGTGCCCTGCTCCAGCACGCCTGCGCGGATCGTCGATTCGATCTGGTCGCGGCCGCGCGCTTCGAGTACGACCGACTCGATCCCGCGCAGATGAAGAAGATGGGAAAGCAGCAGGCCCGCGGGACCTGCGCCGACGATGCCGACTTGCGTGCGCATTGCGATGTCTCCTATGCGAAATTGATTTTGCGCAAGTGTCGCTGCGAGCCGCCGTATCGCGCAACGCGATATCTCGAATAGGCATTATCCCGATCGCGAATAGCTGGTTGACGCGGGAATGCAGGCCTCGAAGCCTTCCACTCCCATGTCCCAAAATTTCCATGTAGTTGCAGAATTTGCGAGTGCCGACCGGAAACCGGGATAACGGCAACGGCCACGCGGCAGCCCTTGCGGAAACGCGCGGCGACCAGGGCAACGGAACGCGGCTTGCTATCGCGACGCGGTTTCCGATCCGACCGCTTTGCTTTCTCTCCGCTTTCTTGCCACGATGCCCATGCCGAATTTCCCGATGCCACGCCTCGAAACGACACGCCGCGTATCGCGCGCCCTGCTTGCGCTGATCGCCGCCGCATGCGTCGCCGCGCTGCCGCCGACGTCCGCCGCGCAGACGACGCAAGCGCCGGCCGCCGCCACGACGCCGCAGCAACAACAGGCCACACCGCAGCCGCCGTCCGACCTGTACGGCCAGCTTTATCGCGACGTCGAACTCGCGCAGGTCTTCGCGGACAGCAAGACCTTCGCGGACATGCTGCCGAACGTGCCGCCCGCGCAGATCGTCGCCGCCTATGACGACTTCCGGCAACAGAACCCGAATGCCGCCGATCCCGCCGCGCAGCAGGCCGCGCTCACGCAGTTCGTGAACCGCTACTTCTCGCCGCCGACGCACGCGGACGACCACTATGTTTCCGATCCGAACCAGGACGTCGTCGCGCACATCGACACGCTATGGAACGTGCTGATGCGCAACCCGGACGCGAACGCGAATCCGTATTCGTCGCTGCTGCCGCTGCCGCGACCGTACGTCGTACCCGGCGGCCGCTTCGACGAGATCTATTACTGGGACACGTGGTTCATCATGCTCGGCCTCGAAGCGAGCGGACGGCCCGAACTCGCGCGCGACGCGCTCGCGAACTTCGCGACGCTGATCGACCGCTACGGCCACATTCCGAACGGCAACCGCACGTATTACCTGAGCCGTTCGCAGCCGCCGTTCTTCGCGCAGATGGTGAGCCTCGTCGCGGAGCACGACGGCGACGCCGTCTATCTTCAGTATCTGCCGCAGTTACAGAAGGAATACGCGTACTGGATGCAAGGCAGCGAAGGACTGAAGCCGGGCGACGCCGCGCGCCACGTCGTCCGGCTCGCGGACGGCACGCTGATGAACCGCTACTGGGACGAACGCGGCACGCCCCGCGACGAGTCGTATCGCGAGGACGTGCTGACGTCGCAGGCGATGCCGCAACGCGATCCCGCCGACCTGTGGCGCAACCTGCGCGCGGGCGCGGAAACCGGCTGGGACTACAGCTCGCGCTGGTTCGCGGACAACCGGACGCTCGCGACGATCGACGTGACGTCGCTGGTTCCGGTCGATCTGAACTGCCTGCTCGTCGGACTCGAACGCACGCTCGCGAAAGCGTACGGCATCCAGGGCAACGCGCGCGCCGCCGCGCGGATGACGGAGCACGCGCAGCGGCGCGTCGCCGCGATCGACCGCGTGCTGTGGGACCCGCAGCTTCATGCGTTCGGCGACTACGACTTCGAGCATCGCACGCTCACGCACCGGCTCACCGCGGCGACGCTCTATCCGCTGTTCCTCGGCGTCGCGACGCGCGCGCAGGCGCGCGAAGTCGCCGCGTCGGTCCGCGCCGGACTGCTGCGTCCGGGCGGCCTCGCGACCACCCAGACGTCGAGCGGCCAGCAATGGGACGAGCCGAACGGCTGGGCGCCGCTGCAATACATCGCGGTGGCCGGGCTGCGCCGTTACGGCGACAGCGAACTCGCGCGGACCATCGCGACGCGCTGGATCGACACCAACCTCGTCTATTACCAGCGCACGCACAAGCTCGTCGAGAAATACGACGTGAGCGCGGCGGCCGCGAAGGCGTCGTCGGCGGGCGGCGGCGAGTATCCGTTGCAGGACGGTTTCGGCTGGACCAACGGCGTGCTGCGCGCGCTGCTCGCGATGTATCCGCAGACCGCGCCGGCCGTGCAGACGCAGCACTAGCGCGGCCGCGCCGCAGCCGCTGCGTCGAACCGCACGGCGGCCGCGCACGCAGCGGCGCGCGGGCCGGCGTACACTTTTCGGGCGCGGGCCGCGAGCGGCGCTGCGCTTCCCCGCAGCGTCACGCCATTGCCGGAGCCCTTCATGCGCCACGAAACGACCTTTCTGTTCGACCTCGACGGCACGCTCGTGGACAGCGTGTATCAACACGTGCTCGCATGGAAGGAGGCGCTCGACGCCGACGGCCTCGCGTTGTCCGTGTGGCGCATTCATCGCCGGATCGGCATGAGCGGCGGCCTGTTCCTGAACCAGTTGCTGCGCGAGACGCAGACCGAGATGAACGCCGAGCGCATCGAACGGCTTCAGCAGATGCACGCGGACGCGTACCGCCGCCTGAGCCATCAGGTGCGGCCGCTGCCCGGCGCGCGCGAACTGCTCGACGCGCTCACGCAGTCCGGCACGCGCTGGGCGATCGCGACGAGCGGCCGGCTCGCGACCGCGTCCGTGAACCTCGCGGCGCTGGGCGTCGATCCGGCCGTCACGACCGTCGTCACGCGCGACGAGGTGCGCCACGCGAAGCCGGACCCCGACCTGTTCATCGGCGCGGCGCTGCGGCTCGGCGTGCCGGTCGAAGAGACGGTCGTGGTCGGCGACAGCGTATGGGACATGCTCGCCGCGCGACGCTGCCGCGCGCTCGGCGTCGGCCTGCTGTCCGGCGGCTATGGGGCGGAGGAACTGGAGCGCGCGGGCGCGCTGCGCGTGTACGAAGACCCGGCCGACCTGCTGTGGCATCTCGACGAGGTGGCCGCGCGGCCCTGAACCAGTCAGCCGCGTCGGCCGCGCCGAACCGCCGGCGGCACGCCGCGCCAGGCACGCCGCTTGCTGCGGGACCGGGTTCGGACGGTCATGCGTCGCGGCCGTCCGACCCGCTGCAATGGCCGCGCCCCGTGCCACCCCCGTCCGGTGCACGGCACGCGCCATCGGCGTATGCTGACTGCGACCGCTTAAAAGAGACGGCCGGCTCGCGCCGCCGATCCGCGATGAACGCCTCTGCTCCCGCTCCCCGTGCGCAACCCGCGCCGCGCATCACCGTGGTCGTGCTGTCGCGCAATCACGTCCGGCAAACTGTCGATACGGTCGCGCGCCTCACCGCGCTGCCCGAAGCGCCTCGCGTGATCGTCGCGGACAACGGCTCGGGCGACGCCACCATCAGCCTGCTCGGCTCGCTGTTTCCGCAGGTGCGGATCATCCAGGGACTGCGCGACCTCGGCACCGCCGGTTTCAATCGCGCGATCGCGCTCGTCTCGACCGACTACGTCGCGTGCTGCGACGACTCCACCTGGTGGGCGCCCGGCGCGCTCGCGCGCGCGGTCCAGCTGCTCGACGCGAACCCGCAGGTCGCGGTGCTGAATGCGCGGGTCGTCGGCGACGACGAGCGCGAGATCCATCCCGGCTGCCTGATGCTCGGTGCGACGTCGCCGGGCGCGGACGGCCTGCCCGGCCCCGCGCTCGCGAACTACATGGCCGGCGCATGCATCCTGCGCACCCGCGTGTTCCGCGCGGTCGGCGGTTACGAGGAACGGCTCGCGGCCGGCGCGGCGGAAGAACTCGCGGCGCTCGACGTGCTGTCGGCCGGTCATTCGATCGTCTACTGCGAACAGGCGCTCGCGCATCGGCAGCCGCTCACGCGCTGGTTCACGCGCGCGCAGCACTGCGCGCTCGCGCGCAACTCCGCATGGGTCGCGTGGATGCGCCTGCCGGTGCGCGACGCGCTGCGCGCGACCGGCCACGCGCTGGCGGTGTTCGCGCGCCAGCATTCGCTCGGGCCGGCCGGCTTTTCGCTCTTTCGCGGCGCGTTCTGGACACTGTCGCGGCGGCGCGTCGTGCCGCCCGAAGTCGCGCTGCTGACACGCCAGGTGCGCCGCGCGGAGCGCAACGTCCGCACCGGCATCCCGGCGATGGCCGAGAAGCCCGACCGCTCGGGCCAGCGCGCGTGGTAGAGGCGGCCGCCCGCCGGCACTCGCGGCACGGCCATGCGTCGGGTACCATTGAATACCCCGATCGCGGCGCCCGCCCTCGCGCGCCGGCTTCGACCGGCAGTCACGGCGTCCCCCGCCGGCCCCGCAGACCATGACGACGCCCGAATCCGCCCTCGAATCGCGTAAGAGCCGCACGTCCGCGCCCGCCGGCACGGCCGGCACGCTCGCGACCGAGCGCCGTTTCGAGGCGCTCGTGCAGCCGATCGAGGACTACGCGATCTTCCTGCTCGACCCGACCGGCCACGTGCTCACGTGGAACGCCGGCGCGCAGCGCATCAAGGGCTACGAAGCACACGAGATCATCAGCCAGCATTTCTCGCTTTTCTACACGCCCGACGCGGTGCAGCGCGGCTGGCCCGATCACGAACTCGAACAGGCGGCGCTGCACGGGCGCTTCAAGGACGAAGGCTGGCGCGTGCGCAAGGACGGCGGCACGTTCTGGGCGAACGTTGTGATCACCGCGCTGCGCGAGCGCGACGGCACGCTGTCCGGGTTCGCGAAGATCACCCGCGACCTGACCGCCGAGCGCCGCCAGATGGAGGCGCTGCGTCTCAGCGAGGAACGCTTCCGGCTGCTGGTCGAGAGCGTCAGCGACCACGCGATCTTCATGCTCGATCCGAACGGCTTCGTCGTGAGCTGGAACAGCGGCGCGACGAACCTGAAGGGCTATCGGCCGGCGGAAATCGTCGGCCAGCATTTTTCGGCGTTTTATCCGCCGGAGGACGTCGCGTCCGGCAAGCCGGAGCGCGAACTGAAGGCGGCGGCCGCGCAGGGCCGCTGCCTGCACGAGGGCTGGCGCGTGCGCAAGGACGGCTCGATGTTCTGGGCGGCCGTCACGCTGACCGCCGTGCACGACGGCCACGGCCGGCTGAACGGCTTCGCGAAGGTCACGCGCGACATGACCGAAAGCCGCCGCAACGCGGAACTCGAACGTTCGAGCGAGCAGATGAAGCAGTTCCTCGCGATGCTCGCGCATGAACTCCGCAACCCGCTCGCGCCGGTGCGCAACGCCATCGCGATGATGCAGCTGGCGGGCGACGTGAGCCCCGACATCGCGCGGGCGCGCGACCTGATCGACCGGCAGATCGGCCATCTGACGCGGCTCGTCGACGACCTGCTCGACGTCGGCCGCATCACGTCCGGCAAGATCGAGCTGCGCGACGCGCGGCTCGACCTGCGCGACGTCGTGACCCGCGCGGTCGAAGCCGCGCAGCCGTTCACCGCCGCGCGCCGCCAGCGGATCGACGTGCAGATGCCCACCGCGCCGATCATGATGACCGGCGACGAAACCCGTCTCATGCAGGTGCTGCAGAACCTGCTGCACAACGCATCGAAGTTCTCGCCGGACGGCGGCCAGGTCGCGGTCGACGTGACGCCGGGCGCGCGCGCGGTGCAGATCCAGGTGCGCGACCACGGCCGCGGCATCCGCGCCGAGGCGCTCGAAACGATCTTCGGGCTGTTCAGCCAGGACAGCGTGATTCCCGGCCTCAACGACGGCGGCCTCGGCATCGGGCTGATGCTGTGCCGCTCGCTCGTCGAGCTGCACGGCGGCACGATCGACGCGGCGAGCGCGGGGCCGGGGCGCGGCAGCGTGTTCACGATCCGCCTGCCGCTCGTGCGCGACGGCGCGACGATGCCGGCGGCCGCCGCGCATCACGGCGCGCCGGCCGCGCTCGGCGAGTTGCCGCCGCTGCGCGTGCTCGTCGTCGACGACAACCGCGATTCGGCCGACAGCCTCGCGATGCTGCTCGAACTGAAGGGCCACGACGTGCGCGTCGCGTACAGCGCCGCGCAGGCGCGCGAGCAGGTCGAAGGCTTCACGCCGGACGCCGCGCTGATCGACATCGCGATGCCCGAGATCGACGGCTACGACGCGCTGCGCGAGTTGCGCACGCTGCCCCATCTCGCCGACACCGTGTTCGCCGCGATGACCGGCTTCGGCCAGGCCGGCGACATCGAACTCACGCGCGCGGCCGGCTTCGAGATGCATCTGGTGAAACCGGTGGACGTCGCGCTGTTCGACGAGGTGCTGACGCGCGCCGCGCAGCGCCGTTTCGCGCGCAGCATCGCGCATCTGCGGCCGTAGCGCCGCCGCGGCCGGCGCGTCAGTCCACGCGCGGCGTGAACGGCAGATAGTCGATCCGCGCGCCGCGCACGACGATCGCCGTCGCTTCCGGCACCTCCGCCCACGCATCCGGCAAACTGACGAGCGGCTCGGACACGATCAGATACGCGTCGTCGCCGACCGCCGCGATGCGCGGGTCGTCCGGATACAGTTCGTGCAGATGCCGGAACGACGTGCTGTGAAAGAGCGAGCGCGACTGCCGCTCGCTCGAATAACGCACCGCGATCAACTGCTCGCCGTCGCTCGCGCACACCGTCATGTTCAGCGGCTCGCGGACGCCGTGCGCGCGCCCGGTCGCCTCGACGAAACCGGCCATCCGTTCGAGCGCGGGCACCGGCGCATGTTCGAGGCCGAACGTCATCGCGAGGCAGAACATCACCTCGGAGTCGGTCGAGCCTTCGATCGTATTGAAGCGCCCCGGGTCGATCGCGACGACGAGGTCGCGCCGCATCAGCGGAAAGTCGCGGATCAGCCCGTTGTGCGCGAACAGCCAGCGGCGATGCCGGAACGGATGGCAGTTCGTTTCCTGCACCGGCGTATGCGTCGCGGCCCGCACGTGGGCGACGACCATCGGCGCGCTGACCGCGCGCGCGAGTTCGCGCAGGTTGCGGTCGTTCCAGGCGGGATGCACGCTGCGGTAGCGATACGGGATGTCGTGCGGATGCTGATACCAGCCGAGCCCGAAGCCGTCGCCGTTCGTCGTGGTCACGCCGAGCGTCGAATGCAGGCTCTGGTCGATCAGCGAATGCCGCGCGCGAAACAGCACGGTTTCGAGCGGCACGGCATTGCCGGAGTATGCGAGCCAGCGGCACATGATGCGGGTTCTCCTGTCGATGCGAAACGCGGACCATGAGGCCATCGGGCCCGCGGTTCGCTCATTGCCCGGCGCGCAGCGTGGCGATCGGGGTGAGGAAGCCTTCGAGGCCGGTCAGGATGATCTGCACGCCGATGCACAGCAGCAGGAACGACGACACGCGCAGCGCGACGCGCGTGCCGTCCACGCCGAGATACTGCGCGAGCCGCGCGGCCCGCGCATAGACGAAATAGACGACCAGCACGACGAGCACCGAGATCACGATCGACGCGACGCTCGACAGCAGGAACGCGGACAGCTTGTGCGTTCGGTTCGCGTTCAGCGCGATCGCGGTCGCGATGGTGCCGGGGCCGGTCGTGAACGGGATCGTCAGCGGGAAAAACGCCTTCGCATTCGCGAGGTGCGGGTCGAACTGCTCGACGGTCTGCGGCGCGTCCGGCTGCCGGTCCGGCGCATACAGCATCTGCCAGCCGGCGACCGCGACCGCGAGGCCGCCGCCGATCCGCAGCGCCTCGATCGAGATGCCGAAGAAATGCAGGATCGGCGTGCCGACGAAAAACGCGACGAGCAGCACGCAGAACGAATTCATCGCGACGCGCTTCGCGAGCATCCGCCGCTGCCCGTCGTTGAACGACGAGGTGCGGTCGAAGAACACGAACGCGCCGCTGACGGGGTTGATGATGCTGATGAGTCCGGTGAAGCCGAACAGGATGTCTGAAATCAGGCTGTCGATCATTGAGTCGGTCCGGTGATCCGGCGGTCGGGCGGTCCAGTTAAAGGGCGTGCGGTGGCGACGGCCCGGCTGCCCGCAAGTTTAATGGATCGGCCACGGCCGCGGCTCGCGCGGCACCATGCTTTCAAACGACATTCATTATTATTGGTTTCTTTACGGCACGCGCAGGACAGGCATAGAGTCATCCGGTCATAATCCGGCGATGACGCCCACAGTCCAGGGAGAGGTCCATGTCACTGAGGTTGCTTGCTGTGCTGCCCTTCATCGGCATCCTGTTCGGCGTGCCGTTCGTGAACCGCACCGAGCCGTTGATACTCGGCATGCCGCTCGTGCTCGCGTGGATCGTGATGTGGGTCGTGCTGACGTCCGTCATCATGGGCATCGTCTATCTGCTCGATCCGGCAAACCGCGTGCCGCCCGACGCAACCGACGCGGAGGCGCGCCCATGAGCAGCGCACTCGTCATCATCGCGGCGGTCACGCTCGCCGCGCTATGGCTCGGCATGCGCGCGCGCCGCGGCCACGACATGAACCTCGAACAGTGGTCGGTCGGCGGACGCAGCTTCGGCACCGTGTTCGTGTTCCTGCTGATGGCCGGCGAGATCTACACGACGTTCACGTTCCTCGGCGGCAGCGGCTTCGCGTACGGCAAGGGCGCGCCGGTCTACTACATCCTCGCGTATGCGACGCTCGCGTACATCCTGTCGTACTGGATGCTGCCGCCGATCTGGCGCTACGCGAAAACGCACCGGCTGATGTCGCAGCCGCACTTCTTCACGCGCAAGTATTCGAGCCCGTCGCTCGGCGTGCTCGTCGCGCTGGTGGACGTCGCCGCGCTCGTCCCCTACCTCGTGCTGCAGTTCAAGGGGCTCGGGATCATCGTCGCGACCGCGTCGTACGGCGCGATCTCGTCGACGACCGCGATCTGGATCGGCGCGGTCGTCGTCACCGCGTACGTGATCGTGTCCGGCGTGCGCGGCTGCGCGTGGAACTCGGCGGTCAAGGACGTGATGATCCTCGCGATCGCGCTGTTCCTCGGCATCTATCTGCCGATCCATCACTACGGCAGCCTGAGCGAGATGTTCCGCGCGATCGACGCCGCGAAACCCGGCTTCCTGACGTTCCCGCCGCGCGGCCAGGGCATCACGTGGTTCCAGTCGACGGTGCTGCTGACCGCGCTCGGCTTCTTCATGTGGCCGCACACGTTCGGCTCGGCGTTCACCGCGAAGAACGACCGTATCTTCCGCCGCAACGCGATCCTGCTGCCGCTCTATCAGCTGATCCTGCTGTTCGTGTTCTTCTGCGGCTTCGCGGCGGTGCTGAAGGTGCCGGGCCTGACCGGCGGCGACATCGACCTGTCGCTGTTCCTGCTCTCGCTGAAGACGTTCGACCCGTGGTTCGTCGGCGTGATCGGCGCGGCCGGCGTGCTGACCGCGCTGGTGCCGGGCTCGATGATCCTCACGTCCGCGTCGACGCTGCTCGCGAACGACGTGTATCGCGGCGCGCTGAACCGCGACGCGGACGACGCGAAGGTCGCGCGGCTCGCGCGTTTCTTCGTGCCGGTGCTCGCGCTGGTTGCGGTCGCGTTCACGCTGCACGGCGGCGAAACGATCGTCTCGCTGCTGCTGATGGGCTACAACTTCGTCACGCAGTTGTTCCCGGCGCTGATCTGCAGCCTCGCGACGCGCAATCGCGCGACGAAGCAGGGGGCGTTCTGCGGGATCGTCGCCGGCGTCGCGGTGGTGGTCGCGACGACGACGATGCACACGAGCATCGGCCAGTTGATGCCGTTCCTGCCCGATGCGCTGAAGGACGTGAACATCGGCTTCCTCGCGCTCGCGGTGAACGTCGTCGTGCTCGCGATCGTCAGCGCGATCACGCAACCGCGCACGCACGAAGAGCCCACGCACGCGGGCGCGCATTGAGCCGCGCGCAGCGCGGCCGTACCGCCGCTGACGAATACAGCCAACGACACGGCTGATAACCACGCAAGCGGCCGCGCAGCAAAACGCGCGGCCGCCTCGACGACGCGGCGCATCACACTGCATCGCGTGTCCCATCGCCCACGCGGTGCGGCCACAGGCATTCCCGCAGTCGCATGAAGGACTTCGCGCGAGAGACTTCATGTTTTGCATCAAGGGGCCGTAAAATGAACCGCCCTTTTCACAGTCTGTTCGCCATGAGCGCCTCCGCCGAGTCCACGCCTTCTTCTTCCGATATCGCGTCGGCCGTCCTCACCCCGGATGCGCTGCCGGTCGGCACGCCGCTCGCATGGCCGGTCGTCGACCGCGACGGCACGCTGCTGTTCGAACGCGGCGCGATGCTCGTCAACGACAGCGAGCGCGCGTTCCTGTTCGAGCATTTCGCGCCGTGCCGCGGCGACGCGTTGCCCGCCTCGGCCGAGGCCGCCGGGCCGCACGCGGACGCCGCGAACGAACCGCCGCCGGCGCCGGCCAGCGTGCGCGACATGCACCTGACGATCGGCGCGTCGATGGGGCTGCGCACCCAGGTGAACGGCGGCTCGCCGATGCAGCCGTGCAGGCTGATCGGCTTCGCGCCGAACGGCGCGCTGTTCGTCACGCCGCCGCATATCGACGGACATCCGATGCCGCTGTTGCCCGGCGAAAACGTCGAGATGGTCGCGATCGCCAGCCAGGCCGTGTTTCGTTTCGTCTGCACCGTGCTGACGCTCCACCAGGCGCCGCTCGATTACGTGGTGCTATCCGCGCCGGCCGCCATCCGCCGGCTGCGGCAACGCAAGTCGATCCGCGTGAACGCGCGGATTCCGGTGCGCTACGGGATCGGCGACGAAGGCATCGGCTACGACGGCATCGGGCTCGCGAAGGGCATCAGCGCGGTCGGGCTGTCGTTGACCGCGTCGCTGCAGCTCGGCGCGGTCGGCGACCGCGTGCGGATCGCGTTCCGGCTGCGCTCGGCGGCGCTGGATGCGCCGGTCGAAACCACCGCGATCATCCGCAACGTGCAGCCGGCGCGCGGCGACGACCCGTCGATCGCGCACGGCCTCGAACTCGACCACCTGACGCCGGCCGAGCAGATCGCGATGAAGGCCTACGTGTTCGACCGCCAGGAGGACCTGATGTACTGGTCCGGCGGCGTGAAATAACGCGGGTCACGCCCGCGCCGCCGAACCCCGGCACATGCGCCGGTTCGTCCATCGTGGCTAACGGGCCGCGTGGTACGATCGGCGCGACTTCCACTTCGCTGCGCGACCCGCCGGCTTGCGCGGTTTCATCCATCATGGTTTTACCCTTCGACGAAGCGGAACGCGCGGCCGTCTATCGCGCGATCTACGAGCGCCGCGACATGCGGCACTTCATGCCCGGCGCGGTCGATCCGGCGACGCTCGAACGCCTGCTCGACGCCGCGCATCATGCGCCGAGCGTCGGTTTCATGCAGCCGTGGCGCATCGTGCGGATCACCGACCGCGCGCTGCGCGAGCGGCTTCACGCGACCGTCGAACGCGAGCGGCTCGCGACCGCCGATGCGCTCGGCGAACGCGGCGACGCGTTCATGAAGCTGAAGGTCGAAGGCATCCGCGAATGCGGCGAACTGCTCGTCGTCGCGCTGATGGACCGGCGCGAAGCGCACGTGTTCGGCCGCCGCACGCTGCCGGAGATGGACCTTGCGTCCGTCGCGTGCGCGATCCAGAACATGTGGCTCGCGGCGCGCGCGGAAGGGCTCGGGATGGGCTGGGTGTCGCTGTTCGACGTGGACGAAGTGCGCGCGATGCTCGCGATGCCGGCCGGCGCGAAGCCGGTCGCGATCCTGTGCATCGGGCAGGTGGCCGACTATTATCCGGAGCCGATGCTGGAGACCGAGCGATGGGCGCGGCGGCGTCCGCTGCGCGAGTGCGTGCACGAGAACCGCTGGCCGGACGATGCGCGGTTCGATGCGGCCGGGCGGATCAACGGAGACGATGCGCCGGCCGGTCCGGCTGCCACACCCGGCGACTAGCCGTTACGCGGTTCGTTGCGGATTGCCCGACGCCGCGATCGCCGCACCCGCGATGCGAGCGAGCGTGCCGATACGACCGGCACGCACGATGCGTCTTTCCACTCCCGCGAATACCCGTTCAACGCTCGACCGGCGCCACCGACACGACCGCCGGCAACGCACCGGCCGCGGCCTTGCCGTCGAGCTTCACGCGCCACTGCGGCGCGTCCCCATACGGCAGCCGCGCAAGCGCGCCCGACACCAGATACGGCAGCGCCTGCTGCGCGTCCGCATGGCGGTCGCGCTTCACGGTCGTCACCTTGTACACCGCGTTGCCGTCCGGCAGCGAAAAGAAGCGCAGCGTCAGTTCGTGCAGATACGTCTGCCCGAACCACGGAAACGCCGGGCCGGTCGACGGCAGGCAGTCATGCGCGCAATCGGCGGAGCCGACGCCGATGTCGTCCGGCCGCGTCGCCCATGCGACCGACACCAGATACTTCGCGCCGTCGTCGCGCTGCACGAAGCCGTATTTCGCGAGGCCGTCGCGCAGCATCGCCTCGTACGGCGGATCGTCCGACAACGCCTGTTGCGCCGGCGTGCGCACGAGGCGATACGCCGTTGCCTCCTGCGCGTGCGACGCGCCGCCATTGGTGCGCGACGCGACAGGCAACCCGCCGTGCGTCTGCACCGCGGTCGTCACGCCCGCGCATCCGGCAAGCAGCGCCATCGCCAACGCGATGCCGGTCATCGACACAATCTTCACTGAATGACTCCGTTGGAATGTTCGGCGGCGGCGCGGCGTCCGCGCGGCTGCCCGTTCTTGCGCGTTTCGATGAAAAGGGAGCGCCGCCTCATGGCGGCGCATCGAGCGCGGGCAGCGACAGCGTGATCGTCGTCCCCCTGCCCGGCTCGCTTTCGACGCCGACGTCGCCGCCATGACGCGTGACGACGGTCCACACGAACGCCATCCCGAGCCCCGCGCCGCTGATCTCCGGCCGCTGTCCCGCATGGAAGCGGCGGAACGGCTCGAACAGCCGCGTCTGGTCCTCGGCCGCGATCCCGTAACCCTGGTCGCTGATCGCGCAGATCACGCGCGACGCCCCGCCGGTCGCCCCGCCCGTCGCCATGCGTATCGTACACACGATCCGCGTATCTTCCGGGCTGTACTTCACCGCGTTGTTCAGCAGGTTCACGAGCGCGCGCGTCATCAGCGAGCGGTCCGCGCTGATCCAGCCCATCTCGTCGCCGTCGCACTGCGTGTCGATCTGGATGCGCTTCGCGCGCGCCTGCGGCCACACTTCGTCGCTTGCGTCGATCAGCAAGTCCGCGAGGCTCGCCGGTTCGAGCGTGTAGGTCTGCGACTCCGCGCGCGCGAGCTGCACGAAGTCGTCCGCGAGCTTCAGCGCGCGGCGCGCATAACGCTCGATGCGCTCCATCACCGCGCGCGCCGGCTCCGATTCGATCGACCCGCGCTTGCGCTCGGTCTCGACCAGCGCGACGATCGACGCCTGCGGCGAGCGCATGTCGTGCGACAGGAGCCGCAACGCATCCTCGCGCTGACGCTCCGCGTCGTGCAGCGGCGTCACGTCGACGAGGCCCGCAATCCAGCCGACCGCCTGCCCCTGCGCATCGGTGCAACGCGCGTAGCGCAGCAGGTAGTCGCGGCCGTCGCGCGCGCGCACTTCGACGCCGGACGCCATCAATGCGGCGAACTCCGCGCGCGCCGGATCGAGCGGCGCGGGCCAGTTCGCGCGCGCGAGCGACGTCGCATCCGCGCCGCTGTCGATCGTCTTCACGAACTCGACGTCGCCGAACGCGTCGCTCATCAGCCGGCCTTCGGTCGCGCGTGCGCCGAGCCGCTCGAAATACGCGCGCGCCGCGTGGTTCGCGATCAGCACGACGCCGCGCAGATCGGCGACGAGAATCGGCTCCGGCACGGCGTCGAGGCTGTCCCACACGAAGCGGCGCATGTCCTGCAGCCGCTGCGCGGCCTGCGCCATCAGCGCCATCTGCTGCGCGAGCGCATCGCCGCCGAACTCGCCGCGCACCGCGGGCGTCTGCGCCTCGGGCAGCAGATACGGTTCGTCCGCGAGCCGGCGCAGTTCCTTGCGCAGATACGCCATCGTCATTTCGAGACGCCGCCAGCTCCACGCGGGATAAACGACGAGCAGCGCGACGATCGCCGGCACCGGCGACAGCCACAGCCGCGCGCCGTACAGCAGCGCGGCGCTGCCGCCGAGCGATGCCGCGACCAGCCCGACGAGCAGCAACAGCGTGCGCCACGGCGACAGCACGAGGAAACCGGCGACCAGCAGCGCGAGCGGCACGAGCGAGACCGCGACGACCCACGCGGACGACACCGGCTGGATCGCGGTGCCGGTCAGCAGCGTATCGAGCACGTTCGCGTGGATGTAGACGCCGGGCAGCGGACCCAGTTCGCCGGACAGCGGCGTCGCGAAGCGGTCGTACAGGCCGGACGCGGTGACGCCGACCAGCACCACGCGGCCGCGCAGCAGGTCGGGCGGCACCTGGCCGGCCAGCACCTGCGCGAACGACACCTTCCGGTACGCGTTCGCGCCTGCGCCGAACGGGATCAGGAAACGCGCCTCGCTGTCCGCGCCGGCGGCATGCGACGGATCGGCGGCGTCGCGCGTCGCGGCCGCGCGGTCCGCGAGTTTCACGTCGCCGTCGCGGATCTTGCGCCACAGCGGCACCATCAACTGCGGCCAGCGCGAATCCGCGTCGCCCTCGAACAGCGCGACGCTGCGCACGATGCCGTCGCTGTCCACTTCGAGATTGATGTGGCCGAGGCCGGCCGCCGCCTGCGCGAGCGGTCCGACCGGCCGCACCGCGACGCGGCGGCCGCTGTCGTCGGCGGGGTTCAGCAGGATCGGCAGGAACGACGGCACGCGCGACAGCGCGCGCGCGAAGCGCTCATCGTCGGGCGAACGCTCGGTGAACAACACGTCGTAGACGACCGCCGCCGCGCCGGCGTCCGCGAGCCGGTCGACCAGTTGCGCGTGCACGCTGCGCGGCCACGGCCAGCGGCCGAACGCGTCGATGCTCGCGTTGTCGATCTCGACAAGCACGATGTCCTGCGACGCGGGCCGCGAGCGCAGGTTCAGATAACGGTCGTAGACCAGATGATCGATGCCGGACGTCAGATGCCACAGCACGCCGAGCAGCACGACCACGATGCCGGCGCAGGCGGTGCCCGCCCATTCGAACAGGAACCGGCGTCCGATCGAGCGGCCAAGACGCGAGCCCGGCTGGACGCCCATGCGGGGCTCCGTCACCGGTCGAGCCGGAACGACTGGACCGGGGTGGCCTTCTCGTAGTAGCGGCCCCGGTCGAACTGTCCGGCGACGACCGACCAGTAATAGACACCGGCCGGCAGGTTGCTGACGACGACGTGGCCGCCGCCGACGTCTGGGCGATCGACGAGCGGCGTGCGCAGGTCGGGATTAGCGGCAAGCACGAAGCGGAAGCTGGTGCTCTCCGCGCGGCGGTCGACGAACCAGCGGAACTGGTAGCTGTGCACGCCGTCGGCCGGACCGCCGGACGCGCCGATGCCCATATGGCGGCGCTCGAACGCATAGGTGCCGGGCATCCCTTCGAGACCGTCCGCGCTGATCGCGGTGACGCGCACGAAGTACGTGCCGTCGTCGAGCGCGCCGACCGGGATGTGCGGACCGTCGGTGCGCACGTCGCGGATCGTGTCGAGCAGGCCCGCGTCGCGGCCGATCAGCGCGCGATAGCCGCGCGCGCCTTCGACCGGCGCCGCGTCGAACGCCACGTCGTCGCCGTCCTGGACCTTCGACGCGTTCAGGAGCGTCGGCGCGGCGAGCAGCGGCACCGGCGCGCCGATCGCGCCGCCGCGCGCGGTCACGCTGCCGTAGTTCGCGGCGACGAGCTGGGTGGACGCGCGCAGCGGCACGCCGGCCGCCGGCGCCTGCGACGACGCATCGACGCCGACCGCGCCTTCGATCACCTCGACCGCGGTCGAGCCGCTGTCGCGGTCGTAGTTCACGCGAAAGCGCGTGCCGCGCACGCCGGCGACCACCGACGGCGAACGGATCTGGAAGCGGTCGTCCTTCTTCGTCGCGTGCGTGACCTCGCTTTCGACCCGCCCGCGCCGCAGGCTCACGACGCGGTCGGTCGTGCCGGTCAGCACGGTCTGCCGCAGCGTCGACAGATCGAGTTCGGTGTCCGGCGGAATCATCAGATGCGAGCCGTCCGTCAGTTCGAGCGTGACGAAACCTTCGGAACCAGTGCGCACGCGATCGCCTTCGACCAGTTGCGTGCCTTCGATCAGCGGCAGATACGGGCCGTCGCGGAACGCGTGCTGCGCGGGGCCGCTCGTCGCGAGCACGTTCGCGCCGGGCATGTCCTGGCGCAGCAGCGCGACCGGCAGCAGCAGCTTGACGCCGGCCGGCAGCCGGCGCGGCGCGTCCACGCGGTTGATCTGCGCGAGCCGCGCCCAGTCGGCCGGATTGCGCAGATAACGCGCGGCGATGTCGTACAGCGTATCGCCCTTGCTCGTCACGTAGGTGACCGTCGCCGGCTTCGGCGGCGCGACGCGCGCGGCGGGCTCGCGGGCGTCGGCCGCGCCCGCGGCGAATGCGACTGCGGAGGCGACGAACCACAAGCCGAGCGACGACGCCCGCAGGCCGAACGCATCCGCGAACGGCCGGGTGACGCGGAGCGCGGTCACGCGTCGTCTCCGTCCACGCGTTCGAGACGGTAGCCGTAGCCGTAGATCGGCGTCAGCCGGTAGCCGTTTTCCGGCCGCAGGCCGAGCTTCGAGCGCAGCATCGACACGTGCGTGTCCATCGTCCGCGACGGAATGTCGGTGGACTGCTTCCAGATCACGTCGAGGATGTGCGCGCGCGACAGCGGGCGGCTCAGGTGCTGGAACAGCAGCAGCGCGAGGTCGAACTCCTTCTGCGTGAGCGCGACCGGCCGGCCGCTGACCGACGCCTGGCGCATCTTCAGATCGAACTCGTAGGTGCCGAACGTTTCCTTCAGTGTCGGCGGCTGCAACTGGTACGCGCGGCGCAGCAGCGAGCCGACGCGCGCGATCAGCACCGGCGCGGACACCGGCTTCACGACGTAGTCGTCGGCGCCGCTGTTCAGCATCGCGGCGATGTCGGTCTCGCGGCTGCGGCTCGTCATGAACAGCACCGGCAGACGCGTCGACAGGCTCTGACGCACCCAGTGCAACACCTGGTCGCCGGCCATGTCCGGCACGTTCCAGTCGAGCACCAGCAGATCGAATGTCTGCCGGCGCAACTGTTTGACCAGTTCGCCGCCCTTCGCGAACGCATGGCAGGCATGCCCCGCCGCCGTCAAGGTCTGACAGATGAAGTCGGTCTGGGCCGGATCGTCGTCCAGTACTGCGATTCTCATAGTGCCCCGCACGCAAGCTCGTTATTGATTGAATAGATGGTCCGGTCTCGACGACGGACGGCGTCGCCCGCCAGCCGCGTGCCGGCCGACGGCGAAACCGCTGTCGATGCGCATCGCTGCGTCGCGGAGGAGGACCCTGCGCGCAACCTTAGCGCCGCCGCTTGTCTCGAAATTGACCGGCGTACGTGATGGTCGGGAGCGCCTGTACACGGGACCTTGATCATAGTCGAAAACATCGTCGCTCCGTGACTGCGCACGGCGGACGCCGTGTGTCGCGGGGCGCTACGCATGCAGCCTGGCGACATGCTTCTCGGGGTCTGTCGAGGCCGCGTCGCCGACCGGCGGCGGCGCCAGCACCGCGGCCAGTTGCGCGCGCACGTGTTCCCACGCGGCGTGCGAATAGTCGGACTGCTGAGCAGCCCTCGCCTGCGCCAGCCGGAACACGCGCAATACGGTGGGCGCGGCTTGCGTCAGCCGGTCCGAGCGGCCGTGACGCGATTCGCGCAGCGCCTCGCCGAGCCACGGCATCTCGGCTTCGCACGAGTCGGCATATGCCTCCATCGCGGCCCGCGCATGCCGGTCGTTAGCGAGATCCAGTTCGACGCGCTCGAAGCCCGCTCCGCCGACCCGGTCGCGCTCGCGCGAATCGGGCGGAAACTGGATGATGCTGGATCGAAAAAACAGCATGGAATCTCTCTCGTTCGGGATACGCGACGCAGGTCCGCCGTCCGGCGCGACCGGGCCGGCGCGGCGCGCGCGGCCCGCTGCGCGACGAACCGCGCAGCGCCGGGTAGCCGATCCTGCGCACCCGCTTCTCCCTTTGATCCGCCGCCCGTGTGCCGGGCAAAAAAAGGCGGCGACAGTCCGGCCCGCCGGCCCGAATGCCGCGCGCCGGCGGATCCGTGAACCGGTCCGCCGGCGCGGCTGTCGCATCGGCCTGCGCGGCGGACGGGACCGGACGCCACCGCCCGGCATCCGCCACCCGCCCGCCGTTTTGCCTCGTTACACGCGAGACAACCGCGACTGTCGCCATTCCTCCCTGAAGCGCTGACTTTCCCAGCGTTGTCCGGCGAACTGCGGTTCGCTCTAGCTTCCTCGTTCCAGCACCGCCAGACGACGTCCGGCACCGAACCCCCGTAGCACAATTCCGGCTCGCAGCGGACTCGATGCGGACCTGTGTTCTTTCGTTGCGCGACGCGAAACGGCGCCGGGCAGACGCGGCCATTGTCTCGCGAAGTGTGCGGAGGAATTGTCAGAGATTGTCAAATCCGACGGGAATCGGTTAAAAAACGACAACGATAAGTGTCGCTCTGACAGAATTTTGATATTTCTATGCGGCGGGGGGGGTGCGCGCGAGGAATGATGCGCGGAGGAGAAGGATTACAAAACCCTGCGGCCAGGGATGGAGTGCCAGGCCATCCGATATCGCCTGAACGGGCGACGGTCGCCGTGCATAAGCCGCGCTGAAGGCGGTGTCCCACAGACGGGAAGCTGTGCCGGCCGAAACGCCGCGCGACTTATGTTGAACGCGATGGCCGGCACGCGGCCATCGCGGATGAAACCATCATCAACCTGGCTGCCGCCCCTCGCCCCGATTGCCTCCACCCTCGCCTGACGGATGACCGCCGCCCTGCGGCGGAGGCCCCGCGGGCCGGCCCGGTGCGGGCATCGGCGCCGGCGCGCGCATCGCGGGCGCGCCACCGTGCTCGAAACCGCCGCCCGGACCGCCGGGATGGAAACCGCGATCCGGCTGCGGCGCGGGCGGGCGTCCGCCCCCTTCAGGCGACATCGGATGCGGCTGGCCGTAGTTGCCGCCGGGCGCGGGCCGCGGCGCGCCGCCATCGCCGCGCGTGTTGCCGGCAAACCCCGGCGGCTGCCCCCATTGATGACCGCCCGCCGGCGGCTGGCCAGGACGCTCGGGCTCCGGCGGACGCATGCCGCCCTGCGGCGGCGCGGGCGGACGGCCTCCTTCCGGCGGACGCCCATACGATCCCGGCGCATACCCGCCTTCCGGCGGACGCATGCGCGGCGGCGACCCCGACGGACGGCCGCCATAACCCGGCGACGGCACGTGCGCCCAGCGGTCGCGCTCGCCGTACCACGGCCGGTCGCGATAGAAGCTGCCCCAATACGTGCCGAGCGAGAAGCCGATGATCGGCAGCCCGATCACCGAGCCGTATCCCTCCAGCGGCACGTATTCGCCCTGATACGGATATGACAGATACGCGGCATAGACCCAGCCGCGCAGGTCGGGCAGCGCGACGTCGCACCACGAATAGTCGCTGACGCAGCCCATCACCGTAACCGGCACCCCGGCCCCGATCCCCGACACGACCGGATAGTCGCCGGACGGTCCCGCATAAAGATTGACCGGGCTGCTCGTGTACGCGGACACCTGAGCGAACGCCTGCGCCGAAGGCCAGGCAAGGCCGGCGAGCGCGGCCATCGCCACGAGGACGCGCGCCGTATCGCGCTTCTGCATCGTTGATTTCTCCATCCGGCGGCACGCGGGCGCCGGCTTATTCGTTTTCTTCGAAGTAGTAATGGCCGAACTTGGCCTGTTTGGTGCGGATGTAGCGCTCGTTTTCCTCGCGCACCGGGATCGCGAGCGCAACCCGCTCCTGCACCGGAATGCCGTGCTTCGCCAGCGTGTCGAATTTCTTCGGATTATTGCTCATCAGCCGCACCGACGACACGTTCAGCAGACGCAGGATCGCAGCCGCCGAATCGTATTCGCGCGCGTCGTCCGGCAATCCGAGATCGAGATTCGCTTCGACAGTGTCGCGGCCCTGCTCCTGCAGCGCATACGCGCGAATCTTGTTCGACAGTCCGATGCCGCGGCCCTCGTGGCCGCGCAGGTACAGCAGCACGCCGCGCCCTTCGGCCGCGATGTAGTGCAGCGCGAGATCGAGCTGTTCGCCGCAATCGCAGCGATACGAGCCGAGCACGTCGCCGGTCAGGCATTCGGAGTGGAGCCGGGTCAACACGGGTTCGCCGTTCCCGACGTCGCCCATCACGAGCGCGAGATGCTCGGCGCCGCCGTCCTTCACGCGATAGACACAGGACGTGAACGTGCCGTAGCGGGTCGGCAGCGACGCGGTGGCGTCGAGCACGACGCATTCGTTGGCATTCTCGCCGCTGGCGCAAGGCGACTCGGGAAGCGTAGGCATGGTTCTGAAGCGGATGACTGGCGTAGTGCCGGCGCTCGGCCGGGTGAAGTTAGGAACCGGAGTTTAACGCCATTTGACGACGGCCGCCCCTGCCGGCAACAGTGCGTTCCATTTTCGGGCGAACGCTTCCGACGGCCGATACGCCGCCCCCGCATATACCCCGACAACCCGATTACAGCGTGCCGCCTATACTGAAAATCGCCTTCCCATGGCGCGGGCGGCGCCGCGCCCGCGATGCTGCGCCGCGCCAGCACACCGACCACCACGACGAACCATGGAGTCGCCCAATGACTAGCGTCGCACAGATATTGAAATCGAAGCAGGATCAGGTGGTGTTCACGATCGCCGCGTCCGATTCCGTCTACAACGCGATCAGGTTGATGGCCGAGAAGCAGATCGGCGCGCTGGTCGTGACGGACGGGAATGCGATCGTCGGCATCGTCACGGAGCGCGACTACGCGCGCAAGGTGGTGCTGATGGATCGCGCGTCGAAATCGACCCCGGTGAGCGAGATCATGAGCCCGCACGTGCGCTTCGTTCAACTCGACCAGACGACCTACGACTGCATGGCGCTGATGACCGAACGGCGGATGCGGCACCTGCCGGTGCTGGAAGGCGGGAAGCTGATAGGGATGGTGTCGATCGGCGACCTCGTGAAGGAAATCATCGCCGAGCAGCAGTTCACGATCGAACAGCTGGAGCACTACATCACGGGGAGCCCGGCTGCCTGACGGCAACCGTAAAAAAAGGCCCAATCCGGTGGGTTGGGCGAAGCCGCCAACCGGCGGCGGAGGTTCCAGATAAGGAAATCGTTGAACCGGTCCTGCTGCCGCGGAGTTGCCGTTGCGGCCGCAGACCGGTTTGCGCGGGGCGGCGGCCTACAACCGCCGCCGGTACATCAGTTGCCGAAGTAGACCGAGTTACGCGGGTTCGTCGCTTGGGACGCCTTGCCGGACTGCGTCGTACCGGCGGTAGCCGGACCGTAGCCGGTCGCATCCGCGCCCTGAGCCTGCGCGACGGCGTTTTCGTGCGCGACGCGCGCTTCGGCGGCCTGGATGTCGGCCGGGTAGGTAGCGTCGTTCGAGGTCGCCGGGTTGTAGCCAGCCTGTTCGAGCTGGATCAGTTCAGCGCGAACTTCGGCGCGGGTCTTCGGCGCCTGGTTGTCTTGAGCAAACGAGAGCGCCGGTGCGATAGCGACGGCGGCGACGAGGGCAGCTTGAATCAGGGTACGGGTCTTCATGATTTACCTCCAATGACTTGTTCTTGGCCGGCTCAGGTGCAGGACGCACCCGAGCAACAACTCCAGTGTATAAACACAAGGCACCAGGGCAAATACCTAATTGATACAAATACCGTTTCATGGCAGGCAACAATTTGGAGATGCCCGCCGGGAAAGCCTCGGCGCGGAACGGCGTCATCAAAAGCGCGCGAGTTCCCGCTTTTTTCATAAGGGGGACGAATCGAGATCGGCGGACAACAGCCGACGCGGACCGCTGACGAACGGGCTGCCCGCTTCGTAAAACCGGAGCGGCCGGTGCATCTCGCGCGACAGGCCGATCCGCGTCGTCACGCCGACCCGCCGCGCCCGCTCATCCACGCGACCGATCCACAACCCGTGTCCCGAGCACAGATCGACGCCGTCGAACGCCGCGCCGATCCCGAACGCCATCGTCAGCCGCCCCGGCCCGCGGGCAAGATCGCGCGGCGGCACGCCGGGTCGCCGCGCGGACATCGCGTCGAGCCCTTCGAGCGGCTCGACCGCGCGGATCAGCACGCCCGCGCCGACGTCCGCCTCCTCCGCCGACATGTTCAGCATGTACGACGACCCGTAAGTGAGCCGCACATACGCATGTCCGCGTTCGAGGAACATCGAGCGGTTGTACAGCCGCCGCCCGATGTACGCGTGACTCGTCGGATCGCCGACCGGGTATGCCTCCATCTCGACGATCCGGCCGGCCATGCGCCCGGTTGCGAGGTCGTGCACCAGGTACCGGCCGACCATGAAGCGCGCGAGTTCGACGGCATCGACCGGCAGTTCGTCGCGCCGCAGCGGCACGATCAGCAGCGGACCGGATGCCGCCGGGCCGCCGCCCGTATCGCGCGTCCGCCGCGCGCCGGCCCGCGCCGCGCCACCCTGCGCGGCAACGGCGGCAGGCCTAGCCCGACGCGACCCGCCCGCCCCCACGACTACCGCGCCGCCGACTGCGTCGCGCTACGCAGCTTCGCGACCTGCGCCGCGTTCACCGCATCGGCCCGGTTGTTCCAGCCCGCGCGGATGAACGTCAGCACGTCGGCGATCTGCCTGTCGTCGAGCGTGCCCGCGTACGCCGGCATCGGATACGGCGCCGGAATCCCACCGATCACGAGATCGCCGGTGCCGTTCAGCGTCACGTTGATCAGCGACACCGGGTCCTTGCCGAGCACGTTCGGGTTGCCCGCCAGCGGCGCGAGCATCGGCGCGAACCCACGGCCATCCACGCCATGGCAGTGCATGCAGTACGCCGCATAGACCCGCGCGCCCGCGTCGTTCGCCGGCCGCGCGAGCGACGCCTTCGTCGCCTGCGGGTCGTACGCATACGCCGGCCCGCCGTCGCCGCCCGCCGCCGGCAGCGACTTCAGGTAGGCTGCGATCGCGTTCACGTCCGAGTCCGTCATCGCCTGGGTGCTGTTGTTGATCACGCTCGTCATCGAGCCGAACGCCGACGCATGCGCGTTCGCGCCGGTCTTCAGGAACTGCGCGAGTTCGGCCTCGCTCCAGCGCCCGAGCCCGGTGTTGTGCTCGCCGGTCAGGTTCGTCGCGAACCAGCCGTCCAGCGACGCTCCGGTCAGGAACGCGCTGCCGCTTTCGTCGAGCGCCTGCTCGTTGAAGCCGACGCCGCGCGGCGTATGGCACGACCCGCAGTGGCCGAGCCCCTGCACGAGATACGCGCCGCGATTCCACGCGACGTCCTTGCCCGGCTTGTCCCGATAGACGCCCTTGTCGAGGAACACCGCGTTCCAGATCTTCAGCGGCCAGCGCATGTTGAGCGGCCAGCGGATGTCGGTGTCGCGGTTGGCCTGCTGCACCGGCTCGACGCCGTGCAGGAAGTACGCATACAGCGCCTTCACGTCGTCGTCGTTCACCTTCGTGTATGACGGATACGGCATCGCCGGATACAGGTTGTGGCCGTCGCGCGCGACGCCCTCGCGCAGCGCGCGGGCAAAGTCCTCCTCGGAGTAATGGCCGATCCCGGTGTCCGGGTCCGGCGTGATGTTGGTCGTGTAGATCGTGCCGAGCGGCGAGTTCATCGGCAGGCCGCCCGCGAACGGCTTGCCGTGCGGCGCCGTATGGCACGCCGCGCAGTCGCCGAGCTGCGCGAGGTACGCGCCGCGCTGCACCAGCGCCGCATCGGCGGACGCAGGCGCGGGCGCCGCGACGGCCGCCGACGCGCACAGCGCGGACACGGCCGCGAACGCCGCTGCGGCGAACCCGCGAGCGAGCCCGCGAACCGTCGGCCGTGCGGCATGCGCCGCACGGGCTTGTTCGAGTGCGTTGAGCATCGTCATCGTTGGGTTCTCCGCTTAAGCCGTCGTCTGCAGTTGCCGACCGACCGGAAGCTGCCGCAGCCGCTTGCCGGTGGCCGCGTAGATCGCGTTCGCGAGCGCCGGCGCAAGCGCCGCCGTACCCGGCTCGCCGATCCCTCCCGGCGCTTCCGCGCTCTTCACGATGTGCACCTCGATCTGCGGAGACTGATCGATGCGCAGGATCCGGTAATCGGTGAAGTTCGTCTGCTGGACGCGGCCGCGGTCGATCGTGATCTCGCCGTACAGCGCGGCCGTGATCCCGAAGATGATCCCCCCTTCGATCTGCGCCTCGATCGTCTCGGGATTCACGACCATCCCGCAATCGACCGCGCACACGACGCGGTTCACGCGCACCTCGCCGTCGTCCACCGACACGTCCGCGACCATGCTGAAGAAGCTGCCGAACGCGTGCATCACCGACACGCCGCGCCCCTGCCCCTTCGGCAGCGGCGGCCCCCAGTTCGCGGCGCGCGTCGCGACGTCCAGCACGTTCAGCGCGCGCGGCGACTTGCCGAGCAGGTTGCGCCGGTAGATGACCGGATCGGTCTTCGCGGACGCCGCGAGTTCGTCGACGAAGCTCTCGACGACGAACGTGCCGCGCGTCGGCCCGACGCCGCGCCAGAACGCGGTCGGCACCGTGCGCGGCTCCTCGCGCACGTAGTCGATCAACTGGTTCGGCAGGTCGTACGGCAGGTCCGCCGACACCTCGACCGCGTCCGGATCGACGCCGTTCTTGAACGCCGGCGGCGCGAAGCGCGCGATCACCGACGACCCGACGATCCGGTGCTGCCACGCGACCGGCTTGCCGTTCGCGTCGAGCCCGGCGGAGATGCGGTCGTAGTAATACGGCCGGTACATGTCGTGCTGGATGTCCTCCTCGCGCGTCCAGAACACCTTGACCGGCGTGCCCACCTGCTTGCCGACCTTCAGCGCCTGGGTGATCGCATCGACTTCGAGCCGCCTACCGAAGCCGCCGCCGAGCAGGAAGTTGTGCAGCGTGATCTGCTCGGGCTTGAGTCCCGTGACCGTCACGCCGGCGTCGATCGCGCGCGTCGGCACCTGGGTGCCGACCCAGATGTCGCACGCGTCGGCGCGCACGTGCACCGTGCAGTTGATCGGCTCCATCGTCGCGTGCGCGAGGAACGGCTGCTGATAGACCGCATCGACGCGCGTCTTCGCGGACCCGAACGCCTGCTGCACGTCGCCGTCCTTGCGGGCGACCGCGCCGTCGCGCTGCGCGGCGTTCGCAAGGTCGCCGACGATCTGCTGCATCGTCAGGTTCGCGCCCGCGCCTTCGTTCCACTTGATCGCGAGCGCCGCCGCGCCGCGCTTCGCGGCCCACGTATGCGCGCCGATCACCGCGACCGCGTTGTCCACCTTCACCACCTGCAGCACGCCGGGAATCTGCTTCGCATGCGTATCGTCGACGCTCGCGAGCGTGCCGCCGAACACCGGGCAGTTCACGATCGCCGCGTACACCATGCCGGGCAGCCGGACGTCGAGGCCGAACGTGGCCGTGCCGTCCACCTTCTCCGGCGAGTCGAGCCGCTTCGTGCGCTTGCCGATCAGCGTGAAGTCCTTCGGGTCTTTCAGCGTGACGGTCTGCGGCACCGGCAGACGCGCGGCCGCATCGACGAGGTCGCCGTACGCCGCATGACGGCCGCTCGCGTCGTGGAACACCTGGCCCTGGCGCGCATGGCAGGTCGCCGGGTCCACCTGCCATTGCTGCGCGGCCGCCGCGATCAGCACCACGCGCGCGGTCGCGCCCGCACGGCGCATCGGCTCCCATGCGTAGCGGATCGACGTCGAGCCGCCGGTCAACTGACCGCCGAGCAGCGGGTCGCTGAACAGCTTCGCGTTCGGCGGCGCGTGATCGACGGTCACGCTGTCGAGCGGCACTTCGAGTTCTTCGGCGATCAGCATCGGGATCGACGTATAGACGCCCTGCCCCATTTCGACCTTCGGGATGATGAGCGTGACCTTCCCCGCAGGGTCGATCTGCACGAACGCGTTCGGCTCGAACACGCCGCCTTGCGGCGACTCGTTGCCGTCGCCGCCGACCACCGAGCGGCGCGCCGCGCCGTCGCCCTGCGCGAGCGCCGGAATGCCGAAGCCGATCAGCAGCCCGCCGCCCGCGGCCACGCCAAGCGTCGCGCCGTATTTGAGGAACGAGCGCCGCGACAGCCCCGCGCCGCTGCCGTTGTTGTCGTCGGCCGTGCGGCCGTTCTGCGCGTCGAGGAGACCTTGTGACATCTCAGGCCTCCTTCGCGGCTTGCTTGATCGCCGCGCGAATCCGGTTGTAGGTGCCGCAGCGGCAGATGTTGCCGGCCATCGCGGCATCGATGTCCGCGTCGGACGGATTCGGGTTCGACGCGATCAGCGCCGTCGCCGACATCACCTGCCCGGACTGACAGTAGCCGCACTGCACGACGTCGAGCTCGCGCCATGCGTGCTGGACCTTCGCGCCGGCCGGCGTCGCGCCGACGGCCTCGATCGTCGTGACCTTGCGGTCGCCGACCGCCGCGACCGGCAGCACGCACGAGCGCACCGCCGCGCCGTCGAGATGTACCGTGCATGCGCCGCATTGCGCGATGCCGCAACCGAACTTCGTGCCGGTCAGCCCGACGATGTCGCGCAGCACCCAGAGCAGCGGCATGTCGGGCGGCGCATCGACCGTGTGGGTCTCGCCATTGATGTTAAGCGTCGTCGTCATGAAACGGCTCCGAGTGTGGGGGTTATTGTCGGTGTTGGACGACCAATGGAGCATCGGTCGCATGGGTTGTTTCGCACTGGATGCCAAATGCGCCGGCCGTGCGCGGGTTGCACGCACGGCCGGCCGGTTCGAGGCCGGAAAATTGTAGCGCCGCATTCCGCAACGCGCTGACGACTGCGCAGGCTGGCAATCTGCACATCGTTCGCCAGGATTTCTCACGCAGTACGACGCGACTGCGGCGATAGCCGGATCGATGCGCTACCATCGTCCGGACAGGCCGCCGGCGCACGACGCGCACGCCAGGACAGAAACCGCAAGCGGCCGCCAGGAACCAGGCCGAAGCGCCCCGCGCTTTCCCGCCACCCACGGAGCCGCACGATGAAAGAAGCACGCGCGAAGCAATTCCTGAACGACGTCCGCCGTCCGCTCCTCACGCTGCATAAGGCGATCCTCGATCACGAGCGCGCGTCGTATGAACGCGAGTTCGGGCCGGTGACGGCCGCCGGCTTTCTGCAGGTGCTGATCAACGGGTCGGGGTTTCGCTGGCTGATGCCGCTGTCAACGGTGATCGCGAACGTCGACGAGGCGCTCGACGCGAAAAATTCGACGGCCGAGGACCGCATCGGCGCGGTGCAAAGCGTGATCGCGCTGTTCGAGACGAACGGGCAGCCGTCGACGTTCCTCGAACGTTATCAGGCGCTGCTGCAGGCGAGCCCCGACGTGCTGCATCTGCATGCGCAGCTCGTGCCGATCCTGCAGGGCGTGAAAGCGGACTGAAGGTTTGCCGTGGGATGAGCAGCAGGCTTGCGCATCGCTAACCGCGCTGCGCGTCGCGCGGGCGGCGGACGGAACGGGGAGCGCCGTCGTCCGCCGCGCTCAACCGCCGCCACAACGTCGTCTTGCTGATCCCGAGCAGTTCGCAGACGCGCTCGCGATCGCCGTCGCACGCGTCGAGCGCCGCGCGGATCTCGTCCGCGTCGGCGTGACGGCGGCGCTCGCGCAGCGTCAACGCCCGCTGCGCGGACACCCGCGGCGACTCGAACAGTTCCGGCGCGATCGACAGCAGCACGTCCGGCGTCATCTGCCGCGCATCGGCATCGGCCAGTTCCACCGCCATCCGCTCGATCACGTTCTGCAACTCGCGCACGTTGCCCGGCCAGTCGTGCGAGCGCAGCGGCTCGCCGACCGGATCGAGCACGCGCGCCGCGTCGTCCACGGTCCGCACGCGCGCGGCCACGCGCGGCTCGCGGCGCGCGGCCTGGACCAGCAGTTCGGCCGCGAGCGGCAGGATGTCCGCGCCGCGTTCGCGCAGCGGCGGAATCGCGAGGTTCAGGATGTTCAGCCGGTAATACAGGTCCGCGCGAAACTCGCCGGCGGCGATCGCGTCGGTCAGCGCGCGATGCGTCGCCGCGACGACCCGCACGTCCACGCGCGTCGGCTCGGTCGCGCCGAGCCGCACCACCTCGCGCTCCTGCAGCACGCGCAGCAGCCGGCTTTGCAGCGGCAGCGGCATCTCGCCGATCTCGTCGAGAAACAGCGTGCCGCGATGCGCGGCCTCGATCAGCCCCGCCTTGCCGCCGCGCCGCGCGCCGGTGAACGCGCCTTCCTCGTAGCCGAACAGTTCGCTCTCCAGCAGCGTCTCCGGAAACGCGCCGCAGTTGATCGCGACGAACGGGAAATCGCGGCGCGCGCTTTCCTGATGGATGCCCTGCGCGACCATCTCCTTGCCGGTGCCGCTTTCGCCGCGAATCAGCACGGTCGCGTCGGACTTCGCGTAGCGCCGCGCCAGCTGCCGCACGCGCACGATCTCCGGACATGCGCCGATCAGGTCGTCGAGCCGGTAGCGCGCGACGAACTGCTGCGCGCGCTGACGCGAGCGCAGCGTGCGGTCGAGCCGTTCGACCGCGCGCGACTCCTGGAACGTCAGCACCGCGCCGGTCGTTTCGCCGTTGTCGACGAGCGGCCCGCGATGCACGACATAGCTGACGCCGCGCACCGTCTCCAGCGATTCGCCGTCGGCCGCCGGCATGCTGACCGCGATGTCCGGCGCAAGCTCGGCGAGCGGCCGGCCGGCGGCCGACGACGGATCGACGCCGAGCACCGCCGCGAGCCGCTGGTTGATCGCCTCGACGCGGCCGGCCGCATCGAGCGCGACGACGCCGTCGCGCAGATGCTGGATCACGCTGTCGAGCCGCTGGCGGCGCTGCGTCTCGCGCCACGTCGCCTGCACGATTTCGAGCGCGTTGTCGAACGCGGCGCGCACCGACGGCCGCGAATAGACGAACACCGACGCGAGCCCGAAGCGCGCCGCCAGATCGGTGACGAGGCCCGGCCCGACGATCGCGCGCACGCCGCGGTCGCGCAGGTCGAGCACGCACGCCTCGGCGTCCTGCGCGGTCTGGTACGACGCGAACACGATGTCGAGCCCGTACGCGCTGACGAAACGGCGCATCTCGACCGGCGTGTCGCCGTGCGTGACGAGCGCGACGGAGTCCGCGTCGCGGCGCGCGCGGGCAAGCGCCTGCATCACGTCGAAGCCGGTCGGCGCGACGAGGATCACCGGCACGTCCACGCGCGCCTTCAGATACGCGCCGTTCGAGCCGGCCGCGACGACGACGTCCGGCCGCGTGGGGCCGGCGGCGGCGATCTCGGCGACCGCCTGTTCGTAGCCGCGCGACACGAGCCGCAGGTCGGCGCGGTCGTCGTATTCGGCGGCGATGTCGCGAAACAGGTCGCGCAGGCGGCTGATGCCGATGGCCCACACGCGCGGACGCGGGCCGGTGGCGGGCAGGCGGTTCATGGCGAACGTCCCCGGTCGAAGCGGAAAACGCCATTATCCGCGCGTGATTTCATTTTTGAAATCGTAATTTCCTCAATGAAACAAAAATGCAATTTCACAGGATCCCTCCCCGCCGCGATCCGATGCGAAATCAACGCGTTAGCGCCGCCGTCCGCAACTGGCACGCTCCCTGCAAAAGACGTCCCGACTTCATCGGAGACACACGCATGAACAGCAAAACCCCCGCAAGCGCCGGCGCGAAATTCCGCGCGGCCGTCGCCGCCGAGCAGCCGTTGCAGGTCGTCGGCGCGATCACCGCCTACGCGGCGAAACTCGCCGAAGCCACCGGCTTCAAGGCCGTTTATCTGTCGGGCGGCGGCGTCGCCGCGAACTCGCTCGGCATCCCCGACCTCGGCATCAGCACGATGGACGACGTGCTGACCGACGCGCGCCGCATCACCGACGCGACCGGCCTGCCGCTCCTCGTCGACATCGATACCGGCTGGGGCGGCGCATTCAACATCGCGCGCACGATCCGCTCGTTCATCAAGGCCGGCGTCGCGGCGGTCCACCTCGAAGACCAGGTCGGCCAGAAACGCTGCGGCCACCGGCCGGGCAAGGAAGTCGTGCCAGCGGACGAGATGGTCGATCGCGTGAAGGCCGCCGTCGATGCACGCACCGACGATCAGTTCGTTATCA
This sequence comes from Paraburkholderia caballeronis, assembly GCF_900104845.1. NCBI lineage: Bacteria > Pseudomonadati > Pseudomonadota > Betaproteobacteria > Burkholderiales > Burkholderiaceae > Paraburkholderia > Paraburkholderia caballeronis. The sequence goes on along the minus strand of NZ_FNSR01000002.1, from coordinate 1,742,495 downwards.
TGGCTCGCACCGACGCGGCGGCGTCCGAAGGGCTGGACGCGGCGATCGAACGCGCGGTCGCGTATGTCGAGGCCGGCGCGGACATGATCTTCCCGGAAGCGATGAAATCGCTCGACGACTATCGCCGCTTCAAGGCGGCGGTGAAGGTGCCGATCCTCGCGAACCTGACCGAGTTCGGCTCGACGCCGTTCTTCACCGTCGACGAGCTGCGCGACGCGAACGTGGACATCGCGCTGTATTGCTGCGGCGCGTATCGCGCGATGAACGCGGCGGCGCTGAACTTCTACGAGACGGTGCGGCGCGACGGCACGCAGAAGGCGGCGGTCCCGACGATGCAGACGCGCGAGGATCTGTACCGGTACCTCGGCTATCACGCGTACGAAGACAAGCTCGACGCGCTGTTCGCCGCGAAGAAATAAACCAGAGAGATAAAGAGGACGACAACATCATGAGCGAAGCAGACAACAGCACCCCGGCCGCAGGCGCGTTCAAACCGAAAAAATCGGTCGCGCTGTCCGGCGTGACCGCCGGCAACACCGCGCTGTGCACGGTCGGGCGCACCGGCAACGACCTGCACTACCGCGGCTACGACATCCTCGATCTCGCCGGCAACTGCGAATTCGAGGAAATCGCCCACCTGCTGGTGCACGGCAAGCTGCCGAACGCCGCCGAACTCGCCGCCTACAAGATCAAGCTCAAGGCTTTGCGCGGCCTGCCCGCCAACGTGAAGGCCGCGCTCGAATGGGTGCCCGCGTCCGCGCATCCGATGGACGTGATGCGCACCGGCGTGTCCGTCCTCGGCACCGTGCTGCCCGAGAAGGACGATCACAACCTGCCCGGCGCGCGCGACATCGCCGACCGCCTGATGGCCTCGCTCGGCTCGATGCTGCTCTACTGGTATCACTACTCGCACAACGGCAGACGCATCGAAGTCGAGACCGACGACGACTCGATCGGCGGCCATTTCCTGCATCTGCTGCACGGCGAAACACCGTCGAAGTCGTGGGTCGATGCGATGCACGTGTCGCTGAACCTGTACGCGGAACACGAGTTCAACGCATCGACGTTCACCGCGCGCGTGATCGCCGGCACGGGTTCGGACCTGTATTCCGCGATCACCGGCGCGATCGGCGCGCTGCGCGGCCCGAAGCACGGCGGCGCGAACGAGGTCGCGTTCGAGGTGCAGTCGCGCTACGAAACGCCCGACGACGCCGAGGCGGACATCCGCGCGCGCGTCGAGCGCAAGGAAGTGGTGATCGGCTTCGGCCACCCGGTCTACACGATCTCGGACCCGCGCAACAAGGTCATCAAGGACGTCGCGAAGAAGCTGTCGAAGGAGCAGTCGAACACGAAGCTGTTCGACGTCGCGGAACGCCTCGAAGCGGTGATGTGGGACGCGAAGAAGATGTTCCCGAATCTGGACTGGTTCAGCGCGGTGTCGTACCACATGATGGGCGTGCCGACCGCGATGTTCACGCCGATCTTCGTGATCTCGCGCACCGCCGGCTGGGCCGCGCACATCATCGAGCAGCGTGTCGACAACAAGATCATCCGGCCCAGCGCAAACTACACCGGACCGGAAAACCTGAAGTTCGTGCCGATCGGGAAGCGTTGACGGCAACCGGGGCGCGCCCGATGCCGCGCGCGTCCCGTTGACCGTATCATTACGCGATCCCTATCCGCTCCGCCCCATGAATACCCAATACCGCAAACCTCTTCCCGGCACGCGTCTCGACTATTTCGACGCGCGTGCCGCCGTCGATGCGATCCGCCCCGGCGCATACGACACGCTGCCGTACACGTCCCGCGTGCTGGCCGAAAACCTCGTGCGCCGCTGCGATCCGCAGACGCTGACCGCGTCGCTCACGCAACTGATCGAGCGCCGCCGCGACCTCGACTTTCCGTGGTTCCCCGCGCGCGTCGTCTGCCACGACATCCTCGGCCAGACCGCGCTCGTCGATCTCGCCGGCCTGCGCGACGCGATCGCGTCGCAGGGCGGCGATCCCGCGAAGGTGAACCCGGTCGTGCCGGTGCAACTGATCGTCGATCACTCGCTCGCCGTCGAATGCGGCGGCTTCGACCCGGACGCATTCGCGAAGAACCGCGCGATCGAGGACCGCCGCAACGAGGACCGCTTCGACTTCATCAACTGGACGAAGAAGGCATTCCGCAACGTGGACGTGATCCCGCCGGGCAACGGGATCATGCATCAGATCAATCTGGAGAAGATGTCGCCGGTGATCCAGGTCGGCGATGGCGTCGCGTATCCGGACACCTGCGTCGGCACCGACAGCCACACGCCGCACGTCGATGCGCTCGGCGTGATCGCGGTGGGCGTCGGCGGCCTCGAAGCGGAGAACGTGATGCTCGGCCGCGCGTCGTGGATGCGCCTGCCGGACATCGTCGGCGTCGAGCTGACCGGCCGCCGCCAGCCCGGCATCACCGCGACCGACGTCGTGCTCGCGCTGACCGAGTTTTTGCGCAAGGAAAAAGTCGTCGGCGCGTACCTCGAATTTCGCGGCGTTGGCGCGTCGAGCCTCACGCTCGGCGACCGCGCGACGATCTCGAACATGGCGCCGGAATACGGCGCGACCGCCGCGATGTTCTTCATCGACGGCCAGACGATCGACTATCTGCGCCTGACCGGCCGCGACGACGAACAGGTGAAGCTCGTCGAGACCTACGCGAAAGCGGCGGGCCTGTGGGCCGATTCGCTTGCCGACGCGCAATACGAGCGCACGCTGACGTTCGACCTGTCGAGCGTCGTGCGCAACATGGCCGGTCCGTCGAACCCGCATCGCCGGCTGCCGACGTCGGACCTCGCCGCGCGCGGCATCGCCGGCCCGTGGGACGACGTGCCGGGCCAGATGCCCGACGGCGCGGTCATCATCGCGGCGATCACCAGTTGCACGAACACCAGCAACCCGCGCAACGTGATCGCGGCGGCGCTGCTCGCGCGCAACGCGAACGCGCGCGGCCTGACGCGCAAGCCGTGGGTGAAGTCATCGCTCGCGCCGGGATCGAAGGCCGTGGAGCTGTACCTCGAAGACGCGAAACTGCTGCCCGAACTCGAACAGCTCGGCTTCGGCATCGTCGCGTTCGCGTGCACGACCTGCAACGGCATGTCCGGCGCGCTCGATCCGGTCATCCAGAAGGAGATCGTCGAGCGCGACCTGTACGCGACCGCCGTGCTGTCCGGCAACCGCAACTTCGACGGCCGCATCCATCCGTATGCGAAACAGGCGTTCCTCGCGTCGCCGCCGCTCGTCGTCGCGTATGCGATCGCCGGCACGATCCGCTTCGACATCGAGCGCGACGCGCTCGGCACCGACGCGAACGGCCAGCCGGTCTATCTGAAGGACATCTGGCCGGGCGACGACGAAATCGACGCGATCGTCGCGCAGAGCGTGAAGCCCGAGCAGTTCCGCCGCGTCTACGAGCCGATGTTCGCGGCCAGCGCGGCAAGCGGCGAGACCACGACGCCGCTGTACGACTGGCGTCCGCAGAGCACGTACATTCGCCGTCCGCCGTACTGGGAAGGCGCGCTCGCCGGCGAGCGCACGCTGTCCGGGCTGCGGCCGCTCGCGGTGCTCGGCGACAACATCACGACCGACCACCTGTCGCCGTCGAACGCGATCCTGCTGGACAGCGCGGCCGGCGAATATCTCGCGAAAATGGGCCTGCCGGAAGAGGACTTCAATTCGTACGCGACGCACCGCGGCGACCATCTGACCGCGCAGCGCGCGACGTTCGCGAACCCGACGCTCGTGAACGAGATGGCGGTCGTGGACGGCGAGGTGAAAAAAGGCTCGCTCGCGCGGATCGAACCGGAAGGCAAGGTCACGCGGATGTGGGAGGCGATCGAGACGTACATGGAGCGCCGCCAGCCGCTCATCATCGTCGCGGGCGCGGACTACGGCCAGGGGTCGTCGCGCGACTGGGCCGCGAAGGGCGTGCGGCTCGCGGGCGTCGAGGCGATCGTCGCGGAAGGCTTCGAGCGGATTCACCGCACGAACCTGATCGGCATGGGCGTGCTGCCGCTCGAATTCAAGCCCGGCACGAACCGGCTGACGCTCGGCCTCGACGGCACCGAAACCTACGACGTCGCCGGCGAGCGCAAGCCGCGCGCGGACCTGACGCTCGTGATCCACCGGCGCAACGGCGAGCGTCTGGAAGTGCCGGTCACGTGCCGGCTCGACACGGCCGAGGAAGTGTCGATCTACGAAGCGGGCGGCGTGCTGCAACGCTTCGCGCAGGACTTCCTCGAATCGTCGAAGTCCGCCGCCTGAACGCGCCGGATTATCGTTAGCTCCATGCGGGCGGCGTCGAGAGAGGCCGCCCGCGCTCCATCAGGACACACCGCTCATCATGGCCCACGTACCGCAAATCAGGATTCCCGCCACGTACATGCGCGGCGGCACCAGCAAAGGCGTGTTCTTCCGCCTCCAGGACCTGCCCGAAGCCGCGAGGCAACCGGGCGCCGCGCGCGACGCGCTGCTGCTGCGCGTGATCGGCAGCCCCGACCCGTACGGCAAGCAGACCGACGGCATGGGCGGCGCGACGTCGAGCACCAGCAAGACCGTGATCGTCGCGAAGAGCAGCCGGCCCGGCCACGACGTCGATTACCTGTTCGGCCAGGTGTCGATCGACAAGGCGTTCGTCGACTGGAGCGGCAACTGCGGCAACCTCTCCGCCGCGGTCGGGCCGTTCGCGATTTCGGGCGGCCTCGTCGATCCGGAGCGCGTGCCGGACAACGGCATCGCCACCGTGCGGATCTGGCAGGCGAACATCGGCAAGACGATCGTCGCGCACGTGCCGGTCACGAACGGCGCGGTGCAGGAAACCGGCGACTTCGAGCTGGACGGCGTCACGTTCCCGGCCGCCGAAGTGCAACTGGAATTCATGGACCCGGCCGCCGAGGAGGAAGGCGCGGGCGGCTCGATGTTCCCGACCGGCCACCTCGTCGACGATCTCGAAGTGCCGGGCGTCGGCACGCTGAAGGCGACGATGATCAACGCGGGCATCCCGACGATCTTCGTGAACGCGGACGCGATCGGCTACACCGGCACCGAGTTGCAGGACGCGATCAACGGCGATCCGGCCGCGCTGAAGAAGTTCGAGACGATCCGCGCACACGGCGCGCTGCGGATGGGGCTGATCGCGAAGCTCGAAGAGATCGAGACGCGCCAGCACACGCCGAAGGTCGCGTTCGTCGCGCGGCCGGCCGATTACGTCGCGTCGAGCGGCAAGGCCATCGGCGCGGGCGACGTGGACGTGCTGGTGCGCGCGATGTCGATGGGCAAGCTGCACCACGCGATGATGGGGACGGCGGCCGTCGCGATCGCGACGGCGGCGGCCGTGCCGGACACGCTGGTGAACCTCGCGGCCGGCGGCGGCGAGCGCAACGCAGTGCGTTTCGGCCATCCGTCGGGCACGCTGCGGGTCGGCGCAGAGGCGCGCAACGTCGACGGCGAATGGACCGTCACGAAGGCGATCATGAGCCGCAGCGCGCGCGTGCTGATGGAAGGCTGGATTCGCGTGCCGGGCGATTCGTTCTGATTCCGCGGGCGGCGCACGGCGAGGTGTGCCGCCCGCCGCCCCCTCATCCGGTCGCCGGCCCCGCACGCAACGACGCCTCCCGGCGCGATGTCTGTCGCGCGGGAGGCTTTTTTACGTCGGGAATCAGGCCGGTGCAGCCGGTCCGGTCAACCGTTGGGCTGCGGCAGGTACGGCATCGGATCGATCGGCTTGCCGTCGCGGCGCAGTTCGAACAGCACCGCGACGCGCGAGTTGTTCTCGCTGCCCATCTCGGCGATCTGCTGCCCCTGGCGGACGACGTCGCCGGTCTTCACCAGCAGCCGCCGGTTGTGCGAATACGCGGTCAGGAAGTCCTTGTTGTGCTGGACGATGATCAGACTGCCGTACTCGTTGAGCCCGGTGCCGGCGTACATCACGCGGCCGTCGGCGGCCGCGAGCACCGGGTCGCCTTCCTTGCCGGCGATCTCGATGCCGCGCGTCTCGCCCGGCTGGAACGGCTCGATCACATGGCCCTGCGCGGGCCAGGCAAGCTGCACGCTGTTCGCATGGCGCGCGACGCCCGCCTTGACCTCGCGGGTCTCGGACGCGCTCTCGCTGGACGACTGCGCAGCGCCCGGCTCCGAGGCCGTGACCGTAACCGTCTGCTTCGACACGATCTTCAGCGACTGGCCGTTGCGCAGCCGGCTCGACGGCTTCAGCCGGTTCCACGCCTGCAGATCCTTCACCGAGCAGCCGTGCTTCTGCGCGATCCGCGCGAGCGTGTCGCCGCGCCGCACGCGATACCACACCGTTTTCGTAACCACCTTCGTGACCGGCCGGGCCGGCTGCGCAGCCGCGTCCGTCGCCGGCTGTGCGGCGGTTGCGCCGCTGGCGGCCGTGGCCGAAGCGGCCTGCGAACCCGCCGCCGCGTTCCCGGACGCGACGGTGTCGGGAAGCGGGTCCTGCTGGCCAACGTTTGCGCAGCCGCCTAAAAACACCACCAGACCCAGGCCGGCCCACCAGCCGGCCAGACCGTTCGCGCGCGCGCTGAAACGATCGTTGAACATTCATCACCTCCTGCAGATCGGGACGCGCGTCGCGCGATACCTGGCCACGGTGGGGTCTGCCGCGTTCGTACGCGCTCCCGCCCTTCGTGCACCGGTTGCAGCCCTGAGCCGCCCCGCATGAATTCCGCTCTCATCTTCAGAGAAAAAGAGCCCTTCGCATCACAACGCCGGCAAAACCGGCTGACACAATCTCGAAATAAAGACCGCATTGTATCGGTGTCACGGCGCGAGCGGCCCCAGCCGAACACTCTGATACAAATGTTAAATAACGGTAGTCTACCGTCCGAAGCCCTGTCAGCAATACAGGCGATCTATGTCAGATAACGGCAAGGGCTACCGGAAACTTGAAGGTCACTGCGTAACGCCGATGAAAGCTTTTTGAAATTCGGCTACCATCGGCAGCAGCCAGCGACACCGGCGCGCATGTCCGAGGAACTCCGACATCCACCGCCGGTCTCTTTCCGCTGTCTGCGCAGCCCGCCGCTCCGGCTGCTTCGCGGCTTGCACGCGCCTAACACACGGCGGCACTGCGAGCCTTCCGGAATTCCGTCACCGAGCCCGCCCGCCGCCCCACCGCCGCGGACCAGCCCGTTCACCCAGCCCATGCAACAGTCACCTTCCGGCCGCCTGGTCGAACTGGACTTTTTCCGCGGCCTCGTGCTGCTCGTCATCGTCGTCGATCACATCGGCGGCAGCATCCTGTCGCGCATGACGCTGCATGCGTTCGCGCTGTGCGACGCCGCCGAAGTATTCGTGTTTCTCGGCGGTTTCGCGACCGCGATCGCGTGGACCGCGCTGTGCGCGCGCCGCACCGAGGCCGCGGCCCGGCAGCGGTTCGTGCGGCGGGCGTTCGAGATCTATCGGGCATTCGTCGTCACCGCGCTGCTGATGCTGCTGGTGTCCGCGATCCTGCTCGCGTGCAACGTCGACGCGCCGAACCTGACGATCGCCGACCTCGACGACCTGACCAGCGCGCCGGCCGGCGCGCTGCGCGACATCGTGCTGCTGCGCCGCCAGCCGTATCTCGCCGGCGTGCTGCCGATGTACGTGCTGTTCGCGCTCGCCGCGCCGCTGGCGCTGCCGCTCGCGCGCACGCGGCCGTGGCTGCTGCTCGCCGGCAGCGTCGCGTTGTGGGCCGCCGCGCCGTTCGCGCGGCCGCTGCTGCCGCACGCACAGGACGCGCAGTGGGACTTCAATCCGCTCGCGTGGCAGCTCGTGTTCGTGCTCGGCGTGCTGGCGCGCGCGCAGCCCGTGTTCCAGCGCGTCAGCGCGCACCGCCTCGGCTGGATCGCGACGGCGGCGGCGCTCGTCGTCGTCGCGGCGGCCGCGTACTACCGGATCGAGCACACGCACCTGACGCTCGACGGCAACCTGAAGCGCAACCTCGCATGGTTCCGCGTGCTGAACTTCATCGGGAACGCATGGCTCGTCGCGCACCTGATCCAGCTCGGCTGGACGAGGCGGCTCGCCCGCGCGCTGCCATGGGTCGGCCTCGTCGGCCGCAACGGGATGCTGTGCTTCGTCGCGGGCGCGGTGATCTCGCTCGTCACCGACTCGGTGCTGTACTGGTACACGGACGGCTACCTGAACGTGCCGCTCGGTCTCGCCGCCGACGCGTTCGCGATCGGCGCGCTGCTGTTCGTCGCGTGGGCGTCGGACCCGGTCCGGCGGCGGCTGCCGTCGCGCGTGAAGCTGTCCGCCTGATCCGCGCAAACCGGGCTGTCGGGGACGGTGGCGATCCTGCTAGCATGTTGGCCCGCGCCGACCGCGCCCCGTTCCGATCTTCCGACGCCTGCCGCCATGCGCAGACTCCTCCGCCCGCTGCTCTTGCTTGCGTTCATCGCCGCCGCGATGCCGGCCGTGGCCAGCACGATCGTCGTGCGCACGTTCCATTCGGCCGCGCTGGAGCGCGACTGGCCGTACCTCGTTTATCTGCCGGCCGGCTATCGCGCCGACGCGGCCCGTTACCCGGTGCTCTACCTGCTGCACGGGAACAACGGCAACGCGATGGACTGGGTCACGCAGGGCCAGTTGCAGGCGACCGCCGACGCGCTGATCGCGCAGCGCGAGATTCCGCCGGTCGTGATCGTGATGCCGCAAGGCGGCACCGACTGGTACGTGGATCGCAAGGAACGGATGGAGACGGCGTTTTTCCGCGACCTGCTGCCGGACGTCGAAACGCATTTCGCGGTCGAGAACGAGCGCGGCGGACGCGCGATCGGCGGCGTGTCGATGGGCGGCTTCGGCGCCCTGCGTTATGCGATGCTGCATCCGGACGAGTTCTGCGGCGCGCTGCTGCTGTCGCCGGCGATCTATTCGGGCGACCCGCCGGTGAGTTCGGCCGCGCGGCGTGTCGGCGTGTTCGGCGACCGGCAGTACGATCCGCACGTGTGGCGCGCGCTGAACTATCCGGCGTTGTGGAGCGCGTACTTCGGGCAGCCGCGGCGCGTGCCGCTCTTCATCGCGTCCGGCGACGACGATCTGGCGATCCAGGCGGAATCGTCGCTGCTGTACACGCGGCTGCGCGACGCCGGCAACCCGGCCGCGCTGCGGATCGTGGACGGCGGCCATGTGTGGCCGGTGTGGCGCGGGCTGCTGCCCGCCGCGTTGAAGTACACGTTGGGGTGCGTGCGATAAGGGGTTTCTGCGACGCTGGCAGGCCGGTCATCCGGCGGCCAGCGCCTGCCGTTCGCTGCTGTTCACTGCTGGTCGCGACCGAAGGATTCCGCGATTTCGACATGGCATCGAGCCATGTCACCGCTGCATGCGGCGACGGTTTCGGCCATCGGCACGCCCGCCGTCGCCACCCTGCCCGCACAGGCTCCGCGGCCCACGCGGTTCGCTCGACGACACCGGTCGCGCGGGCTTCCTGCCCGTTTACCTGTTCAATCGGATCAATCCCGTCAATCGATCCAGTCGTTCCACAACACCATCAGCACCGTCATCAGCGCCGGACCGATGAAGATGCCGAGCAGCCCGAACGTCGTCGCGCCGCCGAGTATCCCGAACAGCACGAGCAGGAACGGCAGCCGCGTCGAGTTGCCGATCAGCACCGGCCGCACGAAGTGCTCCGCGACGAACACGACGACGAAACCCCACACGACGAGCCCGATCGCCTGCGCGACGTCGCCCTGCACCAGCAGCCACAGCGCCGCGCCGCAGAACACGATCGGCGCGCAGAACGGCAGCATCGCGGCAACCGCCGTCACCGTGCCGAGCAGCGCCGCGTGCGGCACGCCGGTCACGAGGTACGCGCCGCCGAGCAGCAGCCCCTCGCCGAGACCGACGACGACGAGCCCCGTCACCGTGCCGCGCACCGCGGCGGCCATCCGCTGCAGCAGCTGCGCGCCGTCCGCGCCGAACGCGCGGCGCGCGCCTTGCAGCACCGTGCCGGACAACCTCGGCCCCGCCTGCAGGATCACGAACAGCGTGACGAGCATGAAGCCGAACAGCATCGCCGCGTGCACGGCCCGCACGCCGAACTGCCGCCCGAACGACACGACCGCGTCCGAATGCAGCCCTTTCATCGCGGACGACGTATTGAGCGGCCGCCCGAGGTTCGCCTGCCACCATTCGGCGACCTGGCGGCTGCCGAACGGCAGATGCGCGACGAAGTCCGGCACCGGCAGCCCGTTCTGCTGCGCCGAGCGCAGCCACAGCGCCAGGTCGTGCGCCTCGCCGGCCGCCTGCACGACGGTCACCGCGATCGGCAGCACGACCAGTAGCGCGACCGCGAGCGTCAGCAGCGTCGCGATCACCGTCGTGCGGCCGCGAAACGCGCGATGGCTCTCGATCGCCTGATACGCGGGCCACAGCACGATCGCGATCACGCAGGCCCACGCGACGGCGGGGATGAATTCGCGCACGACCCACAGCGCAAGCAGCACGAGCACCGCGTAGAGCACGGCGGACGCGGCGCGCTGGAATTTCGGGTCGTTTGCGGGATTCGGAGCAGACGGACGACGGATCATGTAACCTCGTGAAAATTCGAATGGCGGCCCGGTTCGTTCGTGCCGGCGCGGAACCGTACCACAGCGCGCCGGCCATCTGCGACCGGCCGACGGCGGCGCCGGTCCCCGCCACGCCGCCCGTTCAGGATAAGATCAGCCCGCTCCGGAACCGTTCCGTCCCCGAACCGCCCCCTCCCGCCTGTCGCGTTCCGTACAACACTGCGTTGCACAAATTCGAGATGTGGACGCGGACGCCCGCCAAAGCCGCATTCCTTCGTGCACCGCAGCGAACCGTACCCGATTGTTGCGGAGACTGGAACAGTGTTTCAACCGCGACACAATGGCACTCGACCGCGGGCAGGTCTACATTTCGGCACACCTCATCTACGGAGCCGACAATGAAGACCAAACAATGCGTGGCGCTTGAGGGAGTCAACGGGGTGCGCATCGAGATACTCGAACGCTCCGACACCGCCCTGGTGATCCGCTGGGTCGAGCCGGGGCGCTGCCACTACGGCGAGCAACGCTGGCGACGCCGCTCCGCGCACACGTCGGGAACCTGCGCGGTGACGCGCCGCAAAATCCGCCGTGGCGACGCCGTGTTCAAGCCGGCCGAGCGCCCCGCCCCGCTGAACGCGTCCGTGATGATCGCCGCCGAAGTGTTCGGCAACCTCGGCGGCGAGTGATCCGGCAGACCGACTGCCTCACATCGTCTCCCCGCCTGACCGCTTCCGCTTCTCCCTCCTCGCTTCACCCGCCTTCGCCGGCGTTTCCGCCGGCGAAGGGACAGGCCGGCAAGCCTTCCGCGCTCCGCTCCATTCAGGCAGGCCGCTCCCCCCCGTCGTCGCGCCGGTTACCCAGTCCGATCACCCGCCCGATATACGCGTCCGCCGGCACATCTTCCGCCTCGCGCAACCGCACGACGCGCGCGAGGGTGTCCGCATCGAACGGCGCCGCGCGCGGCCCCGACGTATCGACGTGCAGCAGCATCTGCTCGCTCGCCGCGACCGGCTCCGGCCGGTCGTCCGCGAACATCTGCAGATACAGGTGCACGCGCCGCGCGTCGTGATCGATGACCGACACCCGCACCGTCACCCGCGCGCCTTCCCTGATTTCGTGCAGATAGTTCAGATGCGCTTCGAGCGTGTACATCGACCGGCCGCGCGCGGTCCGCTGCGTCGCGTCGAGTCCGATCGCATCGAGCAGCGCGTCGGTCGCGAAGCTGAAGATCAGCATGTAGAACGCGTCGCGCAGATGGCCGTTGTAATCGACCCATTCGCGGCGCACCTCGTCGCGATACACGACGCCTGACGATACGTTGACCACGCTTCCCCCTCTTGCGCCATGGAGGCAGCAGTTTAACCGCCGCGCCGCGAACACGAACGCAAACGCAAACGCCAGCCGCCGATGATTCGTGAGCCTTAACGTCGAACGCCGCGTCCGTCCACGCGACCACGCCGATAAATTGCGCGCGTCCGATCCGTGCGGTAAGGTGGGTCCGTTGCGCCGACGTGTCGCCCCGATGCCGCGCCGGCCGCCGCTATATTGAGCGAGCCCCGCAACCCCGCGCCCGCCGCGGCGCCCAACCGGATCACGCCCATGGCCGTCACCGCGCCTCCGCTTCAGCTTGCCCCCCAGCAGTTCTCGATCGACGTGATGCTCGAAAAATACGCGAAGGGCGACGAGCGGACCGCCGACGACGTCTATCGCCGCGTCGCGCGCGGCGTCGCGGCGGCCGAGCCGTCCGGGCTGCGCGACGAAATCGAGGCCCGCTTCTTCGACAACCTGCGCCACGGCGCGCTCGGCGCGGGCCGCATCATGAGCGCGGCCGGCAGCGGCATCGCGGCGACGCTGATCAACTGTTTCGTGCAGCCGGTCGGCGACAGCATCCAGGGCGTCGACGACGAAGGCCGCCCCGGCATCTACGTCGCGCTGCTGCAGGCCGCCGAAACGATGCGGCGCGGCGGCGGCGTCGGCTACAACTTCTCCGCGATCCGCCCGCACGGCGCGTACGTGCGCTCGACCGGATCGAGCGCGTCCGGCCCGTGCAGCTACATCGACGTGTTCGACGCGTCGTGCCGCACGGTCGAAAGCGCCGGCGCGCGGCGCGGCGCGCAGATGGCCGTGCTGGACTGCGATCATCCCGACCTGCCCGAATTCATCGAGGCGAAGCATTCGAAGGGGCGCTGGAACAACTTCAACGTGTCGGTCGCCGTCACCGACGCGTTCATGCACGCGGTCGAACAGGACCTCGCCTGGCAGCTCGTGCATCGCGCGGAGCCGTCGCCCGCGCTGCGCGCGGCGTCCGACGTGCGCCAGCGCGAAGACGGCCTGTGGGTCTACGCGGAAAAGCGCGCGCGCGCGATCTGGGATGCGATCATGCGCTCGACCTACGACATCGCGGAACCGGGCGTCGTGTTCATCTCGAAGATGAACGCGGACAACAACCTGCGCGCGCTCGAATCGATCCGCGCAACCAATCCCTGCGGCGAGCAGCCGTTGCCGCCCTACGGCTGCTGCAACCTCGGGCCGCTCGATCTCACGCGCTTCGTCGCCGACCCGTTCGCGCAGCTCGACGGCGGCGAGCCGTCGTTCGACTGGGACGCGCTCGCGCAGCGCACGCGCACCCAGGTGCGTTTTCTCGACGACGTGCTCGACGTTACGCTGTGGCCGCTCGACGAGCAGCGCGCGGAAGCCGCCGCGAAACGGCGCATCGGCGTCGGCTTCACCGGGCTCGGCGACACGCTGATCTTGCTCGGCCTGCGCTACAACGCGGAAGAAGGCCGCGAATTCGCCGCGCGCGTCGGCCGCGTGATGCGCGACGCCGCGTATCGCGCGTCGGTCGAACTCGCGCGCGAACGCGGCGCGTTCCCGCTGTTCGACGCGAAAACCTATCTGGAAGAAGGCACGTTCGCGTCGCGCCTGCCGGACGACCTGAAGGACGCGATCCGCGAGCACGGCATCCGCAACAGCCATCTGCTGTCGATCGCGCCGACCGGCACCGTGAGCCTCGCGTTCGCCGACAACGTGTCGAACGGCATCGAACCCGCGTTCTCGTGGACCTACCAGCGCACGAAGGTGATGGCCGACGGCACGCGCCAGACGTTCTCCGTCGAGGACCGCGCGTGGCGGCTGTATCGCGAGATGGGCGGCGACGTGAGCGCGCTGCCCGACTACTTCGTCAGCGCGCTCGACATGACCGCGCAGGAACACGTCGCGATGATGGCCGCGGTGCAGCCGTTCGTGGATACGTCGATCTCGAAGACCGTGAACGTGCCGGCCGACTATCCGTTCGACGCGTTCGAAGGGTTGTATCTGGATGCGTGGCGGCGCGGCCTGAAGGGGCTCGCGACGTACCGGCCGAACGAAACGCTCGGCGCGGTGTTGCAGGTCGCGCGTCCGCCCGAGGAAACGAATGGGGACAACCTGCACGATCCGCTGCGCGTCGCGATCGACCACCGGCCGAAGGGCGAGTTGCCGGCGGTCATCGAGAAGATCGAGTACCTCACACAGGCCGGCAAGGTATCGCTGTACGTCGCGGTGTCGTTCATGGAAGTGACCGGCGTGGTCGGCGGCGAGCAGATGACGATCGAGCGGCCGATCGAGTTCTTCATCCCGGTCGGCCAGCGCGACGAGTCGCAGCAATGGATCACCGCGACGATGCGCTCGCTGTCGCTCGCCGCGCGCGGCGGCTTCGTCGCGCGCGCGTTGCAGGACATGCGCAAGGTGTCGTGGGATCGCGGCCAGGTGCGGCTCGGCGAAACGCAGCGGCTCGACGGCAAGCGGATTCCGCTGTGGCACGACTCCGAGGTCGCGGCGATCGCGTATGCGATCCAGCAGATCCTGCATCGGCGCGGTTTTCTCGATGCGGAAGGCCATCAGGTGCCGACGCGCCTGCTCGCGCGGCATTTCGGGCAGCCGATGCCGGATGAGGTACTCGACGGTCCCGCTCACGCGGCGATCGCGATGTCCGGCGAACAGGTGCTCGACGGGCCGAACGCGCTGCCGCCCGACACGACGTTCGCGGCCCCGCACGCGATGCTCGGCCGCAAATGCGGATCGTGCGGCGCGAACGCGGTGATCCGCAAGGACGGATGCGATTTCTGCACCGCGTGCGGGGAGATCGGTTCGTGCGGATGAGGCGGGCGGCGGATCGGGGAATCGCTTTCTGCACGTTGGCGCGTCAGTTGGAACATCGCGTTTTGTGCAAGTCCCTATCGGGCATCTGGCGCCCGCCGTTTACCGGGCGGGCGCTTTCGACTTGACTGGCATCGCAGCGGGTTGTCGCTGCTGATGCCTGTTCATCCCTGCGAAATCAGGCGATGAAGATCGACCGGACTCCGCCGTCACCACATGGCGGCCCCATGACCCCAGCGTTGAGGACTAGACATCCTTTTCCCCTACCTCCTCTGCGCGATGGCACGATACCTGACGCCCATCCACTTCGCGAAGCTGCGGCACGTCCTGACGGCAGCGTTCAATCGCATACGGGCAGCGCTGATGGAAGGTGCAGCCCGACGGCGGATTCAGCGGCGACGGCAATTCGCCTTCAAGCTTGATCTTCACGCGGCGGTCCGCCTCGAAGATCGCGGGCGTCGCCGACAGCAGCGAGCGCGTGTACGGATGGCGCGGCCGCCCGATCACAGTCTTTTTGTCGCCAAGCTCCGCTACACCGCCCAGATACATCACCATCACGTCGTCGGCGACATGCTCGACCACGGCGAGGTTGTGCGAGATGAACACGTAGCTCGTGCGGAACTGCTCTTGCAGATCCATGAACAGATTGAGGATCTGCGCCTGGATCGACACGTCGAGCGCCGACACCGGCTCGTCGGCCACCACGATCTGCGGATCGAGAATCATCGCACGCGCAATCGCCACGCGCTGACGCTGGCCGCCCGAGAACATATGCGGATAGCGCTTCGCATGCTCGGGCCGCAGGCCGACGGTGCGCATCATGTGCGCGATGTGAGCCGCGCGCTCGCTGGCCGTGAGCCTGGTGTTGATGGCAAGCGGTTCGCCCAGGGTCTGCTCGACGGTCTTGCGCGGATTGAGCGAAGCGAACGGGTTCTGGAACACCATCTGCACGCGGCGGCGCAGTGCGGCGATCTCGTCGCGGTTAGCGCTTGCGACATCTTCGCCGTCGATGGTGAGCGTGCCCGAGGTGGGCGGCTCGATCATCGTCAGCTGGCGTGCGAGCGTGGACTTGCCACAGCCCGACTCGCCCACCACGGCGAGCGTGCGCCCACGCGTGAGCGCGAACGACACGCCGTTGAGCGCCTTCACGGCGCCCGTGCCGAACATGCCGCGCTTCACGCTGTAATGCTTCGTCAGATCATGCGCGACGAGCACCTTGTCGTCGTCATGCCGGGCCGCGGATTGCTGGACTGCGTTCATCGCGCGCCTCCATTCAGGGTTTCGGAAGCCACGTTCAGCGGCTTGATGCAGCGCACGAGCGCATGGCCGCCCGCATCCGCGACCGGGTCGAGCGTGGGCCGCGCGCGGCTGCAATCGTCCGCGACGTATTTGCAGCGCGGCGCGAAGAGACAGCCGCCCGGACGGTCGTCACGCCCCGGCACCATGCCCGGCAGCGCGGCGAGACGCGCGGCGCCCTTGTTGTGCTCGGGGATAGCCGCGAGCAGCGCCTCCGCGTACGGATGATGCGGTTTCGAGAAGATAGCGGGCACGCGGTTCGTTTCGATGACCTCGCCCGCATACATCACCGCGACGCGCTGCGCGACCTCGGACACCACGGCCAGATCGTGCGAAATCAGCACGAGCGCCATGCCGCGTTCCCGCTGCATGCGCACGAGCAACGCCATGATCTGCGCCTGAATTGTCACGTCGAGCGCCGTGGTGGGCTCGTCGGCAATCAGCAGCTTCGGGTTGCAGGCCACGGCCATCGCGATCATCACGCGCTGGTTCATGCCGCCCGACATCTGGTGCGGAAAATTGTCGATGCGGTTCTTCGCGTCGGGAATCCCCACCTGGTCGAGCAGTTCGAGCGCCCGAGCGTGCAGCGCGGACCCACGCAGCCCTTCGTGCAGCCTGAGCACTTCCTTGATCTGATAGCCGACCGTGTAGCTCGGGTTCAGACTCGTGAGCGCATCCTGGAACACCATCGCGATGTCCTTGCCCACGATGCGACGACGCTCCTTGCCCGTGGCGTTGAGCAGATCGCGGCCGTCGAAGGTGATCGAGTCGGCGGTGACCTTGCCGGGCGCGTCGACGAGACCCATCAACGCCATCATCGTCACGCTCTTGCCCGAACCCGATTCGCCGACGATGCCGAGCACTTCGCCCGGCGCCACCGAGAGATTCACGCGGTCCACGGCGGGCAGGCCGTTGAAGTTCACCGCCAGGTTGCGGATGGTAAGTAGATCGTTCATGTTCAGGCCATCCGTTTCAGCTTGGGATCGAGCGCGTCGCGCAGCCCGTCGCCGAGCAGGTTGATCGCGAGCACCGAGATCAGGATCGACAGGCCCGGCATCGTGACGATCCACCACGCGCTGTCGATGTAGTCGCGCGCCGACGCGAGCATCGCGCCCCACTCGGCGGCGGGCGGCTGCACGCCGAGGCCGAGGAAACCGAGCGCGGCCGCGTCGAGAATCGCCGAGCTGAAGCCCAACGTGGCCTGCACGATCAGCGGCGCCGTGCAATTGGGCAGCACCTGCGAAAACATCAGCCGCAGCGTGCCCGCGCCCGCCACGCGCGAAGCCGTCACATATTCCTTGTGCAGTTCGCCGAGCGCCGAGCCGCGCGCGAGCCGCACGTAACCCGGCAGCGCGACGATCGCGATGGCGAGCATCGTGTTCGCGAGACCCGGCCCGATGATCGCGACGACCGCGACCGCGAGCAGCAGCGACGGCAGCGCGAGCAGCACGTCCATGAGACGCATGATCGGCGTGTCGGCCCATTTCTCGAAGAACGCGGCGACGAGGCCGAGCACGATGCCCGGAATCAGCGCGAGCACGACCGACACGCAGCCGATCCACAGCGACAGCCGCGCGCCGTACATCAGCCGCGAGAGGATGTCGCGACCTGCTTCGTCGGTGCCGAGAATGAACTTCCAGTTGCCGCCGTCGAGCCACGCGGGCGGGATCTTCACGTAGTCGCGGTATTGCTCGATCGGACTGTGCGGCGCGATCACCGGCGCGAAAATCGCCACGACGATCAGCAGCAGCACGATCACGCCGGCGCCCACGGCGCCTTTGTTGCGGGAAAAGTTCGCCCAGAATTCGCGCAGCACGAGCGCACGGCCCGAAGGCGGCGTTACGGCGCGGGGCGCTGTGTTTTGAATGTCAGTCATCACGCCTCCTCGTTTTGAATGTTGTGTGGAGTGATCTTGTTCATGATGCGTGTTATCTCGTGTGCCGGATGCGCGGATTGAGCACGCCGTACAGCAAGTCGACGAACAGGTTCACGAGGATCACGAAAGTTGCGATCATCAGGATGCCGCCCTGCACCACCGGATAGTCGCGGCGGCTGATCGCATCGATCAGCCACTTGCCGATGCCGGGCCACGAAAAGAGCGTTTCGGTGAGCACGGCGCCTGCGAGCAGCGTGCCGACCTGAAGGCCGATCACCGTCACCACGGGAATGAGCGCGTTGCGCAGCGCGTGTACGACGATCACGCGCGCGGGCGAGAGACCCTTCGCGCGCGCGGTGCGGATGTAATCCTCTCGCAACACTTCGAGCATGGATGAGCGCGTCATGCGCGCGACCACGGCAAGCGGAATCGTGCCGAGCACGATCGCGGGCAGGATCAGGTGCGAGAGTGCGGACTTGAACGAGCCTTCGTCGGTGCCCGGCAGCAACGAGTCGATCAGCATGAAACCAGTCACGCGCGGAATGTCGAACTCCACGGCGATGCGGCCCGACACCGGCGTCCAGCCGAGTTGCGCCGAGAACACCATGATGAGGATGAGCCCCCACCAGAAGATCGGCATGGAGTAGCCGGTGAGCGCCGCGCCCATGACGCCGTGATCGACCACGGTGCCGCGCCGCAGCGCCGCGAACACGCCTGAGGGCAGGCCGACCGCCAGCGCGAAGATGAGCGCGCAGATCGACAGTTCAACAGTGGCGGGCAGGCGCGCGAGGAATTCGCCCATCACGCTCGTGTTCGTGATGATCGAGGTGCCGAGATTGCCTTGCAGCGCATGACTGACGTAGTGCAGATACTGCATCGGCAACGGCTCGTCGAGCCCGAGGCGATGCAGCGCTTCTGCGTGCATCTGCGGATCGACGCCGCGCTCGCCCATCATCACTTCGATGGGGTCGCCAGGAATCAGGTGGATGAGCGCGAACGCGAGGATCGTGATACCGATGAACGTGGGTATCACCATGCCGATGCGGCGCAATACGAAGCGGAACATGTCGTGTTCCCCCGAAAGCTTGAATTGAAACGCAACCGGCGACAGGGGCTCGTGACCCCGGTCGCCGGACCTTATCCGAACAGTTTTCCGTGTAAGTTGCTAACCGAACGAACGATGACCTGCTACGGCATTACTGCATGCTCACGCCGTCGAAGCGCGCGTAACCGAGCGGTTCGATGCGCATGTCCACCACCTTCTTGCTGACCGGCTGATAGACCGTCGAGTGCGCGATCGGCGAGAACGGCAGTTGCTGCGCGAAGATCTGCTGCGCCTGCGTGTAAAGCCTGGTGCGCTGTGCCTGATCCGAAGTCTGACGCGCCTTCTGGATCAGATCGTCGAACGGCTTGTAGCACCACTTGCCGAAGTTGTTGCCGTTCACGGCCTCGCAGCCGAGCAGCGTGCCGAGCCAGTTGTCCGGATCGCCATTGTCGCCGGTCCAGCCGATCAGCATCGTGTCGTCCTCGCCCGCGTGCGCGCGCTTGATGTATTCGCCCCACTCGTACGTGACGATCTTCGCGTTCACGCCGATCTTCGCCCAGTCGGCCTGGATCATTTCAGCCATCAGACGCGCGTTCGGGTTGTAGGCGCGCTGCACGGGCATCGCCCACAACGTGATCTCGAAGCCGTTCGGGAAGCCTGCCTTCGCGAGCAGGGCCTTGGCCTTCGCGGCGTCGTAAGGCTGCCCCGCGAGGCTCTTGTCGTAGGACCATTGCGTCGGCGGCATCGGGTTGGTCGCGGCCTGGCCCGCCCCCTGGTACACGGACTCGATGATCGCCTTCTTGTTGATCGCCATGTCCAGCGCCTCGCGCACTTCGAGCTTGTCGAGCGGCTTGCGCGTCACGGTGTACGAGAGATAACCGAGGTTGAAGCCCGGCTGCGACGGCATCGAGAGGTTCGCATCGGCCTTCAGCGGCGCGATGTCAGCGGGACGCGGATAACTCATCACCTGGCATTCGTCGCGCTTGAGCTTCTGCACGCGCACGCTTGCATCGGGCGTGATTGAGAAGATCAGCTTCGAGAGCTTCACCGCACCCGGCTTCCAGTAGTCCGGATTGCCGTCGAAGCGGATCGTCGCGTCCTTCGTATAGCTCTTGAAGACGAACGGCCCGGTGCCGACCGGGTTCTGGTTGATGTCGGCGGCCTTGCCGGCCTTGAGCAACTGGTCCGCGTATTCGGCCGAAAGAATCGACGCGAATTCCATCGCCATGTTCTGGATGAACGGCGCGTTCGGCTCGTTGAGCGTGAACTTCACCGTGTACGGATCGACCTTTTCCACCTTCGCGATGAGCTTGTCGAGGCCCATGTCGGTGAAGTACGGGAACAACACCGGGTAGGCCTTGCGGAACGTGTTGTCCGGATCGAGCATGCGGTCGAACGTGAACACGACGTCGTCGGCGTTGAATTCGCGCGTGGGCTTGAAGAACGGGGTGGTCTGGAACTTCACGCCGTGGCGCAGATGGAACGTGTAGACCTTGCCGTCAGCGGAAACATCCCACGACTGGGCGAGGCCCGGTTCCACCCTGGTGCCGCCGCGCTCGAATTCGACGAGGCGGTTGTAGACGGTGAACGTGTTCGCGGTGAAGTCGGTGCCCGTGGTGTATTGCGCCGGATCGAAACCGGCGGGGCTGCCTTCCGAGCAGTAGACGAGCGTCTTGTTCGGAAGGCTGCTGGCTGCGTGTGCGAGCGGGGCGCCAGCAATCGACACCGCGGCGACTGCGGCGAGCGAGGTCAGCCGCGCAACGCGCGACAGTTTGTTTTGTTTCATGTTTTCTCCAATTCGGTGCCGGCCGGAGCCGGCGTACAGCGATCTTGCAAGAGCCCGGGTGTGCCACAACAACCCACTGCTCCGGTGCGCCAAACGGCCCCGTGGACGGTCGGAATACTTTTATCGGCACACGGATTACGAGACGATATTCAGAGTCGCCCACATCCGGGTAATGCCTTGAGCCGTGGTGAAACAGGGCAATAAAAGTAACCTTGCCGTCCTGAATTGACCACTTCGTAGCGTATGGGACGGCACACAGCTGGATGCTCGGTAAGTGCCGCGCATTGACTGGCCGTTCTTCCAGTAGAGGTCGGGGAGGGGGCTTGCCGTCGACGCGTTAATCGACGCATCAACCGCCCCCGCCCCGTCAGATACCAGAACATCGCCTTTGCATCGGATAGACCCGCATACGTGCCATCGAGGTGTAGCGCGCCCGAAACGACTGCTCGTGGGCGCGTTGCAGTCCACGTCCATCGAATGGACGACAAAAATACCGTTCGTCCCATTGAAATAGTCGAAGGCGAGGCTTTGCTCAGGTCATGCGTCCACTACCCCGGGCTTCTGAACCTGCGATTAGAAGCTGTGGTACATGCCAACGTTGGCCTGAACCTGGTTGCCGCCCGATGCGGTATTGCCGAAGTCGGCAGCCGAAGCCTGAGCGCCCAGAGCATGGACGTAGGCGCCGATGGCGTAAAGCGAGGTGCTCTTCGACAGCGAGTACGTGGCACCCAGCGACACCTGGTTGACCGATG
The DNA here is from genome assembly GCF_900104845.1 of Paraburkholderia caballeronis. NCBI lineage: Bacteria > Pseudomonadati > Pseudomonadota > Betaproteobacteria > Burkholderiales > Burkholderiaceae > Paraburkholderia > Paraburkholderia caballeronis. The sequence continues at coordinate 1,721,069 of NZ_FNSR01000002.1, read as the reverse complement.
CCATCGTGCGCCCCCTGGCGGTTTGCTCAGGCGTGGCAGCCGAACCATAGACGTACGTGTACTCAGCAGCCAGCGACAGCGCCGGGGTTGCCTGATATTGCAGAAGACCGGCCAGCACGTTGAAGTGGACCGACGGTTGGCCATCGAAGCCCTGGTACTGAGCGTTCGAGTACCGCAGGCCAGCCGTGTACGAACCAAATTGGTATTGACCGGCGACTTGAGCGATGCCTGCGCTCCTGAACGCATTGCCGCCGTTGTAACCCGAACTCGGATAGCCCAGGGCACCGCCGAACGACGGTTGTGCCGTTGCGTTCTCCCAGCCGTTCTCACCTTGATTTGCAGCATGGAAGTAGCCGCCCGCGGCCGTCAGACCACCTTGAGCGTAGTCCGCGGCCACCGACCACGATTGCCCCGAACCCGTAGCACCGGCAACGCCGCCGAACGAGTACGCGCCTTCAACCTGGAAGCCTCTGAAGATCGGCGAAATATACTTCACCGCGTTATTCTGGTTCGTTGTGTTGTCGTTGTTGTCGACGTCGCCCGGGGTCGAGAATGCCGACGCCGAAACGGCGTCGCCCGTCAGGCCTTGAACCATTTCCGTCACGGCGTCGAGCTGGCGGCCCAAACGCAGGGTACCGTACCGGTCCGAAGCGAGGCCTACGTAGGCCTGGCGATTGAACAGCGAACGTGTGGAGCCAATGGGACCCTGGCCGCCGATGCCGCCGGTGGCAATGTTGAAACCATTTTCGAGCTTGAAGACTGCCGCGAGGCCGCCGCCGAGGTCTTCCTGACCCTTGAGGCCCCACTTGTTCGAACCTGCGGCGCCGCTATCGAGGCTGACCTTCTGATGGCCGCCGACGTTCGAGGTATAGCCGATACTTGAGTCGAGCATGCCATAGAGGGTGACCGACGACTGCGCCATTGCTGCCGAGGATGCTGCGAAAGCCGCAACAGAGATAACGCTGACCTTGATTTTGCTGTTTTTCATTGTTATTTCACTGACCAGGAGTAATTTTTAGTTTGGTTGAAACGGGTTTTTTTATTCGAATGCAGATGACGGCGCACGGCCTGCGCGTCGTCTCAAGCAGGAATGGCTAGCGTCACATTTGCGCGCAGCAGCAGATCGAGGTCATTTACTTCGTTATCCTTTCAATTTGACATAGGGAAGCACCGGATGTCTCGGCCAATCCGGTACTTCCCTGACTAGAACAGCCGCGGCGTCCCTACCCAGACGACTACCGCTTCCTTGCTTCCGTTGTTGCTCCAGCTATGCGGCACCGTGGACTGGTAATGCGCCGAGTCTCCCGTATGCAGCACAAACTCCTTACCCTCCAGCGCCAGCGACAGTTCACCGTCGAGCACGTAGAGGAACTCCTCTCCTGCGTGCGTGGTGACTTCCGAGCGCGTCTGGCCCACAGGCAGACGCACAAGGATTGATTCGAGCTGGCGTCCTCCGGCCGTATTCGTGAGCCGGGCGAACAGATTCGCCGAATCCGCGAAGCCGAAAAACTCAAGCTGATCGCCGCGCTTGACCGAACGTTCCTCCGATGGTGTTTCGACGAAGTACTGCATCGTCACGCCCAACGCCCGCGCAATACCCGAGAGCGAAGTCAGCGACGGCGAAGCCAGACCACGTTCCACCTGCGATAAAAACGGCTTGGAAATACCAGCCGCCGTTGCCGTCTGATCGAGCGTCTGGTTCAGCCGCTGGCGCAGTGCGCGGATCTTTTCGCCGAGCGCCAACGCAGCCGGGTCCTGCTTTCCATTTGTAGAAACCATATCAGGAACGAAAATTGTCGTCAAAAAATGTTTGATATAAGTAAATATCGTTTGATGCCCTTGCGACGTGCCGAACTTTCCCTTAGGGGAGCCGGCACCGAAGCAGCGCGTCAGCGAGGTCCGCGCCGTCACCGTGATGGACGATCAGACAGAAATGAAACTGTAAACCTGGTGCCCGCGATCCGCAGACCATCCGGGGAGGAGATACGACATCGCCTGGCGTCATAAGCGCGGCCCATGCCCAGCGGCACAATGAAACTCCCCGCGAATTCCGTATCCGCTAACCGAGCGCTCGTCATGCCGCCTGCTGTCCTGCGCGGCATACCGACTTCTTTCGAATTGCATAGGACGGGCGTAGCTCAACGTCGAGTGCGGACGCCCATGATTGTAGAAGCTCAACCAGTCGAGCGCCGCGTCCATCGCCTCGCGACGCGTCGCAAAGCGCCGCCCGTGAATACGGCGGTCTGCTGCCAGACCTGCAAATCGTGCGGTGAGCCCCAGTACGACCGCCATCCTGACTGACTGCTCGATTGCGTACTTGATACTCAATAGTGGCAAGCGACTCTTCGGGGCGCAGCGATGAAGAGCCTCGCGTGGCGGTTGGTCGAGTTGCTGCAGGGAGCGGATTATCGCCCCCTGTACGGCCGGCCGTGAACCGGGCCGTTCCGCAATTCAGGCTTCCCGACCTTCCCTTACGCTCCGGCGGCCTTCAAACGCAGCATCGTCCGCGGATGGACGTTGAACTGATTTGCGACCTCCGTGGCGGACTGAACGCGAAGTAACTCCAGCGCCTCCTGGCGTTGTGCCGGCGAAAGGGCTCGCCGTCTTCCCAACTGGCTGCCGCGGGCACGCGCGGCCGCTATCCCGGCGCGGGTTCGCTCGCTGATCAGGTTCCGCTCGAACTCGGCCAGCGCGGCCATCATGTGAAAGATCAGCACGCCACCAGAGGAACTCGTATTGATGGATTCGTTTAGCGAGACGAATTCGACGCCCCGCTTTTCCAGGCGGCCAATGAGGTCGACCAGTTTGCTCAACGACCTCCCCAGCCTGTCGAGACGCCATACGACCAGCGTGTCGCCTTTCTTCGCCTGGGCGAGAGCGCCATCCAGCCCACGCCGGCAGAACTCCGTGCCCGATACCCCGTGATCGGTGAAGAACTTGCTACAGCCTGCCGCGCGCAGCGCGTCGAGTTGCAGTGCCAGGCTTTGTTCATGAGTTGAAACGCGTGCATAACCGATTTTCATGATGTTTTCCGGGAAAGGGTTGGCCCTTTGCCTAACTGATGGTGATTGAAGCGGCATGTTGTTGTATTCCCCCGGCTATGCCGACACCATCTCGTTGACAAAAACGGTCCTTTTTGCCAATATGCTCTGATGAATAGGTAATCTTGGCGGGCGGCCGAAGGCCAGAGCCTTAGCCATCGAAATTGCCGGAGACAGAAAGGACCCATTTTGTGCCGCGGAGTTGTGGTAGAGGCCTGAGCTAATTGTAAAAATTTGTGCGCAATGCGACGGGTGACCGTGTGCTTTTGCCCGTCCCTGGAGCCGGAATGCGAGCAATCGAAAGCATGGCCATGGAAGTTCTGAACCACGACGAACTGGCGGCGATCCTGGGCGATCTGGCTATCGAAACGCACAGCAATGCAATGACGACGCAGTCCCCCGACTGGCAGATCGCCAAAGACGTTTTCGTCTCTCTCGCGGAAAACCGGCTGTTTTTCCGGCACGAAATGATCTGCGCCGTCGACGCGCCCACGGACATCCTCTATAGCGAGATGCTGGTGCGGATGAAGGTGGATGACCAGGTCCTGCTGCCCGGCCGCTTCATTCCCGCGCTGGAAAGACTTTCGCTGATGCGCCCGTTCGACCGTTTCGTGCTGGGCCGCACGCTCGATGCGCTCCGGGCCATTCCCGGCAAGCATCTCGGCTGCAATGTCTCGGCACAGAGCGTGCGGGACGATCACTGGTGGAAATCGCTCTTTCTCGAACTGGCCGCCGAACCCGAAGTCGCGTCCCGGCTGGTGGTGGAGATCACGGAGTCGGCGCCGGTGTCGCCGGTCGACGGACGCGCGTTCGTCCAGCGCCTGAGACGGCTGGGCGTGCGCGTCGCCATCGACGACTTCGGCGCGGGATTTTCCGCCGATGCCGCTCGGATGTGCGAACCCGACATCATCAAGATAGACCGCTCGTTTCTGCGGCATGTTCGACTGGGCACCCTTTGCATCCCTGAATTCGACCGTCTGGTCAGGGTGGCTCAGGACATCGCGCCGATCGTCGTTGTCGAGGGCGTCGAAACGCCCGACGATGTCCGGATCGCCCGCGATGCCGGCGCGCCCTGGATTCAGGGTTATTACATCAACGCTCCCGATGCGCCGGCTTCAATAGAGGCGGATTAACGACGCCGGGTTTCCCCTGATCGCCGATTCCCGCCCGAAGCCTCCGTCGAAGCGCTCGACCTTCGCGTTGTCGGTCGGCGTGCGTCGCCGTCTGAAAGCCCATTCGACATCGTTTTTCATGCCCGCGATTCACATCGCTTTCTACAATTATTGAATAAGATCAATAACGCGGCATGTGCAATTCATTCCCGATTTATTTATTTCCTGTTAAAAACCGGATCTAAATCTCTTCTCTATTGACGAGAGAAATTTCAGGATCAATGTTCGCGTCCGGTTGACGTCAAGCACTTCCACGCATCACGAACGCCCGTACGGAATAGCGGGCAAGCCACGCCCGTGCCACGCAAGCGTCACTAACACTTTGGTATCGTGCTAATACTTTGGTATTAGGCGGGCCTTGCCAAAATCCGGCATTCGGTGTTCCATACCGTCCATGCATCAGAACTCGCCCGTCTGGAATTCCGCGAGCGATCCGCCCGATGCCCAACCGGTCGCCCCGGGCATCGGGGCGGGGCCAATCGCGCGGCGTTCAAGCCAACCTGGGAAGAGCGACAAAAACAGTCCGCAGAATCATCCGTGACGCCATGCTCCGCAAGAAGTTTTCGCCTCCGACGCCACTCCCGCACCGCTCCGCCCGTCTGCGGGCGATCGACCAGTCGCCGCTGCCGAAAGAAGAGCTTTTGCGGCTCGCCCTGCGCTATCACTTCGCGCTTCGCTGGCTCGACTCGGACGACGGACAACTCGAACACTTCGTGCTGCTCGCGCAGCATTTCATGATCGCCCGCTCGTTGTGCAGGCTCGGTTGCCAGCAGATACCGGAAACCACGCTCGCCGACGCCGACGCGGCTATTTCCGCCTGGACCAACAAGGGAATTCAAACGGGCGTGTTCCGCGTAGACCGCGCCGCGTTCGACGCCATCCAGGCGTTTCTGCTCGCCCATGACGAACAACTGCGTACCGCGTCGCGCGCAGCGGTGTCCGTTGCGCTCGCGGACCTCGCGGAAATGAGGCAAAAAGCGGTGGAGAATAACGCCCAGCCGCACTCGCCGCTGCCGGCGAAGATGCCGGAAATCTCCGCGGCCGGGCGAAGCTGATTCGCTCCGTCGCCATGCCCGCTTGATCCGCGGCGATCGACATCAGCCGATACGGCGAGAACCCCCGAGCCGCGCACGATCACCGCAACAAAAAAAACGGGCCACCGCCGAAGGCGTGGCCCGTGTGAAGTGCGGCGGCAGTGACAGCGAACGGAGAAGCCAGCTCCGCTGATGCGCGCCGCAGCCGGGTACCGCCGGCTTTCCTGTACCGGGAACCGCGCGCGTGTGGCCCGTGTGCTTACTTCGTGCCCACGGTCTGCGACGGCACCCACTTGCCGTTGACGACCTTGTACACCGTCACGCCGCCATACTTCAGGTCGCCGTACTGGTCGTACGAAAGCTCGTTGGTCGTGATGCCCTTCATGTTCGTGGCCTTCAGCGCGGCGAGATAGACGTGCGGGTCGGTCGAGCCCGCTTTCTTCATCGCGTTGAACACGGCCATCGTGCCGTCGTACGCATACGGCGCGTACAGTTCCACCGGCTGCCCGAAGCGCTTCGAGTAGTGCTCCGCGAACTCCTTGCCGTTCGGCATCTGCGCGAGCGGGCTGCCCTCCGACGCGGCAAGGGTGCCTTCGGCCGCCGGGCCGGCGACCTTGATCAGGTTGTCGGACTGGAGCATGTCGGGGCCGATCAGCGTCGCGTTGATCGCGAGCGTGCGCATCTGCTTCAGCATCGGCGCGGCCTGGGTATCCGCGCCGCCGTAGAACACCGCATCGACGTTCGCCGCCTTGATCTTCGTGAGAATCGCACGGAAATCCACGGCCTTGTCGTTCGTGTATTCCTGATCGACCACGGTCGCGCCCGCCGCCTTCACGGCCTTCGAGAACTCTTCCGCCACGCCCTGCCCGTAGGCGGTGCGATCGTCGACGACCGCAAAACGCTTGAACTTGAGGTCCTTCGCGACGTAGTCGCCGAGCACGCTGCCCAGTTGCGTATCCGAGGTCAGCAGGCGGAACGTGGTCGGCAGGCCGAGGCGCGTATAGGTCGGCGCGGTAGCCATCGCGATTTCGGGGACGCCCGCCTTCGCGTAGATCGGCGCGGCCGGAATGCTCGTGCCCGAGTTGTAGTGGCCGATGACCGCGACCACGCCGTCGTCCACCAGCTTTTGCGCGACCGTCGTGCCGACCCGCGGATCGGCCTGGTCGTCCTGCGCGTCGAGCACGAAGTGCACCGGCTTGCCGCCGATCACCGGGTTGGTCGCGTTCATGTCCTCGATCGCCAGTTCGACGCCGCTCCTGAAGTCGGCGCCGTAGTGGGCCTGGCCGCCGGTCAGCGGCGCGGCGAAGCCGATCTTGACGTCGGCGGCCTGGGCGAAGGCCGCGGTGCTGCCCAGCGCGGCGGCAGCGTACGCCACCGCGGCGACGGCGGTGGCAAGGGTGCTCGCGCGCAGCGGCAGAAGGGATTCGGAATAGCTCATCAGATCTTCTTTCCTCACATTTTCACGTTGTTCATGGACACCGCTTTATCCTCCTTCACATGCTCGATGCGCAAGCCGCTCCGCTCAACGAACGGCGCGGCTCATAAAACACTTTGCATGGCTAACCATACGCATCGTCCCCGGCATGAATTACCGCACCAGAAGGATCGCATCCCATTCTTGCAGTCCAAAAAAATTGCGGACAACATTTTTCGTCGGCTGGCATTCCACACGCGTCGAAAAGCCACGGACGACCTGCAAAACACACGCTCACAACGCGAGCACGTCGCGGTATAGCGCGCCCGGAATACGCACGCCGTCCCGTTCGCTGCGCGCCCGCGCTTCGAACCTGCGCTGCGACGGCAGCCGCGCGCCCTGCCCGGTCACCGCGTCGAAAAGACGTTCGGCGCGCGCGTGTCCGTCAGCCGCGTCGTCGCCCAGGAAACGCCGCGGATCGATCGCGATCACGAGTTCGCCGTGGCACGGACTCGCGCCCGCGCCCGCATCGAACGCCTGCGACTCCATGCTGGTCAGATCGCCGATCAACGCGCCCGCGAGCAATTCCACCATCGCGGCCAACGCCGAACCCTTGTGCCCGCCGAAGGTTCGCATCGCGCCGTCGAGCGCCGCGCGCGCATCGGTCGTCGGCGCGCCGTCGCGATCGAACGCCCAGTGCTCCGGTATCGGCTTGCCTTCGCGCGCATGCAGTTCGATGTCGCCGCGCGCAATCGCGCTGGTCGCGAAATCGAAAACGAACGGATCACCGTCCGGACGCGGCCACGCGAATGCAATCGGATTGGTGCCGAACACCGGCCGCTTGCCGCCTTCGGGCGCGACCCAGCTATGACTCGGATTCATCGCGAGGCCGACGAGGCCCAGCGCCGCGATCGCCTCGACTTCGGGCCACAACGCGGAGAAATGAAAACACCGCTTGATCGCCATCGCCGCGAGGCCCTGCGAACGCGCCTTTTCGGCAAGCCGCGGCAAGCCCGTCTCGAACGCCAGCAGCGAAAAACCATAGTTCGCATCGACGGAAAGAACGCCCGGCGCGAGGTCGCGCAACGTCGGCTCGGCGCGCGGATCGACCTTGCCGCTCCTGATGGATCGCACGCAGCCGAGCAGCCGGTACAGACCGTGCGAATGGCACTCGTCGCGCTGTCCCTGCACGATCACGCGCGAGATCGCATCCGCATGAGCGGGCGACGCGCCGTGACGCATCAGCACGTCGCGAGACAGCGAAAAAAGTTCGTCCAGTGAAAGAACGACCTCCGTGCTCTCGTCACTCATCGCGTCCTCCGCTGTCGTATCCCGAGCCGTCGATGCATCGCGTATCAGAGGCCGACGTCCGGCAACGCCGGACGCGTGTCGAGCGCCTGTTTGACGATCGCCTTCACGTGCGCGAGCGCGTCGCCTTCGAGCGCGAGACGCGGCGGACGCGTGAGTGCGCTGCCGCGACCGACCAGTTCCTCGCACAACTTGATGCACTGCACGAGGTCCGGACGCGCGTCGAGGTGCAGCAGCGGCATGAACCACCGATACAGCGCGAGCGCCTCGTCGAAACGCTTCTGCTTCGCAAGCCGGAACAGCGTCTCGCCTTCTTTCGGGAACACGTTGGACATGCCCGACACCCAGCCCTCCGCGCCCACGGCGATGCTTTCGACCACCACGTCGTCCAGCCCCGCGAACAGCACGAAGCGATCGCCGACCGCGTTGCGCAGGTCGATGAAACGGCGCGTGTCGCCCGACGAATCCTTGAAGCAGACGATGTTCTCGCAATCCTGCAACGCGATCAGCACGTCGGGCGTCACGTCGTTCTTGTAGACCGGCGGATTGTTGTAGACCATCACCGGCAGGTCGGTGCTCGACGCGACGGCGCGGAAATGCGCGGCCGTCTCGTGCGGCTTCGCGGAATACACGAGCGCCGGCATCACCATCACGCCGTCCACGCCGACGCGCGCCGCCTCGCGCACGGTCTGCCGCGCGAACTCGGTCGTGAACTCCGCGACGCCCGCGATCACCGGCACCTTGCCGCCGGCGGCGTCGCGCGCCGCTTCGATCACGGCGATCTTTTCGGCAGTCGCGAGCGACGTGTTCTCGCCCACGGTGCCGCACACCACGAGGCCCGACACGCCGTCCTTCACGAGGTTGCTGACGACGCGATGGGTGGCGTCGAGGTCGACCGAGAAGTCCGGCTTCAACTGGGTGCTGACAGCAGGAAAGACCCCGCTCCACTGGATTGCGTTGCCGCTCACGATTCCTCTCTCCTTCGTTGAAAGTTGTGCCGACAGGGGGTCAGCGATTCGAAGAAGTATGGCTATCCGTAATACCGGTAGCTTGGAGGATTTTGCGGCTCAACGTGACGAAATCGGCATAGTGCCGCCGCGCGAACGCGCGCCGCCCGTCAGTGAAAACCCGCGGTAGGGATGGCCGCGACGCGCGCGGCGAGGAGACGTCAGGCAGCGGCTTCGCCAGCGGCCGGACCGGCCGAACCGCCCTGCGCGTGCGGATGCAGCAGCACGCGATACTCGCTCGGCGTCACGCCCACGGTGGCCTTGAACTGGCGCGTGAACGCGCTGTGATCGGTGTAACCGCAGCGCACCGCGATATCGGTGATGCTGAGGTCGCTCGCCAGCAGTTCGGACGCGGCGTCGAGGCGCGTCTTCAGCAGCATCTGCCTCGGCGTCAGGTGAAACACCTTGTGGAAGTACCGCTCGATCTGCGCGACGGACATGTTGGCGAGCGTCGCGAGATGGCTGAGCTTGAGCGGCTGCGCATAGTGCTCCTGGATGTGGCGCGCGGCGGCGGCGAGACGGCGGTACGCGGGATGCGTGCCTTCGGCGGCCTGCAGATCGCGCGAAATGCCGGCGACGCCGAGCACGCGCCCCTGCGCGTCGTGCAGCGGCACCTTCGAGGTCAGGCACCAGCCCGGCTGCCGGCCCGGATAAAGATGCAGTTCGAGCTGGTCGATGAGCTTGCTGTCGAGCCGCAGCACGGCCTCGTCCTGGGCCGTGTATACGCGCCCGAAACGCGCGGGAAACACGTCGGCGGCGATCTTGCCGATCAGCGCGCGCTTATCCTTGAAGCCGCAGCGCGCGGCCAGCGTGGTGTTCACGAGCACGTAACGCGCCTCGTGGTCCTTCACGAAAAAGACCACGTCGGGCATCGCGTCGAACACCGGTTCGAGCACGGAAAAATGCGCGACCATCTGGGCCAGCGTCGCATTCTCGATGATGGGCAAGGCCAGATCGACCATGGTGGTGAAGGCGTCCGGGAGAAGACACGCATTGTGCCGTCTCCGTCACCGCCGCGCATCTCCTTCTATGCCTTATCGAACCTGCGTTACTCTTCGAGACCGGCTTGCAGCAGCGTGCCGATGCGGGCCGGCGCGAGCGGCGGCCGCGGCGCGCCCTGGGTCCAGCCGAAGCAGAACGACGCCGCCGCGCCGCAGATCGCGCCCTGGCACGGCCCCATTCCGCAGCGGGTCTGAAGTTTCGCGTCGCGCCACGAACGATGCTGCGCGACGTCGCCGAACGCCACGTCCTCGCAGCGGCAGAACGTCGTTTGCGGCGTCGCCAGTTCGCACAGACGCGGATCGGGCGCGAACGCCGCGTGCAGGCGCGCGGCGAAACGCCGATACCGGTCGCGCTCCGCGAAATGCGCGTGCGCCCGTTCGCGTGCGCCGACTGCCGCATGAGCCGCGATGCGTCCTTCGACGGCCGCGAGTTCCATGCCGCCCACTCCCGTGCATTCGCCGGCCGCGTGGACGTGCTCGACCGACGTGGCCTGGTAAGCGTCCACGACGATAGCCGACGCATGGACATCGCCCGTGGACGCGCGATCGATCCGGCAGCCGAGCGCCGCGCCGAGCGACGTATTCGGCACGAGCCCGTACGCGCATGCAAGGCGATCGCAATCCACGCGGACTTCATCGCGGCCGCGCCTGATCCGCACGTGGGTCAGTTGCGCGTCGCCGCCCGCCTCGATCACGTTGGCGTCGAGCCAGTACGGCGTCGCGCGCAGGTCGTAACGCAGCCGCAGCGCCTGCGCGAGCTTCGCGGGCGTAGGGATCAACTGCATCGCGAACCGCCGCACGGCATCCGCGCCCGCCTGCTCGACCAGCGCGACGACGCGCGCGCCCTGGGCGCGCGCGGTCGCCGCAGCGGCGAACAACAGCGGACCGGTGCCCGCGATCACGATGCGCTGCCCCGCTACGTCCATCCCCCCCTTGATGAGCGCCTGCAAGCCGCCCGCCCCGGTCACGCCGGGCAGCGTCCAGCCGGGATACGGCAGGAACCGCTCACGCGCGCCGCTCGCGACGATCAACCGGTCGTAACCGAGCACGCTGCCCCCCTGCGCCGTTTCGGCAAGCAGTTGCCGGCCGGGCAGCGCCTGCACGATGCGCGTGCCGGCAAGCACCTGCAAAGCGCCGCGCTGCACCTGCGCATCGAGACGGTCGAGCAGCGCGCGCGCCGGTCCGCTGGCGCGATGCCTCGGACCCTGACGCCAGATCTGGCCGCCTGGCAGCGGGTTGTCGTCCACGAGCCCAACCCGCGCGCCCGACCCCGCGGCTACGTGCGCGGCGTGCAGCCCGGCCGGCCCCGCGCCGACGATCAGAACGTCGAATTTCATGCTCGCTCGTCCCCCGTGGCTATCGCCATGCCTTGCGCGCACAGCGTCTGACACGCGAGCCGATGCGGCACGCCGTCTATCGTCACGCGGCACTCCTGGCACACGCCCATTCCGCAAAGCGGGCCGCGCAACCCGCCGGTCACCGAGCGGCGGGTGACAACGCCGCCGCCATGCACCGTCTTGATGGCTTGCGCGATAGCCGCGACCACCGAACTGCCCTGCACCACTTCCACGGTCTGTCCGTCCACCGTTACGGCAACGCGCGGCTCAGCCATGGCTGGACTCCCGTCGGGCAAAGCGGCTGGGCAGGTACGGCGCCGCATCGATCGGCGCGGCCACCCCCGCGAACTGCGCGGCGATCAGCTTCCCCGTCGCGAGCGCGGTGGTTACGCCGAGTCCTTCGTGACCGGTCGCAAGCCATGTCGAACGATGCATGCTGTCGTCGGCGAAATGATCCGCCGGGCCGATCAACGGCAGGCCGTCAGCCGTCGAGGGACGAAACCCTGTCCACGCGCGAATCGCGTTGAGTGCGGGCAACCCCGGCATGTAGTGCGCGGCCCGCGCGAGCATCCGCGCGAGCACGGCCGCGTCGATCTGCGGGTCCACGCTGTCGAACTGGCGCGACGAACCGATCAGCAGTTGCCCGGTCGGGCGCGGCTGCACGTTGAACGCGACCGACGTGCCGCTCGCGTTGTGCGCGCTCTTGATGTAGCCGAGTTCGAGGATCTGATGGCGCACGGTCCCCGGATAACGGTCGGTGATGAGCAGATGGCCTTTTTTCGCCTGCAACGGCAGCCCCGGCAACAGCGCGGCGGCTTCGAGGCCGTTCGCGACCAGCACGGCGGCGGCGTCGATCGTGTCGCCGCCGGCCAGTTGCACGCCGGTGCGCGTGACCCGTTCGACGTGCGCGTCGAGCCGCGTCGTAATACGCCCGGCAACCGGTTGCGCAAGCAGCCACGCGGCGACGGCCGGCGCATAGACCACGCCGTCGTCGGGCACCCGCATCCCGCCTCGCAACCCTGCGCGCAGCGCCGGTTCGGCCGCGCGCAGTTGCTGCGCGTCGAGCATCGCGCATGCGATGCCGTCGCGTTCGAGCGACTGCTGGCGGGTCTGCGCGAGCGCGTACTCTTCGTCGTCCTCGGCTACCCAGAGCGTGCCGCAGCGGACGAACGCATGGCGCGCGTCGAGGCGCGGCGCGAGGTCGTTCCACAACTGCCGCGACCATGCGGAAAGCGCGAACTCGGCGCGGGTGTCGTCCATCACGACCAGATGCCCCATGCCCGCCGCGGTCACGCCGCCGCCGACCACCGCGCGTTCGAGCACGAGCACGTCCGCGCCCGCTGCGGCCAGCTCGTACGCACACGCCGCGCCGACGATGCCCGCGCCCACCACGATCACGTCCGGAGACGCCGACGCCACGCCCATTATTGGCGAATGCCCCACGCAAACGGATCGGCTTCGGAGAAGATCAGCCGCGCCTCGGCGTTCACGTGCGCGGTGCCGCGAATGCTCGGGCGCACGTGGCCGGCGGGCAGGCCCGGCTCGACCGCATAACTCGCGTCGAACACGCTGCCGATGATGCTCGCCTGCCGCCATACCGCACCCGGCGCGAGCACGCCGTCGGCCGCGAGGCACGCGATCTTCGCGCTGGTGCCGGTGCCGCACGGCGAGCGGTCATACGCCTTGCCCGGACACAGCACGAAGTTGCGGCTGTCGAAATCGGCGCTGTCCGGCTCCGCGAACAGTTCGATGTGATCGATCAGCGCGCCGCCTTCGCCGGTGATGCCGTTATCTTCCAGCGCGCGCCGGATGGCCCACGACGCGTCGGTCAGCGCCTCGACGTTCGCGAATTCGAGCGACTGGCCGTGATCGGCGACGAGGAAAAACCAGTTGCCGCCCCACGCGATGTCGCCATGCACGCGGCCGTAACCCGGCACGTCGACCGGCACTCCAGTGCGATAGCGATACGCCGGCACGTTGTGCACGGTGACGCGCCCGTCGTCGTGCAGTTCGGCCTCGACGACGCCCACCGGCGTCTCGATCCGATGCACGCCAGGCGCGATGCGGCCGAGGTGTGCCAGCGACACGATCAGACCGATCGTGCCGTGGCCGCACATGCCGAGAAAACCGACGTTGTTGAAGAAGATCACCCCTGCCGAACAGGCCGGATCGTGCGGCTCGCACAACAGCGCGCCGACCATCACGTCCGAGCCGCGCGGCTCGTTGACGAGCGCCGCGCGCACGTGGTCGAAGTCGCGCCGGAAGATTGCGAGGCGTTCGGCCAGCGGGCCGCGCCCGAGGTCCGGGCCGCCCGAGATCACGAGGCGGGTGGGCTCGCCCCCGGTGTGGGAGTCGATTACGTCGATGTGGGATGAGGTGTTCATGGCACGCATCGTAAGACGGGGCATTACCCGCGTCTTGTGCCAATCGTCCCGCCGGAATGACGATTTCGGCATATCGCCGGCGGTGGCTCGCACCGCCTTCGCGCGGGCCTCGCGAGCCCGCGCTGCGCCGCTTCAAAACTCGACGTCCAGTTCGTCGATGTCCTCCGTCTCCGCCTGCGCGGCCGCGATCCACTCGGCGACGAACGGCTGCTTCAGCACCTGCACGCAATACGCGCCGATATCCGGATCGACCTTCACGTCATAGGTCAGCAGCCGCGTGGCGACCGGCGCATACATCGCGTCGGCCGCGCTGATCTCGCCGAACAGCCACGGCCCGCCGTAACGCGACAGGCACTCGCGCCAGATCGTCACGATCCGCTCGATGTCGTCCTGCGCGCGCGACCAGATCCGGAAATTCGGGAAGTGTCCGCGCAGGTTCATCGGCAGCGCGGAACGCAATGCGCTGAACCCCGAATGCATCTCGCCGCAGATCGACCGGCAATGCGCGCGCGCCTTCCGGTCGGCCGGCAGCAGATGCGCGTCGGGCCGGATCTCGTTCAGGTACTCGCAGATCGCGAGCGTGTCCCAGATCTCGATGCCGTCGTGCCGCAGGCACGGCACGAGAATCGACGGCGACAGCAGCAGCAGTTCCGCGCGCGCCGCCGCGTCGTCGACCGGCACCACGACGGTTTCGAATTCGAGTCCAACGAGTTTTGCGAGCAGCCATCCCCGCAACGACCACGACGAGTAGTTGCGGCTGCTGATCGTCAAGGTCGTCTTCATCTGGCTCATGCGCGCCTCCGGGTGCCGTTGCCGTAAGCGGATCGTCGGGCGGAACCGCGCACCGGCTGGTGCGCGGCGCACCTCGAACGTCATCCGGTGCACTACTTTGCGGCGGTCCGCTGCGCTGCCGTGCGCTCTGTTGCGCGCTCATGGGCAAACGAACCGCGCGCCGCGCCGCATGAAGCTGCGCGGCACGGCCTGCCGGCGCGCTGTGCGCGTTCGCGCGTTGGCATCGCCGGCATGGGCGAAAGGTGCAAGCACCGTGCCAATCGCGCGCGCCGCCGCATGGCGCGTGCGGCGCCGTGCGGCGCTCTGGCATACGTATTGCCTTGCTCCTGTCGCCCCTAGCCGAAGTCCAGCCCGCCCCGCGACCATGAACCTGTTCTCGTATCCCGCCTATCAGGCGTGCGCCGACTTCACGCGCCCGTGGCGCACCGCCGCGTCGTCGATGCGCGCGGCGATCGCCGCGTGGCCCGCGTTCGCGGCGACTTCGCACGGCCGTTATCTCGACGCGTGCTGCGAAACGGTCGAGATGACCGGCCTCACGCACAAACGGCCGCCGTTCGGCATCGGCACGGTGCAGGTGGACGGCGACACGGTCGCCGTCACCGAGGAATTCGTGAAGCGCACGCCGTTCGGCTCGCTGCTGCATTTCCGCAAGCACACCGCCACGCCGCAGCCGCGCGTGCTGATCGTCGCGCCGATGTCCGGCCACTTCGCGACGCTGCTGCGCGGCACGGTCCGCACGATGCTCGCGGATCACGACGTGTACATCACCGACTGGCACAACCCGCGCGACGTGCCGCTGTCCGCGGGCCGCTTCGGCTTCGCCGAATACGTCGAGCACGTGATGTCGTTCATCCGCCGCATCGGCCCGGACTCGCATCTGGTCGCGATCTGCCAGCCGACCGTCGCGGCGCTCGCGGCGGTGTCGCTGATGGCCGCCGACAACGATCCCGCGCAGCCCGCCAGCATGACGCTGATGGCCGGCCCGATCGACTGCCGCGTGAACCCGACGAAGGTGAACGATCTCGCGAACAGCAAGCCGATCGACTGGTTCGAGAAGAACCTGATCAGCGCGGTGCCGCCCGGTTTCGCGGGCGCGCATCGGCGCGTGTATCCGGGGTTCGTGCAACTGGGCGCGTTCATGTCGATGAATCTTGGCCGGCACATGGCGTCGTTCGCGGACGCGCACTACGAGCGCGCGAAGGGCGACCCCGCGAAGGCCGATGCGATCCGCACGTTCTACGACGAATATTTCGCAACCACCGACCTGACCGCCGAGTTTTATCTGGAAACGGTGAGTTCGGTGTTCCAGGAATACGCGCTGCCGCTCGGCAAGCTGAAGGTGCGCGACCGGCTGGTCGAGCCGCATGCGATCCGCCGCACCGCGCTGCTGACGATCGAAGGCGAGAAGGACGACATCTGCGCGGTCGGGCAGACCGTCGCCGCGCAGGAGCTGTGTTCGGGCCTGCGGCCGTACATGAAGACGCATCACGTGCAGACCGGCGTCGGCCACTATGGCGTGTTCAACGGCCGCAAGTGGGACTCGCAGATTTATCCGATGGTGCGCGCGACGATCCACGACCACGAACCGCGCGCGCGACGTTTCGCGAACACGGCAGGCGAGCACGAAGGAGAAGGACTCGTCAGCCTGCGCGCGCTGCTCGACGCGCACGACCACGCGTCGGCGATCATCGCGAAGGCGTCCGAGGCATAGCGCGCGGCGCGCTATGCCGGCTCGGCCGGCCGCTGCGGGCTACGACGTGCTTTCGACCGGCCACGGCGTCGGCGCGGGGACCGCGCACGGCGCTTCGATGTCGATCGACTTGAAGTCGGCGGGGCCGACGATTTCGAGGTATTCCATGTCCGGCGAGTAATCGAACAGATAGTGCGGAATGCCGGGCGCCTGATGCACGCAGTCGCCGGCCTCGACGAGCGTTTCCTTTTCTCCGTACATGAAGCGCGCCCAGCCCTTCAGCATGATGACGATGTGGAACTCGGCCTCGTGACGGTGCCAGCCGGTGCCTTGTTCCGGTGCGAGATTTGCCCTGACAAGCTGCGCGACCACCTTGCCGTGCGTCGCGTCCGCGATGCCCAGATCGCGATAGAGGAAGAAGTCTCGCAGGCCGCCGCCCGCGAAAGACGTGTCCTGCGGCTTCACATGCGAAAAACGGGTGGCGAGTTCGGTAGACATGGCAACACTCCGTGGCGAAGGTGGGCCTGGACTCAAGCATTTCGCGTTCCATTCCGCGCTTCGTCCGGTTCTTCGTTCCCCGGAAGCTTCGCAGGCGGTTTCGTGTGAGGGTTTTTTGCGCCGCTGAGGTCGGCCGCGCACGTGTGCGTTCGCGTTTTCGATGGACAATGGACGGCCCGGCACGATGCCGACCTGTCGTCGCCCGATCGTCTGCCGGATCCACAGGGAAACGCAAGCGCATGAAAACCGACTGGAATCTGATCCGCGAAGCCCTCGGCACGGTGATCGACAGTTGCGAACGGCTCGAAGCGCTGGGCTACCGCGAAACGCATCGCAACCTGACCGTCGACGTCGGCGACCGGCCGGTCAGCGTATGGGAGTTCCTGACGAGCGCCGCGACGCTCGCCGAGAACGCGCGTTATCAGGTGATCCGCGAGCGGCACGACCAGCAGATGGACCTGCGCTACGTGCCCGAAACCGCGCGCATGCTGGTCGCGACGACCGCCGCGTGCGCGGAGCTGATCGGCGCGGGCAGGCATCCGCCCGCCGAGCGCTGCGTGAAGGACATGATCGACTGGTATCGGAACTACTTCGACCCGCACGTCGCCGACGCGATCAATTCCGCGGCGGCCGACGACGCATCGTCGTGACCGGTGCGCGGCCGCATCACGCCTGCGCGGTGCGGATGCCGGCCGCGAAGCCGTGGCGCCGGAACGACGTCGAGAAGAACAGCACCTGGTACTGGATCGCGTTCGACCAGTAGGCCCACGTGTGTCCGCCCGGCCGCTCCGCGTAGTCGTGCGGCACGCCGAGCGCGACGAGCCGCTCGTGCAGCGTGCGGTTCGATTCGACCAGCGAGTCGTTCACGCCGCAGTCGATCGTCAGGTCGATGTGCGCGGTCTTGAAACTCTGCGCGCTCGCGACGATCGCCTTGCTGTCCCAGAACGCCTGGTGCCGCGCCGGGTCGCCGAACACGCCGTCGATGCCCGGCTCGTCCTCGCAGTTGCGCGGATCGACCGCGCCGCTGATGCTGCCGACCGCGCCGAACTCGTTCGGCCGGTCGAGCGCGATGCTGAGCGCGCCGAAGCCGCCCATGCTGAGGCCGGTGATCGCGCGGCCCTCCTTCGTCGCGATCGTGTGGAAATGCGCGTCGACGTAGGCGACCACTTCCTTGCCGACATAGGTCTCGTAACGGCTGCGCGGATCGACCGGGCTGTCGATGTACCAGCTTTCGTGGCCGCCGTCCGGCATCACGAGGATCACGTGATAGCGGTCCGCGAGCCGGCCGATGTGCGCGTTCGCGGTCCAGTCCGTGTAGTCGCCGCCGGAGCCGTGCAGCAGATAGACGACCGGGAACCGTTGACCGGGCCGCGCGTGCGCGTACTGCTCGGGCAGCACGACGGTCGCGTCGAACGATTGATGCATCGCGGCGCTCGGAATCGACACGACCTTCGTCTGAAACGCCCAGACGGGGTTCGTGAAGAGCAGCGCCAGTATCAGCCAGAGTGCACGAGCCGGATTCATGAGTTGTCGCTGTTGTCCATCCGCCGGTCCGCGAGATCGTGCGGGGCGGGTCGATACGTATGAACTGCGTACGACGACTGTAGCAACGACGACTTTCAGCCAAATTTCAGTGCGCGCGCACGCGATGCGCGGTTATGCCGGGTACATCGGCGGAGTGGGAAAAACGGCGCGGGGCGTGATAGCGTGTGGTAATCCCCGTCACGCGTGGAATGCAATGGATACTGCGTTGTCGTTTGCCGCAAGGCTCGCCTGGCAATTTATCGGCGGCTTCGTTTTTTACTGGATCGGCTGGGTGGTGCTGAAGGTTGCGTCCGCCGGACGGTATCCGGCGTCGCTGCGGCGCGCGCAAGGTTGGGAAGAATTTGACGCGGTCACCATCGTGGGCGCGCTGACCGTCCTGCTGACCGTCGTCGCGCTGGTTGCGCGGGCGGCGGCGCACTAACACTTGCGCCGCCCCCTTCCGCGCATCAAACAAGGCTCAAGCCGGCACCGCGACCAGCCCACCGTCCGCCTCCGGCTCCTCGACCGCCTCCTGCCCCCCCTTCCCGTTCTGCAACAGCTTGAACGTCGCGACGGCCGCGACCATCTCGGTCGCCTGCTGTTCCAGCGACCCAGCCGCAGCAGCCGCCTCCTCGACCAGCGCCGCGTTCTGCTGCGTGACCTGATCCATCTGGCTCACCGCCTGCTCCATCTGCTGGATGCCGGTGCTCTGCGCGATCGTCGACGTCGCGATCTCCTTCATCAGCCCCGACACCTTCTGCACCGACTCGACGACCTCGCGCATCGTCGCCCCCGCTTCCGCGACGAGGTCGCTGCCGTCGTGCACGTCCTTCGCGGACGAGTCGATCAGTTCCTTGATCTCGCGCGCCGCGACGGCGCTGCGCTGCGCAAGCGTGCGCACCTCGCCCGCGACCACCGCGAAGCCGCGCCCCTGCTCGCCCGCGCGCGCCGCCTCGACCGCCGCGTTCAGCGCGAGGATGTTGGTCTGGAACGCGATGCCGTCGATCATCCCGGTGATGTCCGAAATCTTGCGCGAACTGTTGCTGATCGCATCCATCGTCGCGACCACGCGTTCGACCACGATGCCGCCGCGCTGCGCGACGTCGGTGGTCGCCGCCGCGAGTTCGCTCGCCTCGCGCGCATGGTCGGCAGTCCGCTTCACGGTCGAGGTCAGATGCTCCATGTTCGCGGCCGTCTGTTCGAGCGACGCGGACTGCTGCTCGGTGCGGCTCGACAGATCGAGGTTGCCGGCCGCGATTTCCTTCGCGCCGGTGTTGATCATGTCGCAGCAGCGGCGCACGTTCATCACCGTGCCGCTCAGCCCGCGCTGCATCCGGCGCATCGCGTTGAACAACTGGCCGATCTCGTTGCTGCCGCCTTCCGGCACGAACGCGACGAGGTCGTTCGACGCGATCTGGTTCAGCGACGCGACCGCCGCGCGCAGCGGCCCGGTCAGCAGTCGGCTCAACGCCAGATGCGTCGCGACGATCAGCGCGAGCGCGCCGAACAGCCCGACGACGACCATCCCCATCACCCAGCGATGCTCGCGCCGGCCGCGCGCGAGCGTGTCGTCGGTCGCCTCGTCGATGTGCGCATGGAACGCGGCCGCGTCCGTCGCATAACGGTTCGCGGCGGCGGCGATGTCCGCCGGATTCACGGGGTTCGCCGCGCCGGACGCATCGGGCGCACTCACGCCCTGGCCGAGCAGTCCGGCGAGCGCGGTCCACGACGCATCGAGCGAACTGCGCAGCGTCGTGCCGGCCGCATCGAACGCGGCACTCTTCTGCAACGCGTCGTGTTTCGCCTTCGCGTGGTCGAGCGCCTCGCGCGCGGTGCCGAGCGCCGCCTCGCGCGCGGCCGCGTCGCCGCCGTCCTTCGGCGCGGATGCAAGCGCGATCCGCGCTCGGTCGGCTTCCTCGCGCACCTCGTGCACCAGCGCATCCTGCGCGGCCATCTCGTGGATGACCTGCGCGGACGCGTTCGCGCGGCCGATCATGTACACGCCGACGGCGGCCCCCACCACCAGCATCAGCGCAAACGTAAGGAGGACGAGCATCAGCCCGGTCCGGATAGTCAGGTTTCTCATCGGGTCTTCCTCGGTCTGCCGGTCCGCGTGGTCCGCGTCCGGTTACGGCCGCGCGCTGTCGCGCGTGCCGTGGCCGACCTGCATGTTGTGCACCAGCAGGTCGATCTGTTCGAGCATCGTCTCGCGGAATTCGCGCGGCATCGTCGCGTCTTCCGCGTACTGCATCGACGCGCCGACGCGCGCCCTGAACGATGCGAGCAGGCTCTCGATCTGGGCCGCCGTCAAAAGCGGCAGCACCGCCTCGATGAACTTGCTCATCACGACGACCGACGCGCCGAAGCGCGACACCGCCTTGCTGTGCGAGTTCACCAGCGTCGTCATCGACTGAAGCAGCAGTTCGTCGTTGGTAGGCAAGCTATCTCTCCAGAGGGATTCGTAAAGGGCATCCGCAAACACCGCGCGTCACGCCGCGAGACGCCACGCCGCGCGCCGCATCTCGCGGGCGGGCATCGGGCGCGCAAGCAGGAAACCCTGCGCGCGGTCGCAGCCGGTGGCGGCGAGAAAGCGCATCTGCTGCTCGGTCTCGACGCCCTCGGCGACCACCGCGAGGCCGAGCGACTTCGCCATCGCGACGATCGCGCGCACAATGGTGCCGCCGCTCGATCCGTTGCCGTCGTCCGAGCCGATGCCGGCGACGAACGAGCGGTCGACCTTCAGCGTATCGACCGGCAGCGCCTGCAGATACGTGAACGACGAATACCCGGTGCCGAAGTCGTCGATCGCGAGGCTGATGCCGCGCGCAGCCAGCTCGTGCAGCAGCGTTTCGATGCCGCCGCCGCCCGTCATCATCGCCATGCTTTCGACGAGTTCGAATTGCAGCCGGCTCGCCGGCAGGCCGGTCTCGCTCAGGATGTTCGACAGTTCGAGCAGGAAGCCGTCGTGGCGGCACTGGCGGCCGGACAGGTTCACCGACATCCGGCCGAAGTCGAAGCCCTCGTCGAGCCACGCGCGCGCCTGACGGCACGCCTCGCGCAGCACCCATGCGCCGATCGGCACGATCAGCGCGGACTCCTCCGCGATCGGGATGAACTGGTCCGGCGCGACGAGCCCGCGCTGCGGATGCTGCCAGCGCACCAGCGCCTCGACGCCGACGATTTCGCCGGTCTTCACGTCGAACTCCGGCTGGTAATACAGCACCAGTTCGTTCGACAGCAGCGCGTTGTGCAGCTCGCTTTCGAGCCGGATGCGCTCCATCGCGGACGACGTCATCGGCGCGGTGAAGAAGCGGAAGCTGTTCTTGCCCGCGTCCTTCGCCTCGTACATCGCGTGGTCCGCCTGCATCAGCAGCCGGCGGCCGTCGAGCGCGTCGTCCGGATACATGCTGATGCCGATGCTCGGCGTGACGAACAGCAGATGCTCGCCGCGATGGATCGCGGCGCCGACCTGCTCCATCAGCGACTGCGCGATCTGGCCGACGTGGCGGATGTCGTCGATGTCCTCGATCAGCAGCGTGAACTCGTCGCCGCCGAGCCGCGCGACGGTGTCCGTCTCGCGCACCGCGTGCTTCAGCCGCGACGCGATCACGGCGAGCGCCTCGTCGCCGACGCTGTGGCCCATCGTGTCGTTGATCAGCTTGAAACGGTCGAGATCGACGAACATCACGGCGACGCGCTTGCCGGAGCGCCGCGCGCGCGCGATCGACTGATCGAGCCGCTCGGTGAACAGCGTGCGGTTCGGCAGGCCGGTCAACGCGTCGTGCGTCGCGAGCCACGCGAGGCGTTCCTCCGCCTGGCGGCGTTGCGTGATGTCGGTGAAGATCGCGGCGTAGTGCGTGCAGTTGCCGTCCGGGTCGCGGATCGTCGAGATCGACAGGTACTCCAGATACAGCGCGCCGTCCTTGCGGCGATTCCAGATCTCGCCCTTCCAGTGGCCCTTCTCGCGCAGTTCGTGCCACATGTCGCGATAGAACGTCGCCGACTGCCGGCCCGAACTGAGCAGCCGCGCGTTCGCGCCGACCGCCTCCTCGGCCGCGTAGCCGGTGAGCCGCGTGAACGCCGGGTTCACGCGCAGGATGCCGCCTTCGAGGTCGGTAATCATCACCGCGTCGTGCGTCGATTCGAGCACGCGGTCCGCGAGCCGCAGGTTCGCGCGCGACTGCACCAGCGCCTCGTCGCGTTCGCGCAGCGCGGTCTGCAACTCGCGCACGTATTCGTATTCGATGTTGCTGAGAATCCCGGACAGATCGAGCAGCCCGACCAGACGGCCATCCTCGTCGTGCACGCCGACATGGCGCAGCCGGTTTTCGAGCAGATACTGGCGCGCCGCGTAGAGGCTCTGCTGGCGCGGCAGCGCGCGCAGCGGACGGCTCGCATGCTCGCCGACCGGCCCGTGCAACTGCCCCGCCGCGACGAGACGGATCACGTCGCGTTCGGTCAGGATCCCGTATTCGCCCGGCCCGTACGCGACGACGATCGCGCTCATCTGCTGCTCGCGCATCAGCCGCAGCGCGTCGGCAGTCGGCAGCGCGGCGTCGATCACCGAAGGGATCGACAGCGTCGCCGATTCGATCCGCTTCATCCGCAGGAAGAATTCCGGCCCCTGGCTCATCACGAGGTCGGTTTGCGTGAGGATGCCGAGCGATTTCCCTTCGTCGTCGACGACGAGGCAATGACGCACGCGTTCGCTGCGAAAGTGGACCGCGGCGTCGCCGAGCCGGGTGCTCGCGGGCAGCGTGCGGACCGGGCGGCTCATCACCGTCTCGATCGGACGATGCGACGCCGCCTGGTCGTCGTCGACCGCGAGCGCGTCATGCTCGGTCCAGATGCCGACCGGGCGTCCGCCGTCGGTGACGACGATCGCGCTGCAACGGCGTTCGGCCATCCGGCGCGCGGCATCGCGGATCGGCGTGGAGGGGGGACAGTCGAGCAACGGCCCCGATATCAGTCGCCCGATTTCAACGTCTAACGTATGGTGATGCATCGCTTTGGCCACGCCTGCGACTGGTTTTTTAAGATGGGTGGAGCGTAACAGTCCGTTGATGCCGCTCAATTGATTTGAATCAAGGTGCGGGACGTGGCGCGGGAGCGGTGGAGGCGGCGGAAAGGCTTGCTGGAAAGGCTTCGGCGCGAAGAGTTTGCGCGCGGGATCGGGCACGAAAACGTTGTCGTGTGCGCGGTAATCGCCAGTCGAAGCGCAACCACGAAAACCGGCAACCGGAAACGCTGGTCACCGGTTGAAAATAAAAATGGCTTGCGGCACATGCCGCAAGCCATTTCCACAAACAAACCCGACTGCCCGCCGACAAGCGGCGCGACCCGAAGGTCAGCCTCCCAGCGCCGGATCGCTATACCCCGGCCGCCCGGTCTCGACGTGCCCCGCGAAGCGCCGCACGAAGCCCGAATCGCCATCGACGGAGACCGTCAGGTCATACCAGCCATACGCGTTGCGCAGGTCGAGATACAGGTTCTGCGTGCGCCCGCCGATCACCGTCTGCTTCATCGCGCGGGCCGGCTCGTACGCATTGACGATCGTGAACTGGCACCGCGCCGAGCCGAGGTTTTCGAGCCACAGTTGCAGGTTGCCGTTCGCGACGTCGTAACCCTCGGTCACGTCGGGCCGCGCGACGTCGTGGCGGGTCCACAGGTTGCCAAAGCCGCCGCTCCCCGCCTTGCCCGCGAAGCGCCGCAGATAACCGTTCGGCCCGTGCACCGTGTAGTCGTACGCGCCGTCCGTATCGAGCGGCAACTGGTCTTCGAGGCGCTTGCCCGCTTCGACCGTGTAGGTGCGCGGCGTGGCGCCGTCCGCCGGATACACGAGGAACACCGCGCCGCGACGGCCGGTGTTGATGAAGCGCATCGACAGCTTGCCGTGCGCGCCTTCGGTGCTCGCGCGCACGAACAGTTCGTACGGCAGCGCCCGCGCGGGACGCAGCCCCGGCTCCTGTTTCGGCGCCGCCTGCGTCTGCGGCACGGCCGGCACGTAATCCGGATGACGGTCGCGGTCCGGCGGCGCGTAGCGGGTCGTGGGCGGCAGGTTCGGCAGCGAATCGTTCGGATTCACGAAGTTGAACGCGGACGTGAGGTCGCCGCACACCGCGCGCCGCCACGGCGTGATGTTCGACTCGCCGAGATTGCCGCGGATGCCGAAACGCCGCTCGATGAAGCGGATCACCGACGTATGGTCGAACACCTCGGAACACACCCAGCCGCCGCGCGACCACGGCGACACGACGAGCATCGGCACGCGCGGCCCGAGCCCGTATGCGCCGGACTCGTACTTGCCGGACGGATACTCGCCGGTGCCGGTCGTGTAGTACTCGTTGACGGTATCGACGGTCGATTTGCCCGGCGTGCCGGACGTCGCCGGGAACGGCGGCACGATGTGATCGAAGAAACCGTCGTTCTCGTCGTAGTTGATGAGGAACACGGTCTTGCTCCACACCTCGGGGTTCGACGTGAGGATCTGCAACACCTGGTCGACGTACCACGCGCCGTAGTTCGCCGGCCAGTTCGGATGCTCCGAATACGCTTCGGGCGCGACGACCCACGACACCTGCGGCAGCGCGTTGTTCGCGACGTCGCGCTTCAGGATGTCGAAGTAGCCGTCGCCGGCCGCCGCGTTCGTGCCGGTCCGCGCGTTGTCGTACAGCGGCGAGCCCGGCTGCGCGTTCTGATACTGGTGGAAGTACAGCAGCGACGTGTCGCCGTAGTTGCCGATGTACGGGTTCTGCGTCCAGCCCCACGAGCCGGCCGCATCGAGGCCGATGCCGATGTCCTGGTAGATCTTCCACGAGATGCCCGCCGCCTGCAGCACCTCCGGATAGGTGGACCAGCCGTAACCCGCCTCCGAGTTGTCGATCACCGGGCCGCCGCCGCTGCCGTCGTTGCCGACCCAGCCGGTCCACAGGTAATAGCGGTTCGGGTCGGTCGCGCCGAGGATCGAGCAGTGATACGAGTCGCAGATCGTGAACGCGTCCGCGAGCTGGTAGTGGAACGGAATGTCGTCGCGCGTCAGGTACGCCATCGTCGTGCTGCCCTTCGACGGCACCCACTGGTTGTTCAGCCCGCCGTTCATCGCCGCATGCGTGCTGCTCCAGTCGTGCGGCAGGTCCTGCAGGAACGTGAGGCCGAGCGACTGGCCCGCGCTCTGCTGCGCGGGGCGGAACGGCAGCACGGCGCTGGCGCTGCCGGCCGCGGCTGGCTGATACCAGACCGGCTGGCCGCCGGGCAGCGTGACGGTGCGCGTGTCGCCGAAGCCGCGCACGCCGCGCAGCGTGCCGAAATAATGGTCGAACGAGCGGTTCTCCTGCATCAGGATCACGATGTGTTCGACGTCCTCGATGCTGCCCTTCGCGTTGTGCGCGGGGATCGCGAGCGCGTTGCGGATCCCGGCGGGGAGCACGCCCATCGCGGTGGCGGAGCCGGCCATCTGCGCGGCGGCGCGCAGGAAATCACGACGACTTTTGAGGGTCATTTTTTCGTCTTCGGTCGTTGGGGGTGGGGAAAAAAGCCTCGCAACGGAGACGGCGGAAAGCGCGGCAAAGCCGCTTCGTCCGATGCGCGGCCGGTGCCTGGTTCAGTCCACGGTGTGAATCACCGGCGTCGCGAGCGGCGCGGCGGCATGGATCGATGCGTTCGCGTCAGTCTGCGCCAACGGACGCGCGGGCGTCTCGACGGCGGCCGGCGACGCGGTCACGGCCTGCGCGAGCGGCGCGTCGGACGGTTGCGCGCGCGGCGCATCGTCGGCCTGCTGCGACGCGGTCGTCGCGTCGTCGTCGCCGCACCCGGCGAGCGCGCACGCGACGGCGAGCGCCGGCAGCAGCCGCGCGGCCCACGTTCTGGATGACGAAAGACTTCGGCGCGAACGCGCGACGACGCGCGCGCGAGGTGGGGATCCGGCGGTCATGGTCACCTGCTGAAGAATGACGGGCCGCACTCGCACGACGCTGCGCGGCGTTTCGGATGACCAGGATATAGGGCGCCTATGTAAGAATGATGACTCTCTTTGTGTAGGAATATGTCCTACGCATATCGGTGAATGAGCCGGCACGGATGCGTGGACGAAAGAACCAACCGGCCGGACGCAGGTGAACCCGCTCGATTCCCTGCCCCTCTTGCCCGATCCTGCCGCCGGTCCGAACCGGCCGGATACCGCGCCGGGATTGACCCTGGCCGCGCGCCGCCCCACGCGACGCGCAGCCAGCAGCCCCTCCGCCTAGATCACCATCCCGCCCGACACCTCGATGCGCTGCGCGTTGACCCAGCGGTTGTCGTCCGCCAGCAGCGCGGCGATCATCGGGCCGACGTCGTCCGGCACACCGGCGCGGCCGAGCGCGGTCATCTCCGCGACGCGCCGGTTCAATTCCGGGTTGTCGCGCACCATCCCGCCGCTGAAGTCGGTTTCGATCGCGCCCGGCGCGACCGTGTTCACCGCGATCCGGCGCGGCCCGAGTTCCTTCGCGAGATAACGCGCGAGCACTTCGACCGCGCCCTTCATCGACGCATACGGCGCGCTGCCCGGCACGGCGATCCGCGTGAGGCCCGACGAGATCATCACGATGCGGCCGCCGTCGCGGATCAGCGGCAACAGCTTCTGCGTCAGGAAGAACACGCCCTTGAAATGGACGTTGTACAGGCTGTCCAGTTCGTCCTCGGTCGTCGCGTCGAACGCCGCGTGGTGCGAAATGCCCGCGTTGTTGACCAGATAATCGAAGCGGTCCGCGCCCCACTGCGCGAGCGCATCCCGCGCCTGCTGTGCGAACGCGTCGAACGCGCGCGTGTCGCCGGTGTCGAGTTGCAGCGCGACCGCGCGCCGCCCGGCCTGCGCGACGAGTTCGACCACCGCGTCCGCTTCCACGCGGTTCGCGCGATACGTGAAGATCGTATCGACGCCGCGCTTCGCGAGATTGAGCACGGTGTTGCGCCCGAGGCCGCGGCTGCCGCCCGTCACGATTGCAATCCTTGCTGTCGATGCCGCGGCGCTGCCCGCGCCGGCTGTGCTGGTTACCTTGGTTGCCGTCATTCGGCGCTCCTGGTTGTGTTGTAGAACGCCAGCAAGGCTAGCGCCGCGCGCCGTCCGGATGAATGCCGGAAGCTGCCCGCTTCTTGCCCGATCCTGCCGCGGACGGTCGTGCGCGGCGCAAACGCCTGTAACATGCGGAGCATCAGCATGGAGGAAACCCGCTCATGTCGGACGCGCTGCTCGACCTCGTCAGACGCCACACCCGCGCCGGCGCGGCGGCCAGCCCGTTCGTGACGCCGGTTGCGGGGCTGACGCTGCTTCGTTCGGATCACGAAAAACTCGCGTCGCACGCGATCTTCAAGCCGGCGCTGTGCGTCGTCGCGCAGGGCGCGAAGTGGACGACGTTCGGCGGCCGGCGCGTCGATTACCGCGCGGGCGACGCGCTCGTCGTCAGCGTCGAGATGCCCGCGTTCAGCCGGATCGTCGAGGCGAGCCCGACCGAGCCGTTCCTCGGCGTCGTGATCGAGTTCGACGTGACCGCGATGCGCGACGTACTGAACGCGCTCGACGACCCGCCGCAGCCCGCGGACGGCGCCGGGCGCGGCGTGTTCGTGACCGGCTTCGACGGGCCGCTCGCGGACTGCGTGCTGCGGATGGTGCGGCTGCTCGATACGCCGCACGCGATTCCCGTGCTCGCGCCGATGATCATGCGCGAGCTGTGCTACTGGCTGCTGACCGGGCCGCACGGCGGCGACGTCGTCGCGCTCGCGCTCGCGGGCAGCCACGTGCCGCGCGTCGTCAGCGCGATCCACGCGCTGCGCGACCGGTTCGCGCAGACGATCCGCGTCGAGGACCTCGCGACGATCGCGCAGATGAGTCCGTCCGCGTTCCACCGCCAGTTCAAGGCGCTCACGTCGATGACGCCGATGCAGTACCAGAAGCAGTTGCGTCTGCTCGAAGCGCGGCACCTGATGGTGACCGGCGCGGCCAACGCGGAAACCGCCGCGTTCCAGGTCGGCTACGAAAGCCCGTCGCAGTTCAGCCGCGAATACGCGCGGATGTTCGGCTCGTCGCCGCGCCGCGACATTGCCGCGTTGCGCGCCGCCGCGACGCCGTAAACGCAACGCGGCAATGGCCGCCATGGTCGCCACGGCCGCCGCGCGCCGACGTTGCGCGCGAAGCGGTTGCGCGTCCCCGTCGCCCGCTTCGTCATGCGATCAACGCGCGGGCCGCTGCACGCGGTAGGTCTGCAACGCGGATTCGATCTGCGCGGACTCGGTCGTGTCCGGGTACAACCGATAGCGCGGCGCGACGATCGGCTCGACCGACTTCACCGCGACGACGAACACGCTCGCGAACGGAAACGACGCGCCGGCCATCCGCGCGAGCGGTTCCGCCGCGGCGTCGAACGCCGGTTCGCCGGCAACGATCGCGCGCGCGACGCCCTTCAGCTTGAAGCCCTTCTGCACGAATACGTCGACGAAACTCGCGCAGACCAGCGGACGCTGCCGGATGTTGCGCAGGCTGCCCGGCGACGCGATGTTCGCGATCAGCAGTTCGTCGCGGCCGCGCGCGCAGAAGATCTCCTTCGGCGACACGTTCGGGCCGCCGTCGTCGTCCACCGTCGCGAGCCAGCACAGCACGCTCTGGTCGATGTAGTGCAGCACCGTGTCGTTCATCATCGTCGTGTCTCCGCCGGTTGCCGGTTCGAATGGGTATCGAGGGTGTCGCGCATTATCGCCGACGCGGCGGCACGCGCGTTGCTTCGTGACCGGCACGACGGGCAGGACGGAAGCGTGATCGACCGCGGACCGTCCGCGATCCGCCACACTACGGCACATTTTTTTGCGGCACGCAGCGCACGCCCGACGCGTTGCACCGATAATCGTCCCAACTTCGCATCCACCCGAGCAAGCAAGTGAAAGACCGAGCCACCATCCTGTGCAGAAGGCGCGACAAGATTCTTCTCGTCACGCGCCGCTGGTCGCGGTGGGCGCTCCCCGGCGGCACGATCCGGCGCACCGAGTCGCCGCACGACGCGGCGCTGCGCGAACTCGCGGAAGAGACGACGCTCGTCGTCAATGGACTCACGTACCTGTTCCAGTTCCGCGGCCTCGGCAAGCGCCATCACATCTTCGTGACCGACCTGCCCGACCACCTGACGCCGAAGCCGCACAACGAGATTTCCGCGTGCGACTGGTTCCGTCCCGAAGAAACGCCGACGCTCGTCACAAGCGTATCGACGCGCGAGATCGTGCGGCTCGCGTTCCGGCACCCGGACGCGATCATGCAACAGGCGCCGTTCGGTGACGGTTCGATGACGGACGACGATGATGATGACGATGACGACGAAGACGACGACCGTCAGGAAGACACGAGCGACCACATCGCGACGTGATCGCTCGCAGGGGGCGGCCCGCGCCTTCGCATCGTGCGAGGCCGCGGCGCAGGCCGGCGTTGCGTTGACGACGCTCCGTTAACGCCGCTCGCCGCCGCCCGGGCCGCTTTCCTTTTCGTCGTCGGGTTTCGTGGGGGTCGGGATCGGGCCGTGCCGGGACGAATCGCCTCCGCCGCCCGGCGGCTCGGGACGCTCGCCGGAGCCGAGCGGCACCTCGCCGGTCTGATGCGTTTCCTTTCGTTGCGCGTCGGGCGCCGGCTGATCGTCCGGTGTCCGCGCGCGGTCGTTTCCGTGGCCGGTTGCAGTGTTCATCGCATGCCCCTGTAAAAGACGGTACATACGACGATGCGCAAGCGGCGTTCCGCGAGCGGCCAGCGACGGCCGCCGCCCGCGCGCTCAATACGTCTTGTACGGCAGGAACTTGCCGGACAGCACGACGTTCACGCGGTCGCCCTTCGGATCGGCCTCGCGCTGGATGTCCATCGAGAAATCGATCGCGCTCATGATGCCGTCGCCGAACTCCTCGTGAATCAGTTCCTTGATCGTCGTGCCGTACACGCTGACGATCTCGTACCAGCGGTAGATCAGCGGATCGGTCGGCACCGCGCCCGGCAGCGAGCCCTTGTACGGCACGATCTGCAACCACGCGACAGCTTCGTCCGGCAGCTCGAAAATCGCGCCGACCGTCTCCGCCTGCTGCTTGTTCAGCGTCATCTGGCCGAGGCACGCGGCGGTCGTCCATTCCTTCGACAGACCGACCTTCGCGGCGACGTCCGCCCATTTGATGCCTTTGCGAACCTTCGCGGCGACGATCATTTCCGTCACCTGGGTACGGCTTGAAATCATGTGCGGCCTCCTCTGAAAAAGGACTTGCAGCCCGCGAGCGCGGTCGGATGAAGAATTTCCGCTACATGATGGCATTGTTTGCCATGGCGGGCGCGCCGCAAAAAAATCCGTCCGGGAAACGCGCCGCGAGTTCGGCCACGCATGCCGCCACAAGCGCGGCGACGAAACAACCGCAACGCCGCCGCATGCGCGCCTCAGGGCAGCGCATCGAAGCGCCGCGTCCAGCGCGACGCGAGCGCCAACACCGCGCCGCTGATCGCGAGCATCAGCGTGCCTATCGCCATCCCGTCGCCGATCGAGCCCTGCTCGAACTGCTGCCAGATGAACACCGACGCGGTCTGCGCGCCGCTCGGCGACAGCAGCAGCGACGTGACCAGCTCGCGCGACGCGACCGCGACCGCGATCATCATCGACGCGGCGAGCGGCGGCGCGACGAGCGGCAGCACGATACGCGACAGAACCCGCGCGCCGCGCGCGCCATGCACGCGCGCCGCCGCTTCGAGGCTGCCGCCGATCTGCCGCAGCGCGGCGCTCGCGTAGCGCACCGGGTACGGCAGCAGCAGGATCACCCACGTGTTGTACGGCGTGACCGGCCACACCGGCAGATTCCCCGCGAGTATCAGCCCGACGCCGATCACGATGCCCGGCATCGCGTGCGGCAGCAGCGTGAGGCCGTCGAGCGCCGCGCGTCGAGTGATCGCTCATGACTTCCGATGGCGCGATCCACCCGATTGATCCGGATGGCGAATCAAATCGACGCAGGGCTTTTTAGCGTGGCGCGGCGCCCGCTAGAACCGCCACCGCAACCCCGCCTGAAACGTCTGGCTCCTTGTGTTCGCAACGGGCAGGATCGCGTCGTAGTTCGCGTAGAACGACAGGTTCGGCCCGGCGCTCATCGTGACGCCGATGCCGGCGGTCAACTGGTTGCGCGACGGCGGCACGCCGGTCACCGGGAAGGCCGTGCCGTCCGCCGCGATCACGGTCATGCGGCGCGCGTTCGACAGCGTTTCATACGCATAACCGACGCGCAGTTCGGGCGTGATGTCGGTGCCGCCGCGGGTCGTGAACCGCTGCCCGAGGGCGAACCCGAAATACGGCTGGAAGCTGTCCGCGCTGCGGCTGTCCGCGCCGAGGTCGAAGCCGCCCGCGCCGGTATCGGTGAAGCCGCCTTCGGACAGGTGAACGTACTGGATGCCAACCTTCGGCGTCAGCGTCGCGCTGCCGCCCGCGAGGCCCGGAATCGCGAGCGGCATGCTCCACTGGCCCGCGAACGTCGCCTCGTCGCCGCCGTGGCTTTCGCGCGCGGTGCCGATCCCGGCGATGCCGCGTTCGGTGCGCATCCAGTCGTGCGCGTAACCCGCCGTCGCGGTGAAGAGGCTCGGGCCGAGCACGACGCCGCCGTACAGCGAGATTCGCGCGCTCTCGATCGAGCCGCTCGACGTCGAATGCTCGTCGACGCTGCTGTTCAGATAACCGCCCGCGACGCCGAGATACGCGTTGTCCGCAAACGGCTGGTCGTAACCGAGCAGGAACCCGCCGGTCGAGCCGGTGAAACCCGGCGCGCCGGCGCGGCCGCTCAATGACGTGAAGTTGCCGATGCCGCGAAACCATGCGCCGCGCGCGGCCGTGGGCAACGACTGCACCGCCGGCAACGGGCCGAACGCGCTGGCGTATTGCAGTTGGGGCGCGGGGTCTCCGAGTCCCGCGACCGGGCCGTCCGCGATGCCGGCGCGACGCTGGCCGATCCGGTCGAGCAGAATGCCGTTGATCTGCTGCGCGTTCAGCACCGCGATGCTGGTCAGCGCGGTATAGATCGTGTCGTTGTCCGGCGCGACGACGAGCGGCGGCGGCGGAAGGCTCGGCGACGACGGCGACGGCGTGCTGAGCCGCAGCGTCACGTCGGCGGGGTGGTAGTCGATCGACTGGGTGAGCCCGCCCGGGTTGCTGCCGCTCACGGCGGAAAACGTGCCGCCGACGCTCTGCGCGGTCAGCAGCTTGTAGCTCGTCGGGTTATAGGTGCCGGGCGCGAACAGCAGCGCGAGTTTGCCGTCGAGACTCGCCGCGCCGCCGACCTTCAGTTGCGACGCGCTCGCCGGATTCACCTCGATGGCCAGCGTGCCGCCCGCGTTCTGCGTGTAGTTGCCCGACACCGTCAGCGTGCCGATCGATCCGCCGGGCGCGACGGTGCCGCTCCGGTTCGCGAGATTGCCGCCGATCGTGCCGAAGCCCTTCAGCGTGCCGCCCGACACGACGACGTCGCCGCCGAGGCTCGCATCCGGCGCGGCATCCGTGCCGATCGCGAAGGTGCCGGCGGCCACGGTCGTCGTGCCGCCGAAGCGGCTGCTGTCGCCGGTCAGCGAGAACGTGCCGCCGCCCTGCCACACCAGCGCGCCGCTGCCGGTGAACGAACCGGCGAACGTCGTCGAGTTGCCGGTGCCGAAGTTCAGCGTGCTCGCGCCGACGTCCACCGTCGAGCCGGCGACGCCCGCCAGATCCTTCACGGTCTGGTTGCCGCCGGCGGTGACGTCGAACACCGCGCCGGCGGCGGTCAGCGTCACGCCGCTGCTCGCCGCGATCGAACCGCCGCTGCCGATCGCGAGCGTGCCGGCGTCGATCGTCGTCGCGCCGGTGTACGTGTTCGCGCCGGTCAGCGTCACGGTGCCCGCCGTGGTCTTGTCGAGCGCGCCGCTGCCCGCCAGCGACGCGCTCGCGGAACCGGACTGCAACGCAAAACCCGTCGAAGAAAACAGCGTGCCGTTGTTCACTTCGCCGCTGACGAGCGTGAGGCCCGCGTCCTGCGTCTGCGTGGTGCCGCCGAGGTCGAGCAGGCCGCCCGACACCGTCGTCGCGCCGCCGGCCGCGCCGAGCGTCCCCCCGCCGGCAAGCCGCAGCGTGCCGGCGCTGACCGTCGTGCCGCCGGTGTACGTGTTCGCGCCGCTCAACACCAGCGTGCCGAGATCGTCCTTGTCGATCCCGCCGCTGCCGGTCAGTTCCGATGCGATCGTCGCGACATAACCTGCCCCGTCCTCGGTGCCGTCGCCGACGCGGATCAGGTCGGTGCCGGCCGCGAGCGTGATCGGGCCGCCCTGAATCCGGTAGCCGTCGCTCGCGAACTGCATGCCGCCGGACACGACCGGACCAACGCTGGTGTCGACGGTCACCGTGCCGGGCGCGGCCGCGAAGATCGCGAACGCGCCGTTCGTGTACGGCACGTTGAGCGCGCCGTCGCTTGCGACCCAGTTGTCGTTGCCGGCCGCCGACTGCCAGACGCCGTCGCCGCCGTCGACCGCGCCGTTGTTGCGCGGGCTGCTCGCGCCGTCCCAGAAGTCCGCGGTGATGCCGGTCGTGTTCAGCAGGTTGACCTCGTTCGCGATCGACGTCTGGACCGCCGCCGTCGTGCCGGCGGGCAGCGCGCCGATCGAGAGGCCGTTGTTGGTCAACCCGCCGCCGTAGCCGATGATCCGGTAGATGCCGGGGTCGAAGCTGCCGACGGACGACGTGACGTTCAGCGTGCCGGCGAGCGTGAGATTGCCGCCGACGTCGGTCAGGTCGTTGAACGGGCCGCCGATCACGTTCGCCTGGCCGAAGTGATAGTCGAGCGTGGACGCGCCGGTCAGCGCGAGGTCGCCGCCGATCGTCAGCGTGCCGGGGCCGCCGCCGAGCCGCGCGTCGCCCGGCGCGAGCGTGCCGTCCGCGACGCTGACGTTGCCGCCGAGCGTCCCGCCGCCGCCGAGCGTGCCGCCCGACGAGGCAGTGGTCGTGCTGCCCGCGCCGCCGAGCGCGCCGCTCACCAGCAGCGCGCCGCCGGTCACGTTCGTCACGCCCGAGAAGGCGCTGCTGTCGCCGGTCAGGTTCGTCGTGCCGACGCCTGTCTGCTGGACCAGGCCCGCGCCCGAGATCGCGACGGCGCTGGTCAGCGTCGTGCCGGCGGCCGGGTCGAATGCCAGCGTTGCGTTATTGGTCACGTTGCCGGTGATCACGCCGTTCGTCGTGCCGTCGCCGAGTTGCAGCGTGCCGCCGCTGATCGTCGTGCCGCCTGCATAGGTGTTCGTGCCGGTCAGCACCAGCGTGCCGGTATCGGTTTTCGTGAGCCCACCCGCGCCGGATAGCGCGCCGCTCATCGTCAACGTCGTGGCCGCATCGACGTCGAACGTGCCGCCGTTCGCGTTCAGTGTGGTCGCGCGCGACGATGCAAAACTCGCGGTCGTGTTCAACGCGCCGCCGTTGAACGTCAGCGCGCCCGCTGCGCCGCCGAGATTGTTGTCGGCCGCGACCTGCAACGTACCCGCGTTGATCGCGGTGCCGCCGGTGTACGCATTCGCGCCGCCCAACACCGTGACGCCCGCGCCGATCTGCTGCACCTGACCCGTGCCTGAAATCACACTGGAATTCGTGGTCGTCGTGCTGGCGGCCGGGTCGAACGCGAGCGTTGCGTCGTTCGTCACGTTGCCGGCGAGCGCGCCGTTCGTCGTGCCGTCGCCGAGTTGCAGCACGCCCGCGCCGATCGTCGTGCCGCCGGTATAGGTCTGCGTGCCGGTGAACACCGTGGTCCCCGCGCCGATCTGCTGGACCTGACCGGTGCCGGAAATCAGACCGGGATTCGTCATCGTCGTACCGGAGGCGGGATCGAATGCGAGCGTCGCGTTGTTCGTCACGTTGCCGGTGATCGAACCGTTCGTCGTGCCGTCGCCGAGTTGCAGCACGCCGCCGCTGATCGTCGTGCCGCCGGTGTAGCTGTTCGCGCCGGTGAGTATCAATGTGCCGAGATCGTCCTTGTCGATCCCGCCGCTGCCGGTCAGCGCGGACGCGATCGTCGCGACATAACCAGTTCCGTCCTCGGTGCCGTCGCCGACGCGAATGAAGTGACCGCCCGCGGCCATCGTGATCGGACCGCCTTCGACCCGATAGCCGCCGATGGCGAACTGCATGCCGCCGGACACCACCGGACCGGCGCTGTTGTCGACGGTGACGGTCCCCGGCGTCGCCGCGAAGATCGCGAACGCGCCGCTCGTGTACGGCACGTTGAGCGCGCCGTCGCTTGCGACCCAGTTGTCGTTGCCGGCCGCCGACTGCCAGACGCCGTCGCCGCCGTCGACCGCGCCGTTGTTGCGCGGGCTGCTCGCGCCGTCCCAGAAGTTCGCGGTCACGCCGGTCGTGTTCAGCAGGTTCACCTCGGTCGCGATCGACGTCTGCACCGTCGCGGACGTGCCGGACGGCAACGCGCCGACCGTAAGGCCGTTGTCGGTCAGCGCGCCGCCGTAGCTGATGATCCGGTAGATGCCGGGGTCGAAGCTGCCGACGGACGACGTGACGTTCAGCGTGCCGGCGAGCGTCAGGTTGCCGCCGACTTCGGTCAGGTCGTTGAACGGGCCGCCGACCACGTTCGCCTGGCCGAAGTGATAGTTGAGCGTGGACGCGCCGGTCAGCGCGAGGTCGCCGCCGATCGTCAGCGTGCCGGGGCTGCCGCTGACGCTCGTGGTGCCGGGCGCGAGCGTGCCGTCCGCGACGCTGACGCTGCCGCCGAGCGTCCCGCCGCCGCCGAGCGTGCCGCCCGACGACACGCTCGCCGTGCTGCCCGCGTCGCCGAGCGCGCCGCTCACCAGCAGCGTGCCGCTGGTGACGCTCGTTGCACCAGCGAACGTGCTGCTGTCGCCGGTCAGGTTCGTCGTGCCCGTGCCGATCTGCTGGACCTGGCCCGCGCCGGAAATCGCGACGGCGCTGGTCAGCGTCGTGCTCGCGGCCGGGTCGAACGCGAGCGTCGCGTTATCCGTCACGTTGCCGGTGATCGCGCCATTGGTGGTGCCGTCGCCGAGTTGCAGCACGCCCGCGCTGATCGTCGTGCCGCCGGTGTAGCTGCTCGCGCCGGTCAGCACCGTCGTGCCGGTGCCGATCTGTTGCACCTGGCCCGCGCCGGCAATGACGCTGGCGTTGGCCATCGTCGTGCCGGCGGCCGGATCGAACGCAAGCGTTGCGTTGTTCGTCACGTTGCCGGCGACCGAACCGTTCGTCGTGCCGTTGCCGAGTTGCAGCGTGCCGACGCTGATCGTCGTGCCGCCTGTGTAGCTGTTCGTGCCGGTCAGCACCAGCGAACCGGCATCGGTTTTCGTCAGCGCACCCGCCCCGGAAATCACGCCGCCCATCGTCAACGTGGTAGCTGAGCCGACGCCGAACGTGCCGCCGCCGGCATTCAGCGTCGTCGCGCGCGACGACGCGAAACTCGCGGTCGTGTTCAACGTGCCGCCGTTGAACGTCAGCGCGCCCGCTGCGCCGCCGAGGTTGTCGTCGGCCGCGACCTGCAACGTGCCTGCGTTTAGCGTCGTGCCGCCGGTATAGGCATTCGCGCCGCTCAACACCGTGATGCCCGCGCCGATCTGCTGCACGTCGCCCGAGCCGGAAATCATGCCGGCATTCGTGGTCGTCGTGCCTGCGGCCGGATCGAAGGCGAGCGTCGCGTCGTTCGTCACGCTGCCGGCGATCGAACCGTTCGTCGTGCCGTCGCCGAGCTGCAGCACGCCACTGCTGATCGTCGTGCCGCCCGTGTAGGTGTTCGCGCCGGTCAGCACGGTCGTCCCCGCGCCGATCTGCTGGACCACGCCCAGGCCGGAAATCACGCCGGCATGGGACGTCGTCGTGCCGGTCGCGGGATCGAAGGCGAGCGTCGCGTTGTCGGTCACGCTGCCGGCGATCGCGCCGTTCGTCGTGCCGTCGCCGAGTTGCAGCACGCCCGCGCTGATCGTCGTGCCGCCCGTATAGGTCTGCGTGCCGGTGAACACCGTCGTCCCCGCGCCCATCTGCTGCACCTGGCCGCTGCCGGAAATCAGTCCGGGATTCGTCATCGTGGTGGCCGCGGCCGGGTCGAAGGCGAGCGTCGCGTCGTTCGTCACGTTGCCGGTGATCGAACCGTTCGTCGTGCCGTCGCCCAGTTGCAGCGTGCCGCCGCTGATCGTCGTGCCGCCCGTGTACGTGTTCGCGCCGGTCAGGACCTCGGTGCCGCTCGCCTGCACCAGACTGCCGGCGCCGCCGATCACGCCGGCGAACGTGTTCGGGCTCGCGCCGCCGTTCAGCGTCAGCGTGTCGTTGCCGGACAACGCGATGCTCGCGGCGGCCGTGCCGGTCAGGTTGTTCAGCGACTGCGAGAAGCCGTTCGTGTCGAACGTGCTCTCGACGTCGACCGCGCCCGACGACGCGATCACGTTCGCCGCATTCGCCTGCAACGTGCCGCTTTGCACGAGCGTCGTGCCGGTGAACGTGTTGCCCGCGTTCGACAGCGACACGACGTCGTTCGCCGCGATCACGA
Organism: Paraburkholderia caballeronis; assembly: GCF_900104845.1. Classification (NCBI taxonomy): domain Bacteria; kingdom Pseudomonadati; phylum Pseudomonadota; class Betaproteobacteria; order Burkholderiales; family Burkholderiaceae; genus Paraburkholderia; species Paraburkholderia caballeronis. The sequence continues at coordinate 1,683,340 of NZ_FNSR01000002.1, read as the reverse complement.
GATTGCCGGTCCCGGTGAGTTGCGCCGCGAGGTCGGCGTCCGCGCCGGTCGCGCCGGGGTCCTCGGTCAACGTCAGGCTCTGGCCGGCCTGCAGCGCGAGCTGGTTCAACTGGTAGCCGACATAGAGACCGTCATCGCTGGCGCCGGTCCCCAGCGCATAGTCGTATGTGCCGATCGCGACCACGTTGCCGTTCTGCTGCACGTTCACGTTCTGCGCGGCGCTCACGGCATTGCCGTTCTGATCCTCCAGCGCCAGGCCGCTGCCGGTGCCGGTCACGCTCGCGGCCGCGATCAGTTTCAGCCCGTTGTTCATCTGGCTCTGCTGGAACAGCGACAGGTCGCCCGACGGCGTCGGCACGGGCGGCTCGTACGGGTTCGGCACGTTGATCCGCACCGCGCCGCTGCCGCTGATGTCGAGCGCGCCGGTGGTGACGAGACTCGTCGCGACCTGCTGCGCGGGCGCGGTGCCGTCGAACACCGCGGTGCCGCCGTCGAACGTCAGCGCGCCGATGGTGTGGTTGCCGTCGCCGACCGTAGTCACGTTGCCCGCGCCGAGCACCAGCGTCGCGTTCGTCAGCGCGGTGGTATTGGCGCCCGCCAGCGCGAACGTATCGTTCGACAGCGTGGCCGTCCCCTGGAACGCGCTGCCGGCGGCGCTGCCGAACGAAAACGCCTGGCCGCCGCTGGACGCGGACAGCGCGCCCGATCCGGTCAGCGCATTGTTGAACGCAAACGCGCCACTGGTCGCGACGGTCAGGCCGCCGCCCGCCGCGACGTTGACCGTGCCGGTGCCGAGATTGGCCGTCGACGTCGTGCTCGCCGGTGCAACGGCCGCGTTGCCGGCGATCTGCCAGTTGCCCGCATAGGACGCGTTGCTGCCGGTGATCGTCGCGAGCGCCGATCCGGCCGCGACCGTGGTCACGCCGCTGCCGGACAGCGTGTTGGCGAAATTGCCGGCGCTGGAAAACGCGAGGCTCAGGCCTTGCGCGGTGTTGCCCGCCGCGGTGTCGACCGTCACGGTTCCCGTGCCGGCGGCGCTTGCGTTCGCCAGTTGCAGCGTGCCGGCGTCGATCGTCGTGCCGCCGGTGTACGCGTTCGTGCCGGACAGCACCGTCGTGCCGGCGCCGATCTGCTGGACCTGGCCCGCGCCGGAGATCAGACCGGAATTCGTCATCGTCGTGCCGGTTGCCGGGTCGAACGCAAGCGTCGCGTCGTTCGTCACGTTGCCGGTGATCGAACCGTTGGTGGTGCCGTCTCCGAGTTGCAGCACGCCCGCGCTGATCGTCGTGCCGCCGGTGTAGCTGCTCGCGCCGGTCAGCACCGTCGTGCCGATGCCGATCTGTTGCACCTGGCCCGTGCCGGAGATCGCGCTAGCGTTCGTCAGCGTCGTGCTCGCTGCCGGATCGAACGCGAGCGTCGCGTTGTTCGTCACGTTGCCGGTGATCGAACCGTTCGTCGTGCCGTTGCCCAGTTGCAGCGTGCCCGCGCTGATCGTCGTGCCGCCGGTGTAGCCGTTCGTGCCGGTCAGCACAAGAACGCCCGTATCGGTTTTCGTGAGCAGTCCCGCGCCGGAGATCGTGCCGCCCATCGTCAGCGTCGTGCCGGAGCCGACGTCGAATGTGCCGCCGCCCGCATCGAGCGTCGTCGCGCGCGACGACGCGAAACTCGCGGTCGTGTTCAGCGTGCCGCCGTTGAACGTCAGCGCGCCCGCTGCGCCGCCGAGGTTGTCGTCGGCCGCGACCTGCAACGTGCCGGCATCGATCGTCGTGCCGCCGGTGTAGGTATTCGCGCCGCTCAACATCGTGATGCCCGCGCCGATCTGCTGCACGTCGCCGGAACCGGAAATCACGCCGGCATTCGTGATCGTCGTGCCGGACGCGGGATCGAACGCGAGCGTCGCGTTGTTGGTCACGCTGCCGGTAATCGATCCGTTCGTCGTGCCGTCGCCCAGTTGCAGCACACCGCCGCTGATCGTCGTACCGCCGGTGTACGTGTTCACGCCGGTCAGCACGGTTGTTCCCGCGCCGATCTGCTGGACCTGGCCGGTACCGGAGATCGCGCCGGGGTTCGTCATCGTCGTGCCGGACGCGGGATCGAACGCGAACGTCGCGTCGTTCGTCACGTTGCCGGTGATCGAACCGTTCGTCGTGCCGTCGCCGAGTTGCAGCACACCCGCGCTGATCGTCGTGCCGCCGGTGTAGGTGCTCGCGCCGGTCAGCACCGTTGTGCCCGAGCCGATCTGTTGCGCCTGGCCGGTACCGGAGATCGCGCTGGTGTTCGTCAGCGTCGTGCTCGCGGCCGGGTCGAACGCGAGCGTCGCGTTGTTCGTCACGTTGCCGGTGATCGAGCCGTTCGTCGTGCCGTCGCCCAGTTGCAGCGTGCCCGCGCTGATCGTCGTGCCGCCTGCGTAGCTGTTCGTGCCGGTCAGCACCAGCGAGCCCGTATCGGTTTTCGTGAGCAGACCCGCGCCGGAAATCGCGCCGCCCATCGTCAGCGTCGTGCCGGAGCCGACGTCGAATGTGCCGCCGCCGGCATCGAGCGTCGTTGCGCGCGACGACGCGAAACTCGCCGTCGTGTTCAGCGTGCCGCCGTTGAACGCGAGCGTACCGGCAGCCGCGCCGAGGTTCGCGTCGGCCGCGACCTGCAACGTGCCGGCGTTGATCGCCGTCCCGCCCGCATAGCTGTTCACGCCGCTCAACACGGTGATGCCCGCGCCGATCTGCTGGACCTGGCCGGTGCCGGAGATCTCGCTCGCGTTCGTCAGCGTCGTGCCGGACGCGGGGTCGAACGCCAGCGTCGCGTTGTTGGTCACGTTGCCGGTGATCGAGCCGTTCGTCGTGCCGTTGCCCAGTTGCAGCACGCCGGCCGAAATGGTCCACGGCGTCGAGTCGGACGTGGAGCCGATCAACTGCCATGTGCTCGCGCCGGTTTTCTGGAAGCCCGAAAACCCCTGAAACACCGTACCGATCTGCGACAGCGCGAACACCGTCGACACCGACGTGCCGGCCTGATTCGCGGACACGTTCGTCGCGTCGCCGCCGAGGATCAGCGTGCTGGTGCCGCCGGTGCTGACGACGTTGCCGACGAAGCTCCAGCCCAGTTGCAACTGGAGGCTGTTGGCGCCGCCGGTGAAAGCGATCGCGTTAGCGCGCGTGCTGCTGTCTCCGGCTGTGCCGCCGGAGATCGTGCCGCCGTTGACGATCTGCAGATTCGCACCCTGCACGCCGACACCGCCGGCCCCGAGCACGCCCGTGCCGGTCCCGCTGCCGTTGCCGCCGGTGGCGCCGCCGTTGCCGCCTTGCACGATGCCGGTATTGGTCAACGTGAACGACGAGCCGGTGACGCCCGCGCCGCCGTTCCCGCCGCTTCGGCCGGTGCCGGCCTGGGCTCCGCTGCCGCCCGCGCCGCCGTTGCCGCCGGTGATGGAAAAGCTGTTCGTGACGTTGACGCCGCTATCGACGAGACCCGAGCCGCCGCCGCCGCCGAAACCCGCCCCGCCCGACGACAATGCCGTGCCCCCGCTGCCGCCAGCCCCGCCGCTGACGTTGGCCGCAGTGCTCGTGCTGCCGCTGCCCGATAGCACCGCACCGGCTCCGCCGCCGCCGCCGCTGCCGCCATCCGCGCCGGCCAGCAGCGAGTTGCTGGTGGCGTTGCCGCCGTTTCCGCCCGCGCCGCCGGTCATCACGCCGGTTACGCCGTTCAGCGTGGCGCCGACGAAACCGTCACCGCCGCCGCCCCCGCCGCCCCCGCCGAGACCCGCGACGCACAGGCCGCATGACGCGTTGCCGCCCGCGCCGCCGCCAACGCCGGCCGGGTTCGCGGCGGTGCCGGCGGCCCCGCCCGAGCCGCCGCCGCCCGGACTGCCGCCGCCGGTCGCGGTGCCGCTGCTCCCCGCGCCGCCGGTGCCGGTCGCGCTGCCATTCCCGCCGGCGCCGACGTTCGCGCCCGTGTTCGCGCCGCCGACCCCGCCCACGCCGCCGCCGCCGCCCGCGCCGCCGTTGATGCCGCTCGATCCGCCGAGCGCGGCGCTGTTGGGGCCGCCCGCGCCATCCGCATACGCAGGGCCGGCGGCGAGCATGAACGGAAAGGCAGCGGTCGTCGCGACCAGCAGCCGGCACGAAAACGAAAACGGCCTGCCGGTTGCGGGCGACTTGTGATCGACGGGATACCGGCAGTGGACGGCGTCGGATTCTTCCTGCGTGGAGGGGTTCGAGTCGATGCAGGATCGGGATTGACGAGACTCGTCTAACCGATAGGACAGCAAACATTTACCGGCGCTCGCCAGGGCCATTTCTTGTCCGCCTTGTCTCTTCACCACCTGACCGGCGCCCGACGGGGACCGGGCCGAATGTGAACGAGCCTTCGCGTGCGCGGCCTCGCTTGACTCCGCTTTCGTTTTTCCTCGCGCCGCTCAAAAAAGCCAAACGAAATGGCGGAATGCCCGCTGACCTGTTCGCCGTTATCGAACCAGCCAGAACGTCTGATAACTACGCTACGCACGCAAACCCGTCACGCATATCAAGTCCTTTTTTCACGCACCATTATGTATAGCACGCAAAACAGGAAACGCTTTTCTGGCTGCGAATCAAGCGTTAAAGCGATTTACCGCTGCTTCAGGTTTTCGAACGTTAATTTAGTAATTCCGCCAATACAATTATTGTCGGAATAATAGACTGCTGGTTATGCGGGAAATGGCGGGCGCCGACAGGAATTCGGCGCAGAGGCGCTGCGGATATTTTTTATTGCATGAATGCGCGAAGGAAATCGAAGCGACCCGTTCGCGCATGGCCGTGCGCATCGGCACGGCCATGCGTGAGTCACACCATCGTCAACCGCTTCAGATCGGCGTCGACACCGCCTCGCCGGCGAAATGCCTCGCCGCGTTGTCGAGGAAGTTGCGCACCGAAGCGTCCATCGACTGCGGCGACATCCCGCCGACGTGCGGCGTCAGCACCACGTTGTCGAGCGCGAGCAGCGCCTGCGGCGGATGCGGCTCGCCCTCGTACACGTCGAGCGCCGCGCCGCCGAGCGTCCCCTCGCGCAGCGCGTGAGCGAGCGCGGCCGTATCGACGACGCTGCCGCGCGCGACGTTCACGACGAACCCGTCGGGGCCGAGCGCATCGAGCACCGCGCGATCGACCATGTGCCGCGTCTCCGGTCCGCCCGGCGTCGCGATGACGAGAAAGTCGCACCACCGCGCGAGTGCCAGCACCGAATCAAAGTAGCGGCTCGTCACGCCTTCGCGCGGCTTGCGGTTGTGATAACCGGTCTCGATGTCGAACCCCGCCGCGCGCCGCGCGACCTTGCGCCCGATGTTGCCGAGTCCGAGCACGCCGAGCCGCCGACCGCAAACGATCGGCCGCATCGGCAGACGGTCGCGCCAGATGCCGTCGCGGCACGCGGCGTCGAAGCGCGGCACCGAACGCACGGCCGACAGCAGCAGCGCGAACGCGTGATCGGCCACGCAGTCGTCGTTGGTGCCCGCGCCGTTCGACAACACGATCCCGCGCGCGCGCGCCGCGTCGCGCGCGATGTTCTCGTAGCCGGCGCCGAACGCGCTGACGAGTTCGAGCGCCGGCATCCGGTCGATCTCGTCGGCAGTCAGCCCGGTCGTGCCGTTGGTCAGCACCACCCGCACCGCGTCGCCGCGCGCGGCGATAGTCTGCGCGCGCGAGGCCGCATCGGGCGCATACAACACGTCGAATTGCTCCGCGAGCGCCGCCCGGTAGGGGTCGGCAAGCGGAATCAACAATAGCAGCAACGGCTTCATGCGGGGCGGTCCTCGATGGTCGGGTTGGAATATGAAGCTTTTATACGGCGGTCACGTAGCGCCGCGCCGGCGGTTCGGGCCGCGGCGCGGGCGGCTCGTTGATCGCGCGCACGCGCCGCAGCTCGTCGGTCGGGCTCAGGCCGAACAGCCGCTTGAACTCGCGGCTGAACTGCGATGCGCTTTCATAACCGACGCGCGTCGCCGCCGCGCTCACGTTGAGTCCGTCGTGCGTGATCAGCAGGCGCGCGTGATGCAGCCGCGTCGTCTTGACATACTGCATCGGCGACGTGGACGTGACGGCCTTGAAATGCGCATGGAACACCGCGAGGCTCATGCCCGCCTCGCGCGCAAGTGTATCGACGTCGAGGTCGCCGCGATAGTCCGCGTGGATGCGGCGCAGCGCCTTGGCGATGCGGCCGAAGTGATGCTGGTGCGTGAGCGCCGCGCGGATCGCGTCGCCCTGCACGCCTGTCAGCACGCGGTAACAGATCTCACGTACGATCGAAGGTCCGAGGATCGGTGCGTCGCACGGCGACGCCAGCGCCTCCAGCAGACGCAGCACCGCGTTGCCCAGTTGCGCGTCGAGCGGCGTCGCGTAGATGCCGCTCGGTTCGGACACCGCACTGCCGCGCGTGTCGTTCAGCGCCATCAGCAGTTCGGCGACCATCGTCAGATCGACGCGGATCGAGATCGCGAGCAGCGGCTTCTCCGGGCTCGCCTCGGTCTCGCACTCGAACGGCAGCGGCACCGACAGCACCAGGTACTGCTGCGCATCGTAGATATACACGTCGTCGCCGAGAAAGCCGCGCTTGCGCCCCTGGCAGACGATCACGATGCTCGGCTCGTACATCACCGGCGTGCGCGGATACGCGCGGCTCGACCGCAGCAACTGCACGCTGTCGAGCGCGGACGGCGTCACGCCGTCCTGCAGCGTCAGCGCCGTCAGCAGTTCGACCATGCGCTGCTGCGCGGCGGCGTCGGGGTCGGCGGCAGCGGGCGGCGCCGCAGTCGCGACGGCGGCGGCGAAGGAAACGGAGGTCATGACGTTGGCATTCCGATTGCAGAGAATCAGGCTCGAAATCTAACACCGTTCCCGTATGGCCGCTCGACGCCAGGAGAAACAGGCAAACCTTCGATAGCTTCAGGTATTCCCTGGGTCAACGGCGATCCTTACGATGGGAACCCTGCCGCAACACCGTTTTTTCACTCCAGCTTTCAGGAGCCTTCATGTACCAGACTTACGGATATGCCGCGCAAGACGCCGGCTCGCCGCTCGCCCCGTTCGAATTCCAGCGCCGCGACCTGCGCGAACACGACGTGCGTATCGACGTGCTGTACTGCGGGGTCTGCCACTCCGACCTCCATCAGGCTCGCAACGAATGGCGCAACACGCTGTATCCGGTCGTGCCGGGCCATGAGATCGTCGGCCGCGTCGTCGAGACCGGCTCCGGCGTCACGCGCTTCAAGACTGGCGAACTGGTCGGCGTCGGCTGCCTCGTCGATTCGTGCCGCAGCTGCCCGAGTTGCGCGGAAGGCCTCGAACAGTATTGCGAAAACGGCTTCGTCGGCACGTACAACGGCGTGGACCGCGTGAGCGGCGACGTGACGTTCGGCGGCTACTCGACGATGCTGGTCGTCGACGAGGCGTTCGTGCTGCGCGTGCCGGAGAACCTCGATCCGGCCGCCGCCGCGCCGCTGCTGTGCGCGGGCATCACCACCTATTCGCCGCTGCGCACGTGGGGCGCCGGCCCCGGCAAGAAGGTCGGCATCGTCGGCCTGGGCGGCCTCGGCCACATGGGCGTGAAGATCGCGGCCGCGATGGGCGCGCACGTCGTGCTGTTCACGACGTCGGCGTCGAAGATCGAGGACGCGAAGCGCCTCGGCGCACACGAAGTCGTGATCTCGAAGGACCCGGAGCAGATGCAGGCGCACGCCAACAGCTTCGACCTGATCGTGAACACGGTCGCCGCGCAACACGACCTGAACCCGTTCATCGAACTGCTGCGCCGCGACGGCACGATGGCGCTGGTCGGCGCGCCGGAGCACGATCACCCGTCGCCGCAGGTGTTCAACCTCATCATGAAGCGCCGCCGCCTCGCGGGGTCGCTGATCGGCGGCATCGCGGAAACGCAGGAGATGCTGGATTTCTGCGGCAAGCATGGGCTCACGTCCGACATCGAGATGATCAAGATGCAGGACATCAACGGCGCCTATGAGCGGATGCTGAAAAGCGACGTGAAATACCGCTTCGTGATCGACATCGCGACGCTGAAGCAGTAAGCCGAACGGCAACGACGAGACCCTGACCCACCGGGCCGTCCGTTCCGGACGGCCCACCTGCCCCGCATCCCGCCGCCGGCGCCCCGACGCGCCCAAGGCTCTCCGGTTGTTCCCCGGCCGCCCGCCCCGCGAGCGCCGGCGCCGCGCTCCCCCTGCCATCCCGCGCGGCCACCGTATTGCAGCAAGCAGTTATTCCGGCTTTGACACAGGAGTTTGCCCGTGATCGACCGTATCCAGGCGATGCGCACGTTCGTGCGGATCGTCGACACCAACAGTTTCACGAAAGCCGCGCAATCGCTCGACATGCCGCGAGCGAGCGCGACGACGCTGGTTCAGAACCTCGAAGCGCTGCTGAACACGCAGCTGCTCGTGCGCACCACGCGGCGCTTGTCCGTCACGCCCGAGGGCGCCGCATATTACGAGCATTGCGCGCAGATTCTCGCGGAGATCGACGAGATGGAAGCGAGCATGCGGCAGACGACCGGCCTCGTCAGCGGCCGGCTGCGCGTCGAAATGCCCGGCGTGATCGCGAATGCGATCGTGCTGCCCGCGCTCGACGACTTCCATGCGCGCCATCCGCACATCGATCTGGCGATCGGCGTGAGCCTGCGCAACGTCGATCTCGTCGGCGAGGCGGTGGATTGCAGCATCCAGTTGGGCGAGTTGCCCGACTCGGGGCTCGTCGCGCGCCGGCTCGGCGTGCTCGACCACGTGACGTGCGCGAGCCCCGCGTATCTCGAACGCAACGGCATGCCGCAGACCGTCGACGACCTCGCGCATCACACGGCGGTGAACTGCCTGTCGCCGGTGAACGGGCGGCCGGTCGATTTCGACTTCGAGATCGACGGCGGCGCGACGTCGGTGAGGGTCGACGGCTTCGTGCACGTCGCGGACGAGATCGCGTATCTGACCTGCGGGCTGCAAGGCTACGGGCTGATCCAGCCGGCGCGGCTCGCCGCGCAGCCGTATCTCGACAGCGGCGAGCTTCGCGAGGTGCTGCCGAGGTGGAAGCCGCTGCCGACGCCGGTATCGGTCGCGTTCGTGAAGACGCCGCGCGTCGCGCCTCGCGTGCGCGTGTTCGTCGACTGGCTCGCGGAACTGTTCGACGACGCGAGCCAGTTGAATCGCGATCTTTCGCGCGTGCGGCAGTTGTTGAGCGGGTTGCAGCCGGCGTGACGGGCGGCGGCGGTTTTCCGCCGCCCGAATCCGGCGTTGAAGTGCAAAACGGATTCGCGCCGCGCGCGTTATCCGATGGATTTAAATTCCGATTGAAATAACGGCGAACGGGACATCAAGCCTAATTAAACCGGCCACGCGACAAGCGGTTTAAAGCGGCTATATCGGAGAAAGAAATGACGCATTCCCACTGGTTGTTCACGCTATTGCAAAGCGATTACCCGCCCCGCTGCGACTGAATCACCAGCAGCATGTCCCCCGCTTCGACCAGCGTCGGCGGATCCTCGTAAAACGACAGCATGTGCCCATTGCGCACCAGCGAGACGACGATCGCGTTCGGCACCGCATTGCTCCAGCGTCCGACCTCGTGCGGCTGCGCCGGCCGCTCGACCAGATCGACGCGGCCGCGCGTCGAAAGCAGGTCGTTCACGAACGACACGATGTAGCTGCTCTCGACCGCGTCCGCGAGCAGCAGCCCGCCGATCTTCGTCGACGACACGATCACGTCCGCCCCCGCCTGGCGCAGTTGACGCTGGTACGTCTGCTCCTGGATGCGCACGACGATCTTCGTCTCCGGCGCGACGCTGCGCACCGACAGCGTCAGCAGGATCGCCGTCGAGTCGTCCGGCACCGTGACGATCACCGCCTTCGCGTCGCGCACGCGCGCCTGCTGCAACAGGTCGTCGCGGCTCGGGTCGCCGAGCAGGCCCGTCACGCCCAGTTCGGCCGCCTGTTCGAGCGCGGACTGCTGCGGGTCCATCACGACGATCTGCTCGGGATCGAAGCCGCTTTCGAGCAGTTCGCGCACCGCGACCGCGCCGCTCAGCCCGAATCCGCAGACGACGACGTGATCGGTCAACTCCTTTTGCAGACGTTTCATGCGGAATTCCTCGATGACCCGTTGAATGACGAACTGATACGCGGTGCCGAGAAACACGAACCAGATGACGATGCGGATCGGCATCAGCAGCAGCGCATCGATCAGCCGCGCGCGCTCGGTGATCGGCACGATGTCGCCGTAGCCGACCGTCGCGACGGTCGCCATCGTGAAGTACAGCAGATCGACGAGGCCGAGCGACTCGCGCGACGGGTCGTGCAGGCCGCCGCGATCCAGATAGAGCACGACGAACGCGAGCGCGCACAGCCCGACGACGATCGCGATGCGCGTCGCGAGCACGCGTTTCGGCGACGCGCTCGGCCGCGTGAACAGCATCCGCGAGCGCGGCGGCCGCCACTGCGAGCGCATGCGCGGCAGGCGCAACCGGTACGGCTTGTGGCGGGAGGCGGGCATCGGCGGGTTCCCTCGGACGGCGGCGCGGGCGGCGGGCCGGCTGCGCTCGCGATCGTGCGGCGGCGGACGGCCACGACGGATTCTACGACGGCGCGCGCGGATTGCCGCCGGCCGGGGCCAGATCGAGCGAGCGCCGGGAAAAGCGCGTCGGATCACGCGGCGTCGTTCAGCGCGCGCCGAACGTCAACGCCATCCCCCGACGCGCATGAAAACGCGCGACCGTCGCGTACGGCAGCCACGCATCCGCCTGATACGGCGCGACGCCCGACGGATTGTGAAACCACACGCCGCCGTCGCCGCGTCCGTGCAGCAGCACCAGATGCCCGCCCTGGCGCTCGTTCGGATGCGCCGGATAACGGATCTCCGGGCTCACCGACACGATCGCGAGCGTATCCGGACCGACGCGCGCGGCGGTTGCCTCGATGTCCTCGTCGGTCAGCACGTCCACGTGGATGCCGAACGCGGCGGCGACCCACTCCGCGAACGGCCGGTAGATCAGCCCGTCGACGCCGCCGTCGTCGCGCATCCGGTACGCGCCGTGGTCCAGCGCGCCGTCGAGCAACGCGGCGCGCGGGCCGTGCGCGATGCGCCAGTAGTCCAGCGCCGACTCGAAACACGCGAGGCCGCACAGCCGCTTCGCCCAGAACCGGTAGTCGTCGCCGGTCGCGAAGCCGCTACGCCGCCAGTCCGGGTCGTCGCACGGATCGGCGTCGTCCGCGACGATCCGCGCGACCCACTCCGGGCTGCCCCACTGGCTGCGATACGGCACGCCGCGATGCCGGAACCCACCGCCGCTCACAGCATGCTCCGCGGCCGCTGCATCGTGCCGTCGAAGAAACGCTGAAGCCGAAACGCCGACACGTCGAGCGACGGCACTCCGTCGTCGAGCCATTCCGCGATCAGCCGGCCGACGATCGGCCCCATCGCGAAACCGTGTCCGCAGAAGCCGGTCGCGATCACGAGACCGCGCGTGCCGGCGGGCGCGTCGAGCACCGGGATGCCGTCCGGCAGCACGTCGATCAGCCCGGCCCACGCTTCGACGATCTGCGCGTCGCGCAGCGCCGGAAACAGCGCGCGCAGCTTCGCGAGCGCGCGCGGCGCATGCGCCGGGTTCGGCCGCGGATCGGGGTCGCGCGGATGCAGCACGCGCTCGCCGGCCGGCACGACACCCGGCAGACGGTCGCGCAGATCGCGCCACAGCGCGCCATTCAGGTGGAAGCTGAACTTGTCCCGTTGCGCCCACAACTCGGGCATGAACCATTTCAACGCGCGCAGATGGCCGAGCGTCATGTCGACGTCCACCTGCATGTCGTCCGCGAGATTGATCGCGCCGTTCGCGCGCTGCCGGATGCCGAGGCCGTGTCCCCAGAACGTCGACGCGGTGACCGCCGGCAGCGCGTTGGTCCGCATGCAGGTGCCGCGCACGCTCTGCTGCGGCAGCGTCAGCCCGAGTTCGCGCAGCAGCCGCCAGCTCGACGCGCCGGCCGTGCAGATGAGCCGGCGCGTGCGGATCGATCCGCGCTCGGTGACGACCCCGGCGATCGCGCCCGCTTCCCGCTCGACGCCGATCACGCCGCACCCCTCGAAAAACCGCGCGCCGGCCTCGCGCGAGCGCGCCGCGAACGCGGCGGCGACGCGGCGCGGTTCGGCCTGGCCGTCGCTCGCCGTGTACAGGCCGCCGACCACGCGCCCGACGAGGCCCGGCGCGATCGCGTCGACCTGCGCGCGATCGAGCGCGCGCGTATCGAGCCCATGCTGCTTCGCGACGTCGAGCCATTGAGTGAACGACGCCCAGTCTGCGTCGTTGTCGGCGACGTACAGGCAGCCGCCCTGACGCCATTCGAGATCGAAGTTCAGCTCCGTTTCGAGCCCTTCCCAGATCCGCATCCCGGCCATCATCAGCGGCACTTCGGCCGTCTCGCGGCCCTGCTGGCGCACGAAGCCCCACGCGCGCGTCGACTGCTGGCCGGCGATCCGCGACTTGTCGAGCACGACGGCGCGCACGCCGCGTTTCGCGAGGTAATAAGCCGCCGCGCAGCCCATGATGCCCGCGCCCGCGATCACGACGTCGGCTTCTACGGGAAACGGATCGTCGGTGGACGCGAAATTCGCATGCAGCGGATAAGTGGTCATCATCGGAAAAATAAGTGTCGGAAGGCAAACGCGCATCTTCGCAGCCGGTGCGTCAGGCTGCAACCAGGCCGCAATCGTCGTCATGTCACGGGGCCAACGATGCATCAGGCATTTCGCATGCCATAATCCGCGTCGGCGCACGAGGACTGTCTCAAATCCTCACACGATTTCGGATCAAACTGGCTTTTTGCGCCAACGTTCCGTTTAGAATAAGGGCCGTTTGCGCGCAACCGGGTCGTTCGGCGCACCGTTGCCACGCCGCCCGGCATGCAAAAAGAGCGCCTGAGCCGACACCGTCCGGACCCCGACAAGATTCCCAAGCAGCATGCAAAACGACGCTCGAACCACCGATTCCGTCACGGTCGCGGAACGCGTGCGCGAACTGATGACCCGCCACGGCATCGGCAAGCGCCAGCAGACAACCGAGCTGTGCCGGATTCTCCATCTGAGCTTCTCGCAGGGACACCGCAAGCTGCGCGGCAACAGTCCCTGGACGCTCGCGCAGATCAAGAAGGTCGCCGAGGCGTTCGGCGAGCCGGCCGCGCAGTTATTCGGCGCGCAGTTGCTCGACCCCGGGATGGTCGGCGCGACCGCGCACGACGCGGTGCTATGCGTGAGCGCGGTCGAACTCGCGTGCACCGCGTGGATCGGCGCGCCGGTCGAGCCGGGCGGCCGCCCCGATTTCGTCGCCTATGAGAGAAACGGTCAGTGGCGCGTCGCGCGCCACGACGGCGCGCTGTATCAGAACGCGCACGAAGTCCACAAGATCGAGATCTATCCGCGCCGCGCGGAGTCGGACAAGCCGCTGATCGCGGTCGTCGACGACGACCGCGCGTCCGCCGACAACCTGCGCGACTATCTTCAGCACGCGGGTTACGCGGCGCAGTCGCTGTACGGCCTCGCGGCGTTCAACGAAGCGTTGCAGCAGCAACTGTTCGACGGCGTCGTGATCGACTGGCTGTTCGGCAACCAGACGTCCGCCGACGCGATCCGCGCGGTGCGCTCGTCCGAGAATCCGGACGCGCCGATCTTCGTGCTGACCGGCGAACTGCTGACCGGCAAGGCGAGCGAATCGGAGATCAGCCAGATCGTGCGGCAGTACAACGTCGCGTGCTACGAAAAACCCGCGCGGATGGCGATCCTCGTCGCCGACCTGTCGAAGCGGCTCAATCGCGGCTGACCGCGAAACCGCGGTCCGTCACGCGCTCAACGGCTGCGACAAAACCAGCGCGCGCTGCAACGCGGCGCGCAACACCTCGTAGTGCACCGGTTTCGCGAGACAGTCGAAGAACGGCGTCGACGCATCACAGGCCGTCGCATCCGGCAGATCCGCGCTGACCGCAATCAGCCGCGGGCGATGCAGCGCGCGGCCCTTCAGCGCCGCGTCCAGTCCCGCGACGAACCCGTAACCGTCGCGCCCCGGCATGTTCAGGTCGAGCAGCACGACGTCGCACGGCGTGCTGCCGACGATCGCGAGCGCCGCGTCCGCGTCGCAGGCCGCGAGCGCATCGCAGCCCATCAGCGCCACCATTTCGCACAACGATTCGCGCACCGGCCGGTTGTCGTCGACGACCAGCACGCGCGGACGCTCGCCGTCGCCGCGCCCCGGCGTCCGTGCGTCGGCGGCCAGCGGGCCGGCCACGGGCGTGACCGGAATCGTCACCGTGAACGTCGTGCCCTCGCCGACCCGGCTGTCGGTCGCGATCGCGCCGCCGAACAGATCGACGAGTCCGCGCACGATCGCGAGCCCCATCCCCGCGCCTTCGTAGCGCCGCGACCGCGACGCGTCGAGTTGCGTGAACTCGCGGAAGATCAGCGGAATCTGCTCGGGCGGCACGCCGGGGCCGGTATCGCTGACGACCATCGACAGCGCGCGCGCTGACGCGACGAACTCGATGCGCACGACGCCGCGCTCGGTATAGCGGATCGCGTTCGTCACGAGGTTGTTCGCGATCTGGCGAATCCGGTGCGGGTCCGACTCGACGAGCCCATGCACGCCGCGCAGCGCGCTTTCGAATGCGAGGCCGCGCGCGCGCGCCGCCGCCTCGTTCTGGTCGACGATCGACTGCAACAGCTCGCGCGGATCGAACTGCTCGTGCCGCAATTCGAGCTTGCCCGCGCCGAGCCGCGCGTAGTCGGTCAGGTCCTTCATCTGCGCTTCGAGCTGGCGCGCGGCCGTGTCCAGACGCTGGATCACCTTGCGGTCCTCGTCCGGCAGCGGCTTCAGGCCGAGCAGTTCGATCGACGACACGATCGCGTGCAGCGGCGTGCGCAGTTCGTGGCTGATCATGCCGAGAAACGTGTCCTTCGCCGTGCTCGCCTCGCGCGCCGCGCGGCTCGCCTGCAATTCGGCCTTGAGCAGGGCGTGCTGCTGGCGGATCAGCCGCGTGCGCCGGTAGCCGTTCAGCACCAGCAGCACCGCGGCGGCCGCGCACAGCACGATCAAAACGAGGCCCGCTGCGAACAGTTCGCGCCGCTTCGCGATGAAGTCGCGGCGAATCTCCTCGCGCTCGGTGATGTCCGCGAAGCGCCGGCTCAGCGCGAGGTCGTTGATCTCGGTCCAGTGCTCGCGCAGGGCGGCGACCATCTGGTGCGCGAGCGCCGGGCTGTTCGCGACGCGGTCGAGCTGCGGCCCGAACGACGCGACCGTGGCCGACAGCCGGTCGAGATCGTCGCGTTGCCGCTTCAGCCGAGCGGGCGATCCGGACAGGCCGCGCGCCGAGCCGTTCATCACGTTCAGCTTCGATTGCAGCACTTCGTAGCGCAGCCGCAACTGGTCGGGATCGTGGTCGAGCCCGTCCGCGTAACGCAGCAACTGGTTCTCGAAGCGCCCATACGCGATCTGTAGTTGCGCCGCGTCCCAGTACAGCCCGTCGTAGTTGCCGGTGAGCCGCTGGATCACGCGCGGGTTGATCAGATTCGCGTACATCAGATAACCGACCGCAACCACCGGCGGCGCGAGCGCGACGAACCAGATCAGCAGGTGAACGAAGCGGTGCAGCGGACGTCGCATCGAACGGCGCCCGCTCACTCGATGACGGTCAGCGACGTGATCTGCCATGCGAACTTCGCGTCGCCGGCCGCGCCTTCGAGTTCCTGCGGATAGTCGTCGCGCGGATAGATCAGGAACAGCGGGCCGAAATCGCTCACTTCGAGCCGCCGGCCGTTCATCCGGTACGCGAGCAGCACGCCGTAGCGGTCCGCGTCGCTGACCGGCACGATGCACGTGTAGTCGTCGAGCGTGTGGATCTTGACGCGCTTGCCGTACGCGCCGACCGTCTTCAGCACGTCGGACAGCAGCGGCCCCTCGAACGTCGAACGCGGCGTCCACGTGGTCGACGTCGAGATCTGATGCACCGGCAGCTTCTGCAACTGGGCGTCGTCGAAGTGATACGCGTTGCGCGCGGCGTTGTTGGTCACCCGGATCTCGCCGCTCACGTCGAGCGACAACGCCGGCGCCGCGCAGACCGCCGTGGCCGCGAGCAGCGTCGCCATGCCGGCCACCCCTTGCCAGCCGAATCGGTACTGCATGTTCGTCGCCTCTCGCTTCGTCATCGTTGCCATGGACGCGCGCGATCCGCGCGCCGCCGCCCTGCGCCCGCCGGCGGCCCCATGCATAATATCGCCAATCACCGCCTGTACAATAGCCGTCGCCGCACGGTTCCCGCATGGTTCCTCTTCCCGCGCGATGCGCGCCCGACCGATGAACAAGCCGATCGTCCCGCTTACCTACGAACAGCTCGATCAATGGATCGAATCGCTGCAGCCGTTGCTGGCCGCCGAGAACTTCGCGGCCGTCGTCGGCATCCTGCGCGGCGGCGCGCCGCTCGCGCTGATGGTTTCGCACGCGACCGGCGCCCCGGTGGCGTTCCTGCGCTACGAGCGCGCGACCCGCGAAGTGCGCTGGGACTCCGCGCTGCCGCTGCCCGAACCCGGCTCGAAGGTGCTGCTGTGCGAGGACATCGCGGGGCGCGGCTTCACGCTGACCGACTCGATCGCATTCCTGCGCGAGCACGGGCTCGCGGTGCGCACGCTGACCGGCGCATACGACGACCTGAGCCGGCTGCGGCCCGACTACTCGATCGATGCGAGCGGTTATTTCGCGCTGTTTCCGTGGGAGCGCCAGGCGTACACGGACCGCTATCGCGCGGACTGGGCGCGTGACGGCGCGCACGAAGGCGCGCTGATGGCCGGCGATCACGAATACGCGGTTTATGCCATCGACCTCGACGGCATCCTGCTGCCGGACATTCCGCTCACGCGCTACGACGAGGATCTCGACGCCGCGCTGACCGAACGCGACGCGCTGCTGCCGTTCGACAAGTTTCCGGGCATCGACCTTCAGCACACCCGCGCGATCATCACGGGCCGGCCCGAGATGGACCGCGCGCGCACGCAGCTATGGCTGGAACGGTTCGGCTTCGGGCAGTTGGAACTTGTCATGCGCACGCCGGGCGAGCACGACGAGACGCCGGCCGGCGCGGCCGCGCACAAGGCCGCGGCCGCGCTGCGCTGCGGCGTCACCCATTTCATCGAAAGCGATCCGGTGCAGGCGATCTTCATCGCGCAGCGCGCGCCGCTGCTGCGCGTGATCTGGTGGAACGCGCACACGCGCACCGGCACGCTGATCGGCGCATCGGCCTGGAGTTGACCGACCACGACCGGGCCGCGGCTTCCGTCACGCGTTGGCGCGCGCCGCGTCTAACGCGTGCGCCGCGCGCTGCGACGCGACGAGGATCAGCTTCATCGTCGCGCGCGTCGCGCCGACGAACAGCTTGCGCGCCGCGCGCTCGTCGAACGTGTCGAAATCGATCTCGGTGAAAATCACGCACGGCGCGGACTGCCCCTTGAAACGATAGATCGAATCGACGAGCACGTCGCCGTCGCGATACTGCGGATTCCCGAACAGGTCGTACTGGCCGGTGAAGCTGCGCAGCCGGTGCGGGCCGAGATGATCGAGCGGCGTCAGCAGCGAGCCCTCGCGGCCGCGAAACGACAGCACGACGATGTCCTGCTTGCGAAAACCGAGCGACAGCGCCTGCGTGATCGCACGCTTGGTCGCCGCGATCGCGGGCGGCTCGCCGTCCGTCGCGGCGGCCTTTTCCTTTTCGTCGTAGGTCGACAGCGCGACGTCCGAGCCGTCGAACGGACTGCCCGCGGTCAACTCCGCAAGCGCCGGCACCGGCCGGCTCGCGACGTCGCGCATGAAGTCGAGGATGTCGCGCGGGCTGCGATAGTTCGTCGTCTCGCGCAGCACCGTCCAGCCCGGCAGCGCAACCGGCTCGCGCATGTACAGGTTCTGCAGCGGGTCTTCCAGCCACCACCACGCGCCGCCCGGACGCACCAGCCGTTCGAGCGCCGCGACCCACGCCTGCTGGAAGTCCTGCCCCTCGTCGACGATCAACACGTCGAACTGCCAGCGCGCATCGATCGGCGTCGCCGCGAAACGCTGCTCCAGTCCGCCGAACACGTCCGGGCCGCCGAAGTCCGGCACGTGGCCGCCGTCGCGCGAAACCCAGTCGCATAGCTGGTGATAGTTCGCGACCTTCGCCTCGGGCGGCGCGACCTTCACGATGTGATCGGCGAGCGGCCGGTTGAAGCACACGTACAGCGTGCGCTGGCCGCGTGCGACCGCGTCCTTCATCACCTGCACCGCAAGCTGGGTCTTGCCGGAACCGGCGGTGCCGATCACGCGCAGCCGGAACGGCGCGAATTCGAGCCGCCGCGCCCACGTCGCGAGGCCGCCCGCAAGCCGCGTGACGAGCGTGCCGGCCGCGCCGACGAGCGCGCCCGCATCCGGCGTCAGCGCCAGTTCGTCCGCGAGGAAGTGGTGGATCTTCGCCGCGCACGGCAGACGCGGTTCGTCGGCGGGCAGCGCGTCGAGCACGATCGACACCAGTTGGCCCTTGCGCGCCGCATCCACGATCCGCGCGGGGTTCACGCCCGCGATCGCCGCGTCCTTCACGACGTGATCGGGGCAATACAGCAGCTCTTCGAGAAAGTACGTGCCCGCGCCGAACGCGGCGGTGAAACGCCGGTGCAATCCCTCGACCGTGCGCGCGAGCGCGATCGACACATTGCGCTCGGTCTGCATGTACACCTTCACGAGCCCCTTCGGCGTCTCGCGCAGGAAACCGGTTTTCTGCTCGACGATCATCACGCGGCCGGCCGGGCTCACGATCACGAAGTCCGCTTCGCCGAACACCGAGAAGCCTTCGGACAGGCGCGTCCAGTGCACGCCGTGATAAACGGTGTAGCCGTCCGGCAACCCCTTCTCGAACAGCGCCAGCGTTTCGCGCTCGCGCGCGGCGGCGCCGGCCGCCTCCAGATGCTGCCAGTCGTCAGGGACAATGCGTGCCATGGGCGTTTGCCTCGATGCAGATGATGCGGATGGTGCAGATAGCAGGGATGAACCGCGTCCGGTAGCGGCTATTCTACGAGAAGCCTGGTCCCGCGCCCGGCGCGGGCCGGCTGTTCAGGGGCTTGTCAAAAAAGACCTGCGACATCGTGTATCGTTTCGGCTTGCCCGTTCGTGCGCGGGCCTGCGCATGAACGCGCAAGCCTCGCGTATCCGCCGACCGATTCCGCTGCAAGGAGATTCACCAGATGATCACGATCTGGGGACGCGCCAATTCGGCCAACGTCCAGAAAGTTTTATGGTGTTGCGACGAACTGGTGCTGCCATTCGAGCGCATCGACGCCGGCATGCAGTTCGGCCGCAACGACGAGCCGGACTATCTCGCGATGAACCCGACGGGCCGCGTGCCGACGCTCGTCGACGGCGACTTCGTGCTGTGGGAATCGAACTCGATCCTGCGTTATCTCGCGATGCAGTATGGTCCGTCGAGCCTGCTGTATCCGGCCGATCCGAAGGTCCGCGCGAGCATCGAACGCTGGCTCGACTGGTCGCTCGCGACGCTGGTGCCGGCCGAGCGGCCGGTGTTCGTCGCGGCGGTTCGCACGCCGCCCGAGAAACGCGACACCGCGAAACTCGCGGCCGACGTCGAGACCGTCGCCGAATGCTGGAAGCTGCTCGACCGCCATCTGCAAGGCCGCTTCTTCCTCGAAAACGAGCGTTTTTCGCTCGCGGACATCGTGATCGGCACGTTCGCGAAACGCTGGTTCGGGCTCGAAGGCGTCGAACGCCCGCCGCTGCCCAACCTCGAACGCTGGTATTCGCGGCTCGCGACGCGTCAGGGCTTCCGCAAGTACATCGACCTGCCGCTCACCTGAGCCCGCCTTCCTTTCATTCCTGTTTCCATCCATGACGATCCAGCTTTACGCATGGGGCACGCCGAACGGTCGCAAGATCAGCGTCGCGCTCGAAGAGATGGCGCTGCCCTACGAGGTAGTGCCGGTCAACATCGGCCAGGGCGAGCAGTTCGCGCCGGAATTCCTGCGCATCAGCCCGAACAACAAGATCCCGGCGATCGTCGATCCCGACGGTCCCGGCGGCGAGCCGATCAGCGTGTTCGAGTCGGGCGCGATCCTGCTGTATCTCGGCGAAAAGACCGGCCAGTTCCTGCCGCGCGACCTGCGCGCGCGGGTGCCGGTGCTCGAATGGCTGATGTGGCAGATGGGCGGCTTCGGGCCGATGCCGGGCCAGGTCCACCACTTCGCGGCGCTGGAGTCCGAAGAGGATCGCCGCTACGGGCTCAAACGGTTTTCGGACGAGACGCACCGGCTGTACCGCGTGCTCGACGCGCGGCTCGCGGGTCACGAATTCGTGGCCGGCGAACTGTCCGTCGCGGACTTCGCGATTCTCGGCTGGGCGTGGCGGCACGAGCGCCACAAGGTGAACCTCGCCGACTATCCGAACGTGAAGCGCTGGTACGACGCGCTGTTCGCGCGGCCCGGCGTGCAGCGCGGCTTCGCGGCGAAACTCGACTGATCGCGCGCGGCGCGCTGCCGGCCACGGGATCGCCGGGCCGCCGGTTCGGCGGATTCCGGCGCGGCGGCCCGTGCCGACGCCGCGCGCGACCGCCCCGTATAATCGCGGAATGAAGATCGCCAAACCGACCGTGCCCGCCTCCGACGACCATGACCACGATCATCACGATCACGGGCATGAGCACGGACACGCGCCGGCCGCGTCGATCGAAGCGGCGCTGTCGATGGCCGACGCGTACTGCCGCGAACGCGGCGAGAAGCTGACGCCGATCCGCCGCAAGGTGCTCGAACTGCTGCTGACGTCGGGCCGCGCGACGAAGGCGTACTCGCTGCTCGACGAAATGCGCCAGATCCATCCGGGTTCCGCGCCGCCGACCGTGTATCGCGCGCTCGACTTCCTGCTGTCGGCGGGGCTCATCCACCGGATCGAATCGATCAACGCGTTCGCGGTCTGCCACGACCTGACGCAGTGCCAGCACGGCATCCTCGTGGTCTGCCAGCAATGCGGGAACGTAACCGAACTGCACGAGCCGAAGCTGCGCCAGGCGCTCGTCGCGCAGATCGAGGCGGCCGGCTACCGGCTCTCCGGCGACGGGATCGAACTGAAGGGACTGTGCGCGCAATGCCAGGCGGATGCCGCGCAGAGCGGCAGCGAAGCCCCCGCGCGTCACGCGAAGGCCGCCGCCGCGCCGCATTAAAACGGCGGTCGACGCGGGCTCGTCAGCCGGCTGTCGCTCCATCCATCGCGAAGGTCACGCCACCACGGCGTTTCACGAAGAGCGCACCGCCGTCACGCAGCACGCCCCGTCACGATGCATTTCCGCCGCGGATTCGCGCATTCACAGCGCATGCCGCGCGTCGATCGCGTCGCGCAGCAGCGTCACGAGTTCGTCCGGCTGCGCCGGTTTCGTCATGAAATGCTGGAATCCCTCGCCGATGCTGCGCAGCCGCCAGCTTTCGCCGGTATGGCCGGTCAGCGCGACCGCGACGGCCGGCGCATGATCGCCGCGGATTTCGTGATCGCGCAAACGCTGGATCAGATAGAAGCCGTCCATCGCGGGCAGGTCCAGATCGCACACCACCGCGTCCGGCAACAGCCTGATCGCTTCTTCGACGCCCGTTTCCGCGTCGCCGACGGCGATCACGCTCGCCCCTTCCGCCGCCAGCAACGACGCCAGCGACGCCCGGCTCTCCGGGTCGTCTTCGACCAGGACGATGGTCGTCCGGTCGAGCCTGTTTACTGCATTCATCTTCGTGGGTTGAATCCCGTTCTGTCTGAGGGGCCGGCCGTCTCGCGCCGCGCGCGGATGCGGTTTCGTCCGCTCGCGCGACACCGCGCCGGACAGCGGCGGTCCGCAACCAGCAAATTCGATGCCGTGATCCCGCCATTCCGACCTGAGCCGGCCTGTCTCGCGAAGCGCACGATATCGGCGCGAAGCGACAGTTCGATGAAAGCCGGCCCGGTCCGCGTCCGCCCTGCCGCTTCACGCAAATTCACGCGCTAACCACTGGAAAAAACGCCGAAAAGGGCCGAACCGTCACGCTGTCCGCGCGCGCACCGCACACCCCAAATCCTGCCTCGATGTCCGATGCATCACCCCGCACCGAACGAATGCGCGCAGCGTATCACGCATGCCGGCGGACCTGCAGGTTCCCGCGCCCGCGTCAGATGCGCTCGCGGCGCGACCCGCTGCCGACGGCGTTACCGGTACGTCACGCGCCGACCGGCGCGACGCCGTGCGCGATCATCGCGACCGCGTGCCGGGCGATCTCCTGCGCGCCGATCCGCCGCCGCGCCGGGTCGCTGCGCCACATCTGCGACGTCGCGAGCGGCAAGATCGTCAGCCCGAGCAGCGACACGAACACCAGCGACGGTTCGAGCCCCGGATTCAGCCTGCCCTCCTTCTGCCACCGCTCGATGTGCTTCAGCGTCGCCAGTTGCTGCGCGTGGCCGAACCGCTCGTGCATCCGCTGCCGCAGCAGCCCGCCTTCGCTGATGACCTCGCGCACCCACAGCGGCGGGAACCACGGATGCTCGTCTCCCAGCCGGACAAAGCGCAACGCCAGTTCGGTGAGCGCGGCGACCGGGTCGTCCGGATGCGCGTCGAACACGCCGGCCAGCGCCGCGCGCAGCGGCAGGAAACGCTCGTCGATCAGCACGTCGAGCAACTGGTCGCGGGTCTTGAAGTAGTAATGGACCATCGCCGGCGTGACGCCGGCCTCGCGCGCGATCGCGCCGAGCGTCGTATCGACGATCCCCTGGCGCGCGAACAGCGCGAGCGCGGTGTCGAGGAGCTTCGCGCGCGGGCCGCCGCCCTGCGCGCCGCCGCTCGGGCGTCCCGGTCGACGCGCGGTCGGCGCCGACGGAGGAGAATCGGACTCTTTCATCTGGTTACCGTTTCGGCTTTGACCGGTGTGGCGGATTCGCCTATATTAATTTTCACATTAATTAATATCAAGCAGGAATTGCCCGATGGAACCCGCTTCAACTTCGCGCCCGCCGCTGCCGTCCGCGTCGCCCGAACCGTCCGGCCCCGTCGAGGCGGAGAATCATCCGCCGGTCCGGCTGCTGTTTCCCGCGCTGCTGCTCGTGATGCTGCTCGCCGCGCTCGACCAGACGATCGTGTCGACGGCGCTGCCGACGATCGTCGGCGAACTGGGCGGGCTCGACCGGCTGTCGTGGGTCGTCACCGCGTACCTGCTGACGTCGACGATCGTCGTGCCGCTGTACGGCAAGTTCGGCGACCTGTTCGGCCGCAAGATCGTGCTGCAGGCGGCGATCGTGCTGTTCCTCGTCGGCTCCGCGCTGTGCGGCGTCGCGCAGAACATGATGCAGCTGATCGTGCTGCGCGCGTTGCAGGGGCTCGGCGGCGGCGGGCTGATGGTCATCACGATGGCGGCGATCGGCGACGTGATTCCGCCCGCGCAGCGGGGCCGCTATCAGGGGATGTTCGGCGGCGTGTTCGGCGTTGCGACCGTGATCGGCCCGCTGCTCGGCGGCTTCCTCGTCGAGCATCTGTCGTGGCGCTGGATCTTCTACATCAACCTGCCGCTCGGCGCGGCCGCGCTCGCCGTGATCGGCGCGGTGTTCAAGCCGCGCGTCGCGCACGTGAAGCACGTGATCGACTACATGGGCGCGGGGTTCCTCGCGTCCGCGCTCACCTGCGTGATCCTGTTCACGAGCCAGGGCGGCACGATCCTGCCGTGGACTTCCGTGCAGTTGTGGCTCACGCTGCTGTTCGGCATCGTGTCGATCGCCGGCTTCATTCACGAGGAACGGCACGCGGTCGAGCCGATCATGCCGCTCGAACTGTTCCGCGAGCGCACGTTCGTGCTGTCGAGCCTGATCGGCTTCATCGTCGGCGTGTCGCTGTTCGGGTCGGTCACGTTCCTGCCGCTCTATTTGCAGATCGTAAAGGGATCGAGCCCGTCCGAAGCCGGCATGCAACTGCTGCCGATGATGGGCGGCGTGCTCGTGATGTCGGTGATCACCGGCCGCCTCATCAGCCGGATCGGCAAATACCGGATGTTTCCGATCGCCGGCACGTTCCTCGTCGCCGTCGCGATGATCCTGCTCGCGCGCCTGAGCCTCGATACGCCGATCCACGTGATGTACCTGTACATGGGCCTGCTCGGCTGCGGCCTCGGGATGGTGATGCAGGTGCTGATCCTCGCGGTGCAGAACGCGGTCGAGTTCCGCCACATGGGCGTCGCGACGTCCGGCGCGACGCTGTTCCGCTCGATCGGCGGCTCGGTCGGCGTCGCCGCGTTCGGCGCGGTGTTCTCGCACGGCTTGAACGCGCGGCTCGCGACGGTCATCACGCCGGACGTGCATCTGCCGCAGCCGCTGACACCGGCCGCGATCCACGCGCTGCCGGCCGCGTTGCGCGACGGTTATCTGCACGCGTTCGCGGGCGCGCTGCACACCGTGTACTTCGTCGCCGCGTGCGTGGTCGTGCTGTCGTTCGCGCTGTCGTGGCTGCTGCAGGACGTGCCGCTGCGCACGCAGCAGTGATGCGCGCGCGTCACGCCGGCTGCGCGGCGCGCTCCATCGCGCGCAACAACGTCTCGTAGACCTTCGGACGGTTGCACTGCGAAACGTTGAAGCGCAGGAAGTCGCCCGCGCTGCGCGACGCGCTGAACACGTTGCCCGGCGCGAACACGACGCCGTCCGCGAGCGCGTCGCGCGCGACGCGCGCCGCGTCCATCCCGTCGGGCAACCGCGCCCACACGAACATCCCCGCCTGCGGCCGCGTCCATATTTCGAGGCCCGCCGCGCCGAGCCGGCGCAGCGTGTCGCTCATCGCGTCCGCGAGCTTCGCGCGCAGCGCGTCGAGATGGCGGCGGTAGGTGCCGTCCACCAGCAGCCGGTGCACGAGGTCCGCCGCGACTTCGCCGTTGCCGAACGACACCGCGAGCTTCAGGTCGACGAGCGGCTCGACCCAGTCCGCGCGCGCCGCGATGTAACCGCAGCGCACGGCGGCCGACATCGTCTTCGAGAAGCTGCCGATGGTGACGACGCGCGCGAGCCCGTCGAACGCGGCGAGCCGCGGCGCGGGCGTGGTTTCGAAGTCCGCGAAGATGTCGTCCTCGACGATCAGCAGGCCGTGCGTCTCCGCGAGCTTCAGCAGCCGGTGCGCGAGCGCCGGCGCGAGGGTCGCGCCGGTCGGGTTGTGGATCGCGGAGTTCGTCACGTAGAGGCGCGGCCGGTGTTCGACCAGCGCGCGCTCGAACGCCGCGAGGTCCGGACCGGACGGCGTGAACGGCACGCCGACGATGCGGGCGCGATGCGCGCGCAGCAGCGCCTGGAAGTTGAAGTAACACGGGTCGTCGACGAGCACCGTGTCGCCCGGTTCGAGCAGGAACCGGCACACGAGGTCGAGCGCATGCGTGCCGCCGTCGGTCAGCACGATCTGTTCGGGCGCGGCTTCGACGCCGTGCTGCGCGAGCCGCCATGACAGCTGCTGCCGCAGCGCGGGCAGGCCGAGTGGCGACGCATAGTCGGACAGTTGCGCGCGCGGGTCGCGGGCCGCCGCGCGCAATGCGCGGCGCACCGCGTCCTGCGGCAGCCACGACGACGGCAGCCAGCCGCAGCCGGGCTTCAGCGCGCGCGAACCGGTTTCGAGCGACTGGCGCGTGAGCCACAGCGGATCGATGTCGCGATCGATGCGCGGCCCGAGTTCCGCGAGCGCGAGCGGCGGCGCATGGCCGGCGACGAAGAAGCCGGCTCCGCGCCGCGCGACCAGCGCGCCCTCGGCGACGAGCCGCTCGTACGCATCGACGACCGTCGATTTCGACACCCCGAGGCTGTCGCTCATCGAACGGATCGACGGCACGCGCGCGCCGGGCAGCAGCGAACGCGCGGCGATCCGCTCGCGCAGCGTGTCCATCACGAGGCCGACGCGGGTGCCCGGCAGTCCGGCGGTGTCGTTCGGTTCAGCAGTGTCCGTCATCTGTACTGCCCTTTGTCCAATACAGTTTTGAAGAATTGTACCGATCTGTAGCTTACCGTTTCGGGTCGCCGCGCGCACCATCGGCCGAATCTCATCGCCCCGTCCGAACCATGCGCAAACCTCTCGACCCGACCACCGACGGCTGGCTCTGCGGCTTCGCCGGCATGCTGATCTTCAGCGGCTCGCTGCCCGCGACGCGGCTCGCCGTGCAAACCCTCGACCCGCTGTTCCTGACCACGCTGCGCGCGACCATCGCCGGCGCGCTCGCGATCGCGCTGCTGCTCGCGTTCCGCGAAGCGCGGCCCGCGCGCCGCGAACTGCTGCCGCTCGCGATCGTCGCGCTCGGCGTGGTGGTCGGCTTTCCGCTGCTCACCGCGCTCGCGCTGCGCCACGTGAACGCCGCGCACGCGACCGTGTTCATCGGCCTCCTGCCGCTGTCGACCGCGCTGTTCGGCGTGCTGCGCGGCGGCGAGCGTCCGCAGCCGATGTTCTGGGTGTTCTCGGCGGCCGGCAGCCTCGCGGTCGTCGCGTTCGCGCTGCGGCACGGCGTCGATGCGTCGCCGCTCGGCGACGCGCTGATGCTCGGCTCGATCGTCGTCTGCGGGCTCGGTTATGCGGAAGGCGCGCGACTGTCGAAGCGGCTCGGCGGCTGGCAGGTCATCTCGTGGGCGCTGGTGCTGTCGCTGCCGGTGATGGCGCCGCTCGCGTGGTGGCTGCGGCCGGCGTCGTTCGCGACGGTCAGCGCCGCGTCGTGGTGGGGGCTCGGTTACGTGTCGCTGTTCAGCATGCTGATCGGCTTCGTGTTCTGGTATCGCGGACTCGCGCTCGGCGGCATCGCGGGCGTCGGGCAGTTGCAGCTGCTGCAACCGTTCTTCGCGTTCGTTCTGGCAGCGGTGCTGCTGCACGAGCAGGTGCCGGTCGCGATGATCGGCGTGACGGCGGCCGTGATCGGCTGCGTGGCCGGCGCGCGGCGATTCGGGAGGAGTCCGGCGCCAGTCGTCGCGCAGCGCATGTAGCGGCGGCGATGAGCGCGTGCTTCCCCGGCGGCCCGGCTTTCATCGTTGCCGTCGATGCGATGCTGATCGCAGCCGGGCGACACGCGTAGCGGCGCGAGCATCGCATGCGGCCCCGCGTTTCCATCGGCGTCGAGCCATGAACGCGCCCACGCACGATGCTTCGCCGCGCACGTCGCACGCCCACTCCCCCTTTTGAAATCCTTCAAATTCGCGCGCGGCGAAGGCATAGTGGCGCATGCGGCGCGGCTCGCGCGCCACGCCAGAACGGACCAGGACCCCGCATCATGCACACCGCCGACATGCCCACCGCCGCGCCCGGCCTCGACACGCCGCTCGTCGTCCGCGACGCGACGCCCGCCGACTTCCCGGCGATCGCCGCGATCTACGCGCATCACGTGCTGCACAGCACCGCATCGTTCGAGGAGACGCCGCCGGACGCCGCCGAACTGCTGACCCGCCACGCAGCGGTGCTTGACCACGGCCTGCCGTGGATCGTCGCGGAACTCGACGGCCGCGTCGCCGGCTATAGCTACGCGACGCCTTACCGGCCGCGCGCCGCGTACCGTCACACGATCGAGGATTCGATCTACGTGGACACGACGCTGCGCGCACGCGGCATCGGCCGCACGCTGCTGCGCGCGCTGATCGAACGCTGCGAGTCGGGTCCGTGGCGTCAGATGGTGGCGGTGATCGCGGACCCGCAAGGCGGTTCGCCCGCGTTGCATCGAAGCGTCGGCTTCGAACTCGTCGGCACGCTGCGCGCGGTCGGCTTCAAGCACGGCCAATGGCGCGACACGCTGCTGATGCAGCGCATGCTCGGCGCGGGGTCGACGACGCTGCCCGACGCGTGAACGCTGCGCGCGCCACGGCGGCGCGGCGTCATATCCAAATCTCGTTTGCTTGGTTTGCGCACGCATAACGCCGTGCGACGATCCGTTGACCCGCCGGAGCCGCGTCTGCGATCGCAGCGCGCCGCGCCGGCATCCACGTTACGGAGCGTCGCATGATCCCGTCATCCCGATTCACGCTGCGGCGCGCGTTCGCGCTCGCCGCTTTCCTGACGTTCGCGGCCGGCGCTGTGCACGCGCAGCAGCCCGCCGCGCACACGGTCCGAATCGGCTACCAGAAAGCCGGCCTGCTCGCGGTGCTGAAGGCGCAAGGCTCGCTCGAACGCGCGCTGTCGCCGCTCGGCTACGACGTGAAGTGGTTCGAGTTCCCGGCCGGCCCGCAACTGCTCGAAGCGTTGAACGCCAACAGCATCGACTTCGGCTATACCGGCGCGCCGCCGCCGGTGTTCGCGCAAGCCGCGGGCATCCGCTTCGTGTACGTCGGCGCGGAACCCGGCGGACGCCACAACGAGGCGCTGATCGTGAAGCCCGACTCGCCGGTCCGCACGCTCGCGGACCTGCGCGGCAAGCGCATCGCGTTGCAGAAGGGATCGAGTTCGAACTATCTGCTGCTCGAACTCGTGTCGAAGGCGGGGCTGCGCTACGAGGACATTCACCCGGTCTATCTCGCGCCCGCCGACGCGCGCGCCGCGTTCGAAAGCGGCAGCGTCGACGCGTGGGTGATATGGGATCCATACTATGCGGCCGCGCAGCAGGCGCTGCATGCGCGCACGGTCGCCGACTACACGTCGCTCGACACCGCGTTCAACTTCTACGAGGCGACGCGCGACTTCGCGCAGCAACAGCCGGCCGCGGTGAACGCGATCCTCGCGCAACTGCGCACGACCGGCCTCTGGGTCAACGCGCATCCGGCCGAAACGGCCGCGCTGCTCGCGCCGAAGGTCGGCCTCGACGCGGCGCTCGTCGAGACGTGGGTGCGCCGCGTGCCGTATGGCGCGACCACGATCGACGACGAAGTGATCCGCTCGCAGCAGAGCGTCGCCGATGCGTTTTATGGCGCGAAGCTGATTCCGCAGAAGCTCGTCGTGCGCGACGTCGTGTGGCACGACGCGGAAAACGGCGCGAAGGTCGCCGGGAAGTAACCGGCTTTCGGCCGCCTGAAACGGCGGCCGGCGCGGCTCTCGCGTCGAACGCGGCGCGAACGGCCGCGCATCCCGAAACGACGGCCCGACCACCCGTCGCCCCCCTCGCCGCACCGCAACACGCCGGATTCCCCGCTCCGGTCTACGCCCTCCCGCCCCACCCCGCCGAAACGCCCCGCAGCCACCACCGGGCGAATTGTCGCAACCGGGGCCATATCGCGGTGTATTGCCGCACCACGCGCCCCTCTGCGCGCTCGGGCAACCACACAAGCCGCGCCGCAAAATTGATTCATATCAACGCATTAACGTTGCACCCGGCGTTTTCCCCCCGCGCAACTGCGACACGCTGGCGCACGCCGCACCGCAGCAAAGCCGCGCCCTTTCTCTTACGATGCGCCCATCTGCCCCAAGTGCAGTGCGCCGCGGCAACGGCCGTCGCGCGAAGCCATCCGTATCCCACACGCATATGGAAACCTCCTCACTCTCGGCCTTCGATCTGGCCCGCCTGCAATTCGCATTCACCGTTTCGTTCCACATCGTCTTCCCCGCGCTGTCGATCGGCCTCGCGAGTTTCATCGCCGTGCTCGAAGGCTGCTGGCTCAAGACCGGCAAGGGCTGGTACAAGGACCTGTGCCTGTTCTGGTCGAAGATCTTCGCCGTCGCGTTCGGCATGGGCGTCGTCTCCGGCGTCGTGATGAGCTACGAGTTCGGCACCAACTGGTCCGGCTTCTCCGCGTTCGCCGGCCCGGTCACCGGCCCGCTGCTGATGTACGAGGTGATGACCGCGTTTTTCCTCGAAGCCGGCTTCCTCGGCATCATGCTGTTCGGCTGGAACCGCGTGAGCCCGCGCGCGCACTTCGGCGCGACGCTGATGGTCGCGATCGGCACGCTGATCTCGACGTTCTGGATCCTCGCGTCGAATAGCTGGATGCAGACGCCGCAGGGCTTCGAGATCGTGAACGGCCGCGTCGTGCCGACCGACTGGTTCAAGATCGTCTTCAATCCGTCGTTCCCGTACCGCCTCGCGCACATGGCGATTGCCGCGTTCATCGTCGCGGCGCTCGTCGTCGCGGGCACCGGCGCGTGGCATCTGCTGAAGGGCCGCCGCGATCCCGCCGTGAAGAAGATGTTCTCGATGGCGCTCGGCCTGCTGCTCGTGCTCGCGCCGGTGCAGGCGTTCGTCGGCGACCAGCACGGGCTGAACACGCGCGAATACCAGCCCGCGAAGATCGCCGCGATCGAAGGGCTGTGGGACACCGAAAAGGGCGGCACCGCGCTGAACCTGTTCGGCATCCCGGACATGAAGGCCGAGACGACCCGCTATCGCGTCGCGGTCCCGCACCTCGGCAGCCTGATCCTCACGCATAGCTGGAACGGCGAGATTCGCGGCCTGAAGGAATTCCCGCCCGACGAACGGCCGAACTCGACGCTCGTGTTCTGGAGCTTCCGCGTGATGGTCGGCCTCGGCCTGCTGATGATCGCGCTCGCGGTCGCCGGCTGGGTGCTGCGCCGGCGCGGCACGCTGTACGAAGCGCGCTGGTTCCAGCGTTTCGCGCTCGCGATGGGGCCGACCGGCTTCGTCACGCTGCTCGCGGGCTGGGTCACGACCGAAGCGGGCCGCCAGCCGTGGGTCGTGTACGGCGTGATGCGGACCGCGCAAGCCGTGTCGCCGCTGTCCGCGCAGCAGGTCGGCGTGTCGCTGATGGCGTTCGTGATGGTCTATTTCCTCGTGTTCGGCACCGGCGTCTATTACCTGCTGAAGCTGATGCGCACCGGCCCCGCGCTGCCGGGCAAGACGCCGGACGGCGTGCCGCCGCACGGCGCGCAGCCGATGCCGGCCCTGCCCGCCGACAAGACCGCGCGCCGTCCGCTGTCCGCCGCCGATCAGTTGATCGACGCCTGATCCACGCCCTACTTCCGACGAGGCCAAAATGGATGTCACCGTAATCTGGGCTGCGATCATCGCGCTCGGCGTGTTCATGTATGTCGTGCTGGACGGCTTCGACCTCGGCATCGGCATCGTCTTTCCGTTCTTCCCCGACGAGCGCGAGCGCGACCTGATGATGAACACCGTCGCGCCGGTCTGGGACGGCAACGAAACGTGGCTCGTACTCGGCGGCGCGGGACTGTTCGCGGTGTTTCCGGTCGTCTACGCGACCGTGCTGTCCGCGCTGTATCTGCCGCTCGTGTTCATGCTCATGTGCCTGATCTTCCGCGGCGTGTCGTTCGAACTGCGCGCGAAGTCGAACCGCACGAAGTATCTGTGGGACCTCGCGTTCATCGGCGGCTCGACAGGCGCGTCGTTCTTCCAGGGCGTCGCGCTCGGCGCGTATCTGCAAGGCATCCCGGTCGAGAACGGCCGCTTCGCCGGCGACTCGTTCGGCTGGTTCACGCCGTTCACGCTGCTGACGGGCCTAGGCGTCGTCGCGACCTATGCGCTGCTCGGCTGCTGCTGGCTCGTCGCGAAGACCGAAGGCGACCTGCAGCGGCGTCTGCACCGGATCGTGTGGCCGCTGACCGTCGTGCTGCTCGGCTTCATCGCGGTCGTCAGCCTGTGGACGCCGCTGCAGGAGCCGGACATCGCCGGCCGCTGGTTCGATTCGGGCCTGTTCTGGCGGCTCGCGCCGGTGCCGTTCCTCGTGATTGCGTGCGCGGGGTGGATGTGGCGCGCGGTGCGCAACCGTCATCACGCGACGCCGTTCATCGCCGCGCTCGGCCTCGTGCTGCTCGGCTACATCGGACTGCTGGTGAGCCTGTGGCCGTATGCGATTCCGCAAAGCGTCACGTTATGGGAAGCGGCCGCGCCGCGTTCGAGCCAGATCTTCACACTGATCGGCGCAGCGGTTATCCTGCCGATCATCATCGCCTATACGACGATGGGTTACTGGGTATTCCGTGGAAAGGTGAGCCATGCAGACCAACACTACCACTGAGCGTCGCCGGCTGCCCGGCTGGTTATGGTTCGTGCTGCTGTGGTGCGCGGGCGTCGCGGCGGCGATGAGCCTCGGGTTCGCGTTCAAGGTGCTGATGAACCTGACGCTGTTCGCGGTGAAGTGATCGAGGCCGACGCGTTTCCGGTTTCCCTTTGAATTGCGCGGCGCTCATCGCGGGCGGCCGCGCTTTTTCGAGGGCGGCTGCTGCGTGCGCGCGAAGTCCAGCGCAACTGCCAGCAGCTCACGAGCCGCATCGTCGGGATCGCTCGCGGACGTGACGCCGAACACGATCCATCCGTTCATCGCGGCCCTGCCGTAAGGCTGGAACGGCTGCGCACGATGCGAATCCAGCCGCTCCTGCGCAACGTGCGCCGGCAGCTTCAGCGCAAGCCCGTCGCCGTATGCGCACGCGAACATCCGGCCGTCCGCGAACCACGCGGGACAACCGAACAGCGTGCGGCCCGCGACGTCCGGCTGCGCGGCCAGCACCGCATCGACCGCCGATCAGTCCGAACCAGGCGCAAAAGCCGATCGCGACACAGACCATGAACACGCGATCCCACGGACGCTGCGAACGCGACACGAACGGCGCCATCCGTTCCGCGAGCAGCGCCGGATCGACGCGCGCGAGCCACAACCCGACCCACAATCCCGCGGCGCCGAGTTCGAGCAGATAGAGCCATGCAGCCGGCCACGCCAACGTGCCGGCCGCCGCGAACAGCAATGCGCTCATCGTCGCGAGCCAGCCCAGCGTCTGCACGAACAATCGGGCGATCATCGCGGGTTCCGTGCGGTGCTCAGAGGCTCGCGCCGCGTCCCGCCACCCGCGCGTAAAGCGCATCGACGTCGAAACCTGCCGTATCGATGCCGAAGCGTTCGCGCAGACACGTTTCGAGTTCCCGCGCGCTGCCGAGCGTGCGCTCGGTGCGCCGCCATTGCGGGTCGCATTCGCTGTAGCGATCGTTGAACAGGATCGCGCGGCCCTCGGGCAACGGCCGGCACGCGAGCAGGTTGCCGGTGAACAGCACGTCCGGCGACGTGGACGTGTACCAGTTCGCGACTTCGTAATCGACGGACTCCGCACGCGCAAGATCGAAGCGATAGATCGGCTTCCAGGCGTCGCCCATCTGCACGGACAGCGTATATGCGCCATCTGGTGCTTCGTCGATGCGCGCGGGTTCGTGCGGCGTCGGCTGCGCGTCGCGCGAGGCGAGCGCCAGCGGCGCGCACAGCGTGACGCCGCCGAAGCCGACGTCCGCGATCCACGCGTCGCCGTCGATATCGACTCGCAGCAGCATATGCGTGCGCGGCGTAATCGCGTCCGGGCCGCCGCCGATCAGCACGCGCGCGGCGAGCGGCGTCACGCGAAAACCGAACTGCGTCAGCGCATGCGCGAACAGCGTGTTGTGCTCGAAGCAGTAGCCGCCGCGCCGGCGGTCCACGAGTTTCGCGGCGATCGAATCGAGGTCGATCGCCACCGGGCGGCCCGCGAGCGGATCGAGGTTTTCGAAAGGGATCGCGGGCGGATGCAGGCGATGCAGTTCGCGCAGCGCGGCGAGCGTCGCGGCGCGCTCGCCGTGGTAGCCGATGCGGGACAGGTAACGGTCGAGGAGGCGGGTGTCGGACATGGGGAGCGAGATCGAGGCGTCAAGGGCATGCAGGAGCACGCGGGTGATGATAGGCGTATCGCGCCCACGACGCCATCGCGACAACGCGCGCCCTCACTCCGGCAGCACTTCCCCCTTCGTTTCCGGCGCGAACGGAATCACCAGCAAGCCGATGACGAACGCGAGCGCCGTCAACGCGACCGGCACGCCGAGCGTATGCATGCGCAGCACCGCCGCGCCGAGCAGGAAGTTCACCCCCGCGCCGACGAAGCGGCCGAACGACGTGCAGAACGCGAACGCGGTCGCGCGCACGCGCGTCTCGAACTGTTCCGGCAGCCACAGGCTGAACAGCGCGAAGTTGCCGCCGAAGAAGCCGAGCACGAACAGCCATGCGACGAACGGCACCAGTCCATTCGGCAAATAAAAAGCCCAGCCGAAGCTGGCCGCGATCGACACCGCCATCCCCGCGAAATACACCGCGAGCGTCCACTTGCGGCCGATCCGTTCCGCGAGCGGCGGCAGCGCGAGACAGCCGAGGATCGTGCCGATCGACAGGATGCCGGTCGCGATCGACGCGCTGCGGATCGCTTCGGCCTTGTTCGCGCCGGCGCGCGTCGCAAGCTGGATCACCGCGGACGGCTCGTACACCGCGCCCGCCCACAGCCCGATGATCGCGATCGTCAGCAGCGCGCACGCCACCCACGTGCGCCGCCGATAACCCGGGCCGAGAATCTCGCGCAGTGGCCGCGTATGCACGACGCGCGCCTCGGCGTTGCGCCACTTGTCGGTCTCCTTCACACGCAGCAGGATCAGGATCGCGACGACGACCGGCACCGCGCCGGTCAGGAACATCGCGCGCCAGCCGAAATGCACGCCGACCGTATAGTTCAGCGCGGCCGCGAGAAAAAAGCCCGCGTAATAGCCGGTTTGCAGATAACCGGCGCCCATCTTGCGCCGGTCCTCGGGCCACGCCTCCGCGACGTAGGTACCGGCGAGCGCCCATTCGCCGCCGATGCCGACGCCCGCGAGAAACCGGTAGATGCCGAGCTGCCACACGTTCTGCGAGGTCGCCGCGAGGCCGGTGAAGATCGCGAACATGAAGATCGTCGCCGCGAGCACGCGCGTGCGGCCGAAGCGGTCCGCGAGCGGCCCCCAGACGAACGACAGCCCCCAGCCGACGAGGAACAACGCGAACAGGATCGAGCCCGCCAGGCCGATATTGCTCGCGGTCGCCGCGTAGCCGGACCTCGGCAGCAGTTCGGCGAGCGCCGGCGTGAGCACCAGCGCGTAGATGAACGAGTCCATGCCGTCGAGCGTCCAGCCCGCCCACGCGCCCCAGAAACCGGCGATCTGCGAGCGGTTCAGCGGCGTGCGTTTGCGCGCGCCGCGCGCGGTATCGGTGATCGAATTCATGATGCGTGTCTCCGGTGCTCCAGCGATATCAGGAATGCCCCGACGCGCCGCCGGTCCTGCGCGACGCGCGATGAAGCGCATCCGCCATGCCCGTCCGGCGCGACGACGCCCGTCTTCGAGCGGGTTATTTGCGGCTGGCGCCGACGTCGTTTTATATATAATATTCAATCTCACGCCCGACGCAACGAATGGTTTTCCCCTGGAACGCACGAGCCCAACCATGAGTACGACCACCGGCCTGCCGGCCGCCGAGACGCCGCGCACCAGCACTTCGCGGATGATTGCCGACGCGCTGCGCACGGCGATCGTCGACGGTTCGCTCGCGCCCGACGCGCCGCTGCGCCAGGACGCGATCGCGCGCCACTTCTCGGTCAGCGCGATTCCGGTTCGCGAGGCGCTGCGCCAGCTCGCGAGCGAGGGCTGGGCGAAGATCGAGGTAAACAAGGGCGCGTCGGTCGCGTCGCTGTCCGCCGACGAGGCGCGCGAAATCTACGAGATCCGCTCCGCGCTGGAAAGCCTCGCGCTCGGCATCGCGATTCCGCGGCACACCGCGGCGACGCTGCGCGAGGCGACTTCGCTGTACAACGCGGCGAAGCGCGAGCGCGATCCGTCGCTGTACGTCGCGCGCAACGAGGCGTTCCACAAGAGCCTGTACGCGCCGGCCGCGCGCGCGCAGTTGCTGGAGATGATCGCGACGCTGCATCGGCGCGGCGAACGTTATCTGCGGCTCAAGCTCGACTTTCCGCAATACAAGGGCGAGTCCGATGCGGAGCACGCGGAGATTCTTGCGGCGGTGAAACGCGGCGAGACCGCGGCTGCGCAGTCGCTCGTGGCCGCGCATCTGCTCGGCACCGGCGAATTGATCTATCGTTTCCTGACCACGAACACGCCGGCCGACGAAGCCGCCGCGCCGCGCGTGCGCCGGCCCCGTCCGTCGTCTTCCCGCACGAGGAGTTGAACCTCCGATGAACCCTTCCGCCGAAACGCCGACCTCGCCCGCCGCCCGCTCGTGGACCACGCGGCGCGACGAGAAGGCCCGCCGCCTCGCCGCCGTCGCCGGCTGGCTCGAAGACGGCGTGCTGCCCGCCGCCCGTCTGACCGACGCGCTCGAACGGCTGATCCGCCCCGGCGACCGCGTCGCGCTGGAAGGCGACAACCAGAAACAGGCCGACTTCCTGTCGCGCTCGCTGGCGCAGGTCGATCCCGCCACCGTGAACGGCGTGCATCTGCTGATATCGAGCATCAGCCGCCCCGAGCATCTGACGCTGTTCGAGCGCGGCATCGCGCATCGCGTCGACTTCTCGTATGCGGGCGCGCAGAGCCTGCGCGTCGCGCAACTGCTCGAAGACGGGCAGCTCGAAGTCGGCGCGATTCATACGTATGTCGAACTGTATGCGCGGATGTTCGTCGACCTGACGCCGCAGGTCGCGCTGCTGTGCGCGGAGAAAGCGGACCGTCACGGCAACCTGTACACCGGCCCGAACACCGAAGACACGCCGACGATCGCGGAGGCCGCCGCTTTCAGCCAGGGCATCGTGATCGTGCAGGTGAACGAGATCGTCGACGAACTGCCGCGCGTCGACATTCCCGGCTCGTGGGTCGACGTCGTCGTGCAGGCGGACCGGCCGTATGCGGTCGAGCCGCTGTTCACGCGCGATCCGCGTCACATCGGCGACCTTCAGGTGCTGACCGCGATGATGGTCATCAAGGGCATCTACGCGCCGTATGGCATCACCGCGCTGAATCACGGGATCGGCTTCGATACCGCCGCGATCGAACTGCTGCTGCCGACCTACGGCGAATCGCTCGGCCTCCGGGGCAAAATCTGCCGCAACTGGACGCTGAACCCGCACCCGACGCTGATCCCCGCGATCGAGTCCGGCTGGGTGGACAGCGTGCACTGCTTCGGCAGCGAGGTAGGGATGGAAGCGTACATCGCCGCGCGGCCCGACGTGTTCTTTACCGGCCCGGACGGCAGCCTGCGGTCGAACCGCGTGCTGTGCCAGCTGGCCGGGCAATACGGCGTCGATCTGTTCATCGGCTCCACGTTGCAGATCGACGCCGACGCGAATTCGTCCACCGTCACGCGCGGGCGACTCGCGGGCTTCGGCGGCGCGCCGAACATGGGCCACGATCCGCGCGGCCGGCGGCACGCGAGCGAAGCGTGGCTCAAGCTGCTGAAAGATACCGGGCCGGTGTCGCGCGGCCACAAGCTCGTCGTGCAACTGGTGGAGACGTGGAAAAAAGGCGGCGAGCCGACCTTCGTCGATGAACTCGATGCGATCGCGGTCGGCCGCGCGAGCGGGATGCCCGTCGCGCCGGTGATGATCTACGGCGACGACGTGAGCCACGTCGTCACCGAGGAAGGGATCGCGCATCTGCATCGCGCGGAAGGCATCGACGAGCGGCGCGCGACGCTCGCGGCCGTCGCCGGCGTCACGCCGATCGGACTGCGCGCGAAACCCGAAAAGACCGACGAACTGCGGCGACGCGGGATCGTTCAGTATCCTGAGGATCTCGGCATCCGGCGCGGCGACGCGAAACGCTCGCTGCTCGCGGCGCGCAGCAT
Source organism: Paraburkholderia caballeronis (assembly GCF_900104845.1). NCBI lineage: Bacteria > Pseudomonadati > Pseudomonadota > Betaproteobacteria > Burkholderiales > Burkholderiaceae > Paraburkholderia > Paraburkholderia caballeronis. Next base: position 1,645,819 of record NZ_FNSR01000002.1, on the reverse strand, counting down.
CGACGATCTCGTCACGTGGTCCGGCGGCCTGTATGCGCCGCCCGCGCGGTTCCGTAGCTGGTGAGCGCGGCAATGCGCACGCACCACGGCTATCCGGCGGCCACCGGCGACGCAGCGCACGGCGGCATCGGGCCTTTTGCACCGGACGCCGCCCCGCTCCCGCCGTTCGCGACGCTCGCGCCCGATGCATGGCTCGCGCGCTTCGCGCACGATGCGCTCGTCGACGAAGCACGGTTGACGCCGAAACCCGCGCTCGTCGATGCGCGCGGCAGCGGCGCGCACCGCGACCTCGATCTCGCGACGATGCTGCGCTCCGCGCACGCGCTCGAACCGACGTTCGCCGCGCTCGCTCGCAGCGCGCGCGGCGCGCGCCCCGGCATCGCGCTGCGCACCGAGCTTGCGCGCATCGGCCGCGCGGGCGAAGCCGCGATGCTGCACGCGACGAACGGCAGCAACGCGCATCGCGGCGCGATCTGGATCGTCGGGCTGCTGGTCGCCGGCGCGGCGATCTGCGATGCGTCGCCGTCCGCCGATGCGCATACGGACGCCGAGCGCATCTGCACGACCGGCGCGCAGATCGCGCGCCACGACGACCTGCGCGCGACGCCGATCGACAGCCATGGCGAACGGGTCCGCGTTCAATACAACGTCGGCGGCGCGCGGCGCGAAGCGCAGGACGGCTTTCCTCACGTGCTGCACATCGGCCTGCCCGCGCTGCATGAAGCACGCGCGAACGGACACGACGAAAGCATCGCGCGCATCGACGCGCTGCTCGCGATCATCGCGTCGCTCGACGACACCTGCTTGCTGCATCGCGCGGGCCTCGCCGGCCGCGACGCCGCGCAGCAAGGCGCGCGCCGCGTGCGGGCGCTCGGCGGCGTCGCGACCCGCGCGGGCCGCGCCGCGTTCGACGCGCTAGAACGCGCGCTGCTCGCGCTCAACGCGTCGCCGGGCGGCGCGGCCGACCTGCTCGCCGCGACGCTCTTCATCGACAGACTGCTTCAGCACCGCACCCGCGGAAGGACGGCTTCATGGAACAACTGACATTCGAGTATCCGGCGCAGCGCGCGGTGACGACGCGCGCACACGTCGGCGTGGTCGGCTCGGGCGACCTCGAAGTGCTGCTGCAACCGGCCGGCGCGATGCGGGCGCGTGTCGTCGTGCACACGAGCGTCGATGGCTACAGCCACATCTGGAAGAGCGTGCTCGACCGCTTCTTCACGCGCTACGACGGCGCGGCGCTCATCGAGATCAACGACTTCGGCGCGACGCCGGGCGTCGTCGCGCTGCGGCTCGCGGAAGCGGTCGAGGCCGCGCAGGACGACGCGCAAGGAGCACGGTCATGAGCACGGTTGTTTCCCCTTCCCCGCACGCGCTGCTGCACGACAGCTTCATCGAACTGACCGCGCGTGAACGCGCGCGCGCATTGCTCGACGCCGGCACGTTCCGCGAACTGCTCGGCCCGTTCGACCGGCTCGAATCGCCGTGGCTGCCGTTGCAGGGCATCGTGTGCCAGGCCGACGACGGCGTCGTGATCGCGCGCGGCACGATCGACGGCGAGCCGGCCGTCGTCGCCGCGATCGAGTCCGCGTTTCAGGGCGGCAGCATCGGCGAAGTCGCGGGCAGCAAGATCGCGGCCGCGCTCGAACTCGCGCTGGCGGACTGCGAACGCGGCCGCATCGTGCGGCCGGTCGTGCTGTTCGAGACCGGCGGCGTGCGCCTTCAGGAAGCAAACCTCGGCCTCGCGGTGATCGCGGAGATCCAGGCGGCGATCGTCGCACTGCGCCGGCACGTGCCGGTGGTCGGCGTGATCGCCGGGATGGTCGGCTGCTTCGGCGGGATGTCGCTCGCGGCCGCGCTGTGCTCGTATCTCGTGATGACGAAGCAGGGCCGGCTCGGCATGAACGGCCCCGAAGTGATCGAACAGGAAGCGGGCATCGACGAACTCGATGCGAGCGACCGGCGTCGCATCTGGCAACTGATCGGCGGCGAGCAGCGCGCGCGGACCGGCTTCGCGGACGCGCTGGTCGACGACGCGACCGATGCGATGCGCTCGGCCGTCCGCGACGCGTTCGCACGCGGCGTACGGCCCGCGCATCGCAGCGAACAGGTGGACGTCTATCTCGCGCAACTCGCACAGGTCGATCCGCAAACCATCACGCCCGAAACGATGCGCGCGATCTTCGCCGCACAGTCTTCGGGTTCGCAGCCATCGAACGGAGGTGCGGCATGAGCAAGACGACGACTCGCGGCGCGCAATGGCTGCAAGCCCTCGCCGGCGACAGCGCCGGCGCCGCGCCGGTCTGGTACGCGGACGCGCCGCTCGGCGGCGACACCGCGCGCTTCATCACGGTCGTGCCCGATGCGTCGAACCGTTTTCCGCGCGCGCGGGACAACGTGGTCGGCCTCGAACAGGGCTGGCGGCTCGCGCACGCGGTGCGCGATACGATCGCCGCCGATGCGGCGCGCGACGTGCGCCGGCCAATCGTCGCGATCGTCGACGTGAAGAGCCAGGCATACGGCTATCGCGAAGAGATGCTCGGCATTCACCTCGCGTGCGCGGCGGCCGTCGATGCGTATGCGAGCGCGCGGCTCGCCGGGCATCCGGTGGTCGCGCTGATCGTCGGGCCGGCGATGTCCGGCGCGTTCCTCGCGCACGGTTATCAGGCGAACCGGATCGTCGCGCTCGATGCACCCGGCACGATGGTTCACGCGATGGGGAAGGAAGCGGCCGCGCGCGTCACGCGCCGCAGCGTCGAGGAACTCGAAACGCTCGGTGAAACGATTGTTCCGATGTCGTATTCGATGGCGTCGTTCGCGAAGCTCGGGCTGCTTGATCGACTGATCGAAGGTATCGACGCGGAAACGCCGGACGCCGCGCAGATCGAGCGCGTGCGCGCGGTACTCGTGGAGATGGTCGGCGACGCGCGCGCGGATGCGACGCGCGACCTGTCGCGCCGATTGCGCAACGACGCGGCGCAACGCACGCGCGCGGCCTCGATCGAGGTGCGGCGGCGGCTCGCGCAGCAGTGGGACGCCGCGTGATGCACGCGCGGACCACGCCGCCGTTCGATGCCGACGCGCCACTGTCGTGCGATCCGCGCTGGCGCGCGCACGATCTGCTGCGCGTCGCGCGATGGCCGCACGAGGTCGATACACCGGACTGGCTGCATGAAGCGTTCGCGCGTGCGCCATTCGCCGTCGTGCGGCGCGAACGGGCCGCGAGCGGATTCGTCGCCGTGGGCTTTCGCGGCGCGACGCGCGCACAACGCTTCGGTACGTGGGTCGCGGCCGATGCGATCGAGGCCGCCTGGTCGCCGGAAGACCTCGTTACAGTCGAGGCGCTCGATGGACGCATTGCGCTGCCCGCTTTCGCTGCGCTGGTGAAGCTGCGCGATACGCGTTCGGCACTGCACGAGTTCGCGTGGGGACCCACGGGCAGCGCGGGCTTCGAACTCGCGGCGCGGGTTCACACGGCGACCGGATCCAGCGACCTCGATCTGCTGATCCGGATGCCTCAACGCTGCGAAACGGCGACGCTGCGTGCATTGGCCGATACGCTGACCCAAACGTCCTCGCTCGTGCAGACGCGCATCGACGCACAACTCGAAACACCCTCGGGTGGCGTCGCGCTAGCGGAACTGGCCGCCGGCAAGCCGCGCGTGCTCGCCCGCGCCGCCGACGGCGCGCGGCTCGTTGCCGATCCGTGGCAAACGGCATGACGCTCGCGCTCGTGTTTCCCGGTCAGGGCGCGCAAAACCCGGGTTTCCTGCATCGGCTGCCCGAACACGACGCGGTGCGTGAAACGCTCGACGAAGCGTCGTCGGCCTTGGGCCTCGATGCGTTGACGCTCGACACGACCGACGCGCTACGCTCGACTGTCGCCGTGCAGGTCGCGATGACGATTGCGGGCGTCGCCGTCGCGCGCGCGCTCGCCAGCGAAGGATTGAACGCGCAGTTTTATGCGGGACTATCGGTCGGCGCGTATCCGGCGGCGGTGAGTTGCGGCGCGGTCTCGTTCAGTGACGCGTTGCGGATGGTCCGCAAGCGCGCGGAACTGATGGAGTCCGCGTGGCCGTCCGGTTATGGACTGGCGGCGATCAGCGGCCTGAACGAAACGCAGATCGAAACGCTGGCCGCCGCGCACGCCGACGACGGCCACGGACGCGTGTACGTCGCGAACGTCAACGCGCCGCGCCAGATCGTCGTCGCGGGATCGGACGCGGCGCTCGACGCGTTCTCAACGCGCGCGCTTAAAACCGGCGCACGCAAGGCGCAACGCCTCGCGGTCACCGTCCCTTCGCATTGCAAACTATTGGACGACGCGGCCGAACAGTTGATCGCAGGATCGAAGGACATGCCGTTTCATGCGCCGCGAGGCGTGTACGTGGACAATCGCGGCGGACGGCCGCTACGCACCGGCGACGCGATCCGCGACGATCTCGCGACCAACATGCGTCACACGGTCCGCTGGTTCGATGCGCTGACGCTGATGGTCGAATCGGACGCGACGGTGTTCGTCGAAGCGCCCCCCGGCGAGGTGCTGACCGACATCACCCGCGATCACTATCCGGATGTGACCGCGCTCGCCGCCGCATCGCTGGCGCCGGATCGGCTGGCGTCGATCGTGAAGCGGCGGCTCGGCGACGGCGCGTAACGTTATCGCGTCGATACAAATCGCCGGTTTATGCGCATAAACGATATTTCTCGAAGTTGAGATATACGCGCAAAGACATTCGCTTCACCCGCGCAACAGCGGGTAAGCGCCAGCAGCCGACCCCGCGCCGATTATCCCGAAATTGAGCACAGTCACCGCTCGCGCGGCGTGACGATCCGAAACGTCAGGTTCACCCGCTCGCCGCCGACTTTCGGCTCCTTCGGCACCCGATGCCGCCACTGCGCCTGCGACTGGCCGCGCATCACGAGCAGGCTGCCGCCCGTCAACTGGAACGAACGCGTAACGCCGGTCGCGTTGTGCCGGAAATCGAAGCGCCGCGTCGCGCCGAGGCTCACCGACGCGATCACCGGCTCCGCGCCCAGCTCCGGTTCGTCGTCGGAATGCCAGCCCATGCCGTCCGCGCCGCTTCGATAGCGGTTCAGCAACACGCTGTTGAAACGCACGCCGCACATCGCGTCGACGGCGTCGCGCAGTTCCGCGACCGCCGGCGACCACGGCTGCGGCACGTTGCGGATGCCCGAATAGACATAGACGGCATCCGGATCGCCCTGCCACGCCGTCAGGCGCGGCAGCGGATTCCAGCCAGCCGGCGTGCGGATGCGGTCCTGCTGCCACGCGGTTTCCGCGACGACACGCGCGAACATCGCGGCCGCCGCGTCGGGCGCGAGCCAGCCGGGAAACCAGTCCACTTCGGGCTGCGGGGTGTCGTCGAACAGATCGAACATCGTGAAGGCGCATCGGCTGAAACAGATCGGACCCGCAGTTTCGCACGACGCCGCGCGAGACACGCGACGCGTCTCTGTCTCGACAGAGGCCAAAACAACGCATCAGGTCAGCAGCGCGACGTAGAACACCACCGCGCCGATCAACGCGCCGATGAAGCAGAAGCCTTCCGGCGCGGCGTCGGTCGTGCGCGAATGCAGCCATGCGCCGACGAAGCCGAACAGCCCGGCGATGCCGAGCGTGACGAACACCATCACCACATAGAACAGGGCCGTGCGGCCGAGATCGGAGATATCGATGCGTCTGACGCCGAGATACAGCGCGAGCGCCATGATCGACAGGACCACCAGCGGCAGCATCACGTGACTCGATTCATGGCCGATGCTGCGGCCATGGTCATGATGCTCGCCGTGCGTGACAGGCTTCATCGTTTTCATGATCCGTCTCCCCCAATGTGCGCGTTCGCGCAACCGGCTGCCGCCGTTCGCGCTGTCTGTTTCGCGGCGCGAGGACGAGCCTTGAATCGAGCATAGTTCATCCGTTGCGCCGGTTCAATGGACGTTTAATAGTCCGCCGCCATGGCCGAAGCAACGCGCGTGCCGCGGCTTTCAGCACCAGCAGATGCGCATTCAAAAACGAGGTTTCGTGCTGCATCGCGCGATGTCGGCAAGGTCGCGCCGCAGGGTCGAGCGGCCTGCAACCACGCGCATGACAAGGCGCATTGCAGCAATGCCGAAACGCATCGCAACGCGCCCCCGCCCGCCGCCCCCATCACGTCAGGCACGCCGTTCGCGCTGCCGGTAGAATGCTCCGCAGCCCTACCCCCGCTCCCTCTCTCATCATCCGGCCAACATGCCCCGTCTTTCGTTTCTGGTCCGCTTCATCATCGTCGGCGTGCTGCTGCACGTTTATGTCGGCTTCCGGCTGATCCCCGACCTGCCGGTCCCGGCGGCCGGCAAATGGATCGCCGTGCTGTGGCTCGTGCTGTCGTGCATCGTGATTCCACCCGGCATGCTCGCGCGGATGATCGAGCGCCAGCCGCTCGGCGACCGCATCGCGTGGAGCGGCCTGCTCGCGATGGGCTTCTTCTCGTCGCTGTTGATGCTGACCGTGCTGCGCGACGTGGTGCTCGCGTCGATGATGACCGTCGACGCGATCTGGCCGCGCGCGATCGATCTGACCGACGCGCGCGTCGGCAGCGCGGCGGCGGTCGTCGTGCTCGCGGTGCTGTCGAGCGTGGTCGGTTTCGTGAACGCGCGGCGGCGCGCGCGCATCCTGTCCGTCGACGTGCCGATTGCCGGCCTGCCCGCCGCGCTCGAAGGCTTCACGATCGCGCAGATCAGCGACGTGCACGTCGGCCCGACGATCAAAAGCAACTACGTGGACGCCATCGTCGATGCGGTGAACCAGCTCGACGCGGACGTCGTCGCGATCACCGGCGACGTCGTCGACGGCAGCGTCGCGCAACTCGCGCGCCACACCGCGCCGCTCGGCCGGCTGCGCGCGCGGCACGGCGTCTATCTGGTCACCGGCAATCACGAGTATTACTCGGGCGCGGACGCATGGATCGCGGAGTTCCGGCGCATCGGCCTCACGGTGCTGATGAACGAGCACGTGGTGATCGGCCATGGCGACGCGCAACTGGTGCTCGCCGGCGTCACCGACTACACGGCCGGGCACTTCGATCCCGCGCATCGCAGCGACCCGGCCGCCGCGCTCGACGGCGCGCCGCGCGACGTCGCGACACGCGTGCTGCTCGCGCACCAGCCGCGCACCGCGCACGCGGCCGCCGACGCGGGCTTCACGCTGCAACTGTCCGGCCATACGCACGGCGGCCAGATTTTCCCGTGGAATTTCCTCGTGCGGCTTCAGCAGCCGTTCACCGCCGGGCTCGCGAAACTCGGCGGTCTGTGGGTCTATACGAGCCGCGGCACCGGCTACTGGGGACCGCCGAAGCGTCTCGGCGCGCCGTCCGAGATCACGAAGCTGCGGCTCGTCGGCGGCGGCGCGCACGCGGGCTGATGCACGCACGCGCCAAATCAGCCTTCGGGAATCGAAAACCACCGACTCGCGCCCCGTCGCGGCGCCGCCTGTCGCGATGCCGCGACAACCCGCGCGCAGAGCCCCATCCCACTGCCGTTATCATGGGGGGCCGCGCGCGGCGCTCCCGGCCTGCCGCGCCGCGTTCCGCACACTGCCCGGCCCCGACAGGACTCCCCAGCCCATGGACGGCAATCACACGCTTCACCGGATCTCGTTTTATCTGCTGCTGTTCGCGGTGTCCGTCGCGCTGTGCTTCGTGCTCGCGCCGTTCTTCAGCACCGTGCTGTGGGGCTCGATACTCGCGCTGATCTTCCAGCCGGTGCAACGCTGGCTCGTCGTGCGCTTCAAGCGGCGCCGCAACCTCGCCGCGCTGACCACGCTGCTGCTGTGCCTCGTCATCGTGATCCTGCCGGCGATTTTCGTCGCGGGCACGCTGATCCAGCAGATCGCGTCCGCGTATGCGCAGATCCGCTCCGGCAGCATGGACATCGGCTCGTACTTCAGCCAGGTCGTGCATGCGCTGCCGCAGTCGCTGCAAAACGTGCTGGCGCGCTACGACCTGATGGACCTGCCGGGGCTCCAGGAGCGGCTGTCGGCGGGCGCGGCGCAGATCAGCCAGTTCGTCGCGCACCAGGCGCTGAACCTCGGGCAGAACACGATCCAGTTCGTCGTCAGCTTCGGCGTGATGCTGTATCTGTTCTTCTTCCTCGTGCGCGACGCGCGCGAAATCTCGCTGCTCGTGCGCGACGCGATCCCGCTCGACGAGCAGCACAAGCAGCATCTGCTGCGCAAGTTCGCGACCGTGATCCGCGCGACCGTGAAGGGCAACGTGGTCGTCGCGCTCGTGCAGGGTACGCTCGGCGGGCTCGCGCTGTGGGTGCTCAACGTCCAGGGCGCGCTGCTGTGGGGTGTCGTGATGGCGCTGCTGTCGCTATTGCCGGCGGTCGGCGCGGCGCTGGTGTGGGCGCCGGTCGCGATCTACTTCATCGCGACCGGCGCGCTGGTGAAAGGCATCGGCCTCGCGCTGTTCGGCACGCTCGTGATCGGCACCGTCGACAACGTGCTGCGCCCGGTGCTGGTCGGCAAGGACACGCGGCTGCCGGACTGGGTCGTGCTGATCTCGACGCTCGGCGGGATGTCGCTGTTCGGCATCAACGGCTTCGTGATCGGGCCGCTGATCGCCGCGCTGTTCATCAGTTGCTGGGACCTGTTCCGCCGCGACCAGCACAGCGAGGAACACAGCGACGACTGAACCGCGCGGCGCGCCAACGGCATCACATCGACACGTGCAGCGGAATGCCCGCGCGGCTCGTGCGCGGCGCGTCCGGTTCCGGCTGCGGACGCGGCGGGCCGCCGTCCACCGCGACCGAGAAGCCGAACGTGTTCACGCCGCCCGCGCTGCGCGCGAACACCGTGCCGCCGTGCATCTCCGCGACGGCCTTCACGATCGACAGCCCGAGCCCGTGGTTTTCGTGGCTGTTCGAGCGCGCCTCCTGCAACCGGTAGAAGCGGTCGAAGATGTGCTCGCGCGCGACCGGGTCGATCGGCTCGCCCGGGTTCGACACCGCGATCTCCACAAGCCGGCGCTGCGGCACGATCGTCACCTGCAACGCGGTGCCGGGCGACGAATGCTGGATCGCGTTGACGAGCAGGTTGCTCATCGCGCGGCCGAACAGCGACGTGTTCACCCACGCGGACGCGTCGCCGTGCACCGCGACCGTCAGTTGCGCCTCTTCGAGCGGCATTTCGAGGAATTCGAGCATCCGCGACACCTCGGCGCGCAGCGATACTTCGGTCAGCTCGGTCGCGCGCTCGCCGCGATCGCTGCGCGACAGGAACAGCATGTCGTTGACGATCACGCGCAGCCGCTCGAATTCTTCGAGGTTCGATTGCAGCGTCTGCCGCAGTTGCAGCACCGAGCGATCGCGCGTCAGCGCCACCTGGGTCTGGCCGATCAGGATGCTGACCGGCGTGCGCAACTCGTGCGCGACGTCCGCGTTGAACGATTCGAGCCGCTCGTACGCGCGGTCGAGCCGCTCCAGCGCGCCGTTGAACGACGTCGCGAGTTCGTGCAGTTCCTCGGGCAGTTCGTCCGAATGCAGCCGCTGCCGCCGGTTCGACGGACTCAACTGCGCGGCCTCCTTCGACAGCCGCGTGAGCGGCGCAAGGCCGAAGCGCGTGACCGCGCGGCTCAGCGCGGCGACCGCGATGGTCGACGCGGCGATCAGCACGCCGAGCGCGATGCCGAAGCGCCGCAGCATCAACTGCGTGCGCTCGCAGTCGCTGCCGACGACGAGCTTCACCTCGGGACGATCGCCGCCGGCCGGCACCGTGTAGGTCGTCAGGATCACGTCGTAATTGCGGCCCGGCTGGCGTATCAGTTGATCGTCCGGCCCGACCGAGCCGGACACCGAGCCGACGATCGGCGTGCCGAACCGGAACCGCGGGTCCGGGCCTTCGACGTAGTAGTGCATCCGGCTGTCCGCCGGCGACAGATCGCGCAGCTTTTCCTGCACGAACGCCCACTTCTCGACGGTCGGCGCGTGGCTGACGATCAGGCTCGCGATCCGCGCGCGGGTGTCGAGCGTCTCGCGCAGTTCGTTGAACAGTTGCCGCTTCATCAGCATGAAGAGGCCGGTGCCGGTCAGCGTGAACACCACGAGCGACACCGCGGCGAACATCGCGGACAGCCGCAGCGAGATCGACCGCTTCATGACGGCTGGCCTCCGTCCTCGCGCACTTCGAGCACGTAGCCCATCCCGCGGATCGTGTGCAGCAGCTTCGCCGCGTGCGGGCCGTCGAGCTTCGCGCGCAGCCGCTTGATCGCGGTCTCGACCACGTTCGCATTGCTCTCGAAGTTCACGTCCCACACCAGTTCGGTAATCAGCGTTTTCGACAGGATCTCGCCGCGCCGCCGCGCGAGCACGGACAGCAACTGGAACTCCTTCGCGGTCAGGTCGAGCCGCACGCCGTCGCGCATCGCGCGGCGGCTGATCAGATCGACCTGAAGGTCGCCGACGGTAATCAGCGTCGACTCCTGCGTGCGCGCGCGGCGCGTCAGCGCGCGCAGGCGTTCCACCAGTTCGAGGAACGAGAACGGCTTCGTCAGATAGTCGTCCGCGCCGTCGCGCAGCCCGTGCACGCGGTCATCGACGCGATCGCGCGCGGTCAGCATGATGACCGGCGTGTCCTTGCGCGCGCGCAGCGCCCGCAGCACGCCGAAGCCGTCGAGCTTCGGCAGCATCACGTCGAGCACGATCACGTCGAAGTCGTATTCGGTCGCCATCCACGCGCCTTCCTCGCCGTCCATCGCGACGTCGACGATCCATCCCTGCTCGGTCAGCCCGCTGCGCAGGTAGTCCACTACCTTGCGTTCATCTTCGATCACCAGCACCTTCATGCCCGTCTCTCCGCTTGTGCGCGGTCCGGATTCGTGCCGGCCGCGTCGTCTGTCGTGCGCGCCGCCGGTCCCGCGCCTGCCCGGCCGGCCGTCGAACGCCGAAGGCTGCATCAACCGTTGCCGGCCGCTGCAACCGCCCCTGTGCGCCCGCTGTCGCCGCGCTGCGCGGCCCCGGCCGCGCCGCCGCGCGCGAGCGCGTCTTCGTTTGCGCTCCAGCCACCGCCGAGCGCCTTTGCCAGAAATACCACCGTCGCCGCCTGCTGTCCGTGAATCTGCACCTGCTGGCGCTCGCTGGCAAGCAATTGCTGTTGCGCGTTGATGACGTCGATGAACGCAACGAGGCCGCCCTGATAGCGGTCGTTCGCGAGATCGAACGACTTGCGCGCGTCGTCCACCGCCGCCTGCGCGTCCGCCGACGCGCCCGCGAGCACCGACAGCCCGGTCACCGCATTCTGCACCTCCTGGAACGCGGTCAGCACCGTCTGCCGGTAGCTCGCCTGGGCGGACTCGTAACCGGCCTTCGCGAACGCGACGCCGGCTTCGCGCTTGCCGCCGTCGAACAGCACCTCGCCCGCCGCGCCGCCGAGCGACCACACGAGGCTCGGCACCGAGAACAGGGTCGAGAACCGCGTCGATTCCCAGCCGAGCGTCGGCGACAGCGTCAGGTCCGGAAAATACGCGGCGCGCGCAACGCCGATCTGCGCGTTCGCGGCCGCCATCGCGCGCTCGGCCGACGCGACGTCCGGGCGACGCTGCAACAGTTCGCTCGGCATGCCGGGCGGCAGGACCGGCACCGGCAGCGGACCGACCTTCGGCGCGAGCGCGAACCCGGGCGCGGCCTGGCCGGTCAGCGTCGCGACCGCGTGTTCGTACTGCGCGCGCTGGTTCACAAGCAGATGCACCTGGGTGCGCGTCGCGTCCAGTTGCGCCTTCTGCTGAAGCACGTTCAGCCCCGACACCGCGCCGAGGTCGTGCTGCGCGTTCACGAAGTCGAGCGCCTTCTGTTGCAGATCGACCGAGCGGTTCACGACGTCGATCTCGTTGTCGAGTTCGCGCAACGCGTAGTAGTCCGTCGCGAGTTCGGCGGTCAGCACGAGGCGCGCGTTCGCGAGGTCGTCGCCGGCCTGCTGCGCCGACGCCTGCGCGGATTCGACGGTGCGCCGGATGCGTCCGAACAGGTCCAGCTCATAGCTGACGGTCGGGCCGATCGCGAGGTCGTTCTGCACGGTCGACATGTTCGGCGTCGCGTAGCTCAACTGCGGCCGGTTCGCTGACACGCGCTCGCGTGCCGCGCTGGCATCGAGCGAGACTTGCGGCGCCTGCGCGGACGACACCGACGCGAGCGTCGCGCGCGCCTGTTCGTAATGCGCGGCCGCGACGCGCAGCGTCTGGTTGTCCGCGAGCGCCGCCTGTTCGAGACCGTCGAGGTCCGCGTCGCCGAACACCTTCCACCACTGCGGATCGAGCGGCGCATGCGCGGGCTGCGCGACGCGCCAGAACGAATCCGCCGGATCGACGCGCCACGCGGCCGGCGCGTCCGTCTGCGGCGCGCGGTAGTCGGGGCCGACCGTGCACGCGGCGAGCGCGGCCGCGGCGGCGAACGTCGCCGCGCTCCGCGCGAGCGTCGCGCTGCTGCGTTTCGCGCGCACGCCGGTCACGTCGCGCTCCGTGACGGCGACGATTGCGCCGGCTGGGGCGGCTGCGGCTCCGGCCGGCTATGCGCGGCCGGACTGCCCGCGCCCGCGGTCACGACGACGCTGTCGCCTTCCGCGATCGAGTCGCCCGGATTCAGGATCACGCGGTCGGTCCGCAGCAGGCCATGGCTGATTTCGAGCGTCTGGCCGAGATCGCGCGCGATCTCGATCTTCTTCAGATGCACCTTGCCGTCGGTGCCGGCGACCGCGACCTGCGGCCCCTGCGCGCGGAACAGCAGCGTGTTGCCGGGCACCGTCATCGTGCCGGCCGGGTCCATCTGCAACGCCGCCTGCACGTAGGTGCCGGGCAGCAGGCGGCCGTCGTGGTTCGGCAGCGTGATCTCGATCTGCAACGTGCGCGTCGCGACGCTGATCGCCTGCGACGTGCGCGTGATCCGGCCGTCGAACGCGACGCCCGGCAGTTCCGGCTGCGCGACGCTCACGTGCTGGCCGACCGCGACCTGGTTCGCGTAGGTCTGCGGCACGTCCACGTACAGCCGCAGCGAATCGGCCTGCGCGATCGTGAACAGCGCGCGGCCCGCGCCGTCGTTGCCCGCGTTCACCAGGTCGCCGATGTCGATGTTCCGCTGCGTGACCACGCCGTCGATCGGCGCGACGATCCGCTGGAACGACTTCGTCTGCGCGAGGCGGCGCACGTTCGCGTCGGCGGCCGCCACGTTCGCGATGTCCTGGCTGTACGCCCCCTGACGGTCGTCCAGCTCCTGCTGCGAGACGGCGTCGCGCAGGCGCAGTTGCTGCGCGCGTTCGAACGAGGTCCGCGCGAGCGCGAGCGTCGATTCGGCCTGCTGGCGCTGCGCCTGTGCCTGCGAAAGCTCCTGGTCGATCTCGGGCGTGTCGAGTTCCGCGAGCAGTTGCCCCTGCTTCACGTGCGCGCCGATGTCCGCGTACCAGTGCAGCACGTAGCCGTTCGCGCGCGAGTAGATCGGCGCCTCGACGTAACCGCGCAGCGTGCCGGGCAGCACGAGCCGGCCGTTGTCGCCGGCCGGCGACGGCTGCACGACGCTCACGTACTGCTTTGCGTTCTGCTTCGTCGTGTCGGCGAGGCGATGCGCGTTCATCAGGTTCGACACGATCGTGCGAGCCGCGCCCGCCGCGAGCAGCAGCGCGATCACGAGCAGCGCGATGCGCGCGCGGCGGCCGGCCTGGCCGCGCGCCGGCAGGTCCAGCCCCTCTTCGCCGCTGACGGCGATGTCGAGAGACGAGTGGCGGTGAGGATCGTTCATGTCGTCGACCATGAATAGCTGAATCGGTTGGAACGGCGCGTCATGGATGCGGCGCCTCGCGCTCGCGCTGCGCGGCCGCGCGCCGCGCGAGCCGGCTGTGCACGCCGGCGAACATCAGCGGCACGAACAGCAGCGTCGATACCGTCGCGAACAGCAGGCCGCCGATCACCGCGCGGCCGAGCGGCGCGTTCTGCTCCGCGCCTTCGCCGAGGCCGAGCGCCATCGGGACCATGCCGATCATCATCGCGAACGCGGTCATCAGCACCGGGCGAATCCGCGTCGCGCCCGCTTCGAGCGCGGCGGCGAGCGGCGGCACGCCCTGCGCGAGCCGCTGCCGCGCGAACGCGACGACGAGAATGCTGTTCGCGGTCGCGACGCCGACGGTCATGATCGCGCCGGTCAACGCCGGCACGCTCAGATGGGTGCCGGTGATGAACAGCATCCACGCGATGCCGGCGAGCGCGGCGGGCAACGCGCTGATGATGATGAGCGGATCGGCCCACGACTGGAAGTTCACGACGATCAGCAGATAAACCAGCACGATCGCCATCGCGATGCCGACGCCGAGCCCGATGAACGACGAGCGCATCGTGCCGATCTGGCCGCGCATCGTGATCGTCGTGCCGCGCGGCGCGTGCGCCTGCGCGTGGCGGATCACATTGTCGATTGCCGAGCCGACCGAGCCCAGATCGCTGCCCTCGACGCTGACCAGCAGATCGACGACCGGCCGGATGTTGTAATGCGTGACGATCGCGGGGCCGTCGTGCGGCTCCAGCCGCACGAGGTTGCTGACGAGTTGCAGCGGCGTATCCGGACGCGCGGACACCGGCGTGTTCATCAGGTCGCCGACCGACGTTTCCGCGTACTGCGGCGTCTGCACCGCGAGCGGATACTCGACGCCGTTCTGCGGGCTCACCCAGTACGCGGGCGACGTCTGCGTGCTGCCGGACAACGCGATCAGCACGTTCTGCGAGACGTTCTGCGCGCTCAGGTTCAACTGCTGCATCCGCGTGCGGTCCATCGCGAGCCGCAGCGCGGGCTCGTCGTTGCGCTGCTCGACGTGCGCATCGACCGCGCCCGGCAACTGGCGCACCTGCTTCAGCAGACTGCTCGCGAGCGTCATGTCCTGATCGAGGTTCGCGCCCGCGACCTGTACGTCGATGGCGGCGGGCTGCCCGAAGTTCAGGATCTGCGTGATGATGTCGGCCGGCTGAAAGAAGAACTCGACGCCCGGGAAACGCTGCGGCAGCAGTGTGCGCAATTTGTCGACGTAGATCCGCGACGGCGCGTGCCCTTCGTTCAGCGCGATCTGGATTTCGCCGTCGAGCGTGCCGATCGTGCCCGCGTTGCTGTACGACAGATTGATCCCGCTGTACGGCAGACCGAGGTTATCGACGATCGTTTCCAACTGGTCCGGCGGCACGACCTGGCGGATCACCTGCTCGACTTCGTCCGCGAGCCGCGCGGTCTCCTCGATCCGGTAGCCGGTCGGCGCGCGCATGTGCAGGCGGATGTCGCCCGCATCGACGCTCGGGAAGAAGTCGCGGCCGAGAAAAAACACGAGGCCGAGCGACGCGATGCAGAACGCGAGGAACGCGCTCGCGAACAGCTTGCGGCGCGCAAGCAGCAGGCTCAGCAGCGAGATATATGTTGCGCGCACGCGCTCGAACCCGGCGTTGAAACGCAGATGCACGCGCGCGAGCAGCGATGGCGGCGCGGCGTCGTTCGACGCGTGGCCCGCGTGCGGGCCGGCGTTCGACAGCAGCATCATCGCGAGCGTCGGCACCAGGGTGCGCGACAGGATGTACGACGCGACCATCGCGAACACGACCGCCTCCGCGAGCGGCACGAACAGGAACCGCGCGACGCCGGTCAGGAAGAACATCGGCACGAACACGATGCAGATGCACAGCGTCGACACGAGCGCCGGCACCGCGATCTCGCCCGCGCCTTCGAGAATGCCGTCGTGCAGCTTCGCGCCGAGGTGCAGATGCCGCTCGATGTTCTCGATCGTCACGGTCGCGTCGTCGACCAGAATGCCGACCGCGAGCGCGAGGCCGCCGAGCGTCATGATGTTGATCGTCTCGCCTAGCGCATACAGCGCGAGCAGCGACGCGAGAATCGACAGCGGAATCGACACCGCGATGATCAGCGTGCTGCGCCAGTTGCCGAGGAACAGCAGGATCATCAGCGCGGTCAGGCACGCGGCGATCAGCGCCTCGCGCACGACGCCCTGCACCGCCGCGCTGACGAAGATCGACTGGTCGAACAGCGGCTGGATCTGCATTTCGGCGGGCAGCGTGTCGCGCGCCTTCGGCAACAGGTCCTTCAACGCGCCGACCACCTGCAAGGTCGACGCATCGCCGCTCTTCAGGATCGACAGCAGCACGCCGCGCTGGCCGTCCTGGCGCACGATGTTGGTCTGCGGCGAGAAACCGTCGCGCACGTTCGCGACGTCGCCGAGATAGGTCGTCGCGCCGTCGAGCGTCTGCACCGGAATGCGGTTCAGGCCCGCGATCGTCTCGGGCGACGCGTTCGTGTCGATCCGGTATTCGGTCTGCCCGAGTTTCGCGGTGCCGGTCGGCAGGATCAGGTTCTGCGCGTTCACCGCGTTCACGATGTCCGCGGGCGTCAGGCCCTTCGCGATCAGCGAGCGCGTGTTCAGATCGACCGAGATCACGCGCGTCTTGCCGCCGTATGGGTACGGCACCTGCGCGCCCGGAATCGTGATCAGTTGCGGGCGCAGGAAGTTCATCGCGATGTCCGCGAGCGCCTGCTCGCTCATCGTCTTGCTCGACAGGCCGAGCTGGATCACCGGAATGCTCGACGCCGAATAGCTGATGACGAGCGGCGGCGTCGCGCCGGGCGGCATCTGCCGCAACTGTGCCTGCTCGGACGCGACGGTCTGCGCGATCGTGGTCTGCAGGCTCGCGCCCGGTTGCAGGAACAGCTTGATGATGGCGATGCCGGGCAGCGACTGCGACTCGATGTGCTCGATGTTGCTGACGGTCGTGGTCAGCCCGCGCTCGTTGACCGACGTGATGCGGTCGGCGACGTCCTTCGCGGACAGGCCCGTGTAGGTCCAGATGATGCTGATGACCGGGATGTTGATCGACGGCAGCACGTCGGTCGCCATCGACATCAGCGCGAACGGCGTCGCCAGCAGGATCATGAGGGCCATTACGATGAACGTGTAAGGCCGCTTCAGCGCGAGGTTGACAATCCACATGTGACTGTTTCGGACAGAGCTTCGGGCAAGCGGGCGACGCTGCGGACCGCGCGGTCACGCATCACAGGAAATGGCGCTGGCACGCTGCGGTCGCCAACAGGGCGAAACCGGCAGACCACGCAAAGCAGCGTTAAGCGCGCTGCGAATAACGGCTGACGCAGGGCCATCCGGTGCGCCGCGCCGTTCGGGTGGGCGAGCGCGGCGCGGATTCGTGCCTGTCGTGCCTAGTTCACGAGCCGCAGGCGCTCGGCCTCGCGGCTCTCGCGCGAGCGCACGTGCGGGACCACGCCCGGCAGCGACGCGTTGCACGCGCTCAGCGCCTCTTCCTGCTCCGCGAGCGTGACCGGCACGCTGTCGCGCAGGAACTCGACGAACGTTCGGATCTTCGCGTCGAGGTAACGGCGCGACGCATACAGCGCGTAGATGTTCAGCGTTTGCAGACGAAGCGTCGGCAGCACGCGCACGAGCGAGCCGTCCGCGAGGCCCGGCAGCGCGACCGGCACCGGCAGCGGTCCGATGCCCATGCCTTCGCGGATCGCGAGCGCAAGCGCCTCGGGATTGTTCACCTGGAACGGCGTGACGCCGGTATGACGGAACGTTTCGCCGTGCGGCCCCTCGGACACCCACTGGCCGGCGGGCAGGCTCGCGTCGGTCAGATGCAGGCAGGTATGGTGGTCGAGATCGTCGAACGATTCGGGCGCGCCGCGCGTGCGCAGATACTCGGGCGACGCGCACAGGATCGCGGCGGTGCTGCCGAGATGCTGCGAGATCAGCGCGGAATCCTCAAGCTGCGCCGCGATCACGACCGCGACGTCGAAGCCTTCCTCGATGATGTCGGGCATCTGCTGCGCGATGGTCAGATCGACGGCGACCTCGGGCTGATGCTGCTGGTAGCGCGCGATCAGCGGCATCACGTAGTGCTGGCCGAAGCTCGTGCCGCCGTACACGCGCAGCTTGCCGACCGGATTCGCATGCGCGGCCGCGGCTTCCGCCTCGGCCTGCTCGACGTCCGCGAGGATGCGCCGGCAGCTTTGCAGATAACGCTCGCCTGCCTCGGTCAGCGACATGCGCCGCGTGGTCCGGTTCAACAGCCGTGTGCGCAGCCGCGATTCGAGGTCGGTGATCGCGCGCGACACCTGCGCCGTCGTCATCGACTCGTGCGCGGCCGCGCGCGTGAAACTGCCGGACTCGACGACCCGGACGAAGATTCGCATGTTTCGCAGCGTATCCATCAGTTGCTCCTGTCCATCGTGACTGCCTCATTACCATGACCAACGATGGCGCCAGTCTGGCGGAACGGTCGTGGCTGGATGCTGACCCGCACATGACAGGCCAGACAGCTTGGCGGGCACGGCCCATCCGCGTATGATCCACCGCGTTTCGCCGCGCCGGCCGGTTCGCGCGGCGCACGGCGGTCGCGCCTGCATGCGGCCGGTTTCCGCCGCACCCGCGTCGCGGTTCGCACCCGGCTTTGCGCGCGACGTGTTGCGGCCGGTTCCCGCCCTGCCCCAGATGAAAGAACGATGACTTTCGACCTTGCGCTGCGACTCGCGGCCGCTTTCGCATGCGGCGTCGCGATCGGACTCGAACGCCAGATACGCCAGCGCACGGCTGGCCTGCGCACGATCACGCTCGTCGCAAGCGGCGCGAGCCTGTTCGTCACGCTCGGCGTGCTGACCGGCAACGGCACCGCCGGCGTCACGCAGATTTCGGCGTATGTGGTGTCCGGCGTCGGTTTCCTCGGCGGCGGCGTGATCATGCGCGACAAGGGCTCGATCCAGGGAATCAACACCGCCGCGACGCTATGGTGCTCGGCGGCGGTCGGCGTGCTGTGCGGCGCGGGCCATTACGGCCCGGCGGTCGCCGGCACCGCGATCGTGCTGCTGACGAACACGGTGCTGCGCGAAGTGAGCCGCTTCATCAACGCGACGCCGGTGTCGAATGCGGATCTCGTGCGCGAATACATGCTGACCGTCGTGTGCCGCGAGGAGGACGAGATTCATATTCGCACGGTGCTGACGAATTCGATGTATTCGACGCCGCTGTCGTTCCAGAGCCTGACGAGCGAGGACCTGGCGGACCGTCCGCAACAGGTGCGCGTAACCGCGACACTAAAGCTGCATCCGAAGGACCAGCCCAAGCTCGAACAGATGGCGAGCCGGCTCGCGATGGAAAAAAGCGTGTCCAGCGTCACGTGGACAGCCGCGGAAGTGGAAGCGGCGCCTGAATGAGCGGGAGGGTCCGTGATGCGCGGCGCCCGGCGCGCCGTTGCTGCGACGTTAGCTAATCAACGCACAATGCATGCGATCGGCATGTAAAAAAGCGTATGCAAATGTTAACTGGGCCTCACAGTCATGGACGCGCCCGATTCGTTCGATTAATCTGCCCTCACCGTGGGCTCGCTCACGTCAACAATGGGGGAAATCATATGGAACACGGCATCATCGCCTGGCTCATCATCGGCGCAATCGCAGGCTGGCTCGCCGGCATCCTCGTGAAGGGCGGCGGCTTCGGATTGATCGTCGATATCATCGTCGGGATCGTGGGCGCGTTCATCGGCGGATGGCTCGCGGGCCTGCTCGGCATCTCGATCGGCGGCGGCATGATCAGCTCGATCATCACGGCCATCATCGGCGCGGTCATCCTGCTGTTCATCATCCGGCTCTTCCGGCGAGCGTAGCCGCGCCGTCGCACGAAAAAAACGGGAGTGCCGTTGTCCGGCACTCCCGTTTTTGTTTTGGCGGCTTGTGTTTCGCCATGCGGCGGCGCTCGGGCCGCCCACAAGCTCAGACGTTCGCCGCGAGGCCCTGCGCGACGGCCGGCAGCATCGAACCGGTGTCGTTGAAGCGCAGATGCATTTCGAACGCCTTGTCCAGCCTGTGCGGCGTCTGGCCGCCGCCCTTCAGCGCGTCGCGATAGTAGTCGCGCAGCAGGTCGCGATACAGCGGATGCGCGCAGTGCTCGATGATCTGCAACGCGCGCTCGCGCGGCGCGAGCCCGCGCAGGTCGGCCAACCCCTGCTCGGTGACGATCACGTCGACGTCGTGTTCGTTGTGGTCGCAATGCGGGACCATCGGCACGATGCTCGAAATGCGGCCGTCCTTCGCTATCGACTTCGTCGCGAAGATCGCGCACGACGCGTTGCGCGCGAAGTCGCCGGAGCCGCCGATGCCGTTCATCATGTGCGTGCCGCCGACGTGCGTCGAGTTCACGTTGCCGTAGATGTCGCATTCGAGCGCGGTGTTCAGCGCGATCAGGCCGAGCCGGCGAATCACTTCCGGATGGTTGCTGACCTCCTGCGGACGCAGCACGAGACGGTCGCGATAGCGGTCGAGTTCGGCCAGCACCTGCGCCTGGCGCGTCGCGGACAGCGTCATCGACGCGCCCGACGCGAACACCATCTTGCCCGCGTCGAGCAGGTCGAACGTCGAGTCCTGCAACACCTCGGAGTACATCGTCAGCGCCTCGAACGGCGACGACACGAAACCGGACAGCACCGCGTTCGCGATCGTGCCGATGCCGGCCTGGATCGGCGGCAGTTGCGCGGGCATCCGGCCATGCGTGACCTCGTGCTGCATGAATTCGATCAGATGGCCGGCGATGCGCGCGGTTTCGTCGTCGGCGGGCAGCACGGTGGACGGGCTGTCGGCCTCGTTCGTGATGACGATCGCCGCGATCTTTTCCGGCGGAATCTCGATGGCCGTAACGCCGACGCGGTCGCTCGGGCTCACGACCGGCAACGGGTCGCGATGCGGGCGGCGGCCCGGAATCCAGATGTCGTGCAGCCCTTCGAGCGCGAGCGGCTGCGCGAGATTCACCTCGACGATGACCTTGTCCGCGAGGATCGCGAAGCTGGCCGAGTTGCCGACCGACGTGGTCGGCACGATGCCGCCGGTTTCGGTGATCGCGACCGCCTCGATGATCGCGAGATCGAGCTTGCCGAGCAGGTTCGCGCGCAGCATCTCGACCGTCTCGGACAGATGCTGGTCGATGAACATCACCTCGCCGCGATTGATCGCGTTGCGCAGCGTGGTGTCCACCTGGAACGGCAGCCGGCGTTCGAGCACGCCGGCCTCGGTCAGCATGCGGTCGACGTCGTGGCCGAGCGATGCGCCGGTCATCAGCGTGATGCGCAGCGGCTCTTTTTCCTCGCGCGCGCGGCGCGCCAGTTCGAGCGGCACGGCTTTCGTGTCGCCGGCCCGCGTGAAACCGCTCGCGCCGACGCGCATGCCGTTGCGCACGAGCTGCGCCGCCTCGGCGGCCGAAGTGATCTTCCCGCGCAACGCGGCACAACGAATACGGTCTTCGTACATCAAAGTCTCCACAGTTATCCTTTCCACCAATGCCGTTCGCGAGTCCCGCTCCGGTGGCTTCCTTCAACGTCGCGCATGGGCGCGGCCCCTCAAACGCACAATGCCGCGGCACCCGGATTGCGGTGTCGCGGCATGTCGTCGGCATGCGGTTGCATGGCCGTTCTGCGATGGATTAGCTACCGAAGTAGATGTTGCAGAAGCTGACGGGACCGACGCAGTCATCGACTTTCTTCGCCGGCTTGGCAGCGTCGCGGCGGGCCGAGGCGTCGGCTGCGGACGTGCCGGGTTGTGCAACCTGCTGCGGAGCGTTCGCCGTGGGCGCTTCCGTCTGTGCATACGCAGCGGCGGCGGCGGCAAACAACGAACAGGCGACAACGGCGACTTTCAGGGACTTCATTTTACTCTCCAGTGCTATGGGGTACTGCGTGGCAGTGGTGTGACTATATGATCCAGGTCGTCATTGATTAAGAAGCCGCGCTGGAATGCATTTTTCCGTCCGATAGCAAGATCGCCTGCCTTGACACCGGTACGCATCGGTCAACGCGCGCGCGATCTCGGGCCGCTCCGCGAAATCGCGCCGAGCGGCGCGTCGCGGTCCAGCAGCGCGCTGCGGATGAAATGCAGATAACTGAGCAGCCGTTGCAGGTCGTGGCGCCGCCCGCGGTCCGTATGCACGGCGTCGAGCACCTGTTGCGCGACCCACGTGGCCGCGCGCACCGACACCAGCGCGCGGTCGAGCTGGCGTCGATCGGGGCGGGAGAACAGCGTCGCGATGTCGGCGAGCACGCGTTCGACGCACGCGGGCCAGCGGTCGTCGAGCGTGCCGATATACCGCGCGTGCGCCGCCTCGCGGCGCAGGTCGATCACGGCATGCCCGACTTCGAGCGCGACCAGCATCCAGCGCAGCGCGCGCCGATGCGCGCTTATCCGGCCGCTCAACAAGAGCCGCAGTTGATGCATCAGATCGTGCGTGCCGGACTGGAACCGCTGGCCGAGTCCGTCGAGCTTGCCGGTGCACGCGAGCACGACCTGGCCGCGCAGGTCCACGCACATCCGCTCGATCAGCCATCCCATGTGCGGCGGAAACACGATCGCGAACGCGAGCGCGGCGACCAGCATCGCCGCGACGATCGCGATGCCGTTGTTGATCAGCAGGTCCGGCGCGTAGACGATCACGTTGTCCGGCCCCGCGAGCAGGCAGAAGAACACCGAAAAGCCGATGCCGTAGCCGGACACGCCGCGTCGGGCGGCGAGAAACGCGCCGGGCGCGAGCACCGGCACGAGCACCGCGCAGAGCAGCAGGAAACCGTCCACGTTCGGATACACATAACAACTGAACAGATAACCGACCGACGAACCGAATATCGCGCCGACGGCCATCTGCACGGCCATCCGCGTCGCGTTCGGCGTGGACGACGTCAGCGCGCAGGTCAGCGCGGCGGCGATCATCGCGAGGCCGCCGCTCGGCCAGTCCGTCTCGATCCAGAACCAGCCGATCGCGGCCATCACGACCGCCGTGCGCACGAACGTGAACGCAACGACGTACCAGTTCGTCCTGGCGACATAGCGCGTGGCACGCGATGCGCGCGCGACCGTCGGCAATGTCAGCGCCGCGTAAGTCTCGCTGTACTGGATCACTTCCGTCGTGAAGCGGTACAGCAGTTCCGCCAACGTATCGAAGTCCTGCAACGCGTCGGGTGATGCGTTTTCGAGCGGACGCCGCGTCTCGCGCACGCTGCGCGGCAGCGTGCACTGAAACGTATGCAGCGCGCGGGCGATGCGGGTCGCGTACGCGCGGTCCGTTTCGTCCGGATACGGCCGTTGCGCGAGCAAGGTCGAAAGCGCGTTGAAATACGGGGCGAGCGGCTGGATCGCGGCGTTGTCCCAGCGCAGCCGCTTCAGCAACTGCCGCAGCGCGTGCAGCCGCGCGCACACGTGCATGAATTCGTCGTTCAGGCGCGCGAGATGCTGGCTGCGCGAGCGCAGTATCGGGTCCTCGAAAAACGAATACGCGCGGGTCGCCTCGAAACTGACGATTTCGTCGACGAGGCTCGCAAAACGGCCTTCGAATGCACGCCGCTCGACCCCGCCTGCCAGCACGCCCGCTGCGAAAGCAGTAAAATCGCGGAACCGCATGCGCAGCGTCTGGGTCAGCAACGAACCCGACTGCCGCGGCATGATCACCGCGCTCACGATCCCCGAGCACAGAATGCCGATCGCGACTTCCGCGCCTCGTCCGAGCGCCGCGAGAAACAGCCCGTTGGGCTGCGTGACGACCGGTATCCCGATCAGCGCCGCCGTATAGCCTGCGAGCACGAAGCCGTACCAGCGAAAATGTCTATTCCGCATTGCCGCCGCAGTACAGGCGGCAACCCACGCCGTGATCCCGAGGATGTACAACTCGGGCTGCTGCACGAACACCGCGCCCAGCACCACGGCCGCCACCATCCCGACTCCGGTGCCGACGATCCGGTACACGCTCTTCGCGAACACCATGCCCGACAGCGGCTGCATCAGCACGAACACGGTGGTCATCGCGATGCGCGGCTGGGGCAGATCGAGCAGCATCGCGATGCCCATCGCCATCAGGCAGGCGGTGACCGTCTTCAGCAGATGCAGCCAGACTGCGCCGTCGGTGCCCTGCCAGTCGCGCACGGCCCGCCGGGTCGCGCGCCATAGGGATTCGACGCGCCGACGCGAGTCGAACGTCCGGTTGATCGCTTGCTGGCGGTTCATGAAAAGCGCACTACGGCGGGCTGTTACGGAAAGACCGGAGGCGGGTCGCCAAAGGTAGAGGGGCCGATTGTAGGAGCGCCGATCAGGCGAATTAACGCGACGGACAGTGAACGTCCGTTCCATATCACTCAACAATGAAGCGGCCCGGGAGGCGGACAATAGCGCCTCCGTGCCGAATATGAAGAATTGATGGATACGCTACAAAATATGCGGGTCTTCGTCCGCGTGGTCGAAGCCGGCAGTTTCACTGCCGCTGCGCAGTCGCTCGATTCGACGACGGGTGCGATGTCGCGCGCCGTGTCGGAACTCGAAGCGCATCTGCGCACGCGCCTGCTGAATCGCTCGACGCGCCGGCTCGCGCTGACGCCCGCGGGCGAGCGGTATCTGAAACGCTGCACGCAGATACTCGCCGACGTCGACAGCGCCGAAGAGGAAGCGAGCTGCGCACACGAACGCCCTGCCGGCGCGTTGCGCATGCATAGTTTCGCGAGCATCGGACAGCAATACGTGCTGCCGGCGATCTCGCGCTACCGCGCGTTGCATCCGGAAGTGACGGTAGAGCTGACGCTGTCGCAGCGGATGCCGGATCTGTTCGAGGGCAGCAGCGACGTGTCGATCGTGACGGCGTCGTCGCTGCCGAATTCGGATCTCGTCTCGCATCAACTCGGATCGAGCTGCAGCATCCTGTGCGCGTCGCCAGCGTATCTGCGAGCGCACGGTGCGCCGCGCGTGCCGGCCGATCTCGCGCATCACGACTGCCTGATCCTGAAGACGCCCGCGTTTCCGGCCCACGAGTGGGTGTTGGAAGGTCCGGAAGGCAGCGTCGAGATGGAAGTGGATGGACCGGTGCAGGTGAATATCGCGGAATCGCTTGCTGTCGCGATCCGGGAGGGGATGGGTATCGGCACGCTGCCGGTGTATGCGGCGGTCGAAGGACTAAGCAATGGAACGCTGATGCGCGTGCTGCCCCATCACACGCTGCAGAAGACCAACGTGTATGCGCTTTATCCGTCGCGCAAGTTCGTCGATGCGAAAACGAAGACGTGGGTGGAGTTTTTGCGGGCGCACCTGCCGGAGGTGATTGCCCGCGATCAGGCGCTGCTCGATGAGCTTACGCAGGAACAGCTGGCTGGTGAAGCGTTAGCGGCTGTCGAGGATGAAGACGTCGTGCATGCGGTGAAAAGCACGAACTGACGGTTTGGGAAAGGAGTGGATCGGCCTGCTGCGATGTTTCGGCAGGCCGTTTTCGTTGTTGTGCTGCCGTGGTTCTGCTTTGAGCAAAGCGATTCGTCTGTACAGCAGGGATGCCGATGGTGCCGGGGCGTTATAGTTTTTCAGTGCCGTAAACGCCGAACCCCGACCCTCCGTTGGATGGAGAGGCCGGGGTATCGGGGACAGCATGAGGAGCCTGACGATTACCTACTTTCACACGGGCAATCCGCACTATCATCGGCGTGGAGTCGTTTCACGGTCCTGTTCGGGATGGGAAGGGGTGGGACCGACTCGCTATGGTCATCAGGCATGACGGGTTGCTGCGTCGCGGTTTGGGGTCGCGCCACAGCCAATCTGGAAGAAGCGTAAAGAGTGGGGGTTGTGATGTTCTGCACAACACGTTCTCAACTTGCGGCGCATCCCGCTGGGGGATGGGTCCGGCCGGGTGCTGAGGCACCGGCCATGACCGACACACCTGTTATAGGATCAAGCCTTACGGGCAATTAGTATCAGTTAGCTTAACGCATTACTGCGCTTCCACACCTGACCTATCAACGTCCTGGTCTTGAACGACCCTTCAAGGGGCTCGAAGCCCCGGGGAAGTCTCATCTTGAGGCGAGTTTCCCGCTTAGATGCTTTCAGCGGTTATCTCTTCCGAACATAGCTACCCGGCGATGCCACTGGCGTGACAACCGGTACACCAGAGGTTCGTCCACTCCGGTCCTCTCGTACTAGGAGCAGGCCCCCTCAAACTTCCAGCGCCCACGGCAGATAGGGACCAAACTGTCTCACGACGTTTTAAACCCAGCTCACGTACCTCTTTAAATGGCGAACAGCCATACCCTTGGGACCGGCTACAGCCCCAGGATGAGATGAGCCGACATCGAGGTGCCAAACACCGCCGTCGATATGAACTCTTGGGCGGTATCAGCCTGTTATCCCCAGAGTACCTTTTATCCGTTGAGCGATGGCCCTTCCATACAGAACCACCGGATCACTATGACCTGCTTTCGCACCTGCTCGACTTGTCAGTCTCGCAGTCAAGCACGCTTATGCCATTGCACTATCAGCACGATTTCCGACCGTACCTAGCGTACCTTCGTACTCCTCCGTTACCCTTTGGGAGGAGACCGCCCCAGTCAAACTGCCTGCCATGCACTGTCCCCGATCCGGATAACGGACCAAGGTTAGAACCTCAAACAGATCAGGGTGGTATTTCAAGGACGGCTCCACGACAACTGGCGTTGCCGCTTCACAGCCTCCCACCTATCCTACACAAACCGGTTCAAAGTCCAATGCAAAGCTGCAGTAAAGGTTCATGGGGTCTTTCCGTCTAGCCGCGGGGAGATTGCATCATCACAAACACTTCAACTTCGCTGAGTCTCGGGAGGAGACAGTGTGGCCATCGTTACGCCATTCGTGCAGGTCGGAACTTACCCGACAAGGAATTTCGCTACCTTAGGACCGTTATAGTTACGGCCGCCGTTTACCGGGACTTCAATCAAGAGCTTGCACCCCATCATTTAATCTTCCGGCACCGGGCAGGCGTCACACCCTATACGTCCACTTTCGTGTTTGCAGAGTGCTGTGTTTTTATTAAACAGTCGCAGCCACCAGTTTATTGCAACCCCTTCACCCTCACGGCGCGAGCCGCTCAAGCTACAGGGGCGTACCTTATCCCGAAGTTACGGTACCAATTTGCCGAGTTCCTTCTCCCGAGTTCTCTCAAGCGCCTTAGAATACTCATCTCGCCCACCTGTGTCGGTTTGCGGTACGGTCACTGTGAAACTGAAGCTTAGAGGCTTTTCCTGGAACCCCTTCCGATTGCTTCGCTCCCGAAGGAGCTCGCGCCACACCCTTGAATTCCGTACCCGGATTTGCCAGGGTACCTTCTCCAATGCAGCGACCGGGACTTCCAACACCCGGACAACCTTCCGCGATCCGTCCCCCCATCGCATTTCACAATGGTGCAGAAATATTAATCTGCTTCCCATCAGCTACGCATTTCTGCCTCGCCTTAGGGGCCGACTCACCCTACGCCGATGAACGTTGCGTAGGAAACCTTGGGCTTACGGCGAGGGGGCCTTTCACCCCCTTTATCGCTACTCATGTCAGCATTCGCACTTCCGATACCTCCAGCACACTTTCCAGTGCACCTTCGCAGGCTTACGGAACGCTCTCCTACCATGCGTGCAAGCACGCATCCGCAGCTTCGGTAACTGGCTTAGCCCCGTTACATCTTCCGCGCAGGACGACTCGATCAGTGAGCTATTACGCTTTCTTTAAAGGGTGGCTGCTTCTAAGCCAACCTCCTGACTGTTTTTGCCTTCCCACTTCGTTTCCCACTTAGCCAATTTTAGGGACCTTAGCTGGCGGTCTGGGTTGTTTCCCTCTTGACACCGGACGTTAGCACCCGATGTCTGTCTCCCGTGATTGCACTCTTCGGTATTCGGAGTTTGCTATGGCGAAGTAATCCGCAATGGACCCTTCAACCATGACAGTGCTCTACCCCGAAGGTGATACACGAGGCACTACCTAAATAGTTTTCGGAGAGAACCAGCTATTTCCAGGTTTGTTTAGCCTTTCACCCCTATCCACAGCTCATCCCCTAACTTTTCAACGTTAGTGGGTTCGGCCCTCCAGCACGTGTTACCGTGCCTTCAGCCTGGCCATGGATAGATCACCTGGTTTCGGGTCTACACCCAGCGACTGGACGCCCTGTTCGGACTCGCTTTCGCTACGCCTGCCCTATACGGTTAAGCTCGCCACTGAATGTAAGTCGCTGACCCATTATACAAAAGGTACGCCGTCACCCCTTGCGAGGCTCCGACTGTTTGTATGCATGCGGTTTCAGGATCTGTTTCACTCCCCTCCCGGGGTTCTTTTCGCCTTTCCCTCACGGTACTGGTTCACTATCGGTCGATCACGAGTATTTAGCCTTGGAGGATGGTCCCCCCATCTTCAGACAGGATTTCACGTGTCCCGCCCTACTTGTCGCATACCTAGTTCTTCCATGCCGTTTTCGTCTACAGGGCTATCACCTGCTATGGCCGCACTTTCCAGAGCGTTCGACTAACGGTACAGATAAAGAATGCAGGCTGATCCCATTTCGCTCGCCACTACTCTGGGAATCTCGGTTGATTTCTGTTCCTGCGGCTACTTAGATGTTTCAGTTCGCCGCGTTCGCTTCACATGGCCTATGTATTCAGCCATGGATACTCCATTCGGAGTGGGTTTCCCCATTCGGACATCTCCGGATCAAAGCTTGTTTGCCAGCTCCCCGGAGCTTTTCGCAGGCTACCGCGTCCTTCATCGCCTGTGATCGCCAAGGCATCCACCACATGCACTTGTTCGCTTGACCCTATAACGGGTGGGCCTCTTTCGAAGCCGCTCCGCTACAGGTTGAGTTTTAGCGTTGTGCCGTATTCCAATCCGTCTTGCGACGGCCTTGAGATACATCGATACAATCACAACCCTGATTCTCTACTCACACCCATCTCTAAGTGCTTTCGATGAATCTCTTTACTACTTCTTCCTGATTGTTAAAGAACGACAGCCGATAATCAGCTGACTGGCTCAGTCGCCAATGCGCAATGCCCTGAACAGGACACTGTGCACTGATGACTGATGGACAGACCTTGGTGGAGGCAGACGGGATCGAACCGACGACCCCCTGCTTGCAAAGCAGGTGCTCTCCCAGCTGAGCTATGCCCCCCCGTGTCTTGCGTACACACGCGGGAGACTGTGGCTCGCACCCTCCGGACCAGGATGGTGGGTCTGGCTGGATTCGAACCAGCGACCCCCGCCTTATCAAGACGGTGCTCTAACCGACTGAGCTACAGACCCCCGGGTCTGTCCTTCTCTCTACAGCCGACAAGTGTGAGCGCTCTGACACGGAAACCGCGCATAGCTCTGGAAAGGAGGTGATCCAGCCGCACCTTCCGATACGGCTACCTTGTTACGACTTCACCCCAGTCATGAATCCTGCCGTGGTGACCGTCCTCCTTGCGGTTAGACTAGCCACTTCTGGCAAAACCCACTCCCATGGTGTGACGGGCGGTGTGTACAAGACCCGGGAACGTATTCACCGCGGCATGCTGATCCGCGATTACTAGCGATTCCAGCTTCACGCAGTCGAGTTGCAGACTGCGATCCGGACTACGATCGGTTTTCTGGGATTGGCTCCCCCTCGCGGGTTGGCGACCCTCTGTTCCGACCATTGTATGACGTGTGAAGCCCTACCCATAAGGGCCATGAGGACTTGACGTCATCCCCACCTTCCTCCGGTTTGTCACCGGCAGTCTCCCTGGAGTGCTCTTGCGTAGCAACTAGGGACAAGGGTTGCGCTCGTTGCGGGACTTAACCCAACATCTCACGACACGAGCTGACGACAGCCATGCAGCACCTGTGTTACGGCTCCCTTTCGGGCACCCCCGGCTCTCACCAGGGTTCCGTACATGTCAAGGGTAGGTAAGGTTTTTCGCGTTGCATCGAATTAATCCACATCATCCACCGCTTGTGCGGGTCCCCGTCAATTCCTTTGAGTTTTAATCTTGCGACCGTACTCCCCAGGCGGTCAACTTCACGCGTTAGCTACGTTACTAAGGAAATGAATCCCCAACAACCAGTTGACATCGTTTAGGGCGTGGACTACCAGGGTATCTAATCCTGTTTGCTCCCCACGCTTTCGTGCATGAGCGTCAGTATTGGCCCAGGGGGCTGCCTTCGCCATCGGTGTTCCTCCACATCTCTACGCATTTCACTGCTACACGTGGAATTCCACCCCCCTCTGCCATACTCCAGCGATGCAGTCACCAATGCAGTTCCCAGGTTAAGCCCGGGGATTTCACATCGGTCTTACATCACCGCCTGCGCACGCTTTACGCCCAGTAATTCCGATTAACGCTCGCACCCTACGTATTACCGCGGCTGCTGGCACGTAGTTAGCCGGTGCTTATTCTTCCGGTACCGTCATCCACCCCCGGTATTAGCAGGGATGATTTCTTTCCGGACAAAAGTGCTTTACAACCCGAAGGCCTTCTTCACACACGCGGCATTGCTGGATCAGGGTTGCCCCCATTGTCCAAAATTCCCCACTGCTGCCTCCCGTAGGAGTCTGGGCCGTGTCTCAGTCCCAGTGTGGCTGGTCGTCCTCTCAGACCAGCTACGGATCGTCGGCTTGGTAGGCCTTTACCCCACCAACTACCTAATCCGCCATCGGCCGCCCCGTTAGCGCGAGGCCTTTCGGTCCCCCGCTTTCATCCACAGATCGTATGCGGTATTAATCCGGCTTTCGCCGGGCTATCCCCCACTAATGGACACGTTCCGATGTATTACTCACCCGTTCGCCACTCGCCGCCAGGGTTGCCCCCGCGCTGCCGTTCGACTTGCATGTGTAAGGCATGCCGCCAGCGTTCAATCTGAGCCAGGATCAAACTCTTCAGTTCAAACCTGTTACTGTCTTTCGGTTCCAGTGATCTCTCACCGGAGCCGGTCGCTCACTCAAAGTGCTGACAGATTCCACCCCCGTTTCTCAACGGACGTGAAACCCACCTTTACTTTCGTGCGAGCGCCTTGCTGCTGATACTTTTGCTGCACCCTCTCCCGAAGGAGAAGATGTCGCGCAGTCCGCATCGAGCGCCCACACTTATCGGCTGTAAATTTTTAAAGATCGCGTCACACTCAACCCCGGAAAACCACTCACTACCCGGCGTTTCGTGCGTTGCTGCGTCAGCAGCAGAGAAACGAGATTATGCAGACCGTTCAGCTATCCGTCAACAGGTTTTTTTACTTCCCTCAACCCGTCACGCTCACCGCTCCTGCGCCCGCAAAGGCCTCTACATAAGCCTTCCCGTTTCCCCACATCCCCTTGCGGAAATGCGAAAGACCGCGATTCTAGACACCACCGCCCCTTCACGCAAGCGGTTTTTGAACGGCCCCAAAAGACACATGCGCGCATGCAATTCACGCCAGCGCATGCTTCGTCATCACGCGATCGACAACGGATAAAAAGTAATCGAGATCCGGCGTCGCCTTGCCTGCCTCTTTCGCGCAATCGTCCCAGCGACGCAGCAGCACCGCATCGGACGCATAAGGTCGCGCGGCAAATTCCGCCGCTTCCGCTTCGTCGAACACCCCGCCCTGCAATTTCAGGCTTCGAACCGAATCCGCGGACAAGCGACCGTAATACGCGGAGTCCACAGCACATAGATACCGCTTCGCATCCACATGCAGCCGGATCGGTTCGAGCACGCTATCCGGCAGCACCGGCCGCAGGAACGGCAGCGCATAGTACTGGTGCAGATCATCGACGCCGCGCGCGGTCGGCGTCTCGCCCTGCCGATTCAACAGATGCCCGAGATCGTGCAGAAATGCCGCGGCGATCAGTTCGTCGCTCGCGCCCGCCTCCTGCGCCAGCGCGCCGCTCTGCAACGCGTGCTCCAGTTGCGTGACCGGCTCGCCGCTATACGCGAGCGAACCCCACGCAGCGAACAGATTCCGGATATCTTCCAAGTTCAGTGCCATACGCCATGACTCCCATTCGATAACAGCCATCATCGCGACTCACGCGCGCACGTCGTCCGCATAGGCGCGCATCAGCGCGACCGCCTCGTCGGCATCGCGCGACGCCAGCGCATTCAGCACCGCACGATGCTCCGCATACGAACGCGTCATCGTTTCGTCGCCGGCCGCCGCGCGCGCATCCTGCGCGCCACGACGCGACAACCGAAGCTCGCCTGCGAGCCGTCGATACGTATCGTGCAGCCTGCCGTTGCCGGCCGCCGCGACGATCGCATCGCGAAACTCGCCGCTCGCGCGCGCATAAGCATCGCGATCGCAAATGCCCAGCGCGTCGCGCATCCTCGCGAGCCGGTCGTGCAGCACCGCGACCAGCGCCGCATCGATACGCGCCGCGACCAGCCGGCACGCGGTCTCCTCCAGCGCGGCGAGCACGACGTCCAGTTCGCCCGCCTCGACCGCCGACACCGTCCGCACGAACACACCCCGATGCTTCTCGTTGCGCACGAGCCCCGCCTGCTCCAGCGCGCGAAACGCCTCGCGCACTGGCCCGCGCGACACCTGCAATCGAGCCGCCCATTCGGCCTCGTTCAGCTTGTCGCCCGGCCTCAGCGCGCCGGCCGCGATATGCCGCTCGATCTCGTCGCGCACGAGCGTCGTCAGCGAGTGCTGACGCACCATGTCGATCGGCGTGACGGAATCGGGCTGCGTGAGATCGGTCATCGTCGCGTGATCCGGTCAGTATCGGCGCAGCCGGCGACGCAGGACGCGCTTTGCATCGCCGCGTCCGCGAAGCCGGTCAGTCCGCGGGACGGCGCGGCGCGCGCGCCGCGATCAGCACCAGCGCCGCGAGCGACACGAGCAGCAGGATCAGCGACAGCGCGGACGCCGGCAGGTAATAACCGCGCTCGACCTGGCCCACGACCACGATCGGCACCGTCGCGAAGCCGGGCGGATAGACGGTCAGCGTCGCGCCCAGCTCGCCGAGCGACAGCGCGAAACCGAGCGCGAGACTCGCGCGGATCGCCGGCACGAGTTGCGGCAGCACGACCCGCCGCAGCACCATCGAAGGCGGCGCGCCGAGGCTCGCGGCCGCTTCGCGCAGCACGGTCAGTTCGGGCCGCAGCGCGGCCGACGCGCATCGATAGCAGAACGGCAGCACCAGCGCGAGCTGCACGAGCACGACAATCGCGGCCGAACCCGACAGGTCGAGCGGCGCCTTGTGATACGCGATCAGCACCGCGAGGCCGAGCACCACGCTCGGCACGCCGTTCGGCACCATCGCGAGCAGATCGACGAGCGCGCCGAGGCCGCGCCGGTCGCGACCTTCTAGCGCCAGCGCGAGCCACAGCCCGACCGCGGTGCCGAGCACCGCGACGCCGAAGCCGACCTCGATGCTGGTGACGACCGCGTCGAAGTCGCTCGAACCGAGACGCTCGAACCAGCGCGTGCTGAAGCCGTCCGGGAAGATCGTCCCCGACCAGTGCGACGCGACGCTCGACAGCGCGACGACGGCGACCGGCAGCACGAACAGCCACACGCACAGCAACGCGGCGAACGCGAGCAGCACGCCGCTTGCAACGCGCGCCGCGAACCGGCGCGTCACGGGCCGCGCGCGCAGATGCTTCGGCAACGCAATGCGACCGGGATCAGCGGCCATTACGATTCCCCCGCCCCGCGCGGCGATCGACCCGCCGGTACAGCGCATACAGCGACAGCGACATCGCGAGCATCACGACCGCGCCCGCGGCGGCGGTCGGCAGGTCGAGATCGACGGTCGCCGCGCTGTAGATCGCGACCGGCAGCGTGATGAGATGCGCGCTGCCGAGCACGAGCAGGATGCCGAACTCGTTGAACGTCAGCAGGAAACACAGCAGCGTGCCGGCCGCGATGCCTGGCCACGCGAGCGGCAGGATCACGCGCGCGGCGACCATCGCGCTGTTCGCGCCTAGACTGCGCGCGGCCTCGACGAGCCGCATGTCGAGCAGCGCGAACGCGGCGAGCGTCGGCCGCACGACGAACGGCGCATAAAACACGACCTCCGCCAGAACCACGCCGCCGATGCCGAACAGGAAATCGAGCGGCGGCGTCTCGCGATGCAGCAGCCGTTGCAGCGCGATGCTGAACGAGCCTTGCGAGCCGTACAGAAAGATCAGCGTGAACGCGACAAGGAACGACGGGAACGCGACGAACAGTTCGAGGAAGCGCGTCACGAGCCGCGCGCCCGGAAACGGCCTGAAAAACAGGATCGCCGCGAGGCAGACGCCGAGCACCGACGCGAGGCCCGCGCTGACGAACAGGATCCACAGCGTCGTGCCGATCACGCCGCGCGACTCCGGATTGCCGAAGAACGCGATATACGCGTGCAGGCTCAAGCCATGCGCATCGGTGAGGCTCAACAGCACGAGCCGGCTCAGCGGATAGACGACGAGCGGCCCGAGCACGAACACGACGATGAACGCCAGGTGCCATTGCGCGCGCCGTTCGCGGCGACGCACCGCGGCCGCGTGCGCGGCGGCGCTTTCGGCGCGGCGCGCGGCGGACAGGCCGCCGGCCGCGTCAGGGGTGGACAAGGACGACATCGTCCGCCTCATAGCGCAGCGACACGCGCATCCCCTTCTCCGGCTTCATGCGCTGGCTGCGCTGCATCGTCACGAGCGTCGGCTCGTCCGGCATCGCATCGAGCACGACCTGCACCGACAGCACCGCGCCATACCATTCGACCGACGTTACCGTGCCGTGCAGCGAGCCGTCGCCGAGCGGCGCGATCGTCAACTGCTCGGGCCGGATGCACGCGAGACGGTCGCGTTCGTCGTGGCGCGGATCGCCGAGCGCGAACGCGACGTGCGGCGGCAGCAGGTTCGCCGCGCCCAGATAACGCGCGACGTACGCATCGCGCGGCGTGTCGTACAACTGCTGCGGCGTGCCCAGCTGCGCGATGCGCCCGTCGCGCATCAGCAGCGTGCGGTCGGACAGCACCAGCGCATCGTCCTGGTCGTGCGTCACGCAGACGATCGTCAGGTTCGGCAGCCGCTCGTGCAGCGCCTTCAATTCGGAACGCACCGACGCGCGCAGGTTCGCATCGAGCGCGGACAGCGGCTCGTCGAGCAGCAGCACGTCCGGCTCGATCACCAGTGCGCGCGCGAGCGCGACGCGCTGCTGCATCCCGCCCGACAGTTGCGCCGGCATCACGTGGCCCGAGTCGCCGAGCTGCACGAGCTTCAGCGCATCGGCAACCCGCCGAGCGACGTCGCGGGACGGCACGCGCCGCGCGCGCAGCCCGAACGCGACGTTCTCGAACACCGACAGATGAGGGAACAGCGCATAACTCTGGAACAGCAGCCCCAGATTGCGCCGATGCGGCGGCACGTGCGTGAGGTCGCGGCCCGCGACGGTCAGCGAGCCGGACAGACCGTCCGCTTCGATGAAACCCGCGATGAAGCGCAGCAGCGTGGTCTTGCCGCAGCCGCTGCGGCCGAGCACGGTCAGCAACTCGCCGCGGCGGATCGTCAGCGAAAGATCGTCGAGCACCGTGCGCGCGCCGAAGCGCACGCTCAGATGCCCGATCTGCACGCCCGCCTGCGCGGCGGCGTCGCCCGCGTCATCGCCCGCGTCGGGCAGCGCGCGGGCAAGCCCCGCCGGAGAAAGCGCTGCGGTGTTCACCTGGTTCATCTGCTGCCCGTCACGCTGCGTCGAGAGTCACTGCGGGATCACTACGGTATGCGCTTACTGCGGCTTCACGACTTCGGTCTGCTTGCCCGACGAGCCGATCACCTCGTTCTTCCAGCGCGTCGTCCAGTCGGCCTTCTTCGCCATCACCTGGTTCCAGTCCACCGGAATCAGCTTCACGCCCGCGATCGCCTGCTTCACCGCCTCGCCGTTCTTGCCGGCGAGCGGCACGTCGGTGCGGCCCGGGATGCCGTAGATGTCCGGCACCTTCGACTGCACGTCCGTCGACATCAGATAGTCGATCAGCTTCTTGCCCTCGGCCTGGTTCGGACCGTTCTTGATCAGGCCGATCGCATACGGCAGCTGGAACGTCGTCGGACGGCCGCTCGCATCCGCCGCGAGGAAGATCGGCTTCAGCGACAGCCCGCCGTTCGCCGCGTCGTCGAGGTCCATCTGCAGGTCGCCGTTCGCGACCGAGATCTCGTTGCGCGACAGCAGCACGTCGAGGTAGCCGGTGCCCTTCGTATGGAACTTCGCGCTCTGCTCCAGCTTCTTCAGGTAGTCGAACGCCTTGTCCTCGCCCATCAGCGACGTCGTCAGGATGATGACCGCCATCCCGTCGCCGGCGGTCGCCGGGTTCGAATACGCGACCTTGCCGCTGTAGTCCGGATGCAGCAGGTCCGCGAAGGTCTTCGGCTGGCTCTTCACGACTTCCGGATTGATCGCAAACGAGAAATAGTTGTTCACGAACGTCGCCCACGCGCCGTCCGACGCCTTCGCGATCGCCGGCACGTTGCGGTAGTTCGCGCTCTGATAGCTTTGCAGCAGGCCGCTCTGGCTCGCCTGCTGAATGAACGGCGGCAGCGTGACCAGCACGTCCGCCTTCGGCGAATCCTTCTCGACGTTCGCGCGGTTCACCACTTCGCCGCTGCCGGCGGTGACGATGTTGACCTTCACGCCTTCCTTCTTCTCGAACGCCGGCAGCACGTCGCGGTACAGGTTTTCGAGGCCGTCGGCCGTGTACAGCACGACCGCGTCGGCGGCGTGCGCACAGGCCGCGCCGCCCAGCATCATCGCGGCGGCCGCGATCGGCAGCAGCTTGCGCACGAGGCCCGCGCGATGGGAATTCGAGGTGTTCATGTCGCTCTCCGAAGGCAATACGCTGTCGCTCGGGAAATCCGATGCGGGTGGGATCGAACGTCGGCGGACTGCGCGGCGCGCGTGTTCCGGTGCGCGGCGCCGTCGATTGCAGATTGCCTGCAATCCGGCGCGCGGCGGGCCGGGCACGGCGCGCGCAATGGCGGGAAAAACCTGCGCGTTCGCCTGACGAGCCCGTCTGGTCGGGCTTCGCAAGAATCACTTTTTTTCGTGACAGCGCCGTGACGATCGCAACGATCGGCAAGCAACGACACAAAACGCCAACTTGCGCGTCAACGCGCGGGCACGGGAAACAGCGGAATACAGCGAAATACAGCGGAAATGAGCCGGTGCGAGCCGGCCGGCAGGACGACGAAAGCGCGCCGCTTACGCGATCAGAAGTTCCGGCCCGCGCGCCTCGATCGCGCGCGCGACCGCCTTCTCCGGCGCCAGTTCGGTAATCACGAAGCGCACGCGCTCGAAGCCGTTGATCCGCACCGGCGTCAGACGGCCGAACTTCGAATGGTCCGCGACGACGACCGCGCAACCCGCGGCCGCGAGCATCCGGCCGCGCACCTCGGCGACCATCCGCGAGTAGTCGGTCAGATAACCGTCCGGCGTGATGCCGCCCGCGCCGACGAACGCATAATCCGCGTGGTACTGCGCAAGCTGCTGCACGGTGTCGAGGCCGAACGTGGCGTCCTCCTGGTCGGACAGTTCGCCGCCGAGCAGCGTCACGCGATTGTCGTTGCGCCGGCCGAGCAGCAGCGCGATGCGCCAGTCGTTCGTATAGACGGTCAGCCGGTGCCGGCCGGTCAGCGCCCGCGCGAGCGCATGCGTGGTGCTGCCAGAATCGACGATCACCGACGCGCCGTCCGGCACGAGTTCGGCCGCGCGCTCGCCGATCGCGCGTTTCGCGCTCGCGTTCGCCGCCTCGCGCACGTCGAGGTCCGGCTCGCGCCGGTCGCTCGACAGCGCGCCCCCATGGGTGGTGACGAGCAGCCCGCGCGCGGCGAGCATGTTCAGGTCGCGGCGGATCGTTTCGCGCGACACGCGCAGCTCGCGCACGAGTTCGGCCACCGACAGCGCCCCGTTTCGCGTGACCTGCGAAAGGATGTAGTGGTGGCGTTGTTCGGCAAGCATCGGCGTCGGCATGGGGAAACGAAGGGCCGGCGTATTGTATTACTTGTGACAGGCGACCCGCGAGCGGACACCTGTGCGTCGCCGCCCGCATTCCCTGATACTCTCCCTCTTCGCCGTCCGGACACCGGCCGACGATGCACGTCATCGCCGGCCTGACTGCCTGCTTACATGCGTTCAAGACTTCGCCGACTTCGCCTGTTCTTCTGTGCCTTGCGCTACGGCTTCCGGCTGATCTGGCTTGCGTCGCCGAAGCATCACCGGCTGCACTGGTTCCTGTCGCTCGCGTCGCGCATGCGCGACGACGCCCGCCTGTCCGCGCAGTTGCACGGCGTATTGCCGCAACTCGCGCCGCTCGCCGGCGCGTTCGCGCGGACGCTCGCGACGCGTCCGCAACTGGCCGTCGCGACGCTGCACGACGCGGTCAACGCGATCGGGCATTTCGAGGCGCCGCTCGCGCCGGACGAACTCGATGCGGTGCTCCATGCCGCGTTCGGCGAGCCGCCGTCCGCGCGCTTCGCGTGGGTCGACCCGCAGCCGGTATCGAACGGCTGGTGCGAACAGACCCACGTCGCGCGGCTCGCGCAGCCGGTCAACGGCCATCCGGCCGTGACGATCCGCGTGCTGCGGACCGCGCAGGTCCAGCAGGTCGACGACGACGCGGCGTTGCTGTGCGCGGTCGCGCGCTGGCTCGAACGCGTGTCGCGCGGCGCGCGGCGGCTGCGGCTGCGCGCGCTCGCCGACGCATTGCGCGACGACCTGCACCGCCGCTTCGACCTGCGCGCGCAGGCCGCGAACCTGAGCCAGAGCGGCCATCATTTCGACGACGATCCGCGCGTCATCGTGCCGGACGTGATCTGGGACCTGTGCACCGCACGGACGCTGACGGTCCAGCACATCGACACGGTCCGCGCGACCGACGTCGCGGCACTCGCCGCGCATCGGATCAGCGTCGCGGGCGTCGCCGCGCATCTCGTCGAGGTGATTGCGCGGCAGGCATTCGAGCACGGGTTCTTTCACGCGGCGCTCGATGCGCGGCACGTCGCGGTGAGCATCGAGCCGCCGACCGCCGGCCGGCTCGTGCTCGCCGGCGCCGCGCTGATGTCGAGCCTGTCGTCGCCGGAGCGCGAGTTCTTCGTGCATGGCGCGACCGCGCTGTTCGAGCAGGACTACGGGCGGCTCGCGACGCTACATCAGGTTGCGGGGCACGTGCCGCCGCAGACGCGGCCCGAGCGGCTCGAAGCGGAACTGCGGACCCGCAGCGAGGCGCATTTCGCGGCGGAGCCGGGCGAGCGCAGCGCGGGCGCGCTGCTCCATCAACTGCTGCATGCGGTGCAGCCGTTCGACGGCCAGGTGTCGCCGCGGCTCGCCGCCGCGCAGCGCGCGTTCGGCGAGGCCGAGGCGCTCGCGCGCGCGATCCATCCGGACGTGGACGCGTGGGGCATCGCGCAACGCACGTTCGCGGACATCGCGCGCCGCGAACTCGGGCATCGCGGCTGGCTGCGCAGCCTGTCGAAAGAACTGCCGAATCTCGCGCAGATCGTGCCGCGCATGCCGCGTCTCGTGATCCACTCGCTGCAACACCAGCTCGCGGCCGCCCCCGCCCATGCGCCACATGCGCAGCAAACGGCGCTCGTCGCCGCGTTCCGCCGCGAGCAGCGCCGCACGCGCGCGCTGCTGATCGCGTGCGCGGTATGCGGCGGACTGATCGGCGCGGGCGCGATGCTGTTCGTGCTTTGAGCATCGACCGTCGACGGCCGGGGTCACGGGCAGTGCAGTCCTGAACAAGACCGGCCCGACGGCGCGGGCGATACTGCCGCCCGTTCCCACCGTCCGCCGTCACCGATGTTCGCCTCGCTCGCTCCCGCCGTTTTTGTCGTCCTGTGGTCGACCGGCTTCGTCGTCGCCCGCGCGATCGCGCCGTATGCCGACCCGAACCTGTACCTGCTCGCGCGCTTCGTCGGCACCGCGCTGCTGTTCGCGGCCGCCGCGCTCGTCGCACGCGCGAAGTGGCCGACCGGACGCGAACTCGGCAAGCACCTGCTCGCGGGCGCGCTGCTGCAAGGCGTGTATCTCGGCGCGGGCTACTGGGCGGTCGCGCAGGGCTTGAGCGCGGGCGTGATGGCGCTGCTCGGCGCGTTGCAGCCGCTGTTGACGGCCGCGTTCGCCGCGCGCCTGTTCGGCGAGACGCTGACGCCGCGCCGCTGGACCGGCATGGGGCTCGGCCTCGCGGGCGTCGTGCTGGTGCTCGCGCCGAAGCTCGGCGCGGCGGCGAAAGCGAGCGCCGGCGCAGCCGCGCCGGCGAACGGCGGACATGCGCCCGGCTGGCTCGTCGTGACGGTCGCGATCGTCGCGATCTGCTCGATCACGGCCGGCACGCTGTACCAGAAGACGTCGCTCGCACAGGCCGACATCCGCAGCGCGAGCGCCGTGCAGAACCTCGGCGCGGCGTTCGTCGCCGCGCTGCTGGCCGGCGCGCTCGGCGAGCACCGCTGGATCGCGTCGCCGACGCTGTGGATCTCGCTCGCGTGGGGCGTGCTGATGCTGTCCGGCGCGGGCGTCACGCTGCTCGTGTGGATGGTGAGACGCGGCGACGCCGCGCGCGCGACCGCGCTGTTTTTCCTCGCGCCGCCGCTTGCGGCGCTCGAAGGTTACGTCGGGTTCGGGGAAACGCTGCTGCCGGTGCAGATCGCGGGGTTCGCGGTCGCGCTGATCGGGGTTTCGGTCGCGCGGCGGGGATAGGGTTGTGGGCCGGCGGCGGCAAGATCGACGCGGGCCGATGATGGACGCGAAGGCTGGCCGCGCGCGGAGGGTCGCCAGGCAGTTGTCGATGACCGCGGCGGCATAAGCCGGAGGGTCCCGGCGGATTGCCGCCGCGTTATCGGCCGATCAGAGATCGGTCGCGGATCGCAGTGAGTTTGTCACTAAGGTCTGGCGACAGGCTGTCGATCGATACCGATGGGCCGCCCTAACCCGGACGGACCCCTCAGCGGTTACCGACAGGTCGGCACGCAGCCGGGTCGTCGCAGCGGCTTGCCGCTGCGTTGCCGCTCGGCGCCCGCGGGCCGCCCTCCGCCCGCACGAATGGCGAAGCAGTTGTTCAATGGGGCGGGACGCGCCCGGTTCGTCGCAACGATCTGCCGCCGCGTTACAGGTCGGCGCAAGCGGTCTACCGCTACGCTCCGCGCTCCTGGCCTGCCCGCCCGACCACTCGCACCGCAACGCCCCACACCGCGTCAGTCGGCCGTATCGCCACCCGGCGGCAGCTTCGCATGCGCCTTGCTGCCCGGCGCCGGCGACCACGCGGGACGCGTCTTGCGCGCCGAATCGACGACCACGACAAAGCGCCCGGCCCACCGCGTGGGCTGCCGGTCGGTGTGCAGCACCCACAGCGACTTGCCGGACGCGACGAGCGCCTCGTACTCGGCGTCGATGATCCCGTGATGGTCGAGGAACACGTTCAGCGATGCCGGAATCCGCACGCAGCCTTTCGAATGGCGGATGCCGAGCAGCGGCTCCAGCCGGTCCGGATCGGTCGCGTGCATCTGGAAGCGCATCGGCGAATAACCGCCTTTGCCCCAACCGCGCTCGCCGTCGATCCAGCCGAAATCGTAGATCCGCATGTCGCGCTTGCCATAGCCGCGGATGCCGTTCTGGTTCATCGTCCCTTCCGCGCGGAAGTCCATGTTCGCCGGCGAGTGCAGGAACACGCCGAGCGGCGTCAGGAAATGATCGAACTCGCCCGGACGCCCGGTCGCGACCGGCGACGCGCCGACCATCTGCCACGGATCGTCAACGGTCGCGCGGAAATAGACGAACAGCGCCTGCACGTTCGGCGCGCGATCGACGAGAATCACGTACTCGCCGGCCAGCGCGCCGACGTTCTTCTCGTCTAGCGCCTGTTGCAGCAACTGGCCGT
This sequence comes from Paraburkholderia caballeronis, assembly GCF_900104845.1. Classification (NCBI taxonomy): domain Bacteria; kingdom Pseudomonadati; phylum Pseudomonadota; class Betaproteobacteria; order Burkholderiales; family Burkholderiaceae; genus Paraburkholderia; species Paraburkholderia caballeronis. The sequence goes on along the minus strand of NZ_FNSR01000002.1, from coordinate 1,604,163 downwards.
ATGCGCGCTGCCCGGCGGCCGGCACACGCAGACGACGCGTGACCTCGCGCGCGTACACGTCGCGCAGAGCGAGCGCGGCACGGGTTTCGTCGGCGGCTTCTTCGGGCGTCAGCGGCGGATGCTGCGGGACGACGAGCGGCAACGGGACGGGAATCGCAGCGGAGGCCGCCGATGGAGTCGATGCGGCGGAAGCCACGGCCGGCGCGGACGCGCCGCTGGCGGCCGACGCCGACGATGCGTGCTGTGCCGACGCCGCTACCGGCGCGCGATGTACGGGAGCGGAAGCCGTCGAAGCGGGTGCGGACGCGCTCGACGCCGGCGCATTGTCGGCCGCCCACGCGACACCTGCCGACGCCCCCAGACACCCGGCCACCCACAAAACGCCGCGCGCGAACGACGCAAATCGCGCAAAACCGGCCGCAACGCCGCGCTGCGTGCGCTCGCGCAGCGCAGATCCGCGCGCATGGGAATCGATGCGACGCGATACTTCTTTGTTCTTCATCGGATTGCAGGCAGACGCGTAAAGAGGAGTTGGCTTGCCGGATGCTGCGTCAGGGCCGCATCGTCGCTGACCGACGGCATCCGGTTTCATCGACCGCGAACCGCGATCCTTCGCCATTAAACCAGACAACCCGCTCCCCACGCGCTTGAGTCACGGCGCGGCGCGTTACGCCTGTGGACAAAACCGCCCCACCGCAGCCGGGACCGGCCGTGCGAGCCATTCAGGAAACAGCGGATGCGCCGGACATGACGACGCTCCGCGTGCGAAGCGACGACACGGGAAACGGCGACAGAAAGGGGAAAAGCGGGGAAAAACGGAGAAAAGCGGGAGGAAAAAACGCGGATCAGCCGCGCGGCGACTCTTCTTCGTCGAACGGCGCGGCGCTGACGCGCAACGCGACACCGGCCAGCCTGCGGCCCTGCAGTTCGCGCGCGACCGCGTCGGCGACGTACGGCACATCCGAATCCAGTTCCAGGTCCGCATGCGCGTTCGACGTGCCCGCGTCGTACACGGTCACGCCCTTCGCGTAGTGGCCTAGTTCACGCTCGAAAAACTCCCGCACGTCCTGTTCGCTACAGGATTCGGGGACATTCCAGACGGTGAGATGCATGGCGCATCAACGGAAGCGACGCGGGCGATCGGCTCGTACGCGCACGGGTTGCAGACTCGCGCGCAGCTTCGCACGCGTCATCGCGGTATGACCGAGAAATCCGGCCGCGACCACCAGCAAGAGAAAGGAAGCAATCATTTCAACGCCCTCCCGTTTTTATTGATCGCAATCAGAATAATCCTAATTTAATAATCGTGCGATGTGGCATTTTGCCATCAGACGATTTGCGCAACACCGGCGGCAATGAACGGGACGAAAAAGGCTTGGCGATGAGGTGACGGAACGCGTCGCCCATGTCACGGTGCGCCCAGGATCGGCACGGTTGGGCGCTTTCCATGAGGCCGCCGGCGTACCGCCGAAACGACATCAGGAACCGTCATCGTCGCGCCCCGCCGTGTCGGTGTCCGTCGCGCCGCCGTCGCACGACATGCGCGCGATCTGCCCGTACTGGCTCGTCCAGTTGCCGACGATCGCCGCCTGCGCGTCGGCGAGACTCATCCGCCCCGCGCACACGCAACGCTTCAGACGCGCGGTCACCAGTTCCTTGCGCCGCTCGCCGTTGCGGCCCGCCCACGGCAGCAGGTCGAAGTTCGCGAGCGCGTTCGGCGAGCCGCCGAGCACGATCGGCACGCGCCGGTCCAGCGCATACGACATCCCGTCGTCCGGATCGATCCCGCGCGCGGCGAGCAGCCGGCTCTTGTGCGCCATGATCTCGTCGAGCGACGGCGATACCGTGTCCGCATAACCCGGGCGACAGATCGTGTCGGCCACCGACTGCTGCGTGACGCGCGTGTCGAGCAGTTGCCTTTCCTGCGCCTTCGCCGGCGCGCGCTGCATCGCGCCGCCGGCGACGAGCACCAGCACGGCGATATGCAATGCACGAGCGACACGCGCCCGTGCGTCACGGCGATGCTCGAAGCGTTCGACGGCGCAACGGACGATGCCGCGCCTGCGTGTGTTTCTTGCCTTCATACCTCGGTGCACCTTGCGATGCGGACTGGATGATCTTCGCGAGGCAATTAAAACACATTCAAAACAGATAATGAAAACTAGATTCGCATAGGCATCACATAATATTCCGTTACATCTGATCGAATGGCCGTGCTTCATGGGCGAATTACCGGCCGATATTTCGCCATCCCGATCTTTTAATCCAAGACCGGATAGCGGCTGGCGAGAAACCCGCCGATCCGCGACTGCCCGTTCCAGTCATCATGCCGATGCGTACGCGTTGCGAACACCATGCCGTTCGGCCGATGGCGACCCGCGACCCGATAGCGGATAATGGCTCGCCCGCCGGACTCCGTCGTGGACCGGCGCGAGCCCATTCGAAGAAACGAGGAATTCCCATGTCCATTTCCATGTTCCAGGCATCGGTGCCGGTGCTGATTCGCGGCCTCGGCAACCTGCAACACATCATCGGCAAGGCGCAGGCGCATGCGGCCGAGAAGCAGATCGACCCGACCGCGCTGACCGGCGCGCGGCTCTTCCCCGACATGCTGCCGTTTGCGCGCCAGATCCACATCGCGACCGACACCGCGAAGGGCTGCGCCGCGCGGCTCGCGGATGTGGAAGCGCCGAAATTCGACGACGTCGAAGTGACGTTCGACGAACTGCATGCGCGCATCCAGAAGACGATCGACTTCCTGAAAACGTTCTCGGCCGCGCAGATCGACGGCTCCGAGGAACGCAGCATCACGCTGAAGATGCGCAGCGGCCCGATCGAGTTCACCGGCCAGAACTATCTGCTGTATTTCGCGCTGCCCAACTTCTATTTCCACCTGACCACCGCGTACGACATCCTGCGTCACAACGGTGTGGAAGTGGGCAAGCTCGACTACCTCGGCAAGCCCAACGCCTGACGCGGACACGGTTTCGTTCAGCGTCGGCGGCGCGCGCGATGGCGCGCCGCCGCCAGCCGCCGTCCGGCCTCCCGCTTCAGTCGAGCGAGAGGCGCACCGCGAACGCGACCAGCGCCGACGAGAAAAGCCAGCGCTGCGCGTTCTGCGCGAACGGATGGGCGCGCAGCCAGCCGGCGATCCGCGCGGCGCCGATCACGTACAGCGCATCGAATGTCGCGCAGACGATCACGAGAATCACGCCCAGTTCGAGCATCTGCGTTCCGATCCGCCCCGCCTCGGGACGCAGGAACTGCGGCAGCAGCACCGAGCAGAACAGCAGCGCCTTCGGGTTCAGCAGGTTCGTCAGCAGACCTTTCACGAAACACACGCGGCGCAGCCGGGCCACCGCGTCCGCGTTCGCGGCCGGCGGCGTGAACATCGGCGCGCGGAATATCTGCACCGCGATCCACGCGAGGTACACCGCGCCGCCATAACGCACGGCCTCGTAAAGCCACGGCGCGCTGCGCAGCAGCGCGGCCATCCCGCACGCGGACAGCGTCACGTGGATCGCGCGCGACACGCCGAGACCGGCCGCCGCCGCGAACCCGCTTGCGGCGCCGCGGCTCAGGCTCGTCTGCATCACGAGCGCCATGTCCGCGCCTGGCAGCGCGCAAACGACGATCAGGGCGACGACGAACATCAGCAGCAGGTGAACGGAGATCATGGGTAGCCTCTTGTTGTTAAGGGCTCCATGTTGCCGCTGTCGACGGAGGGAATATTGGCGATTTTCGTGGCTGTCTCGCCATGAATTGGCGGATTGCGCTAACATCTGTTCACACGACGCGACAATTCCCCTTCCCCAATGAACGACATCGACAAGATCGACCGCGCAATCCTGAACGCGCTGCAAGCGGACGGGCGACTGTCCAACGCACGGCTCGCGGAACTCGTCGGGCTCAGCGAAACGCCTTGCGCACGCCGCTTGCGGCGGCTCGAACAGGACGGCTACATCGAACGGTATCGCGCGATGCTGTCGCGGCAGTCGCTCGGCTTCGGCGTGGTCGCGTTCGTGCTCGTGCGCTTCGCGGTTCACGACCGCACGCTCGCGGACCGCTTCGAGCGCGAAGTCTGCGCGATCGAGCGTATCCTGTCGTGCCACAACGTATCCGGTAGCGCGGACTATCTGTTGCAGATCGTCGCGCGCGATCTCGACGACTACGGCACGTTCCTGCGCGACCAGCTGCGCAGCCTGCCTGGCGTGACGGCGGTGGAGTCGTCGCTGTCGCTTCGCGAGGTCAAGGCCGACGGACGGCTGCCGGTGTCGTGAGCCCCGGCCGTCCACCCTCCGCTTCCTTTCTATTCACCTCTTCAACCGGAGCCTCCCATGAATCCCGCCGACGCACGTGCCGAGGAAACGCTCGCGATGGAGCGCGTGCTGACCGCGACGCAACGGGTCAAGACCGCATTCACGTCGCTGCAGTCGCAATTCCCGCCCGACGGCGACGGCCGGCCGTCGCAATTCGCGCTTCAGACCTTCGACGCCGCATTGCAGGAACTCGAAGACGCGCAGGCCGCGTTCGACGACCTGCTGAACGATCTGCTCGACGGGAATCGTTGAGCGGAGCTGCAACTGAACGCGCGTTGACCTGGCGGGTCGCTTCCCCCACAGGCTGTTGACCAGCCAGGCGAACTGTCGACGCTTCAATCCCGGCAATTTCGAGGGTCTCGCCGGGCTTGACCGTTAGTTGCGACGCGTCGCCCATCCAATGAAGATGCGTCGATGCAATACGTCTGAAAGTCCTATTCGCACCGCCGGGAAATGCCATCAAAAAGAGAGCCGGGAGCGCAGCGTTATGTAGGTGTATGCGCAATTAACTCGCCGCATTCCACCAGCCTCGAAACCCCAACGCCCCCGCCGCATCGAACGCCAGCAAACCACCGCACCGCCACGAACCCCGTTTTTACGGATTCTGGTAATAAGTGAAGCTCCTCACCTGAACCACGGAGAATCTAAATGATATTTACCGGAGGCTTCTCGTTTGCGAACTTCATCGTCGACGTCTTTTCCGTCTTCATGTTCATCTTGTGGTTCTGGCTTTTCATCACGATTTCGAGCGACCTGTTCCGCCGCAGCGACGTATCCGGCATCGGCAAAGTGTTGTGGGTGATCCTGCTGATCGTGCTGCCGTATATCGGCATATTCGCGTACCTGCTCACGCAGGGCCGCGGCATGGCCGGGCGCAATCAGGAACGGGCGCAGCAGGCGCGCGACGAACTGCGCCAGGTCGTCGGGTTCAGCGTCGCGGACGAACTCGAAAAACTCGACCGGCTGAAATCGGGCGGATCGATCAGCGAAGACGAATACCGGCGTCTGCGGGCCAAGCTCGTGGAATGAGTGTCGCCGCCGGCAGGCAGTCAGGCTGATCCCGAAACACCCATGCAGAAACGGGCCTGCCCGCTCCGGCAGGCCCGCGTCCGACCCGAACCGCTACAGCACGAACACCCCGACCACCTGCCTGAGCGTCTGCGTCGACTCGTGCAGCGAAGCCGACGCCGCCGCGGCCTCTTCGACCAGCGCCGCATTGCGCCGGGTCGCATCGTCCATCTGCTCGATCACGCGATGCACCTGCTCGATGCCCTGCGCCTGATCCTGGCTCGCGGCGGTGATCTCGCCCATCAGGTCCGCCAGACGCCGGATGCTGTTCACGACGCTCTGCGTCGTCGCACCGGCTTCGTCGACGAGACGCGTGCCCGCATCCACGTTGCCCGCCGCCTCCTCGATCAACTGCTTGATTTCCTTCGCGGCGGTCGCCGAGCGTTGCGCGAGGCTGCGCACTTCGGACGCGACCACCGCGAAACCGCGCCCCTGTTCGCCCGCGCGCGCCGCCTCGACCGCAGCGTTCAACGCGAGGATGTTGGTCTGGAACGCGATGCCTTCGATCACGCCGATGATGTCGACCACCTTGCCCGAGCTGGCCGCGATCGCCTGCATCGTCTGCACGACCTGCGCGACGACCGCGCCGCCGTCGCGAGCCACGACCGACGCGTCATCGGCGAGACGGCTCGCCTGCTCCGCATGCTCCGCGTTCTGCTTGACGGTCCCCGCGAACGCCTGCATCGACGCCGCGGTCTGCTGAAGGTCGTGCGCGCCGCTTTCGGTGCGCCGGCTCAGATCCGCGTTGCCGTTCGCGATCTCCATCGCCGCCTGCTCGACGTGCGACGTGCTCGTGCTCACGTCGTGCATCGACGCCTGCATCTTCTCGATCGTCGTCTTCAGCGCGACGGCGGTCGGCGCGCTGACGTCGAAGTCGCCGAGCGCGAGACACACCTTGCCGTCGCGATCGATGCGGCGCACGACCGTCGCCAGTTCGGCCGCCTCGACCGCCGCCGCATGCAGCTGCCGCGCGAGCACGATCTCGATCGCGGTCTGCACGACCACGTAGGTCGCGTGCAGCAGCATCCGCGGGAAATTCGCGTGCTCGGTGCAGAACACCGCGAAGTCGAGCGCCTGAAGCCGGTCGAACGCAACGTGATGGACCGCGAAGAACCCGGCCGCCAGCACGAGCGGACGCCAGTCGCGATAGACGAGCAGCAGGCCGAGCAGCACGAACACGCCGAAGTGGAACTCGGTCGTGCCGTGCGACACCTGGATGTGCAGCGCGACCGCGGCCGCATTGCACAGCGTGAGCACCGCGCACGACAGCGCGGTGCCGCGCGCGCCGAAGAACGCGGCGCTGCCGGCCGCCACGAGCACCAGGCTGCCGACGACGGCGAGTTGCGTCTCGAAGTAGTGTTGGCCGATCAGCACCGCGGCGAGCGCGGAACAGACCAGCGTGAAATACGTGACGACGTCGGCCTGTTTCGCGATGTCGCGCAACGCGCCGCCGGCAGCGGTCCTGGTTGCGCGCGTCGTCGGCTGCGGCTCGGCGCGGCCCGGCATATCGGCTAGCATGGAGGGTTCCCCGGATGGATTCGACGCGGCGCTGCCCGGTTCGCAGCGTGGCGCTCGAAGATGATCGTTATTGTTCAATCCCGCTGGCCGGAGCGCGGCGGCATGCCCGTCGCGCTCGATCGAAACCGATCGCCAGTTCGATCGCGGAGTCTACGCCATAACGCATTCAGTTTTCATTTAATTGAAAAACCTGCGGCGAATTGACCACATTGATCTGGCTTAAAGTTTTATCAAGAAATGCCGTTAGCGAAGGCGAGGAGTCAATGGCGGCTTTTGAGCCTGCCGATTAATGCCGGCGATAGAACCGAAATGGGACAATCCGATGTGAAAAACAGCGCGCGCCCGCGTGGACAGGCTGCAGGGTCGCGTCGCCGCGCGGGCGTCCCGCCCAGCCGGCGCGGCGGTTCTGCGGCGGTCGCATTATTTTTCCGTTCAACCCGCCTGCGGCAGATTTACGAATTGTCTTCAAAACGACAATCCGGTTTCCGCGAATATCGGCAATAACCCGAATTGAAGCGACACTGCATTTTCTCCGGACAAAAACATATCGGAATCGAATGCGGCGCGCGCAAAGCATGAAACCAGCAAACCCCATGAAATTCACTCGACCGTGAACCGCACCACGACTCGCGCGCCACGGCGGGAACGCGTAGCCATGCGGGCATCGTCGCGGCCCGAACGCCTGACGGCCGTCGGCACGCTCCGATGGGCGCCGCAATGATCCACGGCCCGCGCACCGGAAACGCCGCCGACCGCCGTCGTCCGATGCCGCTGACGAGGCTCGCCGGCGTTTTCATCACGCGGCCGTTCCTGTTCGCGATCGCGGGCATCGTCGGCGCGCTCGCCACCGCGTGCGTCGTCGCCGTGTCGCTGTACGAGATGCGCGAGGACGCGCTCGCGCGGGCGCGCGACACGACCGAAAGCCTGTCGGTGATCCTGGAGCGCGACATCGAGCGGAACGTCGAATTCTACGAACTCTCGATTCAGGAAGTGCTCGACGGCGCGACGAATCCGGCGGTGCTCCAGTCGCCGCCCGAGGTCCGCCATCTCGCCCTGTTCGACCGCTCGACCAACGCGCGCGACATGGGCTCGGTGCTGGTCACCGACGCGGACGGCAACGTCGTGCTCGATTCGCGCTCGGTGCGGCCGGGCGCGATCGACCTCAGCGACAACGACTACTTCAAGGTCCAGCAGCAGACGGCCGACGCGGGGCTGTACATCAGCAAGCCGTTCCTGTCGCGGCTCGCGGGCGAAGGGCAGGCGATCGGCCTGAGCCGGCGCATCGACGATCCGCGCGGACAGTTCGCCGGCATCGTGGTCGGCACGCTGCGGCTGAACTACTTCCGGCGGTTATTCGCCGGCATGACGCTCGGCCCGCACGGCTCCATCACGCTGCTGCGCACGGACGGCACCGTGCTGATGCGGCGGCCGTATCGCGAAGCGGACATCGGCCGCAACATCTCGGCCGCCGCGTCGGTGCGGCCGCTCCTTCGCGACACGCCGGGCAGCGGCTCGTTCATCGGCTTCGCGGCGCTCGACGGCGCGCAGCGCCTGTACAGCTTCTCGCACGTCGGCAAATATCCGCTGGTCGTCGTCGTCGCGCTGGCGACGCGCGACATCTACGCCGAATGGACGCAGCGCGCGTGGATCATCGGCAGCGTGATGGGCGTGCTCGACCTGCTGCTCGTCGCGATGTCGATCCTGCTCGCGAAGCAGTTCCGCAGACGGCTGGAGATGGAGCGGCAACTGAAGCGGCTGGCCGACACCGACGGGCTCACCGGCCTCGGCACGCGGCGCGCGCTCGATACGACGCTCGACATCGCGTGGCGCGTCGCGCAGCGCACCCGGCAGCCGCTTGCGGTGCTGATGGTCGACGTCGACAACTTCAAGTCGTACAACGACCTCTATGGGCATCCGGCCGGCGATGACGCGCTGAAGCTGATCGCGCGCTGCGTCGCGGACAGTCTGCACCGCCCGGGCGACTTCGCGGGGCGCTACGGCGGCGAGGAATTCTGCGTGCTGCTGCCGGACACCGCGCTGGCCGGCGCAATCGAGGTCGCGGAGAGAATCCGCGCGGCCGTGCTCGCGAAACGCCATCCGCATGACCGCAGTCCGGGCGGCGTGTTGAGCATCAGCATCGGCGTCGGTTCGTTCGACGGCGCGGCCGGCGCGCACGCCGACACGGGACCGGAGCGGCTGATTCGCGAAGCCGACCAGTGGCTGTACGAGGCGAAGGCGGCCGGCCGCAACCGCGTGATGCCGCCGCCGCCGGTCGGCGTCAGCGCGGGCGATCCAGCCCCGGAGATGGCGCGCCGGTCCGTGACGCTGTAGAACCGCCCGCCGGCTCGCTACTTCGTCAACAGATCCTCTTCAAGCTCGCGCAGACGCTCCGGAGCACGCGCGCGCAGCACGACGAACCACGCGAGCCCGACCGCAAGCAGCGCGAGGAACACGTACGGCAACCGCGCATACACGCCGTCCGGCGCCGGGTACACGCTGCCGATCAGCGGAATCGCAAGCAGCGCAACGGCGACGACGCTCACCACCACGTGCGCCGCCTTCAACCGGCCCTGGCGGCGCAGATACAGCGGCGCGCCGATCGCGACCAGCACGTACGCGAGCAGCCAGCCGTAGGTCGCGATCGAACTCAGATACCCATACGAATCGAGCAGCGCGGTGCCGTGCGCGGTGAACACGAGCGCGGTCACGAGCGACAGCAGCGCGACGAGCGCGACGGCGACGTGCGGCGTCGCATTCGTCTCGTGCGCGCGGCCGGTCAGTTCGTGCAGCAGCCCCTGGCGGCCGAACGTGTAGACGATGCGCGCCGCCGCGTTGATCGACGAGAAAAACGCGGCGAAGAAACTCAGCGACACGCCCGCGTCGATCAACACGCCGACCCAGCCCGCGCCGAGCCGATGCGCGAGCACCGCGAGCGGACCATCGACGTGATCGAGCGCCGGCGTCTGCCCCTGGAACGCGCTGACGAGCCCATACGCGCCGATCACGAAAAAGACCGCCGGCCCGACGACGCTGATCACCACCGCGCGCGGAATCGCCCGGAACGGGTCCTTCGCTTCCGCGCCGAGCACGGTCGCGCTCTCGAATCCGGTGAAGCTGAAGAACGCCAGCACCATGCCCAGTTGCAGCTGCGTCGGCTTCACGCCGTCCAGCGCGATCTGCGCGCGATCGACCGGATGCCCGCCGAACGCGATCGTGCCGATCACGACGATCGCGATCAGCAGCAGCGTCGCCAGTTCGACCAGCAGCGTGAAGCGCGTGGACAGGCGGATGTCGCGAAACGCGATGTACCACGCGGCAAACGCGGTGACGACGGTGAGGCCGAGCGTGACACTCGTCGACACCGTGCCGCCGAGCAGGCCGACTTCGCGCCCGAGCACGAGGAACGTGCTGAGCGTGCCTTGCAGGATGCCCGCCGCCGCGAGCGCATAGGCGATCAGCAGCGACCATCCGCAGATCGCCCCCCAGAGCGGGCCGATGCCGGCGGACACATACGAATACAGCGCGCCCGGCGAAGCGGAGTCGCGCGCGAAGATCGAAATGCTCCACGACGAGAACAGCAGCGCGACGATCGCGAACACATACGCGAGCCACGTGCCGTTGCCCGCCGTCGCGAAGACGGCCGGAATCAGCACGCCGATGCCGCCCGATACGCCGACGAGGCCGATCGACTGCGCGATCAGTTCGGGCAGGTTCAGATAATTGCGCCGCAGTCCGCCCGTATGCGGCGCGTCGGCCGGCGCGGCCAGCGCCGATGCGTTGCTCGACTCGTAAGTCATGCGTGTTTCCTCTGGTCTGGATGGCGTCGAACGAAGGTTCAGACGCGAAAGCGCGTGCCGTAGTGCGCGGGCGGCAAGCCCGCGCCATGGCCGAACAATTTCTCGCGCAGCGTGCCGTCGCGATACGCGCGCTTGTAGACGCCGCGCCGCTGCAACTCCGGCACGAGCCACTCGACGATGTCCGCGAAACTGCCCGGATTGACGACCGCGCCAATGTTGAAACCGTCGACGCCGGTCTCGTCGATCCACGCCTGCAACGCGTCCGCGACCGTCACGGGCGAGCCGACGATCACCGGGCCGTCGCCGCCGATGCCGCAGTAGTCGGCGATCTCGCCCACGGTCCACTTGCGCTCCGGGTCCGCCGACGTGAACGCCTCGACCGCCGACTGGATCGCGTTGCTGTCCGCGTGTTCGAGCGTGTCGTCCGGATCGAAGCGGCTGAAGTCGATGCCGGTCCAGCCGGACATCAGCGCGAGCGAACCGTCGCGGCTGACGTAGCGGCGATAGTCGTCGAATTTCGCGCGTGCGGCGGCGTCGGTCGGCGCGACCACGATGGTGATCTGGTTGAAGATCAGGAGGTCGTCCGCGCGGCGGCCCTGCTTCACGGCTTCCGCGCGCAACGCGTCGACCTGGCGGCGCAGGATGCCGCGCGTCGGCGCGGCGACGAAGATGCACTCGCCATGCCGCGCCGCGAACTGCCGCCCGCGCGACGACGCGCCCGCCTGGTACAGCACCGGCGTGCGCTGCGGCGACGGCTCGCTCAGATGGAAACCCGGCACCGTGAAGAACTTGCCGCGGTGGCCGATCTCGTGCACCTGCCGCGGATCCGCATACACGCCGCGCGCCGCATCCCGCTTCACCGCGCCGGCCTCCCAGCTGCCTTCCCACAGCTTGTAGCAGACCTCCAGGTATTCGTCCGCGAGTTCGTAGCGGTTGTCGTGCGTGAGTTGCGCAGCGTGGCCGAGATTGCGCGCGCCGCTTTCCAGATACGACGTGACGATGTTCCAGCCGATGCGTCCGCCGCTCAGATGGTCGGCGGTCGACAGCCGGCGCGCGAACGGATACGGATGCTCGAACGACACCGACGCGGTCACGCCGAAGCCGAGATGACGGGTCGCGGCCGCCATCGCGGACACCAGTTGCAGCGGATCGTTGATCGGCACCTGGGCCGCGTTGCGCAGCGCGGCGTCCGCGCTGTGTCCGTACACGTCGTAGACGCCCAGCACGTCGGCAATGAAGAGGCCGTCGAACAATCCGCGTTCGAGCGTGACCGCGAGATCGGTCCAGTAGCGCAGATCGGTGTACCGGTGCGACTGGTCGTCCGGATGCCGCCACAGCCCGGCGGACAGATGCCCCGGACTGTTGATCGTAAACGCGTTGAGCCTGATTTCGTTGCTCATGCGCGTCAGTTCCACGAGTGGCGCGCGGGTTTGACGCCGTTCAGGTAGTAGTTGCCGATCGCGTGATACTTCCAGCGCACCGGGTCGTGCAGCGTATGCACGCGCGCGTTGCGCCAGTGCCGGTCGAAGTTGTATTTCGCGAGCGTCGACTTGCTGCCGCCGAGTTCGAACAGCTTGCTCGCCGCGAGCAGCGCGACTTCGGTCGTCGCGATCTTCGCCTCGCCGACCGCGATCGCCGCGTGCGCAACCGATTCCTCGGTCGGCTCGCGTTTTGCGACATCGACGAAGCGCCCCGAGCGTTCGAGCAACGCTTCGGCCGCATGGATGCGGTACGCGAGGTCGCCGATCTGCGCGATCGTCAACGGGTCCTGCGCGGCGCGCTCGACGCCGCTGTCGATCCACGGACGCGCATGCTGCTGCACGAATTCGATCGTGTCATGCAGCGCAGCGCGCGCGATGCCGAGGTCGATCGCGGCCGTCGTGATCTGCGCGAACGGGCCGGCGAACGTGGGCCGGTCGTACGAACGCTGCGTATGGAAAATCTCGAACGGGCCGACGCGCACGTTCTGCGCGACCACCGTGCCGCTCGCCGTCGTGCGCTGGCCGAAGCCGCTCCAGTCGTCGATCACCGCAAGGCCCGGCGTCCCCTGTTTGACGAACGCGAGCACCGCCTCATCCTGCTCGTCGAGGGCGAGCACCGGGATCCAGTGCGCGAACAGCGTGCCGGTCGAATAGAACTTGCGGCCGTTCAGCACGAAACCGTCGCCGTCGCGGCGGATGCGCGTCTGGATGTCGAGCACGTTCTTGCCGCCCGCCTCGGAAAACGCATTGCCGTAGCGCGTGCCCTTCAGCACCAGGTCGAAGAAAAAGCGCTTCTGCTCTTCGGTGCCTTCAAGGCGAATGTCCTCGATCAGGCAGTAGTGGTTCTGCGGAATCTGGCCGATCAACGGATCGGCTTCGGACACGATCGCGATCACCTCCGCGAGCGTGACGTTCGACACTTCCGCGCCGCCGTATTCCTTCGGCACGGTGATCCCCCACAGACCGCTCGACGAGAACAGTTCGATTTCGTCGTGCGGCAGCTTGCGCTCGCGATCGCGCAACGCGGCGTGTTCCTTCAGCCTGGCCGCGACTTCACGCGCGACGGTCAATGCGTGCGCATCGGAGCCGATGATCGGGACGGACTTGCGGGCTTCCGTTTCCGGAACGAGTTCGATATTTTCGGTAGCTTCGGTTGCCATTGAATGCTTGCCTGGATGCCGCTTTACCGACGGGTAAAGCCTTGGAGAAATTCGCCTGGGCAACCGGCCGGGCCAGCCAATGGACGATCGATACGCGCTGCGCATCCGTCACGACAAAGTGTGCGATAAAACCCGCGATGAACGTTGCATCGACAACCTGCCCGGCGACGATTGCATGCGGGCAAGTTTAAAAAGTCTCGACGGCGGCACCTACCATCGAGTGCTTCGTTGCTTATGTGGAATTATTCTTTCACTGCAAACGATTGTTTTATCGTGGTTTATTTCGAATCGTCGCAATGGGAAAACCGTCGACGTGTTTCGACGGCAACGAGCTTCCTGTTCTATCGGAAAAGCAGGTGCGCAGTCCGTTTCCGCTGAAACAGACTTACCGGATGTTTTAGCCATCGCAATCGCGCGGATTGCCGAAACCCGTTCGGCAATGACGGCGCGCTATTGCGACGCGGGCTCCACGTGCTGCGCGACCCTCACGATCCGGCGGCGCTTCCGGTGCTTGACCGTATGCGGGCGGGGCGGCGTCTTGACCGTGTTGTACGACGCGAAGTCGTGCGCCGCGTTGAGTTCGACCGATGCGCGTCTCAGCAGCTTTTCCGCCTTCGCCTCGTGACCGCCGAAGCCGTCCGGGCTTTGCCGGTGCGCGTCCCGCACGAGGCGGCGGCTCTGCCCGACCAGTTGCTGCGCATGGGCGAGATCGGATGCGGGATGGGGCGGTTGAGCGGCAGCGGCAGCCACAGTGGCGACCAGCACGAGGCTGGCGACAGACAGACTGCAGGCAATACGGACCATTCTTTTTTATCGTTGATTGATCGTCACACTACGGCCATAACCCCGGCGCGCACAATTGCGGCAAGCATGGAACGGACAAGCGGCTCATTCCGTCCGGATAAATCGCGCGAAATCCGGCTGAATAGCGCCGAATGCCGGAATAACCGCGAATGCAAAACGGATTGAACCTGAGCCGGTATCGTGCCATCGCCAAAGAATCCTGGCAACTAATTCGCCAATGGGATCGTTTTCGATGTCGCATTCAGCGCACGCGGCCGGATTCGACCGCTTTTCTATCCGCCGCATGGCCGGCCATGCTATTTTCGGTTTTCGACCACGGACCGACCACCCCCGCCCAGGAGCCGCCGATGAGCGCATCAGCCAGCATCGCAGGAATTCTCGCCGCACTGCTACTGGGTGCGATGAGCCCCGGGCCGAGTTTCGTGATGGTCGCGCGCAACGCGATCGGGCTGTCGCGCGGCGACGGCATCGCGACCGCACTCGGGATGGGAGTCGGCGGCATCTTCTTCAGCGGCATCGCGCTTGCCGGGCTGTATACGCTGCTCGCGAGCGTCGCATGGCTGTACGTCGCGCTGAAAGTCGCGGGCGGCGCTTATCTGGTCTATCTGGCGGTCCGGATCTGGCGCGGCGCGGCCGAGCCGATCGTTTTCGACCGCGCCGGCGGCACGGGGCGGCACGGCCTGTCGCGCTCGTTCTGGCTCGGGCTGACCACGCAGTTGAGCAATCCGAAAACGGCCGTCGTTTACGGCAGCATCTTCGTCGCGCTGCTGCCGCAGCATCCGCCGGTCTGGTGCTACGTCGCGCTGCCGCCGCTGGTCTTTGCGATCGAAGCGGGCTGGTACACGGTCGTCGCATGGTGTTTTTCCGGGCAGCGGCCGCGCGACATGTATCTGCGTGCGAAGAAGTGGATCGATCGGGCCGCGAGCGGCGTGATTGCGGCGCTCGGGTTGCGGTTGATTCTGGTGGCGAACCGGAACACGCTGTAACAGGCGCGAACCCTTCGCAGGTCGCATCGAAGATCGGCCGGACCCGGAACAGCACCGGCGTGCGCTGCGGACGATACACATAAGCGGTCGAAGGCTCCAGCCGCAGACGGTCGAGCAGCGACGCCAGGCGGCCTTCGCGCATCAGCGGCAACGCCAGATGCCAGGGCAACAGCCCGACACCGATCCTGCGGCCAGCAGGGCTTCGCACGCGGTCTCCGGGTCGTCGGTGATGAAGGCCGGCTGCGCGGGACGACCCGATCGCCGTCGTTGAATCCCACGGCCATGGGCGGCCGGTATTCTGAACGCGTGGCCGCTCGCCGACGCGATGCGAAGCCGCCCAGCCATCGCCCCCGATCGCAATCCGATACCAAATCGCACAACACCGTGCAATCTTCGGCCCACGCCGCTTCCGTATTCTGAGCGTGCGGTGACGTAGCAGTTCATCGTCGGCATACCGCCGCGAACCGCGTCGCCGCATTGATTCCCTTCCGACGCTCGAACACCGTCGTGTCGAACGCCGTCACGCTCACTCAATCCGGAGAAATCCCATGGCCGATCACAAAATGACCACGTTCGTTGCCGGCGCGTTCGCGGCTGCGCTTGCCGCAGTCTGCGCCACGCCGGCCAGCGCGCAGGAGTTCACCGAAGCCCAGAAGAAGATCCAGGCCGAGCACACGGCCCTCGTCAAGGCCGGCAAGGTCGAACCGTGTTTCGGCACCGCGCTGAAAGGCCAGAACGACTGTTACGCGGGCGCCGGCACGACCTGCGCCGGAACGAGCACGGCCGACTATCAGGGCAACGCGTTCAAGCTGGTGCCGACCGGCACCTGCAAGAGCATTTCCACGCCGAAGGGACCCGGCAGCCTGTCTCCGAAGGTCTGAAACCCATCGGCGGCCGGGTCGGCGACACGACCCGGCCCGCTCATCCACTCTGCGACCGCGACCGCCCATGTCCGACTCATCGTTCGTCGACGCCCGTCTGAGCGTGCCTCTTCGCGCCGGCGTCGGGCTCAAGGCGGAACACTACCGCACGATTCTCGAATCGTCGCCCGACGTCGGGTTCTTCGAGGTCCACGCGGAAAACTACATGGGCGCGGGCGGCCCGCCTCACCGTTTCCTGTCGGCCATCAGGGCGAGTTATCCGCTGTCGGTTCACGGCGTCGGCCTGTCGATCGGCGCGGACCGCCCGCTCGACCAGGACCATCTCCGGCGGCTGAAGGCGCTCGTCGCCCGTTATGAGCCGGGGCTTTTTTCCGAGCATCTCGCGTGGTCCAGCCACGATTGCGGGTTCCTCGACGATCTGCTGCCGATCCCGTACACCGACGCAAGCCTCGCCCGCGTCGTGCAGCACGTCGATCAGGTGCAGGAGGCGCTCGGCCGGCGGATGCTGCTGGAGAATCCATCCACCTATCTGGCCTTCGACGAAAACACGTACGCGGAAGTCGATTTCATCGCCGCGGTCGCGAGACGGACCGGATGCGGCCTGCTGCTCGACGTCAACAACGCCTATGTGGCGTCCGTGAATCAACAGTGGGATCCTGTCGCGTATCTCGACGCGTATCCGCTCGCGGCCGTGCAGGAAATCCATCTGGCCGGCCACGCGCGGGAAGCGGACGAAGCTGGCCGTCCGCTTCTGATCGATACGCACGACCGGCACGTCGCGGACTTCGTATGGGAGCTGTTCGCACGCGTGATCCGTCGAACCGGTCCGGTGCCGACCCTCGTCGAATGGGACGCGAACCTGCCCGGCTGGCTCACGCTCGCAGCGGAAGCCGAGCGCGCCGAAGCCATCATGCGGGCCACCGCGCGCGCCGAACCGCGAACCGCCGTCCCGCACCGGCGCGCAGAGGAGCATGCGACATGAGCAAACGAAACGTCCTTGTCTATTACGCGTGGAGCCGGCCCGGCGAAACCGGCGCGCCGCTGCACGTGATCGACGACCGGTTCCCGGCGCTGTTCGAAAGCCGCCGGATGGGTTTCCCGCGCTTTCACGAATTCGCGGACCCGCAGCGGTTCGACCAGGGCATCGCGGGTTTTCTCGATCACATCATGAAGCACAACTTCACCGCGTTCGTCGATCTGGCGACCACGCTGACGGGCCAGCCGGTGATCGAAATCGAGCGCGTCGCGGACGACGGCACGCTGACGCCGCTCGACGCCCGCCTGCTCGATGGCGTCGATACGCTCATCGTCATCAGCTTCGATTCGATTCGAACGTCGCAACACGCGGAAAGCGGCGAGATAAACGCTGTCCGCGCGTTTCTCGGCCAGCCCGATCATCTCGCGTTCGTTTGCCCGCATCACGACATAGGAGCCGCGGATGAACTCGCGGAAGACGCTGCGTTGCAGCGGCGAATCGCGGAATTCCAGCATCACGGCGACAGAACGATTCCGCCCCGGCAACGCTTCGGCGGCTTCGCCCGCTCGCTCCTCGCGGGACTCGGCCTCCCCGTGGAGAACCGCTTCGGACTCCGGCCCGCAGCCGGGCCGGACGGATCTCCCGCGCCGCTCGAAATCGAGACGACGCTGGACCGGTTAGGCATGCTCGACCATGTCGATACCTTCAATCTGCATCCGCATCTGCCCCAACTGGAACGTATCGGCGACGCAATGGAAAAACTAGACGTCCTTGCGCGTCAACGCATCGACGTCACCGCTGCGCCGCATCCGTTCGCCGTCGGGCGCGACACGTTCGACGCGCTGCTGCAATCCCGCGCGGATACGTTCGCCGGCAGCCTGTTCGTCAGCGATACGACGCTGTGGAGTTCGACGGCCGGCGGCGTCGATAGTCTTCGCCGGCTATGGACGAACGTCGTGCAACGGCCGTTCCGGTCGTGAGGCGGCCATGATTCGCGTTTCGTCGTCTCAAGCGGCCGCCAACGGGCGCTCTCTATACGAACGGCAGAAGCACTTCGCCGCCGCGCTGCTGAACCCCGATATGCCGATGCCCGACGGACTGGTCGGCCCCGACCGCGAGCCGTCGGTCCGGCGCTTCAACGTCTACCGGAACAATGTCGTGACGAGCCTCGTCGATACGCTCAAGGCCACGTTTCCCGCCGTGCGCCGCATCGTCGGCGACGAATTCTTCGCGGCGATGGCCCGCCTCTACGTCGCGTCCGAGCCGCCGCGTACTCCGGTGATGCTGGACTATGGCGCGACGTTCGCTGACTTCGTCGGTACCTTCGAACCCGCGCGAAGCGTGCCGTATCTGGCCGACGTCGCGCGGCTCGAACGCGCGTGGATGGACGCCTATCACGCCGCCGAGTCGCGGCCTGTCGATCTCGCGCGGCTCGGCGCGATCGATTCGCGTCGTCTCTCACAGATCGCGCTGACGCTGCATCCATCGGTGCGCATCGTGCGCTCGGCTTTTCCGGTGGTCGCAATCTGGCTGATGAACGTCAGCGAAAACGCGCCCGTTGCAATCGACCTCTTTCGCGGCGGCGAGCACGCCATCGTCATGCGTCCGGTCGCCGACGTCGAAGTTCGCCGCGTGACTGTCGGCGCGGCCACCTTCATTCAGGGCCTCGCCGACGGCGCGACGATAGCGGAAGCGACGGCGCTCGCACTCGATGACGATTCCACATTCGACCTCACAAACGCGCTGGCAAACCTCTTCGCCACCGATGCGATAGCCGGATGGAGCGAGCGCGACGACTGCGATTCGACAACGATGGCGAGGCCCGCATGAATCCGTTCGTCCGCCCGGCGAAAAGCCGTGTCGAATCGCTGCTCCGCCCGGCGCTGGAGCGCATCCAGTCGGTTGCCTGGCTCGTCGCGCCGCCGCTGCTGCGGCTCGCGCTTGCGCTGCCGTTCCTTCGGTCGGGCCGCACGCGATGGGACGGATTCCTGTCGATCTCGCCCGCCACGCTCTATCTGTTCGAGAACCAGTTCAAGGTCCACGTGTTCGGCGCGGCATACGGCTTTCCCGCGCCGGATACGATTGCGTTCATCGTCGCCGTGGCGGAAATCGCGCTTCCGGTTTTACTGCTGCTGGGACTCGCCACGAGGCTGGCCGCGCTCGCGCTGCTGCTGATGACCGGCGTGATTCAACTGGTGTTTCCCGATGGCTGGGCGAATTTCCACCTCTACTGGGCATCGCTTGCGGTCGGCATCATGGCGCTCGGACCCGGCCCGCTGTCGCTGGATCGCCTGATCGACCGCGGGCAGCACCGGCGCGATATCGAAACCCGGCGCTGATCAGCTACGCCCGCCGCCCGCCGACCTCCGTCGCCCATGCTCGCGAGCGAACGTCGCGGGCGTGCAGCCGACGTGGCGATGGAAACGCCTCGTGAAGTGGCTCTGATCCGCGAAACCCGTCATCAGCGCGATCTCCGAAAGCGGAATGACGGTCTCCAGGATCAGCGTCTGGGCGCGCCGAATCCGGCATTGCTCGACATAGCTGATCGCCGTCATTCCCATGCTTCGCTTGAACAGACGGCTGAAGTGGAAGCGGCTCACGTTCACGACGCCCGCCAGTTCGCCGAGCCCGATCGGACGGTCCAGATTGTCCTCGATGTATTCGGTCAGCCGGGCCAGTTCGACCCGGCTCAACGCGGGCAACGCCTGCTCCGCGACCGGCTCGAAGCCGTTGTAGCTGCGCAGCAGATGCGCGGCCAGCGCGGCCGACACGCAATCGACGAGCAGCGCCTGCGCGGGATGCGGCTTGCGTTCGAGTTCCGCGATCAGGATCTGCGCGATGTGGCCGATCACGGCGTCGCGCGTTTCGAACACGTTGCGGATCTCGACCTGCGACGTGCTGCGGCGTCCCAACTGTTCGCCGGCCGCCGCGATCAGCCCGGTCGGGATGCGCAGCCGCGCCGTCGCGGACGCATGCCCTTCCCACAGCGAGTCGTAGCCGGCCGGCATCAGCATCGACACGCCGGCGCACACGACGCCTTCGTGGACGATCCCGCCCCGCCCCTGAACGAGACGCGCGGTTCCGGTCGGGCAATAGCAGATCAGATGATGATCGAGCGGCGGATAACGCTCCGATATGTTGGAGAGCGGCGCGTACATGTCGACCGTGACGCCGGCCCAGTTGCGCTCGCGCGTCGTCGCGGTAGGGCGATGCGACAGCACGTGCATGATCTCGTCGATCGAGACGAGCTTCGGCGCTTCGGCACCGTCATGCTGTAGCCCGGTCATCATCGGCTCCGCTCGGCAGATAAATCGAATGCATGGCAATCCGCGTGACACGAATTCTGGAATCCGAATTTACCACGACGACATTTTCCACTCTCGATATATCAGCGTATGGCGGCGCAATGCGCCGATGAAAGCTATCGTCCCGTCATTCGACCGGAATCGCGAATAACCCTTGCATACGCGGTCAAATATCGACCACCACGCGCATGAGCGTTCAATCCGGCGCGCGTTCGCGCTGTTATGTTCGGCATACGTCCCTGCTTCGCCGCCCCGTTTCCGTGGCCGCGAGGACGAATGTTTCCCCCATTCATCGCTCCTCGCCGACGGAATTCCACGGGACAGGCCGGATGAATCGATACGACGTGATTGTCATCGGATGCGGCGCGGGCGGATACAACACCGCGATTCGCGCGAGCCAGCTCGGCCTCCAGGTCGCGTGCGTCGAACGCGGACCGGATATCGGCGGAGCGGGCCTCCGCACCGGCTGCGTTCCGTCGCGGCTGCTGCTTCACGCGTCCGCGCTCTACGACGCGGGCCGCAGACGAAAACACGCCGCGCTGGGAATCGACGGTCCGCCGACCCTCGACCTCGCGCGGCTGATGGCCCATAAAACGGCGACGGTGCAGAAGCTGTCCGCGCAGGTCCGCCAACGGCTTCGCGCGCAGCACGTCACGCTCGCCGGCGGACATGCGCGGCTCGACGGCGCGGGCAGGGTCATCGTCACGTCGATGAACGGCGCACAGCAGACGTTGTCCGCGCCGGCCATCGTGATCGCGACCGGCTCCGAGCCGATTCCGCTCGCGGCTGCCGCATTCGATCACGCGCGGATTCTCGATTCCACCGACGCGTTGTCGCTCGACCGGATCCCCCGGCATCTCGCCATCGTCGGCGCCGGCGCGGCCGGCGTCGAACTCGGGTCCCTCTGGCGTCGTCTCGGCGCCCGCGTGACGCTCGTCGAGCGCCGCGAGCGCATCTGCCACTGGCTCGATCACGAAATCGCGGCCGCGCTCGACCGCGCGCTAAGGCGGCAGGGCATCGGCATCCGGCTATCGACCGAGGTCGTGCGCATCGACACGCGCGCCGACGGCGTGTCGCTCGCGCTGCGCGTCCCGCAGGACAACGCGCCAGCCACGCTCGATGCGGACGCGGTGCTGATCGCGATCGGCCGCCGCGCATCGACCGCGGGGCTGAACCTCGCGAGCGTCGGCATGTGGCCGGACCGCGACGGCGCATTGCCTCAACGACACGCTTCGACCGGAATCTGGACCGTCGGCGACGCCGCCATCGGCCCGATGTCGATGACGAAGGCGGAAGAAGAAGCGATCGCGTGCGCGGAACAGATCGCGGGCCTGCCCGGTTTCGTCGACTATTCGTCCATGCCGGCCGTGCTCTACACGAGCCCCGAGGTCGCGACGATCGGCAAGACCGAGGACGAGCTTCGGTTCGGCGGCGTGCCGTACAAGGTCGGCCGCTGCGCGCTCGCCGCGAACGCGCATGCCGCGATCCATCGCGCGCCGGAAGGCTTCGTGAAGCTGCTGGTCGATGCCCGCACGAACCTGATCGCCGGCGCGCATCTGATCGGCGCGGGCGCGGCCGAACTGGTTTCGCAGGTCGCCGTCGCGATGGAGGCGTCGATGATCTGCGAGGACTTCGCGCGAGTCTGCCATCCGTATCCCGCGTGGTCGGAAGCGTTGCGCCAGGCGGCCATGGCGGCGGGCGGATGGATGATGCACGGTTAGCGAGAGGCGCGATCGCACACCATCGACGCTGCGCGGCGGCCGCGAAGTTTCAGTCGCGCGGACGATGGACACTGAACCGCGACTCCTGCAAGTCGATCTCCCGCACCAGATGGCGGGTCTGTTCGTCCGTCAGGCGGCCGAGGCGGGCGAACCGATAAAGCTCTTCGCGCTCCGCGCCGAGCGCGAGCAGACGCAACTCGCGCTCGCTCGCGTCGATCTTCAGGCCGCGCGCCGAGTCCGCGCCCGAACGCACGTGCAGTTCGATCTGCTCGCGATAATGCGCGATGAGCCGCGCGCCGGCCTGGGCGAAAAAATCGGCCTCGTCCGCGTCCTTCTCCGCTTCGCCGAGCGCGCGCGTCACCGCTTCGATCGCCGCGCGCGCGGCCGCGCAGCGCGCTTCGTCCTCCTGCCGCTGCTCGCGCGTGCCGGGCGACACGTCGATGCCGCGCAACGCATGGGGCAAACCGACGTTCGCCGCGATCAGCGTCACGATGATGACGCCCGCGGCGATCAGGATCGCCAGATCGCGCGCCGGAAACGGCGAGCCGTCCGCGAGAAACAGCGGCAGCGCCATCGCGCCGGACAGCGTCACCGCGCCCCGCACGCCGGCCAGCGACGTCACCGCGACCACGCGCCAGCCCGGCGCGCGAATCGTCATCGGAGCGCCACGGCCGGCGCGAAACGCGATCAGCCGCAGCGTGGTCCATGCCCACAGCGAACGCAGCACGAACAGCACGCCGCTGACCGCCGCGACGTACACGAGCAGCCATCCTTCCGCGTGCCGGCCGGTCTGCTCGACCGCCTGACCGGCGCGGGCGATCACGCCCGTCAACTGCTGCCCGAGCAGCACGAACACCACGCCGTTGCCGGCGAACTGCAACGCATCCCACACGGCGGCGCGGCGAATGCGCGTCCCCGCGAGCGCCCTGCCCGCCAGTTCCTCGTAGCTCATCACGATGCCGGCGGTCACGGCGGCGAGGATGCCCGACGCCGCGAGCCGGTCGGCCACGACGTACGACGCAAACGGCAGCAGCAGGCTGATCAGGATCTGCGTGCCGGTGTCCTCGCCGAAGCGGGTCGCGGCCCAGTCCTTCGCCGCGTTCGCGACGAGCGTCACGACCACGCCCGCGGCGACGCCGCCCGCGACCAGCCACAGAAACGTCCCGCCCGCTTCGACCAGCGAGAACGAGCCGGTTACGGCCGCCGCGATCGCGAAACGAAGGCAGACGAGCCCCGACGCATCGTTCAGCAGCGCCTCGCCTTCCAGCACGCGCATCAACCGCTGCGGCACCGGCACGCGCGCCGCGATGGCCGACACCGCGACCGCGTCGGTCGGCGAAAGCGTGGCCGCGAGCGCGAACGCGACGGGCAGCGGCATCAGCGGAATCAGCCAGTGAATGAAGCAGCCCGCGCCGACGACGGTGAACACGACGAGGCCGAGCGCGAGCGCGCCGATCGTCCACCTGTCGCGAAACAGCCCCTCCTTCGAGATCCGCCAGCCGTCGAGGAACAGCAGCGGCGCGACGAACAGCAGCAGAAACACATCGGGGGCGACGGTAACCCGGAAGTCGAACACCTCCGCGACCAGCGCGCCGGTCGCGATCTGCACCAGCGCGACGGGCAGCGGAATCCGGGCGGCGCGCTTGATGAAGCTGCCCGCGATGACGCATCCGAGCAGCACGAGCGTGACGGTGATCGTTTTCAAGGTCTGTCTCCGGGCTTGCGCGCCGTGCATGGCCGATGGATGGCCGACGCGCGCCGTGTGCGTGGGCCGGTCGTTTCTTCTTCGATCCGCGAGCATGGGGATCATAGTCCACAACCCGCTCGCCTGGACACGGCGGGCGGGGCTGTTCTTTTGCGGTGCTCGCGATGCGTAAAAGCACGGCGACCACAAAAGCATCCATCGTCAAATTCGAGCAAGAAGCGGCAATCGTTCGCGCGCCGATCCACGTATCGTTTTTTCGCGACGCCGCACGACCCCGGAGAGCAAAGATGATCCGCTACGCGCTATACGCAAGGTTCGAAGCAAAACCCGGCCACGAAGAGGCCGTAGCGGCATTTCTCGCGCAGGCGCTGGAGATGGCGAACCGGGAAACGACCACGCCGATCTGGTTCGCGCTGCGGCTCTCCGACTCGACGTTCGGCATCTTCGACGCGTTCGCATCCGCCGCCGACCGCGACGCGCATCTGTCCGGCCCGATCGGGCAGGCGTTGATGGCGCGCGCGGCCGAACTGTTCGCCGCCGCGCCGGCGATCGAACTCGTCGACGTGCTGGGCCTGAAGAACGACGCGTAGGCAGGCATGCGGGTTTTGGAAACGCGGCGCATCGCGCGGGCGGCCAGCGCCGCCATCGCAGCGGGACTGCTGGAGACGGGCTGCGCGCCGTCCGTCAACGTGCTCGGCGCGTATTTCCCCGACTGGCTGTTCTGCATCGTCGCGGGCGTCGCGCTGGCCGTGGCCGCGTATCGGGTTCTCGCGCGTCTGCCCGGTCCTGAAAACCGCCGCGTCGTCGCGCCCGCACTGGTCTATCCCGCGCTCGCCACGCTGTTCGCATCGATCGCATGGCTGATCTTCTTTCGACAATGAGCGCGGGCAACGGGGATGCGATGGCGACGCGGAACACGGGCCTCGCCCGCTATGGGAAGTATTTCGCGATCCTGCTCGTCGCGGCGACGCTGCTCGTGCTCGTGTTCGTGATCCGCCTGCTCGACGCCGCGCCGCGCACCGACGACGCGTATGTCTATGCCGACACGATCGACGTGGTGCCCGAGGTCAGCGGACGCATCGCCGAACTGGCGGTCCGCGACAACCAGGCGGTCCGGCGCGGCGACCTGTTGCTCCAGATCGATCCGCGTCCTTACGAGGCCGCGCTGACGCGCGCGAAGGCGAGCCTCGTCGCGCTCGACCGGCAGATCGGGCTGACCCGGCGCACCGTCGACGCGCAGCAGTACAACGCGCAGTCCGTGCGCGCGGCCGTCGAACGCGCGCGCGCCGCCGCCACGCAGGCGACCGACACGCTGCATCGCACCGCGCCGCTGCTGTCCGGCGGGTACGTGTCCGCACAGGACGTCGATGTCGCGCGCACCGCACAGCGCGCGACGCAGGCCGAGCTTGCGGCGGCCGAGTTGCAGGCGCAGCAGGCCGCCGCGGCGGTCAGCGGCGTCGATGCGCTCGTCGCGCAGCGGGCGGTCGTCGAAGCCGAGATCGCGATCGCCGCGCTGAACCTGGAATTCGCGACCGTGCGCGCGCCGTTCGACGGGCGGGTCGTGTCGTTGAAAACGTCGGCGGGACAATTCGCGTCCGCGCTCAAACCGGTGTTCACGCTGATCGACACGCGGCAGTGGTACGTGGTCGCCAATTTTCGCGAGACCGAACTGAAGGGGATCGCGGCCGGCACGCCGGCCACCGTCTATCTGTTGAGCGACAGCGGCCGGCGCTTTCGCGGCACCGTCGATTCCATCAGCTACGGCGTGCTGCCGAACGAAGGCGGCCTCGCGTTGCCCGGCGGCCTGCCGCACATCGAGCGCACGCTCAACTGGGTCCACGTCGCGCAACGCTTTCCGGTCAAGATCCGGATCGAGCAGCCGGACCCGGTTCTGTTTCGCGTCGGCACGTCCGCGGTCGCCGTGCTGCATCCAGCGCGCGGCGACGACGCCGGCCGCCGCTGAGGCCGACCCATGCGCCTGACCGATGTCCTGCCGGACCCGCTGCGCCGCGGCTTTGCATTCCTGCGCGCCGAACTCGCGCCATTTCCGGGCCGCACGAACGTGATGCTGCGCGCGCTGCTGACAAGCGCGATCGTGATCGTCGTTTCGCTCGCGCTCGAAGTGCCGGAACTGCCGCTGTCGCTGCTGGTGGTGTTCTACGTCACGCAGTCGAACGTGGTAAT
The DNA here is from genome assembly GCF_900104845.1 of Paraburkholderia caballeronis. Classification (NCBI taxonomy): domain Bacteria; kingdom Pseudomonadati; phylum Pseudomonadota; class Betaproteobacteria; order Burkholderiales; family Burkholderiaceae; genus Paraburkholderia; species Paraburkholderia caballeronis. The sequence continues at coordinate 1,578,258 of NZ_FNSR01000002.1, read as the reverse complement.
TACGCGGCTCGTCGGCCTGATGTTCATCGTCGGTTCGACGCTCGCCATCGGCAGTTCGATCCTGTTGCTGAAGTTCACGTTCGACTATCCGCTGATCCGCATCGTCGTCGCCAGCGCGCTGTTCTTCGCGAGCGTGTACCTGATGCGCGTGCTGAAGATCGGCATCGTGTTCTTCATCGTCGCGATCGTCATTATCTACGTGCAGAGCTTCGTCGATCAGACCGACGAAGCCGAACTGCTGATCCGCGCGGTGCTGTGGGTCTGGGTCGCGGTGAACTACCCGATCGCGCTGGCGCTCGCCGTCAATTCGCTGCTGCTGCCCGCCGAGCCGCAACTCCAGTTGCATGCGGAAATCCGGCGGCAGTTATCCACTGTCGACGCGCAACTGACGCACCTGATCGACGGCGGCCCCGGACCCGCGCCGGTCACGCCGCAGGCCGTCGAGCAAGGCGCGCTGACGTTGCAGAAGCTGCTGCGGTTCGCGGCGATGCGCGATGCCCGCTATCGCGACACGCGGGCGTGGCAGCTTGCGTCGGTCGCGACGGTGTCGCGTCTGTATCTGGCTGCCGCAACGTTATCGGCAAGCGCGTTTCGGCCGAACGACGCGCAACGGCCGGCGCTGCTCGCATTGCGCTCGAACTGCCGCGCGCTGGCTACGGCGCTCGCCGCGGACCAGCCGTACCGTATCGACCCGACGTTGCCGCCGTCCGCCGGCGACACATCCGATACCGTGATGGACATGCAACGCGCACTGCACGCGTTGAGCGATTTGTCCGCGCGCGGCGTGCCGGCCGGCCAATCGAGCGCACAGGAGCCGATGCTCGCGCCCGACGCATGGACCAACCCGGCCTATGCGCGCTTCTCGCTGAAGACGCTGCTCGCGGTGCTGGTGTCGTACACGTTCTACAACGCGACGGACTGGCAGGGCGTGCACACGATCATGCTGACCTGTCTGATCATCGCGCTGCCGAGCCTTGGCGCATCGACGCAACGCGCGTTGCTGCGCATGGCCGGCGCGCTCGGCGGCAGCGCGCTCGCGCTGTTCGCGATCGTATTCGTGATCCCGCAACTCGACAGCGTCGTCGGCCTGCTGCTGCTCGTGCTGCCGATCGCGGCGGCGGCCGCGTGGATCGCCGCCGGCTCCGAGCGCATCGGTTATGCGGGCGTGCAACTGCTGTTCACGTTTTCGCTCGCGGTGCTCGGACAGTTCGGGCCGACCACGAATCTCACCGAGATCCGCGACCGCATGGTCGGCATCGTGCTCGGCGTCGCGGTCGCGACGTTCGTCCAGATCGCGTTCTGGCGCGAAGGCGAAAGCGACGCGCTGCGGCTCAAGCTGGCGTCGATGCTGCGGTCGGTGTCCGCGCTGCTGCATGCGCCGGCGGCAGACCCGCCTATGGCCGAACCCGTGTCGTACGCGCAGCGGCAGTTGCAAAGCTGGACCGCGTTGGCCGACTGCGAAGCCATGCTCGCGCGCGTCGCGATCGAGCCGAACTGGGAAGAAGGCGAGCAGCCTCGCCTGACGATGCGCGCGCAAACCATTCTCGCGCAAGGCCGCGAAATCATGCTGGCCGCCGATGCGCTTCGCGTCGCGCTCGACGCCAGAACGCCCGGCGAAGCGGTCGATGCGGTGCGCACGGTTCAACGACAGGCCGCCGCGTGCATCGACCGGTATGCGGACGAACTGTGCGCGAGCCCGCCGCTCGCGGACCGCCCGCGCCTCGTCATCGACGTACCCGCGCCGCCCGACGGCTCGCCCGACGCACCGCTCTGGTCGGCCGCGCGCCACCTGACGCGCGAAATCACCGGCCTGCCGTCCTGGCACCCGGCGACGCCGCACGCCGACGCGCTGCGCCGGCCGGGCGAACACGACCCGGCGACGTGACGATGCGCACCCGCCTTCGTCCGGCTACACCGTTGCGCCGCCTGCTCGTCGGTCCGCTCGCATGGGTCCTGTCCGGCTGCGCGCTGATCCATCACGACAGCGCACCCCGCGCGCCGATCGCCGCCGAAAACATCCGTCTCGCGGACGATATCCACCTCGCGCGCGACGGCTGGCCGTCCGCGCGCTGGTGGACCGTGTACGGCGATGCGCAACTCGACGCGCTGATCGGCCGCGCGCTCGCCGGCGCGCCGACGATGGCGATCGCGCGCACGCGCGTCGCCCAGGCGCGATCGGACGTCGAACTGGTCAAGGCCGGCACGGACCTGCAGGTCGTCGCGCTCGGCCTGCTCGACCGCCAGCACGTTTCAGCGAACGGATTTCTCGGCCCCTATGCACTCGACGATCCCGCGCTAGGCGTCTCCGGCCCGTGGTACACGTCGGGCATCGTCGGCCTCGGCGCGAGCCTGAACGTCGATCTGTGGGGCAAACAGCGCGCGCAGGTCGCGGCGGCGCTCGGCGTGCGGAACGCGCGGCTGGCGGAAACGGCGGCGGTCGAACTGGAGTTGTCCGCGGACGTCGCGCAGATTTATTACGGAATCCAGACACGTTACGCGCTGCTCGATCTCCTCGGGCAGTCGCAACAGATCGCCGCATTCGCGATCGATGCACACGACGCGCGCGCCGCGCGCGGCCTCGAACCGCAGACGGCCGTCGAGACCGCGCGCGGCCGGCAACTGGCCGTCGCGCAGCAAATCGTCCACACGCGCGGACAGGTCACGCAGTTGCGCGAGTCGCTGCGCGCGCTGATCGGAGCCGGCGCGGACGATCTTCCCCACATCGAGCCGACGAGTTTGCCGGCATCGCGCGCCGCGCTGCCGTCCACGCTGTCTTATGAACTGCTCGCGCGCCGCCCCGACCTCCAGGCGCTGCGCTGGTACGTGCAGGCGTCGTTCGACCGGATCGACGCCGCCAAAGCCGCGTTTTATCCGAGCTTCGACATCAAGGCTTTTTTCGGTGTCAACGCGCTGCACCTCGGCGAGTTGTTCACGCACGCGAGCCAGCAGATCAATGTCATCCCCGGGCTGTATCTGCCGGTCTTCGACGGCGGCCGCCTGAACGCGAATCTCGGCGGCGCGCGCACGGCGAGCAACATGCTGATCGAGCAGTACAACCAGGCGGTGCTCGACGCCGTGCGCGACGTCGCGATCACCGGCAGCCGCCTGCAGGACCTCGACGCCGATGCGCAATTACAGGCGGAAAAGATAGGGGCGGTCTCGTTCGCGCGCGACAGCGCCGAAGCGCATTATCGACGCGGGCTCGCCAGCCAGTTGGCCGCGCTGGAGGCGCGGGAGCCGGTGATCGCGGAACAGGTGGCGCTGCTGGAGATCGACGGGCAGCGCATCAGCCAGGAAATCGCGCTGGCGAAGGCGCTAGGCGGCGGTTATCGCGCCGATTCGCCGGTTGCGCTGACGCCTCGTTAGCGGACGCGCCGGCGCAAGGAGGCCGCCGTCACGCCGTTGCACAGGTTCGCGACGTCTCATGCGTTCTCCCGCTCGACCGCCGCTTCTTCGCCACCGCCGCCATCCCGTGTTTCAGGCGCGTTTCGCACGGAAACGACGCTCGCCGCCAAGTCGGGCGGCACGTCCCCGGTCGTCAGCCAGCGCAGCGCGACCGGCCACAGGCTCGACTCATAGCGGCTGTTGAAAAACGCGAAATGCCCGATGCGCTGCTCGCCGATCGACGCGGGCGCAAGCCGCAGATGCACCGTCCGGCTCTGCGTGAAATACCGCAGCGCCCGTTCGATCGCGGGCGTCGTCCCGAACGGATCGTCGGTGACGCTGACCGCGAGGATCGGCGCGGTGAGTCCGGCGAAGCGGGCAACGAGTCCGGCCCGCTGTTCGGCCGGACGCGCGAACGGTCCTCGAATAAAACCGTCCTCGAAGCGCGCGCGGCTGCGGCTCCACGCCTGCACGACGCCGCGCGGCGTGTCCTCCATCCATCCCAGCCGCGACGCCGGAAAATAGCCGTATAAACGCGTGAGCGCCGGCATCACGACATGCCATTTCCATAGCATCGACGGCAGGCTCGATCGCGCATAGTCGCGCCAGTACGCGTACTGCGCCCCCATCGTGAAGACGCGGCGAATCAGCGGGTTCGACGGCGAGAGCCCGATCAGAAAGCCGCCGATGCTATGCCCGACCACGTCGATCGGCTGCGCGGGAAACCGGGCGCGCACGTAGCGCAGCACCGCGTCGAAATCGCGCTCGCCCCAGTCGAGCCAGCTTGCGTCGAGCGTCGCTAGATCGGCGGGACGCGACACGCCGATGCCGCGATAGTCGTAGACCAGCGCGTCATACCCGTGACGATGCAGCCACGCCGCGAAGCGGAAATAGTAGCGGCAGCGCACCGACGTCGCCGCGTTGACGATCGCCACCGGGCGAACGCCTCCGCTCTCCGGCGGCGAGTCATGCCGCCACACGTAACCGCGGATCGGATACCCGTCGGCGGCGGCCACGGCGATTTCGGCCGGCTGCGGTTCGTCCGGACCGGACACTGACATGAACGCGTTCCTCATGGGGGTCGACATACCGCGATTTCACTTGACCGCGCCGCGCGGCTCAATCAATCTTTTCGCCACATTCCCATGAGTCACACGCATGCCAGCACCGCTCGCGAAGCTGCCTTCGCTCGATTTCATCCGCGGGTTCGTCGCGGTTTGCCGCCGCATGAGCATCACGCGCGCCGCCGAGGACCTTTGCCTCACGCAGTCCGCGGTGAGCCGCCAGATTTATACGCTGGAGACGATGCTCGGCGTGCGCCTGCTGAACCGCGGTTATCGCTCGATCTCGCTGACGCCCGAGGGCGAGCGTCTGCTGCGGGTCGCGGACGGCGCGATTCAACAGCTTCAGGAGATCGTGGGCTCGCTCGGTGAGCCGCAGACGCGGCAGCCGGTGACGATCACAGCGAGCATCGGCGTGGCGGGGTTGTGGCTGCTGCCGCGGCTCGGCGCGCTACAGCGCCTGCATCCGGACATCGATCTGCGCGTCGCGGCGTCCGACAAGGTGCTCGACCTGCACGCGGAAGGCGTCGATCTGGCGCTGCGTTATGCGCCCGCCGGCGGCGCGTCGTTCGCGCCCGGCGCGGCCGTGCGCCTGTACGACGAATACGTGGTGCCGGTCGCGCATCCGTCGCTCGCCGTGAAGACGCTCGATGCAAAGACGCTCGCGCGGCACGCGCTGATCGAATTCGACGGCCCGCGCCGCCCGCTGCTGCACTGGTCCGATCAGCTGCGCGCATACGGGCTCGATGCCGTGCGGCCGCGCGGCGTGCTGCGCTTCAATCAATACGATCAGGTGATTCAGGCGGCGCTCGCCGGACGCGGCATCGCGCTCGGCCGCGTCGCGCTGGTTCAGCCGATGCTCGCGGACGGCCGCCTGATCGCAATCGGCGAGGCCGGCGCAGGACGGCCGACCGGTTACGCGTACTGGCTTCATCAGGCGGACGCGGAGCCGCGCGACGACGTGCGCGCGGTGGTCGGCTGGATACTCGATGAAGCGCGCGCGGACAGTGCCGGTCGATTCGGTCTGCCCGCATAGTTCGTCTCGCATGCGTCCACGCTCGCATGAGTCATGCGCATGCGAATCGCGCAAAAAGCTCGCTTGATCGGGATCGGCTGCCCGCGCTTTAATGACCCGATGATGCGTCTCCGGTTTGCGCTCGCGGGAAACCGCGCGAGCCGCCACGCACGCCGTCTCGACTTCGCGGGTCGTACGAACCCGCCGATCGCTCGCAAAGACGGGCGCGATACCTTCGATCTCTCCAGGAGACACGACATGCAGGTGAAAACGGGCTTCATCGGGCTGGGCGTGATGGGTACGCCGATGGCGCTCAATCTCGCGCGGGCCGGCACGCCGCTCGTCGTCTGGAGCCGTTCGAAGGACAGCTACGATGCGTTGCGCGCGGCCGGCGCGCACGCGGCCGACGAACTCGACGACGTGTTCGCGCAATGCCGCACGGTGATCCTGATGCTCGCCAGCGAGCGCGCCAACGACGACGTGCTCGGACGCGGCACGCCCGCCTTCGCCGCGCGCATGAAGGACCACACGATCGTGCACATGGGCACGACGTCGGCCGAACACTCGCGCGCGCTTGCCAACGACATCGAAGCCGCCGGCGGCCGCTACGTCGAAGCGCCCGTTTCCGGCTCGCGCAAGCCCGCGGAAGCCGGCCAGCTCGTCGTCATGCTGGCCGGCGAGCCCGAGGACGTCGATGCGGTGCGCGCGCTCGTCAAGCCGGTCTACCGCGACAGCTTCGTGTGCGGCGCGGTGCCGTCCGCGTTGACGATGAAACTCGCGGTGAATCTGTTCCTCATCACGATGGTCACTGGCCTCACCGAGGCCACGCATTTCGCGCAGCGCCACGGCATCGATCTCGCGCTGTTCGCGAAGGTGCTCAACGCCGGACCGATGGCGAGCGACGTCTCGCGCATCAAGATCGACAAGCTCGCCACGCAGGACTTCAACGTGCAGGCGGCAATTTCCGACGTACTGAAGAACAGCCGCCTCGTGGCCGAGGCGGCGCGCGGCGTCGCGATCGCTTCGCCGCTGCTCGACGTCTGTTTCGCGCTGTACGGCGAGACCGAAAGACTCGGCCATGGGCACGAGGACATGGTCGCGGTGCTGCGCGCGATCGAGGCGCGTACGGCCGCTGTCCGCGACAGTGCGTAGCGGATCGGGCGAGCCTGCGGCGGCAAGCGGTTCTGGAGAACGAACATCCGCTTCGATTCGGACCGCACCGGCGAGCGTCGACGGCATCTCGCGTTGCCGGGTTTCGCCGGGGCCGTGGAGTTGGCGCTGAGCGTCGTGTTCGCGCGCCCGCCTGCGATGGCGTTCTTCGCGGCGGCGGCGCCGCTACACCATATCGAGGAAAGTTTGCAGGCACGGGTTCCGGTTCGCTGACGACCATAACAGCACCTGATCGACCAGCGGCGCATTCTCCAGCTTCCTGAACACGACGCCCTCAAGCTGCACCTTGCTCATCGACGCGGGAACCAGCGCCACGCCCACCCCTTCGTTTACGAGGCTCAACACCGTCTGCTGCAACTGAACCTCGAAGCGGATGTCCGGCTCGAAGCCGCTGCTTCGACAGTGCTCCATGATCGCCGCGCGCAGCGTCGGCGCGACCTCGGTCGCCGCCAGCACGAACGGCTGCCCGGCCAGCCTGGCGATCTTCAGCGTGCGCGAGCGCGCCATCGGATGCTCGCGCGAAAGCGCCACGCACAGCGGTTCGCTGATCAGCATCCGCGAAGCCAGCCCTCGTTCGTTCGTCCCGGGAAACAGGATCGCCGCATCGATCTGGCCATTGAGCACCTGCGCCGACAGGTCGTTCGACACCACCTCGCGCAGATTCAACGTGACTTCCGGGAATTTCGAGCCGAACCTCCTGGCATAACCCGGCACCACGCTGTACGCCGCGCACATCGTGAAGCCGATCGTCAGCGTGCCGGCCACGCCGGAAGCGACGGCGCGCGCGTTGCTCCTCGCCTGGTCGAGCGCGGCGAGAATCGCCCGCGCATCGCCATAGAACCGCTCGCCCGCCGCGGTGAGCGTCACGCTATGCGGGCTGCGCTCGACCAGCCGGACGCCGAGATCGGCTTCCAGTGCCGCGAGTTGCCTGCTGAGCGGCGGCTGCGAAATATGCAGCAGGGCCGCGGCCCGTCCGAAGTGGCGGGTTTGGGCGAGCGTAACGAAGTAGCGCAGCGGCTTGATGTCCATGACGATGCAAAAAACGTATTGCCAGATGCCTTAAACGGTATTGGATTATATCGTTCGCAGACCCTATCCTTGCGGCCTGCCTGTCGATTCGGTGTTACCCGATGTTATCCACCCTTGAAATCCTCATTCCGATCTTCGCCTTGATTCTCGCCGGCTTCGTCTGCCGGCGCCGCGCCGTGCTCGGCCCCACTGCCGCGTCCGAGTTGAACCGCTTCGTCGTATGGCTCGCGCTGCCCGCGCTGCTGTTCGACACGATGGCGCACGCCACCTGGCAGCAACTCGATCAACCGGCGTTTATCGCCACGTTCTGGATCGCGGGCGCCGGCGTGTTCGTACTGATTCTCGCGCTGCGCATGGCGGGCGGACTCCACCTCGCCGACGCCAGCATCGACGCCATCGCCGCCGCCTACCCCAATACCGGCTACATCGGCTTTCCGCTGTGCCTGATTGCATTCGGCTCAAGCAGCCTGACGCCGACCACGATCGCGACCATCCTGATCGCCTGCGCGCTGTTTGCGATCGCCATCGTGCTCATCGAGATCAGCCTGCAGTCGGAGCGCAGACCGCACAAGCTCGGGCTGAAGGTGCTGACGTCGCTCGCCCGCAACCCGCTGATCGTTTCGCCGATAGCCGGCGTGCTGGTCTCCGCCGCCCAGTTCAGGCTGCCGGGCAGCGCGGAGACCTTCCTGAAGCTGCTGAGCGGCGCGGCCAGTCCGTGTGCGCTCATCAGCCTGGGGCTGTTTCTCGCGGAACGCCGCCCCGCCGGCGGCGTGGCGCGCAGTTCGCTGCTCCTTGCCGGGGCCAAACTGATCGTGCAGCCGTTGCTCGCATGGTGGCTCGCGGCGCGGGTGTTTGCGTTGCCGGTCTCGCTGGTCCAGATGACCGTCGTGCTCGCCGCGCTGCCCACCGGGACCGGCCCGTTCATGCTCGCGGAGTTCTATCGACGGGAAGCCGGCGTCGCATCCCGTACCATCCTGCTGTCGACGCTCGGGTCGCTCGTATCGTTGTCGCTGCTGCTTCTGTATATGCGGCATGGGCAATAGGCGCTTATCGACAGCCGGCTTCGCATGCTGTCCGCGCCGATATGCAGGATGCCTTTGAAATCCTCGACGAAGCTATCAGCCGATCTTCTCCCGCATTTCGATTTCCAGGCAATCCATTCCGTGACCGTGCGTGCGCCGGCCAAAGTCATTCTGGACTGTGCGGCGCGTCAGCGGACGAGGCCGTCGAAACTGTCGACATCCGCGACAGCCGGCTCCCGGCCGAACCCCGGATAAGCGAGGATCGTCTTCCCGGCTCGCTCCGTCAGTCGATCCGCCAGTGGTTGCCAGAACGCCGTGTGACCGGATGCGCCGGGCAGGAAAAGCAGCTTCGATGGCCGGGCCGCACGCATCAGGCGACGCCCCCTGGCCGCGAGCCGTGGCGCGCAAGAAAGCGGTCCAGTTGACCGGCGAACGCCTTGCTGTCCTGCGGGGTGTACGGTGCGGGGCCGCCGGTATCGACGCCCGAAGTGCGTAGCTGATCCAGCACGTCGCGCATCGTCAGGCGCTCCTGGATGTTCTCGCGAGTGAACCAGTTGCCGCGCGGATCGAGCACATGAGCGCCCTTGTCGAGCGCGGCGGCGGCAAGCGGGATGTCCGCCGTAATCACGAGGTCGCCGCTCGCGACCAGTTCGACGATGCGGTTATCGGCGGCGTCGAAACCCGCTGGCACCTGCAACGCCTTGATGAAACGCGACGGCGGCGTGCGCAGATACTGGTTCGCGACCAGCGTTACGCTTATTTCGACGCGCCGCGCGGCCCGAAACAGTATGTCCTTGACGGCGACCGGGCAGGCGTCCGCATCAACCAGCACTTGCATCGCGGCATTTCCAGCAGAAAGAGGGAGTGGCCTTATTATCGCCGACGCTCGTTTCCGGTAGTGGCCAATCGGTAGTGGCCAATCGTTGCCCGGCTGGCTCGCCGCCAGTGACGCGATCGGCACAACGCCGCTCGTTTTACCGCCAGACCCAATCCCCGATCACCCCCGAAAAAACCGGCTCGACTAGTCCGGTCAGCACAACGCCGCCAACCCCGTCCCATCGCACCGTCACCGTTGCGCCATCGCATTCCATCTCGACGGTATCGTCCAGAAGACCGCGCCGGATTCCGCCGACGACAGCACCGCAACAACACGAGCCCGACCCGAGCGGTACGCCGCCGCCCCGCTCCCAGATGCGCAGCCGGATACGGCCGCGATGAACGACGCGGACAAAATGGACGTTCGTCCTGTTGCGGAAAAGCGGAGGGGTTTCGATTCCCGGCCCGATAGCGGCAATATCGATGGCATCGAGATCGTCGACGAAAAACGTGCAATGCGGATTGCCCATGCTGCACGCAGCCGGATGGCCGGGAAGCGGCAGCGCAGGGGTATCGGCCGCTTCGGCAAGGGGGATATCCCGCCCGCAGCTCAGCCTGCCGCGCGCGGTTCTCAGCGTGACCGACGACGCCCCCGCTTCTCGCATCAGCAGATCCGCGACGCCACGGGTCGCGCTGCCGCACGTATCGAGCGGCGTGCCGTCCGGATTCCAGAACAGCAGCCGCGCGGCGGCATCGTCGCAGTCGAGCACGACCGCAAGCTGATCGAATCCGATTCCCCGATTCCCCGATTCCCCGATTCCGATCGCCGAGGCGACGGGCCACGCCGCTCGTGATCGGGTCGATCTTGCCGCGCGCATCGACGGGGACGAAGTCATCGCCATTTGCCTGCATCTTGATGAAATGGAGGGTCATGGGCTGTTGTTCTGCTGCCGATCTTCATCGGCAGGGGAAACTCGTCGAAGCCATCGCGTGATGCCGCACCGCTACACCGGATGCGTCGCGACGCGCCGCTGGTGCCGGAAGAAATTCCACATCATCGCGGTCGCCTCGGGACCCTTGCCCGAATGAAACGCTTCGCGCGGATCGCCGCCGCTCCACGCGTGGCCCAGGCCTCGAACGATGCACACCCTGACGACGAGCCGCCCGGCCTTCAGATAATCCACGTAGTCGGCCGCATCGCGGCTGTAGGTCCGCCGCTCGCCGACGCGCAACGCGCCTTCCGCATCGATCAGCCGGTTGAGCCGCGCGAACTCGATGCTGAGCTGCTCGGCGTTGCGCTTCGCGACGACCGCATCGAGTTCGCCGTGGACGATGATCGCGGGCATGCCCGGATAGCGGGCGACATCGACGGACGTTTCGATCAGGTGCAGCGGGTCTTCGCGGCTGCCGCCGCGCATCACGTGCATCGCGGTGAACGTCGAATGGGCCGCGCCGAACACCGGCCCCGAATGCAGGCCCACGGCGGCGAACAGCGCCGGATAGTGAACGCCGAGCACGGCGGCAAGACCGGCCCCCGCCGAGATGCCCGCGAGATACACGCGCTCGTGGTCGAAACCGTGCTCCGCGACGATCGACACCACGAGCGACGCGACGGCAGGCGCCTCGGACTGCGCCGGAGGCTCGTGCCAGTTCCAGCATCGATGCGCGTGCGCGGCCTTCGCCTGTTCCGGCAGCAGCACCGCGAATCCCGCGCGCTCCGCGAGCCGGCAGATGCGCGTGCCGGCGGCGAACGACTCGGCGGTCTGCTTGCAGCCATGCAGCATCACGACGAGCGGCATGGCCGCCTGCGACGTCGCCGCAGACGGCAGGTACAACGCATACGCGAGATGGTTGACGAGTTTCCCGGCGAGCGGCGGCGCGGAGTGGAACGAGCGCGTCCATCGGCCCATGGTCCGCGTCGACGACGGACGCGGGCCGCGCGCCGGGCCGGCGCGCTTCGTCGCGGGCGCGCGCGTCGTCTTGACCGTCGCCGTCTTGCGCACGACCGCTTTCTTTTTCGGCCGGATTCCCGTCAGGCTGGCAAACAGGTTGAGGCCTCTGAACCAGACGCTGGTCTTTTTCCTGGGCATGGGCAGGCACGAAGGCAGTGACGCGTCGATGACAGGTGCGCGGTGCGCCGAAACGCGCGGCGTAACATGCGCAAGCCGCAGACCCGCGCCGCCGCGTCGCGCGAACGGGAATGATAACCCTCAAGCCTGCCAGGCGACCGCATGAGCGGGCCAACATGCCGATGCGCCGAAACGCGCGCTATGGACTCGGGTGACGAACGCACTCGCCCAGTTCCGCCTGTTCACGAACCCTCCGCGCACCAGGTCCGAACGCGGCGGCGCTGCACAGCGCCAGCATCCACGCGCCGACCATCCCGTACAGCATCACGAGTCCGAAGCCGTGCGCGAGCGCCGCATGCACGATCGCGCCGTGCGGATCGACCGCCGCCAGTTCCGCGCTGCTCTGCCCAGGAGGCGCGATCGAACCCGCCGCGACCTGTTCCGCGAGTCGACGCAGCGGCAGGTCTGCGGACCAGCCGGCAAGCGCGCGCGCAAGATGGGACAACACGCCTTCCACGAGGATGAAACCCATCACCGCGATATTGATCGCGAGGCTGATCAGCCGCGCGCTCATGTCGATGCCCGAAGCCATGCCCGCGCGGTTCGGCGACACCGAACCCGTGGCCGTATTCGTGACCGGCGTATTCGTGAGCCCCAGCCCGATGCCGCACGACAGGCAGCCCGGCAGCATCGTGAGCCAACTGGGGTGCGCGCCGCCCGCGCCGAACTTCATCAGCATGAAACCGACGCCGATCGTGAACAGGCCGAGCGGAATCACCCGGCGCGCGCCGAACCGGAACGCGAGCCGTTCGGCAAGCGGCGGCACGACGAGCGTCGGCAGCGTATAGGCGAGCAGCGACAGCCCGGCGTTCACGCTCGTGTAGCCGAGCGCGCCCTGAAAATAGATCGGCAGATAGATCATGAACGGCCAGTAGCTGAAGTTCATGCCCATCGAGCCGGACATCGCGCCCGAAAACGGCCGGATCCGGAACACCGAAAAGTCGAACATCGGGCGGGGGCTGCGCTTCTCGACGAAGACAAACGCGACGAAGCTGACCGCCGTCGCCGCCGCGATGCCCAACGCCGCGCGACTGTCCAGCCCGAGGTCCGGCCCCTGCGTGATGAAGTAGACGAGGCCGAAACACGCTGCGGACAGCGTAACGATGCCCGGCAGGTCCAGCTGCTGCGCATGCGGGTCGCGGGACTCCTGCACGCCGGCGAACGCAAGGCCCAGCGCCACGATCGAAAGCAGCGTGTGGACGAGGAACACCCATTGCCAGTTGGCGACGGCGACGATCAAACCGCCGACGATCGGCCCGAAGCCGAGGCCGATGCCGAAGATGATTCCCCACGCGCCGAACGCGTTGCTGCGCTCGCGCCCCGCCTGAAACTGATGCGAAAGCACGGCCACCTGGCAGATCAGCATCGCGCCGCCGCCCATCCCCTGAAGAAACCGGCTGACGATCAGCACGGGCGCGCTCTGCGCGAGCCCGCAGATCAGCGACGTCACCGCGAACGTCACGATGCTGGCCACGTAGACGCGTTTGCGTCCGAAACGGTCCGCCAGCGCCCCGGTCGCCATCAGCACCGTGGTGCAGGCGAGCGTGTACGCGTTCATGATCCATTGAATCTCCCTGAAATCCGCGTGCAGCACGCTTTCGAGGGTGGCAAGCACCGCCGGCACGCTGGAGATTTCGAGGCCGAACATCAGCGAGGTCAGACACACCGCGGCAAGCGCGAGCGCGTTCTTTCGAAGGGGAAGTAGCGTCATGGGTCGCGTGAAAAAGGCGTTCGTGAATACGCATCCGGCATGCGTGGGGGGCGGCTCGATCGGCGACACGTCGGGGTACTATATCGGGAAGCAGATTCCCGATTGACGCGCTTTTTTCCCATTACTTATTCCTTCGTGGACCCAATATGGCGGACAAACTCGATGGGGTGGCCGTCTTCGTTCAGGTGATCGAAGCGGGCAGCTTCACGCTGGCGGCCGAGCGCATGCACCTCACGCGCTCGGCCGTCGGCAAGGTGATTGCGAGGCTGGAGGAGCGCCTCGGCGCGCGCCTGCTTCATCGCACGACGCGCAGCCAGACGCTGACCGAGGCGGGGCGGGCCTATTACGACCGATGCGTGCGCGCGCTGGCCGAACTCGATGCCGCCGAAACCGAACTGGAAAGCGGACACACCAGGCCGCGCGGCCGTCTGCGGGTCAGCGCGCCGCTCGCATTCGGCCACCATTGCGTCGCGCCGGTGCTGTTCGGACTCGCCCACAGGCACCCCGAACTTCAGATCGACATTTCGTTTTCTGACCGGACCGTGGATCTCGTCGAGGAACACATCGACCTCGCGGTGCGCATCGGCGAACTGCGCGACAGCACGGTCCTCGCGGCACGGCGCCTCGGCGTACAGGACCAGAGCATCGGGGCCGCGCCGTCGTATCTGGCGCGGCACGGCACGCCCGCCGACATCGACGACTTCGAAGGGCATGTGGGGATCGCCTATTCGCGCGCGGGGGTGGTGTCGCCATGGCGCGTGCTCGACGCGAACGGCGTCGAGCGCGAATTGCGGATCGAGCCGAAGCTGAGCCTCGACGACATCCAGGCGATTGCCGGCGCGGGCGTCGCCGGGCTCGGGCTCGTGCAGTTGCCGTGCTGGTTGATGACGCGTTATGTGGCGACGGGCGAACTCGTCGCGGTGCGGGAGCGTTGCGGCGTGCGACCGCAGGGTATCCACGCGGTGTGGCCGAAAACGCCGTATCTGCCGTCGAAAACCCGCTGTGCAATCGATGCGCTCGTGACGGAAATTCCGCTGCTGAATCTCGATTGACGTGGGACCCGTTGGTGCGGCCGAATCATGCGCGGCCGGCCGCGCACCGCAACGCTGTCGCTAGTCGCCAGCCACTCCGCGCGCGTTTGCTGCGGACTTGCACAGCAAAACGCAGGACTCGCGAGGATGCAGCAACGCGTCCATAATGTCGTCGCGGAAAACAAGCGGGAATACGCAACGGTCGAAAGGATAGCGATGCTATCCAATGGCAATACCCTTGCCGCCGGGCTGTCCCGCGATTCCGCAACAATTTGCCGGTAGTCAACGGGCGTGGAAGAATTCGCCCCGTATCACGGCCGGCACGGTAATGAAGACATGTTGGAAAATACGCGGTCCGATTGATGGTCCGATGAACGATCGATGAACAACCGCGCGACCCGCCACCGGCGTTATACCCGTTCGCCAGAAATTCGCAGGACCAACGAACGGGAGCACGGGGTCGCAACCACTCGCACGGGAAAGAGATCGCTCTTGTTGTCCGCTGCGAATCCATCCATTGGCTACGCGGGCGGCGCCCGGGCGGCCGCCGCAGAGGAACGGAGATGCCCAAGCACAAACCCGCGCCGCGAGTCGTCAAGCGGCGCGCGCCCGAGAAGCCCGATCAGCCGGTCGGCGCATGGAAACTCGCCTACGCGGATTTCATGACCGCGCTGATGGCGTTTTTCCTGCTGCTGTGGATCGTCAGTTCGGCGTCGAACACCCAGCGCGCGGGCATCGCGGCCTATTTCAGCGAGCCGGTGCGGATCCCGCTGTGGGGCGGCGACCGGGACGCGATCGATACGTCCGCCATCAAGGGCGCGGGCGGCGGCCTCTCGACCGACGGAACGGGCGTCACCCATTTATCGACCAGCGCGACGGATCGCGCCGGCCAATCGGTTCCGCGCCGCGGCGACGCCGCCACCGCCGCTTCGGAAAGTCCGGAAAGTATCGAGCAGGCGCGGCTGCGCAGCCTGCAGCTCAGCGTGCTCGCCGCCATCGAGGCGAACCCCGAACTGCGCCCGTTTCGCCAGCAGATCCGGATCGACTCCACGCAGCAGGGGTTGCGCATCGAGATCCGCGACGCGCAGAACCGTCCGATGTTCGCGACGGCAAGCGACGCCGTCGAACCGTATATGCGGGACATCTTGCAGGCGATCGGCAGATCGGTGAATTCGGTGCCGAACCGGATCATCATCCAGGGGCACACCGATGCGGTGCCGTACTCCGGCGGCGAGAAGAATTACAGCAACTGGGAACTGTCCACCGCGCGCGCGAATGCTTCGCGGCGCGAACTGATCGCGGCCGGCATGGATCAATCGCGAGTGCTGCGCATCGCGGGCCTGGCGTCATCGCAGAGCCTGAGCGGCGTCGATCCGCTTGCGGCCGGGAACCGGCGCATCAGCATCATCGTGTTGAGCGCGCGCGCCGAAGCGGCGCTGGTCCACGACGACACGTCGGCGACGACGATCACCAACGACGCGGCCGGAACCAGCGACGAGAACGAGAACGCGAAAAAAGCACCCGTAGCCGCCTCCAGCATGCAACCGGCGTCGCCCTGAAATTCGCGGCCGGCCTGTGAAAAGGCACCGTCGTCAAGCGTCGATCACCCGGTTCCCGCACTCGCCTCCGTCAACGAAACACCGCACGTTATCCAGCGTGACGTGCGCGATCTCGCGCATCGCCTCGACCGTGAAAAAACCCTGATGCCCGGTGACGAGCACGTTCGGGAACGTCAGCAGCAACTGGAACATGTCGTCGTCGATGATGCTCGACGACCGGTCGTGGAAGAACAGGTTTTCCTCCTGCTCGTACACGTCGATCGCCAGAAAACCGAGATGCCGCGACTTCAGCGCGTCGACGACCGCCCGCGTATCGACCAGCGCGCCGCGCGACGTGTTGACCAGCATCGCGCCGCGTTTCATCCGCGCGAGCGTGTCGCGGTTGATCATGTGGTGCGTGTCGTCCGCCAGCGGACAATGCAGCGACACGATATCGGACTCGCGCAACAGCGCGTCGAGCGTGACCTGCTCGCCGAGCCGCGCCAGTTCCGGCACGGGCGTCGGGTTGTAGCCGAGCACGCGGCACCCTATCCCGTGAAAGATCCGCGCGGTCGCGAGGCCGATCCGCCCGGCGCCGACGATGCCGACAGTCTTGCCGCATAACGTGATGCCGAGCAGTCCGTCGAGCGCGAAGTTGCCGTCGCGCACCCGCAGCCACGCGCGATGCGTGTGGCGGTTGAGCGTCATCACCAGCGCGAGCGTGTGTTCCGCGACGGCTTCCGGCGAATACGCGGGCACGCGCGCGACGAAGAACCCGAGCCGCGTCGCGGCCGCGACGTCGACGTTGTTGAAACCCGCGCAGCGCAGGAATATCGCGCGCACGCGCAGCGCCGCGAGTCGTTCGAGGACCGGCGCATCGAGCCGGTCGTTGACGAACACGCACACCGCATCCGAGCCCTGCGCGAGCACGGCCGTCTGCGGCGACAGCGTGGCCTGCTGGTAGATCAGTTCGACCGTCGTCAGGCGATCCCCGGCGCGTTCGAGCGCGTCGTCGAGGAAGGTCCGGTCGTAAGGCTGCGCGCTGAATACCGTGATTTTCATTCGCTCTCCTGCTCCCCGGCGCGGGCGTTCATACGCTGCGATGCGAGCGCGTCCATGTCTGAAGCGCGTCGATGTAGTGGCCGCGCGCATACGCGCCCGGGTCCTTCAGCCGCGCGAAGCTCATCGCGCCGCGAATGCGGTCCGGCGAGCCGAGGTCGCGCGCATCGAGCCATTCGCACAGGCCGTCGAGCAATCGGCGGAAACAGTCGGGGCCGTCGCGCAGCACCTCGGACGTCGTCATCACCACGTCTGCGCCCGCGTACAGATACTTGACCACCTGCTCCGCCGTCTCGACGCCGGTCGACGCCGCGAGCGACACCGGCACGCGGCCCGCGAGCAGCGCGACCCATTGCATGGGCAGGCGCATGTCGGCGGCCTGGCTCAGCGCGATGTCGCTCGACAGCGAAAGCGTGCGCAGGTCGATGTCGGGTTGCAGATAACGATTGAAGATCACCAGCCCGTTCGCGCCGACCTCGGCGAACCGCAGCGCCATGTTGCCGACGGCGGTGAAATACGGGCTCATCTTCACGGCCAGCGGGATGTCGAGTTGCGTGCGCAGTTCGTGCACGACGCGCAGGCAGCGCGCCTCGATCTGCTCGCCCGATTCGTCGAGATCGGTCGGCACCGAATACAGGTTCAGCTCCAGCGCGTGCGCGCCCGCCTGCTGGAGCCGCTGGCCATAGTCCGCCCAGCCGTCCGGCGTCGCGCCGTTCAGGCTCGCGATCACCGGGATCGACAGGCTTTCCCGCGCGCGCCGCACCCGCTCCAGATAACGGTCCGGCAGCAGGCCGTATGGCCCGTGCGTGACGCGTCCCGGCGGCAGGTAGTGCTGATGCGCCTCCGGATTGTTGTCCGCGCCCGCCGCGAGAATCGCGTCGAAGTGGCCGCCCGCGGACGCAATCTGCTCCTCGAACAGCGAAGGCAGCACGACGGCCGCCGCGCCGGCGTCCTCCAGCCGGTGCAGATGGCCGAGGTCCGCGTTCGACGGCGCCGCCGACGCGACGAGCGGATTCTTCAGCGTGAGACCCAGATACTGTGTCGCCAGATTCATTTGATTCCCTCCGTCATCATCGCCAATGCCAGTCCGTGCCGGATCACGAATCCGCGCGCCGCCCGTCGGCCAGGGCCGGCGCGCTGCTCCAGAA
Organism: Paraburkholderia caballeronis; assembly: GCF_900104845.1. Classification (NCBI taxonomy): domain Bacteria; kingdom Pseudomonadati; phylum Pseudomonadota; class Betaproteobacteria; order Burkholderiales; family Burkholderiaceae; genus Paraburkholderia; species Paraburkholderia caballeronis. The sequence goes on along the minus strand of NZ_FNSR01000002.1, from coordinate 1,560,145 downwards.
GCGGCCGCCGTCGCGCGCGGCGAGATCCTCGTACTGGCGGAATTTCTCGTCCACCCAGCGTTGCGCGGCGTCGAGCAGTTGCGCGGCCGTGTCCTCGTCGCTGACGGCGAGCGAGCTATAGCGGATCTCGTTGTACGCGTAGTCCTTCAGCGGCAGGCTCGGCCGCAGCGAGTCGAGCTGAAACGGGTTCGCGCCGACCCGCCGCATCGACGGGTTGTAGCGGAACAGCGGCCAGTAGCCGCTCGCGGTGGCGAGCGCCTGCTGGTGCATGCCCTGGCGCATGTCGATGCCGTGCGCGATGCAGTGGCTGTACGCGAGGATCAGCGACGGGCCGTCGTAGGCCTCGGCCTCGCGAAACGCCTGCAAGGTCTGCTGCGGATTCGCGCCCATCGCGACCTGCGCGACGTAGACGTTGCCGTACGCGATCGCCTGCAACGCGAGGTCCTTGCGCGGCACGCGCTTGCCGGCCGCCGCGAACTTCGCGACCGCCGCGAGCGGCGTCGCCTTCGACGACTGGCCGCCGGTGTTCGAATAAACCTCGGTGTCCAGCACCAGCACGTTCACGTCGCGGCCCTGCGCGAGCACGTGATCGAGCCCGCCGTAGCCGATGTCGTATGCCCAGCCGTCGCCGCCGACGAGCCAGATGCTGCGGCGGACCAGATGGTCCACGACCGACAGCAGATCGGTCGCGCGCGCGTCGTCGCCGAGCGCCAGCAAGCGGGTCTTGAGCAGCGCCACCCGCTCGCGCTGCGCACGAATTTCCGACTCCTGCGCCTGCGGCGCGTCGAGAAGCGCGCTCACCAGATCCGCGCCGACCTGCGGCGCGAGTTCGGTCAGCCGCCGGTGCGCGAGCGCCAGTTGCTGGTCCGCCGCGAGCCGGAAGCCGAAGCCGAATTCCGCGTTGTCCTCGAACAGCGAGTTCGACCAGGCGGGGCCGCGCCCTTCGTGGTTCTTCGACCACGGCGTGACCGGCAGATTGCCGCCGTAGATCGACGAGCAGCCGGTGGCGTTCGCGACCTGCAGGCGGTCGCCGAACAACTGGCTCAACAGCCGCAGATACGGCGTCTCGCCGCAACCGGCGCACGCGCCTGGAAACTCGAACAGCGGCTGCAGGAACTGCACGCCGCGCACGTTCGCGAAGTCGACGCGCGCGCGGTCGTTGACCGGCAGCGCCTCGAAGAAGCGGATGTGCTCGCGCTCCTGCTCCAGCACCGGCAGCTTGTCGACGATGTTCAGCGCCTTCGTCTGCGGCTCCACGGCGCTGTGCGCCGGGCAGGCCTCGACGCACAGGCCGCAGCCGGTGCAGTCCTCGACGTAGATCTGCAATGAGAAACGCGCCTCCGGATAACCGCGCGCGTTGACCGGCGCGGACGGGAACGACGCGGGCGCGCCGTCGAGACGGTCCTCGTGGTAGTACCGCGAGCGGATCACGCCATGCGGGCAGACGAAGCCGCATTGTCCGCACTGGATGCACAGGTCGCTGCGCCACTGCGGCACGGTATCGGACACGTTGCGCTTCTCGTAGGCGCTGGTGCCGGACGGGAACGTGCCGTCCACCGGCATCGCGCTCACCGGAATCGCGTCGCCGCGGCCGGCGAACATCTTCGCGGTGACTTCGCGCACGAACGCGGGCGCATCGGCCGGCACGAGCGGCGGCAACTCGCCGCCGCCCGCCGTCGCCGGCACCGTCACCGGCTGCATCCGCGCGAGCGCGCCGTCGACTGCCGCATCGTTCATCTGCACGACGCGCTCGCCCTGGCGTCCATAGGTCTTGCGGATCGCCTGCTTGATCGCCGCGATCGCCTCGTCGCGCGGCAGCACGCCGGACAGCGCGAAAAAACACGTCTGCAACAGCGTGTTCACGCGAAAACCGAGCCCCAGCTCGCGCGCGGCCGACGACGCGTCGATCACGTAGAAGCGCAGCTTGCGGTCGATGATCGTCTGCTGCACCGCGCGCGGCAGATGCGTCCACACCTGCTCGGCCGGGTACGGCGCGTTCAGCAGGAAGGTCGCGCCCGCCGCCGCGTATTGCAGCACGTCGACGCGCTCCAGGAAGTCGAAGCGATGGCACGCGACGAAACCCGCGCGGCTGATCAGATACGGCGCATGGATCGGGCGCGGGCCGAAGCGCAGATGCGACACGGTCTGCGCGCCCGACTTGTGCGAGTCGTACACGAAGTAGCCCTGCGCGAAGTTGCCGGTGTCCTCGCCGATGATCTTCACGCTGTTCTTGTTCGCGCCGACCGTGCCGTCCGCGCCGAGGCCGTAGAACACCGCGCGCGTCACGTCGTCCGGCTCGATGTCGAACGCCGGGTCGTAGTCGAGGCTCAGGTGCGTGACGTCGTCTTCGATGCCGACGCTGAAGCTGTGGCGCGGCTGCGCGCGTTCCAGTTCGTCGAACACGGCCTTGACCATCGCGGGCGTGAAGTCCTTGCTCGATATCCCGTAGCGGCCGCCGACCACGAACGGCAACGTGGCCCGCTCGCCGCGGCTGAACGCGCTCGCGAGCGTCGACAGCACGTCCTGATACAGCGGCTCGCCGGACGCGCCCGGCTCCTTGGTCTGTTCGAGCACGGCGATGCGCGTGACCGACGCGGGCAGTTCGGCCAGCAGATGCGCGGCGGAAAACGGCCGGTAGAGCCGCACCTGCAACACGCCGACCTTGCGCCCCTGCGCCGCGAGCGCCTTCACGGTTTCCTGCACGGTCTGCGCGCCGGAGCCCATCAGCACGATCACGTGCTCCGCATCCGGCGCGCCGTTGTACTCGAACAGCCGGTAATGGCGGCCGGTCAGATCGCCGAAGCGGCGCATCAGCTTCTCGACGATGCCCGGCACCGCGTCGTAATACGGATTCACCGCCTCGCGCGCCTGGAAATAGGTGTCCGGGTTGTGCGCGGTGCCGCGCACGAACGGCCGCTCGGGGCTCAACGCGCGGCCGCGATGCGCGCGGATCAGCCCGTCGTCGATCATCGCGTGCAGCACGTCGTCGTCCAGCAGTTCCAGCGTGTTCAGTTCGTGCGACGTGCGAAAGCCGTCGAAGAAATGCAGGAACGGCACCCGCGCTTCGAGCGTCGCGGCCTGCGCGATCAGCGCGCTGTCGTGCGCCTCCTGCACCGACGCCGCGCTGAGCAGCGCGAAGCCGGTCATCCGCGCGGCCATCACGTCCGAGTGGTCGCCGAAGATCGACAGCGCCGACGTCGCGAGCGAACGCGCCGCGACATGAAAGACCGCCGACGTCAGTTCGCCCGCGATCTTGTACATGTTCGGCAGCATCAGCATCAGCCCCTGCGACGCGGTGAAGGTCGTCGTCAGCGCGCCCGACTGCAGCGCGCCGTGCACCGCGCCCGCCGCGCCGCCTTCGGCCTGCATCTCCTGCACGACCGGCAGGTTGCCCCACAGGTTCAGCCGCCCTTCCGACGTCCATTGATCGGCCAGTTCGGCCATCGTCGACGACGGCGTGATCGGGAAGATCGCGCACACTTCGTTCAGCTTGTACGCGACGGTCGCGACCGCCGTATTGCCATCCATCGTGCTGCGGGTCATCGCGCGGCCTCCGTGATCGGGTTCGCTGTAGCGTTCGCCTCGGGCGCCATGTCGATTGCATGGCACGGGCATTGTTCGAAGCAGACGGCGCAGCCGGTGCAGCGTTCGAGGTTCACCTCGTAGCCGCGCGTCGGGCCGAGCCGTTCGATCGCGCCGGTCGGGCACGCCGCATAACAGTTGTCGCATTCGTAGCAGTTGCCGCACGACAGGCAGCGGCTCGCTTCGTGACGCGCGGCCCGCTCGTCGAGACTGCCGAGCACCTCGTCGAAGCCGCCGCGCGCCGCGACCGGCAGCATCGGCTGCGCGGACTGCAACGCGTCGCTGTAGAGCGGCAGATGCAGCGCGTCGAAGCCGACGATCGCATGGCGCGGCGGCGGCGCGAACGACGCGCCGTTCAGCCACGCGTCGATGTGGCGGGCCGCGCGCTTGCCGTGGCCGGTCGCGGTCGTCACCGTGCGGTTGGCGGGCGTCATGTCGCCGCCCGCGAACAGGCCCGCGCAGCCGGTCTGGAAATCGTCGCCGACGATCACCGTGCCGTCCGGCGCGAACTCGACGCCCGGCACGTCGCGCAGGAACCCCGTGTCGGTCTGCTGGCCGAGCGCGAGGATCAGCGAATCGGCCTCCAGCGTTTCGTATTCGCCGGTCGGATGCGGCCGGCCGGCGTCGTCGAGGCGCATCTTCTCGACGCGGATCGACTGCCCGTCGACGTCCTTGATGCTCGACAGCCAGCGGATCCGCACGCCCTCTTCCAGCGCCTCCTCCGCCTCGAACGGCAGCGCGCCCAGGTGCTCGCGGTCGCGGTAATAGACGATCAGCGCCTCCTCCGCGCCGAGCCGCCGCGCGGTGCGCGCGGCGTCCATCGCGGTATTGCCGCCGCCGTACACGATCACGCGGCGGCCGAGTTCCGGACGCGCGCCGGTGCCGGTCGCGCGCAACAGGCTCACCGCGTCGAACACCTGCGCCGCGTCGCGCGCGGGAATGTCGATGTGGCGCGCGGTCTGCGCGCCGATCGCGAGCAGCACCGCGTCGAAGCCGCCTGCGGTTTTCTCGACGAGCACGTCGCCGACCTTGTGGTTCAGCACGATGCGGATGCCGAGCGTTTCGAGCCGTCCGATTTCGCGGTTCAGCACGTCGCGCGGCAGCCGGTACGCGGGAATGCCGAAGTGCAGCATGCCGCCCGCCACCGGCCCCGCCTCGCGAATCTCGACCGCATGGCCGCGCTGCGCGAGATGCCACGCGGCGGACAGGCCGCACGGCCCCGCGCCGACGATCAGCACGCGCTTGCCGGTCGCGGGCGCGGGCGAAACGGCCCAGCCGTGTTCGATCGCGAGGTCGCCGAGAAAGCGTTCGACCGCGTGCACGGATACGGCGCTGTCGAGCGAGCCGCGATTGCATGCGGTCTCGCACGGGTGATAACAGACGCGCCCGTGAATCGCGGGGAACGGGTTGTCCGCGACGAGGCGACGCCACGCGGCCTCGTAGCGGCCCGCCTGCGCGAGCGCGAGCCAGCCCTGGATGTCCTCGCCGGCCGGACACGCGTCGTTGCACGGCGGCAGCAGGTGATGCCAGACCGGATGCTGGGTGCGAACCGGCCCGACGGCCTGACGCCGCGTCAGGTCCACCGCCGGGCTGAGATTCTCGATTCGGATGTTCATCGGACCTCCGGAAAACGTATTGGGGGGTGGCTTCGGCTGCGTTCCGGCTCAGCGGCCGGATGGGGATGCGGCCGCATCCGAAGCGGACAGCCTGCGCGTCTAGGCCTTCGCCTGTGCGCGCGAGCCGGTCTCGCGCAGAAACAGCGCGAGCACCATCGCGACCACGATCGCGCCGAGCAGCCACGCGCCGGCTTCGCGGAACACCGGCAGCGTCAGCGGGCCGCCGTGCGCGAAGTGCGCGAGCAGCCGGCCGAACACCGGCGTGAGCCATGCGCTGAACGTGAACACGAGGAAGTTGATCGCACCGGTCGCGCTGCCCTTCACGTTGTCCGGATTGACCTCCTTGATGACCGAGTACGGCAGCATCGCCGCGCCGGAGCCGATGCCGAGCAGCAGGCCCAGCACGTAATGCGGCGCGACGCCGTCGGGCAGGTACAGGATGCCCGCGCCCGACACCAGCATCAGCAGCGCGCCCGCGAGCAGCACCGGCTTGCGGCGGCCGACGTGGTCGGACAGATAACCGAGCAGCGGGCAGCCGATCACCCAGCCGAGCGGCACCATGCTCGCGCGGTTCACCGCCTCCGCGTAGCTCGCGTCGAAACCGCCGCGCAGGAACGGCACGCCCCAGATCATGTCGCCGATCGTCGTCGGCAGGAACAGCAGGCCCGCGCAGAAGCCGCACAGATACGACTGCGGGTTGGTCAGCACCACCTTGTACGGCGCGAACATCTTCGTCCACGAACCCTGGCTCGCGGGACCGTCGTCATGTCCGGCCGGCGTCGCGAGCAGCACGAGCACCGCGATCACGAACAGGCCGATGCCCGAGAGCCACCAGAACTGCTGCCACGAGATCACGCCATGAATCAGCGGTCCGACCGCGAACTGGCCCGCCGAGCCGCCGAGCATCCCGAAGCACTGCGTGAAGCCCACCGCCGTCGCGAGATAACGCGGCGGAAAGCCGTGCGTCGCGAGATACACCGCGCCGGTGAACGCGCATGCGGAGCCCGCGCCCTGCAACAGGCGGCCGATCTGCGCGGTCTCCACGTGGCCGAGCCCGAACAGTGCCGCGCCGATGGCGACGAGCACGATGCCGATGGGAATCACGAACTTGCCGCCGAGCCGGTCGAGCGCCGCGCCGGCGACGATCGAGAACAGCGAATACGTGTAGTAGTACAGCCCGACCAGCGCGCTGACGCCGACCGCATCGCGCGCGAACGCCGCGGTGAGTTCGGGCATCATCACGCCGGGCGCGGAGCGCAGCGCGTACTGCATGAAATAGAACACGATGCAGAACAGCCATGCGATCACGAAGCCGATGTGCATCGGTTCGCGCTGCGTGGCGCTCGGAGAGGTGCTGATAACGTTGCCTGACATGACGCGGGTTCCTCTAACGGAAACGGCTGGAGGGCGGATGCGTCCGGCGATCAGGCTGCCGTCCGCGCGGTGGGTTCGGATGAATCGGTATCGGGGCGGCGTCCGCTCAACCGGCGCGCACGGCCTGCGCGCGCGGCCGGCGGTCGAGCACGCGCCGCGTGTGCCGCGCGATCATCTGGTTCTCGTCGGTCGGGATCACCCACACCGACACGCGCGAGCCGTCCGTCGAGATGCGCGGACCGTGACGCCGGTTCGCCGCATCGTCGATCTCGACGCCGAGCCAGCGCGCCTGTGCGCCGATGCGCCGGCGGATCTCGTCCGCGTGCTCGCCGATGCCCGCGGTGAACACCAGCGCGTCGAGCCCGCCGAGCGCGGCCGCGAGCGAGCCGAGTTCGCGGCCCGCGCGATAGACGAACAGATCGACGGCGTCGCGCGCGGCCGGCGCATCGCTGTCGAGCAGCGTGCGCATGTCGGCCGACAGCCCGGACACGCCGAGCAACCCCGAGCGTTCGTACAGCAGGTGTTCGATTTCGTCGGCCGTCATCCGCTCCTGCTGCAGCAGATAAAGCAGGACCCCGGGGTCCAGCGCGCCGGCGCGGGTGCCCATCGGCAGACCGTCGAGCGCGGTGAAGCCCATCGTCGTCGCGACGCTGCGGCCGCGCTGCATCGCGCACAGGCTCGCGCCGTTGCCGAGATGCGCGACGACGACGTTGCGCTGCGCGAGTTCCGGCGCGAGTTCGCTGAACGCCGTCGCGATGAACTCGTACGACAGCCCGTGAAAGCCATAGCGATGCACGCCCTTCGCGGTCAGTTCGCGCGGCAAGGCGAACGCCTGCGCGACGGCCGGCTGCGTGTGATGGAACGACGTGTCGAAACACGCGATCTGCGGCACGTGCGGCGCGACGGCGGCGACCGCGCGAATCGCGGCGACGTGATGCGGCTGATGCAGCGGCGCGAGCGGCACCAGCGCCTCGATGCCGGCGAGCACGTCCGCGTCGATTTCGATCGGCTCGGTGTAACGGCTGCCGCCGTGCACGATCCGATGGCCGACGCCGTCGAAGCCGTCCTCCGAGCCGACGTGCGCAGCAAACCAGTCGTGAATCGCGCGGATCGCGCCGTCGTGGCCGCGCTGCTCGACCGGGCCGTCGGCCAGCACCCGGCCATCGGCATCGCTGACCCGCAGATGCGGCGTGGTGTCGATGCGTTCGACCTGGCCGTGAACGCCCGCTGCGAGCGTGCGGTCGGCGCGCGTTTCATACACCGAGAACTTCACGCTGGAAGAACCGGCGTTCAGAATCAAAAGTGGATCGAGCATGGTGGCCGTGCCGTGTCGTGGGGGGATAACCGTCAGCGGGTCTGCGCGGGCTTTCGTCTGCGCGATTGCGTCGATGCCGCTTCGGTGTCGTCGATCCTTTTCGGATCATTCCGACGTCAACCTGGGGACAGTCTGTAGGGAACGCTGAATTCGCGATTGACGTCGATCAACGATTGCAAGGGCAGCGTCGAAGCGGCTGCGATATCGCCGCCAGCGACAGGGATGCTTACGATTTGTCAGGTGCAGGAGAGGGGTCGCAGCTTCGCTCGCCGTTGCCCGGCCGGTGAAAGCCTTTCGCAGGAATCCTCATTCCACGTTTCAGTTCGACGCGAAACATTCACGCTCCCATGTCGGGCATATTTCAATGCGAGAAGTAGCCACTCGCCTGGCTGCGCCCCATCACCTTCCTGCGGATAAATGCAATGGACCGGGAAATCATTCGCGTCGAACCTCTGTCCACCTGGCTGGAACGCCGGAACGCACCGGTTTCCGCCGTCACTCGCCATGGCGATACGCTTTATGTGTCCGGCTTTCCGCCGTTCGATCCCAAGACAGGCGAGATCATCGATGCGACGATCGAGACGCAGACGCAGCGCGTGCTGGAGCAGTTGAAGTTATGCGTGGAGACTGCGGGTTCGTCGCTCGACCGGGTGCTCAAGTGCAACGTCTATTGCACGTCGGTCGATGCGTTCGCTGCCGTGAATGACGTATATCGGCGCTTCTTCGGCCTGAATCCGCCGGCGAGGATTTTCATCAACGTGCCGGCGTGGCCGGGACGCTTCGATATCGAGATCGATTGTGTGGCGGCGATGTAGCCGACGCTCGAAGCTGGCGGTCAAAAAAACGCGCCGGTGGGCGGCAACTGCCCGGTCAGCAGGTTCTCGCCGAGCAGCCGTTCCTTGTAAAGCCGCGGGTTGTGCGAAGCGATGACCTTGATATTGCGCCAGTGCCGGTCCAGCGCGCCGGCCCGCGACACGACGGAGCCGGACCCGAGGTCGATCAGCCAGCTGGCGATCTGCGGCGCCAGATCGTCGATCACGACCTTGGCTTCCGCCGCCGAATGCGTCGCAGTCAGCGTGGCCTCGTATTCGGCAGAAGTGCCGTAGCTGTCCCACGCGCGTTGCAGCGCATCGACGGCGCGGTCCGCTGTCGCGTCAACGCACGCCGCGTAGGCCCGGATACGGCCCAGCAGCGCCTGCAACACGGCCTCCCCGGCGGGATGGTCGGCTTCGCCGTGATAGAAATTGCGCCGTCTCGCGCGCAGCACTTCGACGGCGTCCAGCGCCACGCGCCGGACGATGCCCGCGATGCAGTTCGTCAGGTAGACCTGGTGAAACGTGTATCCCCACGGCGCGGCTTCGGCGGACTTCGGCGGATCGGGCGGATAGACGTGCGCGGCCGGCACCGTCACGGCGCGGAATCTCGCGGTGCCGGACCCGGTCAGGCGCTGGCCGAACCCCTGCCAGTCGTCCTCGTCGCTGACGCCGTCGCCGCGTTCGAGCACGTACTGCACGGTCTCCCCGTGGCGGCTTTCGACCGCGAGGCCGACGAACGCGTCGTTGTACAGGTTGCCCGTCGCGTAGACCTTGTCTCCCGAGCCGACATACGCGTGCCGGCGTTCGTCCCATTCGAGCCGGCTCAACACCTTGCTTGAGCGCGCGCCCGCCGCGACCGCATCGCTTTGCGCAAAACCCAGCCCGACCGTCTTGTGCTGCTTCGTCAGATCGAGAACGTGCGCATGGAACGGGTGGCCCCGCTGCCGCAACGCGGCTTCGACCTGCCACAGATGGTTGCGGAACGCATGTGCGACGTTCGAATCCGCGGCCGCGACGTCGCGGGCCACGCCGAACAGTTCGCGCAACGACACGCCGCGCCCGCCCGCATCGGCCGCCAGGCGCAGCGCGCCGAAGCCGAGCGCCTTGAGGCGCGCGATCTCTTCGCGCGGCAGACGATGCGCGACTTCGCGCTCCGCCGCCGTCGATCCGATATCGGTGATGGCGTCCGCGAAACCCAGCGCCGCGGACAACGGAGAAACGAGCCGAAGCCCGGCGTCATGAGCGACCGTTGCGTCAGAAGACATGTCTGTGTCCCTTCGAAATCGCGGCGCAACCGCCCGCGTCGATGCCGGCGTGAATGGAACGTGCAATCATCGCCGGCCTCGTCAAACCTTGATGCTGTAGTCCGCGACCTTGATGCGCGAATTGATGATCCTGCGTTCCGCGAGCCAGTCGGCGGCCCGCTGAAGCTGCGCGACGAACGCGGCGTCGTCCGGCTCGTGGAATTGATTCACGCGTTTCAGGCTCGTCAGATAGTCACGCACCGGGTCCGGATATCTGGCCTCCTTCTGCGCGAGCAATTCGGCTTCCGTCGAATGCGCGGACTGCCATGCGCCTTCGACGTAATACGCGTCGATCACCGCGCGAATCAGTTCGGAGTTTTCTTCGGTGAACTTCCGGCGCGTCACGAGCGAGCTATAGTCGATCAGGAAGTCGAGATCGCGGCCTTCGTTGAAGATGTCCACGGCGTCGTTCGAAAACCGCGCGATGTCCACGGCCGGCGACCACATCGACCACGCGTCGACCCGGCCTTGCGCGAACGCGGGAGCGGCATCGGGCGGATTCAGGTAGACGAACTCGACCTTGTCACGATCGATGTGATTCTTTTCCAGCGCGGCGATGAGCAGGAACTCGCCCAGCCCCGAACGGTTGACGGCGACCTTGCGGCCCGCCAGATCGGCAACCGAGCGAATGCCGCTCGATTTCTTCACGATGATGGCGGTCGAACGCGGCGAATAAACGTCGAACGCATTGAACACGATGGGCGAGCCCGCCAGCATCGCGGCGAGCGCGGGGGTCGTCGAGCCCCAGAAGCCGAAATCCGCGCTGCCGCCGACGACCGCCTGGATCGACGGCGCATGGTTCGGAAACGGGCCGACCCATTCGACCTTGATGCCCTTCGCGGCGAGGGTCTTTTCGAACACGCCGCGCTGCCTGGCGATGTCGGGAAGGTTGCCGTATCCCCAGCCGATACGGACCGTATCGGTGTTGCGGGTCAGCTTGCGCGGCTCGGCCGCGCGAACAGGAAGCAGGCTGCTGGCGGCGACGCCGGCCAGCAGGCCACCCGCCGCGCGCAACAACTGGCGGCGGCTCAGCGAAGAATCGTTCATCCTTATCGGGTCCCGGGTGTGGTGCGATCAGTGAGTGTCCACGCCGAGTTCTGCGAGCAGCGTGAGACGCAGTGCCTGCGGCGGGTGTTTTCTGGGTTCGAACGAAGCGGCGATGCGGCCGGACCGCATGACCAGAATCCGGTCGGCGAGCGTGAGCGCCTCGTCGACGTCGTGCGTGACGATCAGCACGCCGGGCTGGTGACGGACGACGAGTTCCTTCACGAGCCCGTGCATCTTGATCCGCGTGAGCGCGTCGAGCGCCGCGAACGGTTCGTCGAGCAGCAGCAGTCCGGGATCGCGTACCAGCGCCCGCGCCAGCGCGACCCGCTGCGCCTGGCCGCCCGACAGGTTGCGCGGCCAGTCGTCCTCCCGGCCGGCGAGACCGACTTCGGTCAGCGCGCGGGACGCGCCCGCGCGGCCGACGCTGGTCTCGTGACCGAGCGCGACGTTCGCCCACAACGTGGCCCACGGCAGCAGCCGATGCTCCTGAAACACGACGGAAGCGCGTTCCGGCGCGCGGATCTGTCCGGCGTCGGGCCGGTCGAGTCCGGCCAGCGCGCGCAGCAGCGTGGTCTTGCCGCATCCGCTTTCGCCGAGCAGCGCCACGAATTCGCCCTCGCGAATGTCGAGATCCAGCGAGTCGATCACGACGCGCGCCCCGTAGCGCCGTCGCAGGCCGCGTACCGAGACGGCCAGCGCGCGGCCGCTATCGTTCCCGCTGCGGGCCTGCACATCGGCACCGTCGAACTGGGCGACACTCGCGCTCATGGCTGCTCTCCTTTCGCGTAATTCGCGTGCCACGACAGGAACCGGCCTTCGAGCGCGCGCACCAGCGCGTCCGCCGCGACGCCGATGATCGCGTAGATAATCATGGTCAACAGGATGACGTTGGTCTGCAGGAATTCGCGCGCATCCATCGCGAGAAAGCCGATGCCTTTTGTCGTCGCGAGCGTTTCGGCGATGACCAGCGCGAGCCATGCGTGCGCGAGCGCGTAACGCACACCGGTGAGGATCGACGGCATCGCGCCCGGCAGAATGATCCGGCGCACGATCGCCGCGCGGTCCAGCCCGATCACCTTCGCCAGTTCCATCAGCTTCGGGTCGATCTGGCGGATGCCGAGCATCGTGTTGATGTAGACGGGGAACAGCACCGCGAGCGCGACGAGGAAAATTTTCGCGACCTCGCCGACGCCGAACCAGACGATCACGAGCGGCAGCATCGCAAGGAACGGTATCGCGCGCACCATCTGGATCGAACGGTCGAACAGCGCCTGCGCCAGCGGCGAGAACCCGACGATCACGCCGAGCGCGAGGCCGGCCGTTCCGCCGATGACGAAACCCGTGGCGGCCCGCAGCAGCGAAACGCCGAGGTGAACGAACAGATCGCCGTTTTTCGCGAGCCCCCATGCGGTTTCGACGACGCTGCTCGGCGCCGGCAGAACCTGCGGAGCGATGAGACCCGCGCGCGCGGCGGCTTCCCAAAGCACGACGACCACGGCGGGGATCAGCCACGACAGCCACTGATAGAACCAGCGCTTCGAAACACCCGCGCGCAGACGTTTCGAAGCGACATAGCTGCGGCGGGAAGAAGTTACGTCAGCCATGTCGACTCCATAGTTGCCGTGATGAAAAACGCTCCGCGACGGAGCGGGTGCGAATCGCGCCGCTCCGACGCAGCGTGACTTCGCCTGGGATACCGGATCTTTCCCGCGGGATCTTCGCGGCGCATGGGCTCGATGCGGGCCTGTCGTCGCACGGGCGCATCGTTTTTTTCGCCATGCTTGAGCGGCAACCGCTGCGTCTGCGTGAACGAACGCATGCCGGTTCCGGCGATCACGCCATGCGGACCCGCGTCGGAAAACATCGGCGCGTGGCGAACGCGAGCTTTCGATTAGAACCGCCCGATACCGCAACCACAAACCGTTTTTTTATGCTTTGCTTTTCAGTTTCCGCGGGTTGAGGTTGGTCCTGGCCGGGTTCATCCCGCGGTCGCGCCGATCGCATCGAGCCGCTCCAGCAACTCGCCGCGCAAGCCCGCAAGCAAGGGATCGCGCCGATCCCTCGGGCGCGGACGCTCGATCGCGATTTCACGGTCGATGCGTCCCGGCGCAGGCGCCATCAACAGCACCCGGTCGCTCAGGTACAGCGCCTCGTCCAGATCGTGCGTGACGATCAGCGCGCCGGTCCCATGCGCGTTCACCAGCGCAAGCAGCAGCGCCTGGAGCCGCATGCGCGTCATCGCATCGACCGCGCTGAACGGTTCGTCGAGCAGCAGCAGCCCCGGCTGCGAGAACAGCCCGCGCGCGAGCGCAACCCGCTGCGCCATGCCGCCCGACAACGCGCGCGGCAACGCACGTTCGGATCCGGCGAGTCCGACTTCGGCGAGCAACGGCGCGACGCGCGGATCGCGTCCGCCGTGACGGCCCAGTTCGAAGCCGACGTTGTCCGCGACCGTCAGCCAGGGCAGCAGCCGAGGCTCCTGGAAGATCACGCCGATGCGCGGCGACGGCCCGTGCTGAACCTCGCCGTCGAGCCGGACCTCGCCGCGAAACGCCCGGTCGAGCCCGGCGACGATGCGCAGCAACGTGCTCTTCCCGCAACCGCTCGGGCCGATGAGGCTGACGATCTCGCCACGGCCGACGCGCAGCGCGACGCGCGCCAGCACGGAACGCTCCGCGTAGCGTTTTTCGTCGATGCGCACGTCGAGCAGCGGCGCGCGGTCCGGCTCGCGCGGATTCGTCGCGATATCCGTCACGATGCCGCTCCGTCGCGCGCATGCGCGTCGAACGCGTCGCGCCAGTTCAGCAGCCGGTGTTCGAGCCACCGCATCGCGCCGTCGGTCAGCTTGCCGAGCACGGCGAGCAGGAAAATCGCGCCGAACACGATGTCCGGCCTTCCGGTTTCGCGTCCGTCGCTCAGCATGTAGCCGAGCCCGCGCGTCGCGGCGATCAGTTCGGCCGCGACCATGAACATCCACGCGAGGCTCAGACCGGTGCGCAGCCCGGTGAAAATCTGCGGCAGCGCGGCCGGCAGCAGGATGCGCCGGAACAGCGCGAACGGGCTCAACTGGTAGATCGCGCCCAGTTCGAGCAGCTTGCGATCGACGCCGCGTATGCCCGCCACGACCGCGAGATGCACCGGAAAAAACGCGCCGATCGCGACGAGCGTGATCTTCGGCGCTTCGTCGATGCCCATCCACAGCAGCAGCACCGGCACCCATGCGAGCGACGGAATCGCGCGCAGTCCCTGGAACGTCGGTTCGAGCAGCGCGTCGATACGCCGGCTCAGGCCCATCGCCGCGCCGAGCGCGAACGCCAGGACCGCGCCGATCGCGAAGCCGGCGAACACGCGCAGCGTGCTCGCCGCGATGTGGCGCGCGAGCCGCCCGGGTCCCATCTGCGCGAGCGTTTCGGCAATCGTCGTCGGCGCCGGCAGCAGATGGTCGGGAACGACCTGCGTGCGAACGAGCACCTCGATCAGCGCCAGCACAGCGACCGGCAGCGCGAACCCCAGCACGGTCCAGCGACGCGCACGGCTTCGCACCGGCGCTTCGCCGCGCTCGCCCTCGTCACTCTTGCCAGCGGCGTCGGGCAGCGCGAGCGTCAGCCGGTCGTCGGTCGGCATTGCGATCCCCGCCTACTGCCCGCGCGACGCGGTCACGACCGGCTGCGCGATCTGCGTATCGATCAGCGCGTCGATCACCTTCGGCAAGTCGGTGCCGGGCTTCACCAGGTCCTCGGCCGACAGGATCGGCGCGGCGCTCTTCAGCGCGGCGATCTGCTGTTCGCCCGGCACCGGATGGCTGAAGTCGGTCCGTTGCAGTTGCAGTTTCGCGACCGGCAGCGACACCTTCGATTCCTCCGCGACAATCTTCGCGGCGTCGTCCGGATGCGCGACGATCCACACGCGCGCTTTCTCGTACACCTTCAGCACGCGCGCCACCGCCTGCGGGTATTGCTGGATGAATGCCTCGCGCGCGTCGAGGAAACCGTACGTGTTGAAGTCGACGTTGCGGTACAGCAGCCGCGCGCCGTCGTCCACCTGCGCGGCGGCCATGTGCGGATCGAGGCCGGCCCACGCATCGACCTGGCCGTTCGCGAGCGCGGTGCGGCCGTCCGGATGCTGGAGGTTCACGATCTCGACGTCGTCGCGCGTCAGGCCGACCGTGTGCAGCGCGCGCAGCGTGAACAGATACGGATCGGTGCCGCGCGTCGCGGCGATCTTCTTGCCTTTCAGGTCGGCGAGCGACTTGATGGCCGAGTCCTTGCGCACGACGAGCGCGGTCCACTCGGGACGGGAGAACACGTACACCGCGCGGATCGGATTGCCGTTCGCCTTGCCGAGCACGGCGGCAAGCCCGGCCGTCGAGCCGAAGTCCACCGCGCCGCTGTTCAGATATTCGAGCGCGCGGTTGCTGCCGAGGCTCAGCACCCATTTGATCTGCGTGTTGTCGGGCTTGAACTCGTCTTCGAGCCACCCATAGCGTTTGATCACGAGACTCTCGGGCGAGTAGTACGCGTAATCGACGCGGATTTCGGCGGGCGTCGCCGTCGCCGCATGGACGGCGCCGGCCGTCGCGACGCTCGCTCCGAGCAGCGTGAGCGCGCGCAGCGCGTGGTTCCATATCCGCTTCATACAGGTCTCCTGGCAGTGTCGAACGCGTTGGGGCAGGCGAAACAGCGTAATGAAAGACGCGCGCTTACCGAACCAACGAAAGATCACAAGGAATCCGGCGGTAGCGATATCGGGGAGGCGCTGCGCGGCGCGAGGGCCGGCGTACACCGGAGACCCGCGCTTTTCCCATCCGTTAGAATGCGTGTGCGAGACCACCAACGGACTGGGACGGCACAGCTTGAAACAGAAGACGACTGAAATCAGCACCCTCGACCGGGTCATCGACGCAGACGATGAAAGCGAGCGGATGCTCCAGGTTCTCGCCAGCGTTCTGGAGGGACTGGGCGGGATCGTATCGCCCAATACCGAGCTGATTCTTCACGACATGCGCAATCCGTCCCACTCGACGATTGCGCTCGTCAACGGACACGTCACGGGACGCCAGATCGGCGATCCGATCATCGCGGCCCCGGTGGACGACAAGGGTTTCGAATTGCTGCTGGAGAAACGCCCGTCGCAGAAAGGGATGAGCGCGTCGATCAGCCGTTACCGTTCGCGAACGAAAGACGGGCGGGAACTGTTGTCGGCCACCGTCCTGCTTCGCAACCGCAAAGGGCTTCCGTTCGCGTCGGTCTGTGCGAACGCGGACCTGACCGACTATCAGCTTCTGCATGCCGCGTTGGGCCGCCTGATTGCGCCGTCGTCGGAAGCGAGAGAAACGACCGCGGACAGCCGCCCGAACCTCGACGAGATGATCGAGGAAATCGTCTCCGAGGCGATCCAGCGCGCGGGCATTCCGGTTTCGCTGATGGACAAGGCGGAAAAGCTGAAGGTCGTGTCCGAGCTGACGAAGCGGGGCGTCTTCATGATCAAGGGCGCCGTCGAGCGCGTCGCCCAGGCGCTCGGCGTGACGCGCTTCACGGTCTACAACTACCTTGAGGCGCTGGGCTTCCCGCGCAACGGCAAGGCGGGCGCGGCCGGGAAGGAAGCCGAACCCGTCAAGGCCGCCCGCAAGACCACCCGCCGCCGGGCCGGCTAGAAACGGGTGCGCAGCCCGAGGCCCACGCCGGTACGCGTACTGCGGCTGGCAAACGTCAACGGCGGGTTGTTCGGATCGGTCACCGATGCCCCGCTGAGCCAGTTCCGGTCGACCTCCGCATAAATGTCGGTCCGCTTCGAGAGCAGATAGTCGACGTTCACCAGCGCAGTGCGGATTTTCCCGCTCTGGTCGTTCACGACGTGGCCGACGTTGTCCTGGAAGTAACCGCCGGTGATCGACAATGCCGGCGTGATCCGGTAGCCCGCGCCGAACGACATGTACGAATCGATACGCTGGGCGGTCTGGGTGTTGGCACCGAGCACCGTGGTGCTGTTGCCGATGAGGCTCGTGTTGGCCAGCGCGCCGCCGGTCGCCGACGACACCGTGAAACCAGCGTCGCGGCGGGCGTTGAGATACATCGCATACAGGGTGACCGGCCCGATCGTGTAGTGACTGCCGCCGCCGAAAATGATCAGCTTCTTCTCGTTTGCATCGCGCGACTCCTGCGCGACGCCGCCAATCTCCAGCCCGTTCTGGTTGTACGAAAGACCCATGGCGGTGGTGCTGCCCTGAACGGCGCTACCCGCCTGCCCGCCGATGCCCCGCTGCAACTCCAGCGTGAACGGTCCGCGGGAAATCGAGTAATCGACGGTGTTGTCGTAACGGCACCCGACGATGCGCGGGATATACGCATTTTCGAGGTAATTGCCGATCCCGAGCGGGTCGAAGTCGCTCAGCAAGCCGAACGGAATGCCGTAGATGCGGCCGGCAAGCAGACGGCCGAACACCGGATTGCTCAGGCCTACCCACGCCTGACGGCCGAAGAGCTGTCCCTGCTGGTCGAACGTGCCGTTGTTGAGCAGAAAACCGCTTTCCAGATCGAACAATGCGCGGGTTCCGCCGCCGAGGTCCTCCGACCCGCGCAACCCCCACCGGCTGCCCTGGATCGCGCCCTGGGTCAGTTGGAGTACGCTCCCCGGCCCATTCGCGCCCTTGTTGTTCGTCGTATATCGCAGACTTGTATCGATTGCGCCGTACAGCGTGACGCTCGACTGTGCCTGCGCCAGTCCAGTTGCAAGCATGCAGGACACCCCGATCATGGCGGACTTCAGTTTCATTCCGGATTCCTATATTTAGAGTTTTCAGAGCGAGAAGGGTTAGGGAAGCAGCGCGCAGGCTCGCTGCGCATGCGGCTGGTCAGCGCAGCGCCGCCGTGAGTTCGATCTCGACGGGAATGTTGAACGGAAGCGCGGTGACGCCCAACGCGCAGCGGGTATGAATGCCGTTATCGCCAAAGAGCGCGATGAGCAGATCCGAAGCGCCGTCCACCACGACATGCTGACGGTAGAAGTTCGCCGCGCTGCTGACCCAGCCAGTCAGCTTGACGATACGGGAGATGCTGCCCAACCCGACTTCCGCGTGAAGCGCCGCCAGCGCATTCAGCACGGCAAGGCGCGCGGCTTCGTACCCCTGCTCTTCCGTCACGGTGTCTCCGACGCGCCCCGTAATCACCGGGTCGGGACCGACCATCGGCCCCTGTCCGGACACGAACACAAAACTCGCTTCCCGAACCACGGTGGTGTAGGAGGCGGCTGGCTTCGGAGGGGGCGGAAGTTCGTAGCCCAGTTCCTTCAGGCGATTCAGGATGCTCACAGGTGTTCCAAAAATGAGTAACGGGTCCAAAGCGAATTCAGGCGTTTCGCGAGCAGGTCGTTGCGTCAGCGAACCGGCAGTCCGAACTATTCAACTTCAATTTCCGTATGTCAACATTTTGTTTAACAAAGAACGGAATGTTGAAGCGGCGTCGTGGACCGTGTTCTGGAACGCGGCGTGGAAGTGTCGGTGCAGGTCGCCGGCTAACCCATCGGCGGTTGCCTGGGGATGCCGCGTCCCGAACGAAAGGTAATCGTTACTTCAATCGGGACGCGAGCGGCTGCCCGGGTCGGCGCGCGAGACAAAGCATCTACCCGGACGCCACGGTGAATTTTGATAATTTGTTGAATGATTCAACACTGTGTTTATAATCAGCCGCCGAGGCATGCCGGGTCCCGGACGTCCCTCGCCCGATCGCCCCGCCGACGCAACCGTCGTCATGTTGCAAAGGCCCCAATCAAGCGCCGGCACGACGCCGGCCACCAGAGAGAGTCATGACTACCACGCGAAGAAATTTTCTCAAGTGCAGCGGTATCTCGATCGCGGCGGCGCTCGGCACGACGTCCGGCGCATTCGCCGCGACTGAAGATCGACCGCTCGCCGGTTCCGCCAGTCTCGGGCTGCCGGCCCGAGCCGTGTTCCCCGGCGTCGAGGGCCGGGTTTTCCTCAATTCCGCGGCGACCCATCCCTGGGGCGTGCATGCTGCGGATGCAATGAAGAAGTACACGGACGAGCGCCTCGCGGGCCGCGACGTTTTCGCCAATGCCGCTGGAAAATTCGCGCAGCTCGTCAACGCGGATCCGGAGAACGTAACCTATGTGCCGTCGACGTCGATGGGCGAATACCTGGTGACCCGCGCGCTTGGCCTGCCGGAATCGGGGGGACGGGTGGTGACCGACGCGCTGCATTTCGTCGGTTCGTTCTACATGTACGAGCAGTACCGCAAGCAGGGGCTCGACGTGGTCACCATCCCCATGGACGAGCACTATCGCATCACGCCGGAGAGCCTCGACCACGCCATTGTTTCGGGAACCAGACTGGTTGCGATTTCCCACGTCTCCCTTTACAACGGATTCACCCACGACCTGAAGGCGGTCTGCGATCTTGCACATTCGCGCGGGGCGCTGGTGTACGTGGACCTGATTCAGTCCGCCGGGGCAATCCCTGTCGATCTCAAGGCTTCGGGCGTCGATTTCGCGGCGTGCGGCACGTACAAGTGGCTCATGGGCGACTTCGGCTTCGCGTTCCTGTATGTCCGCAAGGAATTGCTGCCGAGACTCCGACGTCCGTGGCTCGGGTATTTCCAGACGAACAATTTTGCAGCCCCGCTGCTGCACGTCTACCCGATGGACCCGCCGGGACCGACGCCGTACGAGAGTTCGCAGAAGAACACAGTCGGGGGTTATTTTTCAGGCGCGCTGCCGGCGCTCGGGCCGCAGAACGCATGCGCCGCATCGCTCGACTGGATTCAGTCCATCGGCGTTCCGGCAATCGACGCGTACCGTCAGCCCATGCTCTCCGCGTTGCAGAGTGGCTTGCGCGAGAAGGGCTTCCAGGTGGTTACGCCGCCGGAAACCCGCGCCCCTATCGTGACCTTTGCATATAAGGACGCGTCGAGACTCGCTCCGCGTCTGTCCGCCGCCAAGGTCGAGATAACCCTGCGCGCGAATCACGCCCGCATATCGCCATCGGTCTTCAACACGATGTCCGATATCGACACCTTTCTCGCCGCGATCGGCACGCCGTAAAAAGAGCCGATCGATGCCTGGGTGAAGCCGCGTGCGCGCGAGTTCCACGACGCGCGGCTCATACTGCAAGAGGTGGTAGCGCTGTGCATCGCCACGATCGTGATCGATGTGATGCCGCTTTCGCGCGCGGCGGTCAGCACCTGACCGGCCGCGGTTTCATCCGGCCGCGCGGAATCGCACCCTGTGCATCGTGTTAGCCCGATTGTCTGCACTCCAGTGAAGTTAAGTCGAGAAAAAAAATAAATACGCGGCATAAGAAAATTTTATCCGCCGGCAGCGTCGTTGCATCGCCCGAATCGCGACGACGTTCAACGCAGAAAACAGCATCAGCGGAGCCGCCACGCCGCATCCAGACGATTTCGGGAACCGAATTGGCAGACGACCCTAAAGGACATGCGGAATACATCCGTTATCCGAATTGTTCCGCCCGCCAGTCGCTTCCCGCTCACTCATAAAAAATCGTTGCCATGAACCATCTGACGCTGAAGCAAAAACTGTGGATACCGATGCTTCTGTGCTGGCTCGTGCTGCTGATCGTCACGGTCGTCAATGCCGTGCAGGCGCGCAGCGCGCAACTGGCCGCGCGTTATGCGGCGCTCGCGGACGTCGTCGACATGTCGGTGTCGATCGCCGCCGACTACGCGAAACAGGTCGACGCCGGCAAGCTGTCGGCCGACGACGCGAAGCAGCAGGCCATCGCGCGCATCGACGCGCAGCGGTATGGTACGTCGGGTTATGTGTCGATCGTGCGCGACGACAAGGTGCTCGTCGACAATCCAATGAGCCCGAAGCTCAACGGCAAGGACATGAGCCAGTTCCGCGACGCGAAAGGCAACGCGCTCTACCAGGAAATCGTCGACGCGGGCAACTCCACGGGCGGCGCCGGCTATCTGCGCTACTGGTGGCCCAAGCCGGGCGAAACCGCGCCGAGCGAAAAAGTCAGCTACGTAAAGCGTTTTGCGCCGTGGAACTGGAACTTCATCGCAGGCGCCTACATGGACGACATCCAGGCGCAGTTCTACTCGGTGCTCGAACGCTCGGCGGTGCTGCTGATCCTGCTCGGCGGGCTCGCTTCGCTGGTCGCGGCGCGAGTCGTGCGCAGCGTGATCCGCTCGATCGGCGGCGAGCCGGCCAACGCGGCGGCCGTCGCGATACGGATCGCCCAGGGCGATCTCTCGACGAACATCGAACTGGCGAACGGCGACCAGTCGAGCCTGCTGTTTTCGCTGCGCGAGATGCGCAACCAGCTGGCGGCCGCGATCGGGCACATCAAGACCTCGGCCGAGACGATCACGGTCGCGTCGAAGCAGATCGCGGCCGGCAATCTGGACCTGTCGAGCCGCACCGAGGAACAGGCGGCGTCGCTACAGGAAACCGCCGCCAGCATGGACGCGTTGACCCAGACCGTCACGAAAAATGCCGAGAACGCGGAAACGGCGTCGGGGCTCGCGGTCGACGCATCGGACATCGCGACCCGCAGCGGTCAGGTGGTCAGTGACGTGGCCGGAAAAATGGCCGACATCTCCGACAGCTCGCGCAAGATGAGCGAGATCATCGGCGTGATCGAAAGCATCGCCTTCCAGACCAACATCCTGGCGCTCAACGCGGCGGTGGAAGCCGCGCGGGCGGGCGAAGAGGGGCGGGGTTTCGCGGTCGTCGCCGGCGAAGTGCGCCAGCTCGCGCAACGCTGCGCGAGCGCGGCGAAGGAAATCAAGGCGCTGATCGACCAGTCGGTCTCGCAGGTGAACGAAGGATCGAGTCTCGCCACCCGGGCCGGCCAAACGATGAGCGAGGCGGTCACCGCGGTGCGACGCGTCGCGGCGATCATGGGCGAGATCTCGGCGGCGTCGAAGCAGCAGAGCGACGGCATCGGCGAGGTCAATCTCGCGATCCGCCAGATGGACGACGTCACGCAGCGCAACGCGGCGCTCGTCGAACAGGCCGCGGCCGCGGCCGGCTCGCTCGACGAGCAGACCGAACTGCTGCGGCGGACGGTGTCCGCGTTTCGTGTCGACGCGCAGGTACAGGCTTGAATGGACGCGACGGGGTGGGCGGGTTGACTCACAGTCCTGCAAAAGACAGGACAGGCGGCCGCCCCGCGCAAACGTTCAACGGCGACGCATACCCGGTCGCGGTTGGCCGCCGCCGGACGATGCACGCTCGTCCTTGTGGCGAAAGTTGATACGCCCTTTCGTCAGATCGTAGACCGACAATTCCAGCGTGACCCGATCGCCGGCCAGAATGCGGATGTGGTTCTTGCGCATGCGACCCGACGCATAGGCATTCACCACGACGCCGTTTTCGAGCGTCACGCGGTATTTGCTGTCCGGCAGCACTTCGTCGACGACTCCGTCGAGTTCCAGCAGTTCTTCTTTTGCCAAACCAATTCCTCCAGTGAGCGTAATGCCGCGTCAATGCGGAGCATCGACCAATGCCGCCAATCACTACATCGCTTGTACGCGGGAGATGTTGCAACAGGTTTTTTCAGCGCAATCCACTCATGCGAAGAAGGGGTATCTGCGCGAACAACCTGGACCTGACAGCCACGCGCCACTCTCAGCGCGCTGGAACCGGGGCCCCTGCGTTTCCGGGAACCGCGCTCTACAGCGCTACACGGCGCAGTCGGCCGGCAAGCGCGAATGAGCCTGCAGACAGGGAAAGACGACGGACAACGCGTGGCGTACGGCTGCCACGGTTCAAGGCGGGAGAATCGCGCCGCCCCAACGGGCGGACGCGATCCGATAGCGTTACTGCGGCGTGATGTTCGAAGCCTGGAGGCCCTTCGGGCCGCGCTTCGTTTCGTAGCTGACCTTCTGGCCCTCGGCGAGCGTCTTGAAGCCCGTGCCGCGCACTTCCGAGAAGTGGGCAAACAGGTCGTCGCCGCCCTTGTCCGGGGTGATGAAGCCAAAGCCCTTGCTATCGTTGAACCACTTGACAGTACCGGTTTCCACTAGATGTTCCTTAAACAGACAAATAAATACGCACCTTGGACAGGAGCGAATGACAAAACAAGATGGAGAAGCCAACGAAAGCCGCCAACGGCGGCAAATGATGTGCGATCAAGCGTCTTGGAAAGTTCGGGTCTCGACACTACGCGATCGGCGGCGTTACGTCAAGAAAAGAGATTTCCCGACCCGAAGTTTGACCTCATTTTTTGTCAGCGGCCTGTTCGTTCCCCTTTCCCTGAATCCGGTCCAGCGCACGGCTCCCGTGTGTCAGATAGCCGCTTCTCCCCCATATCGCCAATTTCCGATATAAGATTCTTATTGTAACGATGCAGCCGAGCCGGCACATGTCCCAGTCCATCAACCCGAACACCGCCGAAGTCGATGTCGATGCGATCCACAAGGCGCTCGCGAATCCCGTTCGCCGCGAGATTCTCGCGTGGCTGCGCGATCCGCGGGCACATTTCGCCGATCAGGAGCTTTCGCTCGATCACGGCGTCTGCGCGGGGCGCATCGATGCTCAGTGCGGTCTGTCGCAATCGACCGTGTCCGCGCATCTCGCCGCGCTGCAGAAGGCGGGCCTCGTCACGTCGAAGCGCGTCGGTCAGTGGGTGTTCTTCAAGCGCAACGAACCGGTGATCCAGGCGTTTCTCGCGCGCGTGAACGCCGAGCTGTAGGCGTGCGTCCGACCCGGCCGCATCAAACGTTTTTCCCGTACTGCTTTTTTATTGCCGCGGGCGCCGCCCGCCGAAGAGGTGAACACATGGCTAATCTATTCGACCCGATCCAGATCGGCGATCTCACGCTGCCGAACCGCATCTTCATGGCGCCGCTCACGCGCCAGCGCGCCGGCGACGAGCGCGTGCCGAACGCGCTGATGGCGAAGTACTACGCGGAGCGCGCGTCGGCGGGGCTGATCCTCAGCGAAGCGACGTCGGTGACGCCGCAAGGCGTCGGCTACGCGGCGACGCCCGGCATCTGGTCGCAGGAGCAGGTCGAAGGCTGGAAGCTCGTGACGGACGCCGTGCACAAGGCCGGCGGCCACATCTTCCTGCAACTGTGGCACGTCGGCCGCGTGTCGGATCCGGTGTTCCTCGACGGCCAGTTGCCGGTCGCGCCGAGCGCGATCGCGCCGCAGGGCCATGTGAGCCTCGTGCGTCCGCAGCGCGGGTACGTGACGCCGCGCGCGCTCGAACTCGACGAGATTCCGGGCATCGTCGCCGCATACCGCCAGGGTGCGATCAACGCGAAGGCGGCGGGCTTCGACGGCGTCGAGATCCACGGCGCGAACGGCTACCTGCTCGACCAGTTCCTGCAGGACAGCACGAACCATCGCACCGACGCATACGGCGGCTCGATCGAGAACCGCGCGCGCCTGCTGCTCGAAGTCGCCGACGCGTGCATCGACGTGTGGGGCGCGAACCGGGTCGGCATGCACCTCGCGCCGCGCGGCGACGCGCACACGATGGGCGATTCGAACCCGGCCGCGACGTTCGGTTATGTCGCGCGCGAACTCGGCAAGCGCAAGATCGCGTTCATCTGCGCGCGCGAGTCGCTCGGCGACGGCCGCCTCGGCCCGCAACTGAAGGAAGCGTTCGGCGGCCCGTACATCGCGAACGAGAAATTCACGGTCGAAACCGCGCAGCAGGTGCTCGACGCGGGCGAAGCCGACGCGGTCGCATGGGGCCAGTTGTTCATCGCGAACCCGGACCTGCCGCGCCGCTTCAAGCTCAACGCGCCGCTCAACGCGCCGGACCCGAAGACGTACTACGCGGAAGGCGAAACGGGCTACACCGACTACCCGGCGCTCGAAAACGTCGCGTGACAACGGCATAACCGGCCTTCAGCGCCGCGTCGTTGCGACGAAGGCCGAACGCTGCGGACCCGCCAGGGTCCGCAGCGTTTTTTGTTTGCGCATCCCGTTGCGTTCCAGAAACCGTGGCGCACAACCTGCGTGAGCATCGCGAACATCGTCGGACGATTCGCCGCACGCACGGGCGGACGCCAAAGAACGTCAAATGAGACCCTCGATGCCGCTATCGTCCCTGCTCGCTTTCGCCATCACGCTGATGATCGCCGCCGGCTCGCCCGGCCCGAGCATCGCGGCGCTCGTCGCGCGCGTGCTGACTCACGGCATGCGCGACGTGCTGCCGTTCCTCGCCGCGATGTGGATCGGCGAGGCGCTGTGGCTCACGTGCGCGGTCAGCGGGCTCGCGGTGCTCGCGCACACGTTCGGCACGGTGTTCCTCGTGCTCCGGTACGTCGGCGTTGCGTATCTGCTGTATCTCGCGTGGAAGATGTGGCGCGCGCCGGCCACGGTGCGCGACGACGCGCTGGCCGCGCGGCCAGCCGGCCAGTCCGGCTGGCGCATGTTCGGCGCGGGCCTGCTGGTGACGCTCGGCAATCCGAAGATCATGGTGTTCTATCTGGCGCTCGTGCCGACGGTCGTCGATCTTTCGCACATCGGCGTGGCCGCATGGGCCGAACTGACCGCGACGATGCTCGCGGTGCTGATCGCGGTCGATTTCGGCTGGGCGGCGATCGCGACCCGCGCCCGCGCGCTGCTGAAGAACCGCCGCGCGGTGCGCGTCGCGAATCGCACCAGCGCGGTCGTGATGGCGGGCGCCGCCGCGGCGATCGCAACACGATAGGTCCTGGATTCGGCAGGTCGTTCGCGTACCGAATCGACCGCTTGCGTCATCCGGCACGCATCCGTGCACACCGCTTTCGATAGCGCGATTCAATTGGCGCGGACCGGGGCGGTGTTCTCTAATGCAAACTCCGCCGTTTCGCCACGCGTAAGCCTGCCGCTGTCCGGAGATCGCCATGCCCAAGCAAGACGTCCAACAGATCGTCCACGCCATCGCAGAAGAAACCAACACCCCCGAAGAAACCGTTGCGCAGTTCTATGCGGAGGCCGTCGACGGCTACCGCGCCGGCGCGCGCATCCTCGACTACGTGCCGCTGTTCGCCGCGAGGAAGGTCCGCGAGGCGCTGCGCCATCACGATGCGGGACGGAAGTAACCCTCCCCCGCCGTTCCCTCCGTCATTCCGCTCCGTTCAAGCCGCTGCCGCGACCCGCGGCCGCGATATCTTCGCGCGCCCGTTGCCGCGCGTGCGCGACCCCGCGCGCATTCCTCTTAAGGTTCGTTTAATTCTTCGCTGCAACCATACCCTTTACCCCTGTTGAGCCGCCGGAACATCGGCGGCGTTTTTTTGTGCGGCGGCATCGCGCGGCGCGTGGCGGTTCCCTATCAGCGAAGGAGGCAGGCGATGGTTGAAGACGACGTATTGAAGCATCTCCAGACCCTGCAGCGCGGCGACGCGCAGCCCGGCGTCGATAGCTGCCGGGTCTCGATGCCGGTCCAGCATCCGTGGGGCAAGCCGTACTGCCTCGTCGAATGGACCACGTGCCAGGACGCGGATGCGCGCCGTCAGGTCGTCCCCGCCGACAGCACCCCGCTCGAAATCGCCCGCGTGGTCGCCGCGCACGTGCCCGGCCGCCGGATCATGCTGAACGGCGAACCGATCCAGCCGCCCCGCGCAAACGCACGGCGGCGCAGCGCACGGGCCGCGTAACGCACTCGCGGCGCATCACCGCACCGCCCCTCTCACTCCACCAGTTCCACCAGTTCGTGCGCGAGACCGTCGCTGACGACGGTCATCGGCCCCCGCAGTTCGTTGCGGATCAAGCCGGTCCGCGCGAGCGCCGCCTTCACCGGCCCCGGATTCGGCTCCGCGAACATCGCCCGCACGAGCGGCACCAGCGTGTGCCAGATCGCACGCGCGTCAGCGAGATGCCCTTCGCGCAGCAGACGCTCCATCGCGACGAACCGCTCCGGCCGCACATGCGCGGACGCCGCAATCGCACCGCTGCCGCCCGCGCACAGCGCGCCGAACATCTCCAGATCCTCTCCGCACAGCACCCGCAGCCGGCCGTCCGCGATCAGCGCGAGCGTCTTGTCGAGCGAACCGCCGCAGTCCTTCACCGCGACAATGCGCTCGTGTCCGGCCAGTTCGAGCAACGTGCGCAGTTCGAGCCGCACGCCGGTCCGCTGCGGAATGTCGTACACGATCAGCGGCCTGCGGCTCGCGTCGGCCAGTGCGGCGAAATGCCCTACGAGGCCCGCCTGCGACGGCCGGATGTAATACGGCGCGGCCGCGAGCACGCCGGCGACCGGCTGGTCGTTCAGCGCGGCGATCCGCTCGCACACCGACGCGGTGTGATTGCCGCTGACGCCGACGACCACCGGCAACGCGCCGGCCGCTCCCAGCACGGTCGCGAGCACCGCGTCCTGCTCGTGTTCGTCGAGCGCGGCCGGCTCGCCGGTCGTGCCGAGCGCGACGAAACCGGCGACACCCGCCTGCGCGTAGCGGCGAACCAGCGCGTCGAGCGCGCGATGATCGACGGCGCCCCGGTCGAACGGCGTGACGAGCGGAATCCAGATTCCCGAAAAAAGAGACATGACTTCACCTTGAACGTGACCGTATCGAAAGTCCGTCCAGCGGTGCGCAGAAGAGGGTAAGGCCGGGAGTGAAAGAGGCAGGGCCGGCGCTGACTGGCTGTTCCGTCGCACATCTGACGGAACAGCAGGCTCCGGTCAGACGAGCGGCTGTTTTTTGGCTTTGGCTTTCACGCAGACCGGCGACGCGAACGCGCGCGACCCGGCCGCCTCCAGGGCGGCGGCATTCGGCAGATCGTGGCGATCGTGGCGGGCGGACATACGTGACATGACGCGCAGTGTACCGGGAGTCGCGCCGCGGTGGCAACGCGCCCCGCCACCCGGCGCGCGCCATGGCGGGAAAACGCTTGACTTCCCTCGCCGCCCCACTAATATACGCACCGCGTACATCAACCATCACCCATGGGGACTCGCATGAGCGTTCCGCAACAAGCCTTCCTCCGCGACGCGATGCGGCGTCTGAACATGACCCGCGACGCGTTCGCGAGCCGCATCGGCGTGTCGCGCCGGGCGCTGGACACGTGGCTGCTGCCCGACGACTCGCAGGAGTCGCGCGCGATGCCGGAGATTGTCGAGCGCTTCGTGTCGGAGATCGTCGGCAGCGGCGAGCCGCGCGAAGGCTATACGCAAAGCGTAGACTCCCAGCCGCTTGCGAATCAGATCCTGTTCGAAGGCCGGCCGCAGCTGCTGTCGGTCGATCAGTTCTCGCGCGAGTCGGTCGAGGCGCTGTTCCGCGTCGCGGACATCATGCAGCCGATCGCGCGCCGCCGGAAAATCTCGCGCGTGCTGGAAGGCGCGGTGCTCGGCAACCTGTTCTTCGAGGCGAGCACGCGCACCCGCGTGAGCTTCGGCGCGGCGTTCTGCCGGCTCGGCGGCTCGGTCTGCGACACGACCGGCTTCACGTTCTCGTCGATGGCGAAGGGCGAGTCGATCTACGACACGAGCCGCGTGATGTCCGGCTACGTCGATGCGCTGGTGATCCGCCATCCGGAACAAGGCTCGGTGGCCGAATTCGCGCGCGCGACCAACATCCCGGTGATCAACGGCGGCGACGGCCCGGGCGAGCACCCGAGCCAGGCGCTGCTCGACCTGTACACGATCCAGCGCGAGTTCTCGCGGCTCGGCAAGATCGTCGACGGCGCGCACATCGCGCTGGTCGGCGACCTGAAGTACGGCCGCACGGTGCATTCGCTGGTGAAGCTGCTCGCGCTGTACCGCGGCATCAAGTTCACGCTGATCTCGCCGCCGACGCTCGAAATGCCCGCCTACATCGTCGAGCAGATCTCGCGCAACGGTCACGTGGTCGAGCAGACTCACGACCTCACGACCGGCCTGCGCGGCGCGGACGTCGTGTACGCGACGCGGATCCAGAAGGAGCGTTTCACCGACGAATCGTTCGAAGGCTACACGCCGGACTTCCAGATCAACCAGGCGCTCGTCGATGCGGCCTGCGGCCCGGACACGCTGATCATGCACCCGCTGCCGCGCGACAGCCGCCCCGGCGCGAACGATCTGTCCACCGATCTGAACCACGACTCGCGGCTCGCGATCTTCCGTCAGACCGACAACGGCATCCCGGTGCGGATGGCGATCTTCGCGGTGCTGCTCGGCGTGGACAAGCTGGTTCAGCACTCGATGCGCGACGCCGCGTGGCGTCCGCCGGTTTATCTCGGCCCGGACGACGCGGTGTTCCACGGCATCGACTGACGCGCCCCACTTCCGCGAACGACGAACGACGACGGCCCCGGCGTATTCACGCGCCGGGGCCGTTCCGCTTTCCGGCCGCGTCGTCCTCGTCCGCCGGTTCGCCGCTCGCGCCGTCGTGCGTGTCGCTCTCCGTATCGCCCTCCGTCTGCCGCCGCGACGCGAGTTCCAGCCAGGTCGCCGCGAGCCGCCGCAACTCCTCCTCGCTCGCGTTCTCGATCCCGATCAGCGCGTTGCTCGCCGCGTGCTGCGACGACAGCAGTTCGTCCAGCTTCAGGTGCATCGCGACGCTGTCCTTGTTCTGGCTTTGCTGAAGCAGGAAAACCATCAGGAACGTGATGATCGTCGTGCCGGTGTTGACGACCAGTTGCCACGCGTCCGAATAGTGAAACAGCGGCCCGGAGACCAGCCACACGACGATCGCGACGACCGCGCCGCCGAACGCATACGGCGACCCGGCCGCGCGCGTCGCGGCGGTCGCGAAACGGTCGAATACGCGCGTCAGCGGACGCCGGCGCTCGCTGCGGCCATCGTCGCCGGACCGGCCGGGGCCGCGGCCCGGCGACTCCTTCGTGGTCACGCTCATCGCTCGCTCCGTGGGGCGTTGGGTTGCGCTTACGACAGCAAAAGCCGCGCCCAATCCCGTTTTCCTCGCCGGAGTAGGCGCAAATATTTACGTTTAGCTATCAGATAGAAGACAGTAGCCGCTCGACACCGTCCACCTCGCCCATTCGATTACGGCTGCCCTCCCCTCCCAGCCAATCGAATTTCGTTGGCTGCACATCGTTTTTCGATCCGACAGCATTCCCCCAATTTCCCCCATCTTCACGCATTCATCCCTCTATAAGACGTCAACAACATTCATTCCCCCCACCCCACCAGCATCCCCCATCACCCTCGAAAGCTCGAATTGAATGCGAACGCTTCTCAATTACTAATTTCTTCAATAGAATGCTGTTCGAAATAAATTCGTAAACACAACGCAATGCGATGGAAAGGCTCGCGCCGCTCCGTCCAGCGCGGATAACGTAGAGGAACCAGGATGAAGTCGCGCGCCGACGAGCTGAAGCTCGGCAAACTCAGCACCACGTTATGCAGCGTCCTCGCGGCCGGCCCTGCGCTCGCGCAGACCACCGGCACCCCGCCGCCCTCGCCCGACGGCGAGAGCCAGCTTGCGCCGATCCAGGTCTCCGGGCAGACCGAAAACGGCTTCAAGACCGATCATTCGTCCGACATCCGGTTCACCGCGCCGCTGATCGACACTCCGAAGTCGGTCAGCGTGATCCCGCAGGAACTGATCCAGAGCACCGGCGCGGCGACGCTGACCGAGGCGCTGCGCACGGTGCCCGGCATCACGTTCGGCGCGGGCGAAGGCGGCAACCCGCTCGGCGACCGCCCGTTCCTGCGCGGCTACGACACCCAGGGCAGCATCTTCGTGGACGGCATGCGCGACATCGGCGCGACCACGCGCGAAGTGTTCAACACCGAGCGCATCGAGGTCATCAAGGGCTCGGACGGCGCGTTCGGCGGACGCGGCGGCCCCGGCGGCAGCATCAACATCACGAGCAAGACGCCGCATCTCGGCAACAGCGCGGAAGGCAACGTCGGGCTCGGCAGCGACAGCTATCGCCGCTTCACCGCAGACGGCAACTGGCAGTTCGCCGACCACGCCGCATTCCGGCTCAACGTACTGAGCCACAACAACGACGTCGCCGGCCGCGACGAGGTGAACAACTCGCGCTGGGGCGTCGCGCCGTCGATCGCGTTCGGCCTCGGCACGCCGACCCGCGTGACCGCGAGCTACTACCACCTGGACACCGACGACCTGCCCGACAGCGGCATCCCGTACTTCTACACGACGACCAACAAACCGGCCGGCGTGAACACGCTGTATCCGGCCGACGTGAACCGCCACAACTTCTACGGCCTCGTCGATCGCGACTTCCGCAAGACGCAGTCGGACATCGGCACGGTGCGCATCGAGCACGACATCACGCCGGCGCTGACGATCCGCAACACGACGCGCTACACGAAAGCGAGCCAGGATTACATCGTCACGCAGCCGGACGACAGCCAGGGCAACGTCGCGAACGGCATGGTGTGGCGTCGCGCGAACACGCGCGCGAGCGACGTGTGGAGCCTCGCGAACCAGACCGAACTGTACGGCGAGTTCCACACCGGCTTCCTGAAGCACAACTTCGCGACCGGCCTCGAACTGTCGCGCGAGACCGCCGCAAACGACTCGTATGCGGTCGCGGCCGCCACCGGCGCGATCTGCCGCACGGCAGGCATCGGCGCGCCGTCCGGCTACAACTGCACGAGCCTGTGGAACCCGAATCCGAACGACCCGTGGGCCGGCACGGTCCGGCGCAACGAGGACCCGAGCCGCCAGCGCACGACGACGAAGGCGCTGTACGCATTCGACACGATCGAGATCACGCCGCGCTGGCTCGCGAACGTCGGCCTGCGCGTGGACGATTACTCGACGCGCTTCACGAACACCGCCGCGAACGGCGGCACGCAGATCGACCGCGACGACACGCTGTTCAACTACCAGTTCGGCCTCGTGTTCAAGCCGGCGAGCAACGGCAGCGTGTATGCGTCGATCGCGACGTCGTCCACGCCGGCCGGCGCATTGCTCGGCCAGGGCAGCGAAACGCAGTCGCTCACGCCGGGTCGCGGCGGCGTCGGCGTGAACGCGGCGCAGCTCGGACCGGAGAAGAACCGCAGCATCGAGGTCGGCACGAAGTGGGACGTGCTGGACAAGCGTCTGTCGCTGACCGGCGCGCTGTTCCAGATCGATACGACGAACGCGCGCGTCACGCTGCCGAACAACGAATACGCGATGGTCGGCGGCAAACGCGTGCAGGGTCTCGAACTCGGCGTCGCGGGCAAGCTGACGAACAAGTGGCAGGTGTTCGGCGGCTACACGTATCTGCACAGCGAACTGCGCGACAACGGCAAGACGACCACGGACAACGGCCACGAATTTCCGAACACGCCGCGCAACAGCCTGAGCCTGTGGACGACCTACGACGTGCTGCCGCAATTCACGATCGGCGGCGGCGCGTTCTACATGTCGCAGGTGTTCGGCGACACGGCGAACGTGCATGCGGTGCCGTCGTACTGGCGCTTCGACGCGACCGCGCGATACCGGATCAACAAGCACTTCGACGTGCAGCTGAACGTGCAGAACCTGTTCAACCGCACCTACTTCGACCAGGCCTATCCGACTCACTACGCGTCGATCGCGCCGGGACGCTCGGCGTTCGTCACGATGACCGCGCGTTATTGAGGCGTTCGCGATGCACGACCCGAAGCATCGCGACGACGATGACCGGCCATTGCACGAGCGCGTGCCGTTGCGCGCGCTCGCGTCGGTGTCCGCGGAGCAGTTCGCCGCGATCCTCGCCGGCCCGCCCGAACGGGCGGCCGCGTGGGTCGCGGCGGCCGCGCACAACGGCATCGTCGACGCGCAGGCCGTGTACGGCCAGTACCTGCTCGACGGACACGGCGTCGAGCGCGACCCGCACGCGGCGTTCACGTGGTTCCGGCACGCGGCGCGGCGCGATCATCCGATGGCGATGAACATGCTCGGCCGCTGCTACGAGAACGGCTGGGGCACGGCCCCGTGCGCGGACGTCGCCGTGTACTGGTATCGGCTCGCCGCGCGCGCGGGCCTCGACTGGGGGATGTACAACTACGCGTCCGCGCTCGCGCTCGGACGCGGCATCGCGCAGGACCGCGCCGAGGCGCTCGACTGGTTCCGCCGCGCGGCCGCGCTCGGCCACGCGAAGTCGCTGAACTTCATCGGCAGCTTCTACGAGGACGGCTGGGTCGTCGAAGCGGATGAAGCCATAGCGCGCGACTACTACCGGCAGGCCGCCGAAGGCGGCGACTTTCGCGGCCAGTTCAACTACGCGCGGATGCTCGCAGCGCAAGGCGAGATCGACGCCGCGCTCGCATGGCTCGCGCGCGTGCCGCGCACCGCGACGCCCGCGTTCGTCGCGCAACTGCAGGGGTGGCTCGCGAACTCGCCGGTCGATGCGTTCCGCCGCTTCGCCGCCGCGCTCGCGCTCATGCACACCAACGCGGATGCGGATGCGCCCGCAGCAACACGGAGAACGACAGCATGATGTTGCAGATACCGCGGGTGCTGACCCGCGACCAGGTCGCGCAATGCCGCGACGCGCTCGACGCCGCGCCGTGGGTCGACGGCAACGCGACGGCCGGCATGCAGTCCGCGCAGGTGAAGCAGAACCAGCAGTTGCCCGAAGGATCGCCGGTCGCGCGCGCAGTCGGCGACGCGATCCAGGACGCGCTCGCGCACAACCCGACGTTCTTCTCGGCCGCGCTGCCGCTGAAGGTGTTCCCGCCGCTCTTCAACCGCTACGCGGGCGGCGACGGCTTCGGCACGCACGTCGACAACGCGATCCGGCTGTTGCGCGGCACCGACTTCCGCATTCGCAGCGACCTGTCCGCGACGCTGTTCCTCTCGGACCCGGAGAGCTACGACGGCGGCGAGCTGTGCGTCGAGGACACCTACGGCACGCATCGCGTGAAGCTGCCGGCCGGCGACATGGTGCTGTATCCGGCGTCGAGCCTGCATCACGTGACGCCGGTCACGCGCGGCATGCGCGTCGCGTCGTTCTTCTGGATTCAGAGCATGGTCCGCGACGACACCGAACGCTCGCTGCTCTATCACCTCGATCACGACGTGCAGCGTCTGTCAGCCGAACGCGGCTCGAACGACTCGACCGTCGTGAGCCTCACCGGCCTCTATCACAACCTGCTGCGCCGCTGGGCCGACGCGTGACCGCCATGCGGGCGGCGCCCCGCCGCCCCGCTTTCTGACTGTCGCGCCAGCTTCGCGCCGGGCTGACGACAGGTCCACGACAGTGCCGCGCCATGCTGCGATCCGCACGCGCGAATCGCACACGCGGCCCTTTACATGCGCGTCGGGACAGTGCAACGTGCTGGTCTGACGCGTGGCGCACGGCACGGCTTTCGTGACGCCTGCGTGTCGCGCGGGTCCGCCCTTTCCCCTGTGCATCGACGTCGATGCGCGGCGGCGGAGCCGCGGCACTGGAATTGCTGCAAGCTGTGGTCCGCACGTCGTTGCCGGCTGCATCGCACGGCAGCGCGTGCGGGTGTCCGTCACCGATGGAGCCCGCCGAACGCCATGTCCAACGAACGTCCCCTCGATCCTCGCACCCCGTCCGCCGACGCGGCAGCGTCCACGCCCGCCGATACGTCGCGCCGGCGCTTTCTTCAATCGGCCGCTGCCGCAGCGGCGCTCGGCGCGACGCCGCATCTGCACGCGCAGAACGCGCCGTCCGCCGATTCCGCCGATTCCGCCGCGCCTC
This sequence comes from Paraburkholderia caballeronis, assembly GCF_900104845.1. Lineage (NCBI taxonomy): Bacteria > Pseudomonadati > Pseudomonadota > Betaproteobacteria > Burkholderiales > Burkholderiaceae > Paraburkholderia > Paraburkholderia caballeronis. The sequence continues at coordinate 1,525,560 of NZ_FNSR01000002.1, read as the reverse complement.
TCCCTCCACCGGCGCCCGCGCAACCGGTGCGGCTCGACATCAACGGCCGCGAATATGCGTTGCAACTCGAACCGCGCGTCACGCTGCTCGACGCGCTGCGCGAATACGCCGGGCTGATGGGTACAAAGAAGGGCTGCGACCGCGGGCAATGCGGCGCATGCACGGTGCTCGTCGAAGGGCGGCGCATCAACTCGTGCCTCACGCTCGCGGTGATGCACGAAGGCGAGCGGATCACGACGGTCGAAGGTCTGGCCGGCGCGACATCGCTGAGTCCGATGCAACGCGCGTTCATCGAGCACGACGCGTTTCAGTGCGGCTACTGCACGCCGGGCCAGTTGTGCTCGGCGACCGCGTGTCTGACCGAGTTCGATGCCGGGACAGCGAGCGCGGTCACTGTGGACGTGCGCGCGCGTCCCGCGCAACTGACGGATGCCGAGATACGCGAGCGGATGAGCGGCAACATCTGCCGCTGCGGTGCGTACACGAACATCGTGGCCGCGGTGCGCGACGCGCACGCGGCCAAAGCGTGAAAGGAGACGCGTCATGCAAGCGATCTCCTATCGACGCGCGGCCGACGTGAACGCTGCGATCCAGGCCGCGCAGCAGCCGGGCGCCGCGTTCATCGGCGGCGGCACGAACCTGCTCGACCTGATGAAAGGCGGCGTCGCGCAACCGGTCACGCTGATCGACATCACGCGCATCGATGCGTTGAACCGCGTCGATGCGCTGCCCGATGGCGGCCTGCGGATCGGCGCGCTCGTGCGCAACAGCGACGCCGCGAATCACGCACTCGTGCGCGCGCGTTATCCGCTGCTCACGCAGGCGCTGCTGTCCGGCGCATCCGCGCAGCTACGCAACATGGCGACCGTCGGCGGCAACCTGATGCAGCGCACGCGCTGCGGCTACTTCTACGACACCGCGTTCGTCCAGTGCAACAAGCGCTCGCCCGGCAGCGGCTGCGCGGCGCTCGACGGCCATAACCGGATGCACGCGATTCTCGGCGCGAGCGCGCAGTGCGTCGCGGTGAATCCATCGGACATGAGCGTCGCGCTCGCGGCGCTCGACGCGACCGTGCAGGTCAGCGGCCCGCGCGGCGCGCGCTCGATCCCGTTCGCGCAGTTCCACCGGCTGCCCGGCGACCGGCCCGATCTCGACACGACGCTGCAGGCCGGCGAACTGATCACGTCGGTCGATCTGCCGCCGTCCGCGTTCAGCGAGCACGCGCATTACCTGAAGGTCCGCGACCGCGCGAGTTATGCGTTCGCGCTGGTGTCCGTGGCCGCCGCGTTGCAGATGGACGGCCGCCGCGTGCAAACCGCGCGCATCGCACTGGGCGGCGTCGCGCATCGGCCGTGGCGCGCGGAGGCGGCCGAGCAGCATCTCGCCGGCCGCACGTTGAGCGCCGCGACGCTGCGCGAAGCGGCGTCCGCCGCGCTCGCCGACGCCCGGCCGCTCGACGGCAACGCATTCAAGATCCCGCTCGCGCAACGCGCGATCGTCCGCTCGGTGATGCTGGCCGCGGGCCAGACCGGAGACTTCGCATGAGCAATCTGACTGGCCAGCCGCTCGACCGGATCGACGGCATCCTGAAAGTGACCGGCGACGCGCGTTACGCGGCCGAGTTTCCCGAAGCGCGGCTCGCGCATGCGGTGCTCGTGACGAGCACGATCGCGAGCGGCACGGTCGCGTCGATCGACACGGCCCGCGCGCAGGCGATGCCCGGCGTGCTGCTGGTGATGACGTCGCAGAACGCGCTGCGGCTGCCGAACGGCGGCCGCTCGCCGCTGTCGCCGCCGGCCGGACGCCGGCTCACGCTGTTGCAGGACAACGCGATCCGCTACAGCAACGAGCCGGTCGCGGTGGTCGTCGCGGACACGCTCGAACACGCGGCCGACGCCGCGCGCCAGTTGCGCATCGCATACGGCGCGACGGCCGCGACGCTCGACTTCGAACGCGCGAAGGCGAACGCGTACGACCCGGCGAGCCAGCAGGGACGCCCGATGGCGACGCAGCGCGGCAACCTCGAAGCGGGTATCGCGGACGGCCCGGTGAAGGTCGATGCGGTCTATTCGACGCCGCTGCAGTTTCACAACGCGATGGAACCGCACGCGACGATGGCCCGCTGGGACGGCCCGCAACTGACGCTGTACGACTCGACCCAGGGCGTCAGCGGCACGCGCACCGCGGTCGCGGCGATCTTCGGCATGCCGGCCGACAACGTGCGCGTGATCTCGCCGTTCATCGGCGGCGGCTTCGGCAGCAAAGGCTCCGCGTGGTCGCACGTCGCGCTGTGCGCGATGGCCGCGAAGCAGACCGGCCGCCCGGTGCGGCTCGCGCTCGAACGGCCGCAGATGTTCGGGCCGGTCGGCGGACGGCCGCGCACCGAGCAGCACCTGACGCTCGCCGCGCGCGAGGACGGCACGCTGACCGGCATCGTGCACGACACGACGTCGAACACGTCGACGTTCGAGGACTGGACCGAGATGTCCGCGCTCGTCACGCGGATGATGTACGCGGTGCCGAACCAGAGCACGCGGCATCGTCTCGTGAAGCTGAACGTCGGCACGCCGACCTTCATGCGCGCGCCCGGCGAGACGACCGGTTCGTTCGCGCTCGAATCCGCGATGGACGAACTCGCGTGGCAACTCAAGATGGACCCGGTCGCATTGCGGATGAAGAACTTCGCGGCGATCGAGCCGCAGGAGAACAAGCCGTGGTCGTCGAACGCGCTGCGCGAATGTTATGCGGAGGCCGCGCAGCGCTTCGGCTGGTCGCGCCGCGTGGCCGTGCCGCGCGCCATGCGCGACGGCAACACGCTGATCGGCTACGGGATGGCGAGCGCGACCTATCCGGCGAACCGCAGCGAAGCGGCGGCGCTCGCGCGGATCCTGCCGGACGGCACCGCGATGGTCGCATCCGGTACGCAGGACATCGGCACCGGCACGTACACGGTGATGACCCAGGTCGCCGCCGACGCGCTCGGCTTTCCGCCCGAGCGCATCCACTTCGCGCTCGGCGATTCGACGCTGCCGCGCGCGCCGGTGTCGGGCGGCTCGCAGTCGGCGGCGAGCGTCGCGCCGGCGGTGCAGGCCGCCGCGCGCGGCGCGCGCGACCAGTTGATCGCGCTCGCGATCGCCGATCGCGGCTCGCCGGTTTATGGCGTATCCGCGAACGACGCGACCGTCGACAACGGCTGGGTCGTCAGCCGCGGCGATCCGTCGAAACGCGACCCGGCCGCCGCGATCATCGCGCGCGCGGGCGGCCAGCCGATCGAGGTGCAGTCGTCGACGAAACCCGGTGACGAGAAGCAGCGTTACGCGTTCCATTCGTTCGGCGCGGTGTTCGCGGAGGTGCACGTCGACGCGGACCTCGGCACGATCCGCGTCGCGCGGCTCGTGTCCGCCTACGACGTCGGCGGGCGGCTGAACGAAAAGACCGCGCGCAGCCAGTTGCTCGGCGGCATGGTGTGGGGCGTCGGCACCGCGCTCGAAGAGGAAGGGCTGCTCGATCTGCGCTACGGCCGCATCATGAACGGCAACCTCGCCGAGTATCACGTGCCGGTCAATGCGGACATCGGCGAGCTGGACGTGATGTTCGTCGGCGACGCGGACACGCGCTTCAATCCGCTCGGCATTCGCGGGATCGGCGAGATCGGCATCACCGGCGTGCCGGCCGCGATCGCGAACGCGGTCTATCACGCAACCGGCGTGCGCGTGCGCGACCTGCCGATCACGCTCGACAAGGTGATGCCGCGCGCGATGGGGACGACAACCACGTGAGCGTTCGCGCGTGCCTGACGATGGCGAGGCTCGGTCCGTTGCGAAGCGCGTCGCGCGTCGTCCGGCACGTGCAACCGCGTTCGACTGCCTGCGCCGATGCCGCGGCGACCCTTGCCTCGCCGACCGTTGCGCCGCACAATCGGCGTGTCCCCGTTCTTGCGCGCCCACCATGTCCTATGCCTCGCTTGCCACCGGCGTGCTGCTCGCCGCCGGCACCGGCTCGCGCTTCGATCCCGACGGCCTGCGCAACAAGCTGCTCGCGCCGCTGCCCGGCGGCGGCACCGTCGCACAGGAATCCGCGCATCGTCTGCTGCTCGTCGTGCCGAAGGTCGTCGCGGTCTTGCGGCCCGGCGCGGAAATGCTCGCGCGGATGCTGAACGACGTCGGCTGCGATGTGGTGTTCTCCGCCGACGCGGTGCGGGGGATGGGCGCGAGTCTCGCGGCGGGCGTCGCCGCGACCGACGACGCGGAAAGCTGGATCGTCGCGCTCGCGGACATGCCGCGGATCTCGGTGGACACGATCGGCGCGGTCGCGCGCGCGGTGGACGAAGGCGCGTCGCTCGTCGCTCCGTACTACCAGGGGACGCGCGGACATCCGGCCGGTTTCGGCGCCGAGCATCGCGCGGCGCTGCTCGCGCTCGACGGCGACGCGGGCGCGCGCGCGCTGTTCGGCTCGCAGACGGTCACCCGCCTCGACGTCGATGACCCCGGCATCCTGCGCGACATCGACACGCCGGCCGATCTGGCCGGCATCTAACGGCTGCCGGCCTCTGCTGCGTTCAGGGATGACTGGACGGCGCTTCGGCGTCGGCCCGCTGCGCGGCGGAAGGCGGCGCCTGGGTGGCGCTCGCGACCTGCTGCGGACCGGCGTGTGCGCCGGTATGACCGAAAAGCGACGGCGCGCCGATCAGCCCCGCCACGAACACCACCGCAATGACCACCGCACCCATCGCCCGCTCCCGCCGTGAGCCGGACGCATGCACGACGCCCGGCGTTTGAGAAAGGCAGAAGTCTAAGGGCGCTCGCAGGGACTGCGAAACGGCGAAAGCCCATAAACAGCGTTGCCTCGGCCGCAACAATGCGCGCCGAAAACCGCCTTCGCACCTGCGACTGGGACGCGAATCCCGACTAATCCCCGTCCATCGTTCGCCACAGCGAACCAATCGCCCACCCGCTACGTTCACACAATTGTCCTAAGCTGTTGGGGCACTGCGAAACACGTCGTTCGGCCGGACATCCACCATGAGTGAAACCCATCCGCGTCTTCTGATCCTGTCGCCGCATTTCGGCGATGCCGTGTTCGGTTGCGGCTCGCTGCTCGCGACGTATCCGGACACCGCGGTCTGCACCGTGTTCGCGGCCGCGCCCGAATACGACGTGCACACGGACGCCGACGCGCTGTGCGGCTTCGACACGGCGCACGAGGCATTGCGTGCGCGAATGCTGGAGGACGACGCGGCGCTCGCGATGTTCGACGCGATCCCGATCCGCATGCCGTTTCGCGACCGGCAGTATCTCGATCCGCCGTCGCTCTCGACGCTGACCGCCGCGCTCGAAGAGGCGATCTACGGCTCGACCGCGAACACGCTGCTGATGCCACTCGGCCTGTACGACGCGGACCACGCGCTGGTGTTCGACGCGTGCTGCGAACTGCTGCCGCGCCTGGCGCATCTCACGTGGTTCGGCTACGAGGAGGCGTTCCACCGCGCGCGGCCGGGGCTCGTGCAGACGCGGCTCGTCGATCTCGCCGGGCGCGGCATCGTCGCGACGCCCGCGCGGCCCGACATCCGCCACACGCTCGACCCGGCACGCCAGGTGCTCGCGAAACACGACGCGGTGTGCGTCTACGCGAGCCGGCTGCACAGCTACGAAGCGGACGGCGGCGACCTGCTCGCGCCGGAACGCTACTGGCGGCTCGACGTGACGCGGCACGCGGGCGCGCGGCGGGTCGATGGGCCGCATGCGGCGCGCCGATCGCCTACGCTATGAAGGCGTGTCCCGCCGCCGGCCCGCGATGGCCGGCGAGACGACGCGCACCGCCCGCCCGATGCAAGAGGTGACCTGATGATCTGCTCGCATACGAATCCGCTTCCCGATCCGCTCGCCGACCCGACGCGCGACCCGGACCACGACCCGCTGTCGCCGCCGTCGCCGGGTCATCACAACGACGAGCCGCAGCGTCCGGAAGGACCGCCGGACAAAGACCCGGTCTAGCATGCCGGACGCGGATGCCGGCGCGGCGGATGCGGCATCCCGTCGGCTTGCGGGCCTGGGCGCACCTCGGCGCGAGGCTTTCGTCGGGCGCGCCCCAACCGTTCCCTTCCGCCGTCCCGCGCCTCTGAACAGGTCCGACAACAGGTCCGACTTCAGGCCGCGGCGACGCGGCTAAAAGTATCGATCCACCCCGCTCCGTCCCCGCGTAACGCACCCGCAGGCTTTCCGAACGCTTGCGCCGGCACCGTTCGCCGCATAGAATGCGAACGATTCCCATTTGCAGACCTGTAGTACGACCGTGACCCCCGCCGTGACCGCGAGCCCGCGCGCCCGCCCTTCGACCTGCGCGCGCCGCCGCGCGCCGCGGTCCGCCGCATGAGGCCGCTGCTGGTCCGCCTGCACCGGTGGTTCGGTCTCGCCACCGCCGGTTTCCTGTGCCTCGCCGGCCTCACCGGCGCGGTGATCGCGTGGGACCACGAACTCGACGAGGCGCTGAATCCGTCGTATTTCCACGGCAGGACCCCCGGCCAGCCGCTGCCCGCGACCGAACTCGCGACCCGCCTCGAAGCCGCCGACCCGCGCGTGCAGGTCACCTATCTGCCGCTGTCGACCGATCCCGGCGAAACGCTCGTCGTGCGCGTGCAGCCGCGCCTCGATCCGCAGACCGGCAGGCGTTACGAACTCGACTTCAACGAGGTGTCGCTCGATCCGGTCACCGGCGCGATCCAGGGACGCCGCCAGTGGGGCGCGCCGTCGCTCGCGCGGCTGAACCTGATTCCGTTCCTGTATCAACTCCACTACACGCTGTTCCTGCCGACGAAGGTCGGCATCAACTTCGGCGCGTGGACGATGGGCGTGGTCGGCATCGTGTGGCTGGCCGACGGCCTGATCGCGATCGTGCTCGCGTTCCCGAGCCTCAAAAGCTGGCGCAAGTCGTTCGCGTTCCGCGTGCGGCGCGGCGGTTACGCGCTGACGTTCGACCTGCACCGTTCCGGCGGCGCGTGGCTGTGGGGGCTGCTGACGGTCGTCGCATTCACGTCGATCTCGATGAACCTGAGCCGCCCGGTGGTCGAGCCGGTCGTGTCGCTGTTCTCGACGCTGACGCCGAGCCCGTTCTTCCAGCACGCGGACGGCAAGCCGCTGACGCAGGACGAACTCGCGGCCTCGCGCACGCGGATCGTCGCCGCGGCCGCCGACGCCGCGCGCCGCGAAGGACTGTCCGCGCCGCCCGGCGCGCTGCTGTTCATGCCGGCTGCCGGCACGTATGGCGTCGGCCTGTTCGAGCCCGGCAACGACCATGGCGGCGTCGGCCTCGGCAACCCGTGGCTCGTGATGGACGCGCGCACCGGCAAGCTGCTCGGCGCGCAGGTGCCGGGGCGCGGCTCGGCCGGCGACGTGTTCTTGCAGGCGCAGTTCCCGCTGCACTCGGGGCGGATCGTCGGTTTGCCCGGCCGCATCGCGATCAGCTTCACCGGTCTCGCCGTCGCGATCCTCAGCGTGACCGGCCTGCTGATCTGGCTGAAGAAGGCGCGCGCGCGGCGGCGCGCCGCGAAAGCGCCTTCGAAAACCGTGCGCTCGCGCGAACGCACCACCGGCTGAAAAACGGCTGGAAAGACAACGGGCCTCGCGGCAGTGACATGCCGCGAGGCCCGTTCTTCACATCGGCTTCAAGCGTCGGTTCGGGCGTTCAGCGCACGATCCCGTCGAACGCGGCGAGCAGCCGCTCGATGTCCGGCGCGTGGATGTCGCCCATCGTCGAGATGCGGAACAACTGCGACGACAGCCCGCCCTGGCCTGCGTAGATCACGAAGCCGCGCGCCTTCAGCCCGTCGTGCAGCGTCGGGTAATCGACGCCGGCCGGCAGCCGGAACGCGCGCAGCACGACCGACGACTCGTCGGCCGGCAGCACGCTGTCGATCCCGCGCGCGGCGAGCCCCGAACGCACCTGCCCGGACAACGCCGCATACCGCGCATGACGCGCGGTCCAGCCGCCTTCGTCGGCCAGCTCGCGCAGCGCCTCGACGAGCGCGTAATACGCGTGCACCGACGGCGTGAACGGCGTGTTGCGCTGATCCTGAAGCTTGGCGAGACGCGCGAGGTCGAGGTAGTACGTGCGGCTCGCGGCCTGTTGCAGCGCGGCCCGGCGCACGACGACGAACGCCGCGCCCGGCACGCCGTGCAGGCACTTGTTCGCGGTCGCGGCGACCGCCGCGATGCTCGTGTCGTCGAAGTCGATCGCCTCGGACCCGAAACTGCTGACGCCGTCCACCAGCATCTGCACGCCGCGCTCGCGGCATGCCGCACCCAGCGCGCGCAGGTCGTTCAGGCGGCCGGTCGTCGTCTCGTGATGGATGATCGCGACGTGCGTGATCGCGCGGTCCGCGTCGAGCCGCGCGACGATGCCCGCGATGTCCGGCGCCTGCATCCAGTCGTGCTTCGCGACTTCGTGCGCGATCCCGTACTGCGTCGCGATCTGCGTGATCCGCTCGCCGTAGACCCCGTTTTCGACGATCAGCAGCTTGCCGTTCGCGGGCACCAGCGACGCGATCATGCTCTCGACCGCCGCCGTGCCGGAGCCGGTCATCAGCACCGCCTGCCATTGCGCGGGATCGAGCCCGTACACGCCGACGAGCCGCGTGCGCGCCTCTTCCTGCACGTCGAAGAACTCGCTTTCGCGATGGCACAGGTCCGTTTGCAGCAGACTGCGCCGCACACGTTCGGTCAGCGTGACCGGGCCGGGATTCAGCAGCAGCATCAGTGCGCTCCTTGCTCGGCGCCGATGTGGCGCATCAGGCGCGTCTTCACATCGGGCGGGGTGATGGTCGGGCGCGGCAGGCCGTCCGGCGTGCCGCGGCGGATCGCGATCCGCACGAAGCGCGTGCCCGCGAAGCCGGACGCACCCGCGCGGCGTTCGCGCGCGGCGGCCAGCACGTCGTCGAGCACCGCGAGGTCGTCGCTTTCGATCGCGTCCGCGTAGCCGCACGCGGCCGCGACGCCCGCGAACGACACCTGCGGCGACACCGTCGCCTGGCCGCCGGTCGAGTCGTGCGCGCCGTTGTCGAGCAGCACGTGCGTGAGGTTCGACGGGCCGTATGCGCCGAGCGTCGCGAACGCGCCCATCCGCATCAGCGCCGCGCCGTCGCCGTCGAGCGCGACCACGTTCAGGTCCGGCCGCGCGAGCGCGAAACCGAGCGCGAACGGCGTCACGCAGCCCATCGAGCCGACCATGTACAACTGGTTCGCGCGGTCGTCGAGCGCGTACAGTTCGCGGCCGCAGAAGCCGGTCGATGCGAGCACGACCGTCGAATCCGCCGGCGTCGCCGCGATCACGCGTTCGAGCGCGTCGCGGCGCGACGGCAGCTCGTTCGCCTCGACGCCGACACCGCCGCCAAAGCGCGTCTGCGCGGCGACGTGCGCGTGCCGCGCGGGCGCCGCGCCGTCCTTCAGTTCATACGGCGCGACGCTGCCCTTCTGCATCACGAGCGCATACGGACGGCCGGTGCTGTCCATGTGCGCGAGCGCGCGGTCGAGCGCCGGACCGATCGCATCCGCTTCGGTCGGGAACGTCTCCCACGGAATTTCCATCGTGTCGAGCATCTGCGGCGTGACCGGCCCCATCAGCGCGTGCTGCGGCTCGTCGGACACGCCCGGCTGGCCGCGCCACGTGACGATCAGCAACTGCGGCAGACGGAACGTCCACGTGAGCGACGTGAGCGGGCTCACCGCGTTGCCGAGGCCCGAGTTCTGCATCATCGTGATGCCGCGCTTGCCCGCGAGCGCAATGCCCGCGGTCAGCGCGACCGCGTCGCCCTCGTTCGCCGCCGACACGTAGTGCAGCGACGGGTCCTGCAGCACGTAGTTGATGAACGGCGTCAGGTACGAACACGGCACGCCCGCATACCAGTCGAAGCCGCGCGCGCGCGCCGCCTCGACGAATTGCGACGCGTCGATCATGCGGCGCTCCCGTTCTGCGCGCCGGCCGCATCCGTGCCGAGCGGCGTCTGCGCATGCGCGAAGTCGCCCGCGCGGCGGAAGTCTTCGAGGTCGTTCACGCCGCGCCAGTGGCCGTGCACGTATTGCACTTCGATCTGTTCGCCCGACTCGATCAGCGCGTTCAGCAGCGCCGGCATGTCGAGGCGGTCGAAGTCCGGACGCTCGCGCAGTTCCGCGAGCTTCGCGGCGAGCTTCGCGCGGCCCGCGCCGCGCACGTTCAACAGGCCGATCCAGCGGCCGTGCGGCGCGTCGCCGCCCGCCTGCTCGCTCGACACGCGGCGCAGCAGCACCTTGTTGCCGAACAGGTCGCGGTCGTCGCCCGCCGAGCACCATGCGAAGTCGCGCACGCTGCTGTTCTCGGTCGCCGGCGACGAATCGACGACGACGCTGAAGTCCGCCTCGCTCTCGACGAGGTCGCGCAGGATGTAGCTGCGGAACAGCAGGTCGCCGTACGAGATCACCGTGTCGTTCTTCAGCGCGTCGGCCGCGCATGCGAGCGACGCGAGTTCGCCGGTTTCCGCGTGACGGTCGTTGACGACGAGCTTGATGCCGGCCGTGTCGATCGCATCGGCGCGATAGCCGCCGACCACCGTGACGTCGTTGACCGACTGCTTCTTGAACGCGTCGAGCAGCCAGCGCAGCAGCGGCTTGCCCGCGACCGGCAGCATCACCTTCGGCTTGTCGGTCGTCACCGCGTCGAGGCCCGAGCCGCGGCTCGCGGCCAGCACGATCGCCGAACCCGCGTTGCGCGACGCGGACAGATAGCGGTTCTCCGCTTCCGAGTATTCGTCGGCGTCCTGCAGACGGAAGATTTCGTTGACCGACGCGATGCGGTCCTCGACGTCCACCAGCGTCTCGCTGTCGTGGATCTGCTTCGCGACCGCCTGCATCGCGGACGCCGACGCGCGCACCAGATGGTTCGCCCAGATCACGACGCTGATGCCGGCCTTGCGGAACACGTCGGTCGGCGTGCTGTAGTACTTCGTCGGCACGATCACGAGCGGGCCGCGACCGGCCCATTCGCGCGCGAACGTGAGGATCTCGTCCGGCTTCGACAGCTTGCTGTGAATCAGGATCGCGTCCGCGCCGGCGAGGCGGTAGGCTTCCGCGCGCTTGAGCGCCTCGTCCATCCCCCAGCCCGCGATCAGCGCCTCGACGCGCGCGACGATCGAGAAGTTCTCGTCCGTCTGCGAATCCTTGCCCGCCTTGATCTTGCCGCAGAACTCGTCCATGTCCGCGAGCGGCTGCGCTTCGCCCTTGATGAAGCTGTTCGTCTTCGGGAACTGCTTGTCCTCGATGCAGACGCCCGCGATGCCGCGCTGCTCCAGCTTGCGCACGAGGCGGCGCACGTTGTTGAAGTTGCCGTAGCCGGTGTCGCCGTCGAGCAGGATCGGCAGATCGCTCGCGTCGGCCATGAATTCGAGGTTGTCGACCACCTGGGTCCAGCTCGCCTCGTTGTTGTCGCGCACGCCGAACTGCGCGGAGATCGACAGGCCCGAGCCCCAGATCGCCTTGAAGCCGGCTTCGCGCGCGATCCGCGCGGACAGGCCGTTGTGCGCTTCCATCAGGAATTCCAGCTCGTTGCTGATCAGCATCTGGCGCAGCCGTGCGCTGCGCGATGCGGGAACCAATGCGGGTTCGCGTGCGTTCATCGTGTCACTCCTCACGGACGGCGCGGCCGCGACAGTCCTGCTGCGCCGCGCGCGTCACATCGTTGGGAAAATCCATCTGTTTTCGCGGCGCGCCATCCGTATCGACGATCGCGATCTCGAACGGCGTGCCGCGGTCCGGCAGCAGAGCGAGCGGGGCGGGGGCTTGCGCGACGGTTTCGCGACGGCTCGCATGAGCGCCGCGCGGGTCCGTCCGGTGCGCGCACCGTGGGCCATGCGCATGCGGATCTCGTCCCTCCGATCCGCGCTCGCCGGCGCTAGTCGAAGCCGGTTGTGATGCTGGCCGCCGCCGGCAAAAACGGCGAAGCCATGCGTCGGCACACGGGTCGCGAAAACGGGTCGCCTGTTCTGCTCCGCTTGTTCTGCTTTTTTCTGTCCGGCTACCCTGCGCCGCCTTGTCCGGCAGTCCTGCCGGGCGACACAGCCCGTAGCGCATTCGCCGGGCCGAATTCGCGACTATAGCCGAAATGAAACCGCATTGCCTCTGGCTCCGGCGGCGGCGTGGCAAATCATGGAGTTGCGCGGAGATTTGTGGAGCAACGCCCATTGGCCGCCAGTAAAAAGCCCGGTTATCCGTTCTGGGACATGGCGAGTTTGGCGACTGATGGGACCCTGTATGATTCTCCTGCGGGAAAAGACTGGACGAGCGCACAGCAGTTCCATCACGTAGCCGATCTGGACGATGTGCAACATATACGAGACAGGGATATAAGTTCCCCAGCGCAAAGGTGTGGAAATGCAGATTAAGCGGCTCAAGCTGAAAAACTGGCGAAACTTTCGGGAGGTCGACGTCCCCCTGGGACCACGGACGTTTGTCATAGGGGCTAATGCGTCAGGAAAGTCAAATCTGCTCGATGTATTTCGCTTTCTGCGCCTGCTCGCACAACCCGAGGGCGGTGGCCTGCAAAAAGCCTTGCGTGATCGCGGTGGACTGACCAAGCTGAGAAGCCTGCACGCTCGCCGTGACCCCGAGGTCCGTATAGAACTTGACTTGCTGGATGAAACGGCAGAAAGCAGTGACGCCTGGCGATATGTCCTTGCGCTGAAGGCCGAGGGCAAGGGACAACAGCGTGTGGTGGTCTCTGAGGAACGCGTCGAACGAAACGGCCTGGAGGTAATAAGTCGACCCGATACGCACGACATGGAAGATCCGGAGCGCCTGACGCAGACCCATCTCGAACAGATCGCCAGCAATACGGATTTTCGTGTCCTGGTCAATTTTTTTGCCAGCACGACCTACCTGCATCTGGTCCCTCAGTTGTTGAAGTTTGGCGACGAGATTGGCGCTCGCATTCCCGAGAGCGACCCCTTCGGTCAAGGGTTAATGCAGCGTATTGCAAAGACACCAAAGAAAACTAGAGATGCGCGCCTCAAACGGATTCAGCAAGCACTATCCAAAGCTGTTCCGTTGTTCTCTGAATTGAGGTTTGACCAAGATTCAATCACCGGACTGTGGCATCTGGAAGCAAATTTCACGCATTGGCGTATCAACGGTGCATGGCAGCGCGAAAATCAATTCTCGGATGGCACGTTACGGCTCATCGGCCTTTTGTGGGCTTTACAGGAGGGAGAGGGCCTTCTCTTGCTGGAAGAGCCGGAACTGTCGCTGAATGACGGTATCGTGGAGCACATACCGCTGTTAATTGAAAGGGTGCTCCGGGATCGAAAAAAGCGCAAATCGTCGCGGCAGGTCTTGCTAAGTACGCATAGCGAGACATTGCTAGCTCACGTCCCAGGCGACGCCCAGATACTGCTGATTGAACCCGGTCCGAACGGTTCGACGGTCCGGCCGCCGAACGCTGATGAAGAAAGACAAACCAGACATGGACTAACTCCGGCGGAGGTGTTGCTACCTAAGACCCGACCGCAATCGGTAGATCAATTGGGTCTTTGGGAATGAGCCGTATTCTTGTCGTTGGAGAAGATGCACTTTGCTGCGCGCTGGGCGAAAAGCTCGTAGCCGCGGCTTTGCCGGACTGGCGCTTCGCAGCCCCGTCGATTGATGCGAAAGGCATCACCAAGTTGGTTCCGAACCTGCCGCGTTACGCCGAACAGGCAGCCCACGTGCAACCGGTCCTATGTATCGCCGATACCGACGGCAGATGCGCTCTCGACCTGATGGCCGCGTGGCGGCCAGAAAATGCACGGCAGCATTTCATCCTTCGCCTGGCAGTAGCGGAGGCAGAGAGTTGGGTGCTCGCTGATCGGCCTGGATTTGCAGAAGCATTTCAGGTGACGATGAACAAGCTGCCGGCCATTCTGGATGATGAGCCGGATCCAAAACGCTTGCTGCTGACTTTGATGGCAAAATCCAGGAAGCGGATTTTCCGCGATGAGATAGTTTCGCAGACTGACCGCAACAAGCAGGGAGCCGGATACAACGTTCATCTTGGAAAATTCGTGCGTTCCAGTTGGAACATCCGGCGCGCATGCGACCATTCACCGAGCCTGAACAGGGCACTTCGATCTCTTCAGAGTCTCGACGCCAATAAACGCTGAGTAGATTTAGCAAAACAAAAAACTCGACGACACTGCGTACTTTAGACGCGTACGCAGTGTCGGTGTCTGGACGCCTCATCACACGCTGTCTGAATGTTCTATCGGTAAACGATAGGACATTGACCGAAAGACACAGTGCGTGGCCATCGGCTCCGCACATGTGTCCCGCGCCTAGAACCCATGAATGATCGCGACGCGATACAGCATCTGGTTGCGTCCCGACGACAGGTCCGCCGCGCCGAGGATGTTCGCGTAGTCGAAGTCGGTGCCGGTATGCGCGCTGATCGCCCGTTGATACGCGCCTTCCAGATAGACCGACGTGCGCGGCGACAGGTCGTAGTTCAGCTTCATGCTCAGTTGATGCCACTTCGGATTGAAGCTGCCGACCGTCGACGTGAGCCGCGCCTGCGTGTACGTATAAGCCGCGCCGAGATACAGCGCATGCGTGAAGTGATACAGGCCGCTCAGTTCGAAGTTGTCGAATTTCCACGCGTCCCACGTGCCGCCGGCCGGCTGCGTCACGCCGGTGAAGTACGCGTTCGCGGTCGGGTCGTACACGTCGACGTGCGAATACGCGAAGCCGACCAGCACGTTCGAGAACGAATAGTTCACGCCGATGCCGATGTTCTGCTGCGAGCGCGCGTTGAACGTGTTGTCGCTCGTCACCGCGCCGGAACTGTTCGCGGTCGCGGCCGCGCTCGCATTGTTGATCTTCAGGTACGACGCGCCGATCTGCAGGCCGCCGTTCTGGTACTGCGCGCCGAAGCCGTACAACCGGTTGTTCGCGAAGCCGCCGGCCTGGTTGCTGAACGCATACATCGCCTCGCCGGTGAACCCGGCGATCGTCGGCGACACGTACTTGACCGCGTTGTTCACGCGAAACGAGTAGTCGGTGTTGTCGTTGTCGTACGGATGCGAAAAAATGTAACCGGTCCAGTTACCATTCGCGGTGAGCGGCGAGAACATGTCCACGCTCGGGTCGTACTGGCGGCCGAGCGTCAGCGTGCCGAAGCGGTCCGACGCGAGGCCGACGAACGCCTGCCGGCCGAACTCGCGTCCGCCCTGGCCGTTCTTGCCGGTGTTCACGTCGAAGCCGTTCTCCAGCTGGAACACGGCCTTCGTGCCCCCGCCCAGGTCCTCGGTGCCTTTCAGGCCCCAGCGGCTGCCGTAGTCGTAGCCGCTTTCGAGCTGATACGCATCGTTGCCGCGCGCGTTGCTCGTGTAGTTGAAGCCGTCCTCGATCTTGCCGTACAGCATCACGCTGCTCTGCGCGTGCGCCGCCCCCGCTGCGACGAGCGCCGGCAGCAGCATCCCCCACTTTCCTGCATTCACTTGTGATTCCCCCGCTTCTTCAGTCAACCCTTGTTCGGTTCTTGATCGGCCCGGTATGTCCGGTTCGTTCGATGCCGCATGCCGCGTGCGGCAGCGACCGGCGAAGTGTCCGGCACCGAAATTCGCGGACTAAGGGGCCAGCATGGAAGGGACCGTTGTGCGGACACGGGGGAATCGGCGCGCGACGATTCGAAGCGCCGTTTCGCGGTCAAAAAACTGCTTCATAGTCCGCAGGGTCAAGGTAACTGATTGATTTCATTCGACCACCGACGCAACCGTCGGCAGGCCCGCAGGCCAAGGCGCGATTCGTCAGCGGAAAACGCGGCATTCACCGAGGGTTTACCTCGGGTAACGCGTGCGTGGGCTGTCGCCGTAAACCGATTCAGGACCGGCTCATTCGCCGGGGCCGACACGACAACGGACACTCCTCATCTCGCGCGGACCTATGACCCTGAACAGAAAACTCGGCTCGATGATCGTGATCCTGTGGATCGGACTGCTGCTGATCGGCGCGTATGGCGCGTGGCAATCCCGGCAGACGATGACCCGCGACCGCCAGGCGCAGCTCACGTCGCTCGTCGAGCAGGCCGCCAGCATCGCGAGCCGCTACTACGCGCTCACGCAGAACCACACACTTCCCGAGGCGGACGCGAAGCGCCAGGCGCTCGAACTGATCGGCATGCTGCGCTACGGCGCCGACGGCTACCTGAGCGTGAACGACTCGCAGCCGGTGATGCTGATGCACCCGATGAAACCCGAACTGAACGGCAAGGCGCTCGGCAACTTCACGGACCCGAACGGCAACCATCTGTTCGTCGACATCGTGAACGCCGGCAACCAGAACGGCGGCGGGTTCATCAACTACCTGTGGCCGAAGCCGGGCGAGCAGCAGCCGGTCGCGAAGACCAGCTATTCGAAGCACTTCGCGCCGTGGGACTGGTACATCGTGACCGGCATGTACATGGACGACGTGCGGCACGAGTTCGTCGACAGCCTGCTGCAATGGCTCGCGATCACCGCGGGGCTCGGCATTGCGGCGAGCGTGGTGATGGTGCTCGTGCTGCGCAGCGTGCGCTTCAGCCTCGGCGGCGATCTCGAAGCCGCGATCGACACCGCGAACCGCATCGCGCGCGGCGACCTGACGGATCACGTCCGCGTCGACGACCGCCATCCGGGCAGCCTGATGCATGCGCTCGGCACGATGCAGTCGGGGCTGTTGCAGACGATCACGCGCGTGCGCAGCGGCGCGGAGAACATCAACGTCGGCGCGAACGAGATCGCGGCCGGCAACACGGACCTGTCGCAGCGGACCGAGGAGCAGGCGGCCGCGCTCGTGCAGACCGCGTCGAGCATGGACCAGATGACGACCAACGTGCGCCAGAATGCGGACAGCGCGCAGCAGGCCGCGCAGCTCGCGAACGATGCGGAGCAGATCGCGTCGCGCGGCAGCGCGGTCGTCAACGAGGTCGTGCAGACGATGGGCGCGATCACGTCCAGCTCGCAGCAGATCGGCGACATCATCAGCGTGATTGACGGCATCGCGTTCCAGACCAACATCCTCGCGCTGAACGCGGCGGTCGAGGCAGCGCGCGCGGGCGAACAGGGACGCGGCTTCGCGGTGGTGGCGTCCGAGGTGCGCAGTCTCGCGCAGCGGTCGGCGACGGCCGCGAAGGAGATCAAGGGGTTGATCGAGAAATCGACCGAGACCGTCGAACAGGGCGCGTCGCTCGTGACGAACGCGGGCGCGACGATGACCGAGATCGTGCAGTCGGTGCGGCGCGTCCACGAGATTCTCGAAGAGATCAGCCACGCGTCGCGCGAACAGAGCGCGGGCATCGAGCAGGTGAATCGCGCGGTCGGCGAAATGGATCAGGTCACGCAGCAGAACGCGGCGCTCGTGGAAGAGGCTGCGGCAGCCGCGCATTCGTTGAAGGATCAGGTGACCGGGCTGCGCGATGCGATCGCGAGTTTCCGGTTGCCGGAGCAGCGGGTGGCGTGACGTTCGCCCAGGCCGGGGCGTCGGCAACACGCGTCCGGCTCGACCCATGCGGGGACAACCGCCGTCCCCGCACCTTTCCGTTTTGACAGCGGATCGCTCGCGGCAAGCAGGATCGACCAGGCATGAGCGGGCGACACGCGCGCTCCATTGATCCGCGCGGTACCCAGCGGCATCCGCACCTTCCCGCAGTCCACCCCTCCCCGCAAAGCTGATTTCCCGTCCCGGCGATTCTGCCGCCGCGCGCCGAAACCTATAGTCGGTCCATGTCGCCGCCACGATCGCGCGGCGACGGGCAGGCCGGCGCTTCCACGCGGCGGCCGTTTCAGGATCCCCCATACGGAAGACAGCCATGCTGCAGAAAACCACCGAGCCCAGTCTCGAATCGAACGCATCCGCCACCGACGACGCGCAGTACTTCGAATACACGTCGTCGGCCAATCCGATCGGCGCGAAGCTGATCTCACGCGTGCCATACCACGCGTTCCCCGCGACGCTGTATGCCGACGGCCCGACGCGCGTCGTGCCGCTCGACCTGTCGAGCGAACTGCGCTGCGACGGTCCCGCGACCGGCCCCGGCCTGTGCGCGAGTTTCGTGCGCATCGTCGGCGGCGAAAGCGTGACGCTGTCGCCGGTCGCGACGTCCCAGGTGTTCTACGTGATCGACGGCGAAGGCGCCGCATCGCAGCGCGACGCCGGGTTCCGCTTCGCGAAGGGCGACTTCTTCACATTCCCCGGCGGCGCGGAACTGACGCTGCGCGCCGACGCGACCGCGCGGCTTTACATGGTGAACGACGCGCCGCTGCTGACATATCTCGGCGCGAGCTTCGGCCATCCGCGCTTTCGTCCGACGCTGTACCCGGCAAGCCGCGCGCAAGAAGAACTGCGCAAGGTGTCGGGCGCGGCCGCCGCAAGCGTGCGCAACCGCGTGAGCATCCTGCTCGGCAACGCGAACTTCCCGCAGACGCGCACCGTCACGCATTCGCTGTGGGCGATGTTCGGCGTGATCGCGCCGGGCGCGGTGCAGAAGCCGCACCGCCATCAGTCGATTGCGCTCGACTTCATCTCCGACTGCGCGCCCGGCTGCTATACGCTCGTCGGCACCGAACTCGACGAACACGGCAACATCCGCAATCCGCAGCGCGTGGACTGGACGCCCGGCATGGCGTTCGTCACGCCGCCCGGCTACTGGCACGCGCACTTCAACGAGTCGGATGCGAACGGCTACGTGATCCCGATCCAGGACGCGGGGCTGCAAACGTATCTGCGCTCGCTCGACATCCAGTTCGCGCGCTGACCAGTCGCGTTCAGGATGACGGCAGGCGTTGCGCCTGCCGTTCCCGCTTACGCTTCGCCGCGCTTCACGCGCCCCAGTCGCCGTGCTCGCGATACAGGTCCGCATAGAAGTCGATGAACGCGCGCACCTTCGACGACACCGTCCTCTTCCGTGCATACACCGCCCACACCGCCGGGTTGCCGCTGCCGGGCTGCGCCTCCCAGCGCGGCAGCACGCGCACGAGACGGCCGTCGCGCAGCGGCTCGCCGACGCTCCACGTCGGCAGCAGCGCGATCCCGCAGCCGGCGATCGCGAGTTCGACTAGCGCATCGGTGTTGTCCGCGCGCACGCGGCCGCTGAGGCGCACCTGGACTTCCTTCGGCGCGCGGCCCTTCGCGGCCGGCTGCACGAGCAGCCAGCGGTCGCCGGACGCGATCGGAAAGCACAGCGCCGCGTGATCCGCGAGGTCTTCGGGTTTCGACGGCGTGCCGTGACGGGTCAGGTATTCGGGACTCGCGCACACGATGCGCCGGTGCGGCGCGAGCTGCCGCGCCATCAGTTGCGAATCGGCGAGCGCGCCGATGCGGATCGCGAGGTCGATGCCGCTGTCGATCAGGTTCAGCACCTCGTCGGTGATGACCGCATCGACGGAGATGCCGGGATGCGCGTCGAGGAACGCGGGCAGATGCGGAATCACGTGACGGCGCGCGAACGACGTCGGCATCGTCACGCGCAGCAGCCCCTGCGGCGAGCGGTTCAGCGACGACGCGGCGTCGCGCGCGTCGTCCAGTGCGGCGATCGCGGCGGACGCGTGCTCGCGGAACACGGTGCCGCCTTCGGTCAGCTTGAGGCCGCGCGTCGAGCGGTTGAACAGCGCGATGCCGAGATCGCTTTCGAGTTCGTTGATGTAGCGCGAGACAGTCGAGGTTTTCACGTCCAGTTGCTGCGCGGCCTTGCTGAAGCTCTTCAGTTCGGCCGCGTGCAGGAACGCGCGTACCGCCGAGTAATAATCCATGGGACGTTCCGGTGACCGAAGGACGGCGGCGGAGAGCCGCCAAGTTCGCGATGGTAGCAGGAAGGCGACGGCACACGGCGCGGACGTTATCGCGCAGACCGGCCGCCGATGCCGGCTTCGCGCGCCGCATTCCGCGGCTCGCGTTTTCGCGGCTCGTGCGCTCGGGCCAGGGACACGGCCGGACCCTGCGTCAGCGTCGATCAAACCCGAAAGACCGCGACCGCCTCCCGCAATACGCCGGCCTGATCGTCGAGCGCCGTCGCGGCCGCTGCGGCCTGTTCGACAAGCGCCGCGTTCTGTTGCGACACCTGGTCCATCTGCGAGATCGCGCGGCTCATCTGCTCGATACCCTGGCGCTGCTCGTCGGACGCGTGCGCAATTTCCTCCATCAGCGCCGTGACGCGCGCGATCGACTCGCGCGTCTCCTCCATCGTCGCGCCCGCGTCGCCGACGAGCCGCGCGCCCGCGCCGACCCGCTCGACCGACGCATCGATCAGCGTCTTGATCTCCCTGGCGGCCGTCGCGGAACGCTGCGCCAGGCTGCGCACCTCGGACGCCACCACCGCGAAGCCGCGCCCCTGTTCGCCCGCGCGCGCCGCTTCGACCGCCGCGTTCAGCGCGAGGATGCTGGTCTGAAACGCGATCCCTTCGATCACGCCGGTGATGTCCGCGATCTGCCGCGAGCTTGCGTCGATGTCGCCCATCGTGCGCACCGCGTCGCCGGCCACCTGCGCGCCGCGCCGGGCCACGCCGTGCGCGCGATCGGCCAGGGCCCGCGCGGCGAGCGCGTGCTCGGCGTTCTGCCGGACCGTCGCGCTCAACTGCGCCATGCTCGCCGCGCCCTCCTCCAGCGACGCGGCCTGCTCCTCCGTCCGCTGCGACAGATCGCGGTTGCCCGCCGCGATCTCGCGGGTCGCCGTCGCGATCGACTCCGCGCTGTGCGCGACTTTGCGGACGGTTCCCGCCAGACCATGCTGCATCGTCCGCAAGCCCTCGACGACACGCCCCACTTCGTCGCTCGAACGCACGGCGAGCGGCACGGTCAGGTCGCCGGCCGCGATCCGCTGCATCGCGTCGCCCGCCTCCGTCAGCGGCAGCGCAATCGAGCGCCGCAGCCCGACCGCGCAAAACCCGCAGACCGCGAGACCGAACACGATCAACGCGACCGCCGCCACGCGCAGCATCTGGAAGCGCCGCCCGGCTTCGTCATAGGCCTGCCGGCCGTGCGTGGCGAGCCAGCCGTCCAGCGCGTCGGACTGCTTCGTCAATGCGACCGACAGCGGCAACATCCGCTCCATCACGAGGTCGTCGGCCGTCTGCCGGTCGCCGTGCCGAAGCGCATCGACGAGCGGCGTCAAGCCCTGCTGAAGCAATGCGGCCCGCGCGGCCGCGACGGCGTCGGCCAGCTTCTGCTCGGCCGGCGCGTGCGGCAATGCGGCGTAGTCGTCCCATGCGCGCTGCGAGATCGCCAGATAATCGAGCGCCCTGTCGGTCAGCGCCGACGCGCGTGGCGAGTCGGGATGCAGCACGACGCGGTCCAGCGTCGTGCGGACGATCGTCAGGTTCAACGTGGTCTTGCCGAGCGCGATCGACGATGCAAGCTGATTCGAGTACGCATAACCGAGCGCATCGTTCGAACGCTGCATGCCGAACAGGCCGAGCCAGCCGGTAACGACGAGCAGCGCGCCGAGCGCGGCGACCGTCGCCCACAGGCGGGCGGAAATGGAGACGCGTGCGAGTATCCGGTTCATGAACTGAAGCAGGTCGGGTTGGACGGAATCGGGTGCGTGCCGCGCGGACGTCGCTGCCGCCGCTGCCACGGTCGATGTCTGCGTTCGTGCAATCGCGTCAACGGCGGCGGCACTGCGGATGACCGGCTCGACGCTCTGCTCCGCGTCCGCTGCACGGCATGCGCGACTTCATAGGGAATCGCCTGGGCGATGCGCGACGACACGGCCGAAGTCCGGCATGGCCGGCGAGCATCGCGCCACCATCGGTTACCCGGGCCGCCCGTTTCCGCGTGCGCCGGGCCGTCAACGCATTACGCCGCCCCGCCAAACAAAGCCGCCATCCCCGCCGGCGAGCCGAACACCGCATCCGCATCGTGTCCCGCCCCAGCGACTTCATACGTGCGATGCACGAGCCCTTCCGGATGCCGCTCGCGCATGTACCTGGCGTACGCCTGCCCGCGCCCGAGCCGATGCTCGCCCTGCGCCATCGCCGCACACGAACGGTCGAGCGCGGGGTGCGCCGGATCGCAGTCGTCGGAACCGAGCAGCACGGTCACGTCGCGCCGCGCATACGCGTCTTCGAGCGCGTGCGCGGACGGCGCGACGCCATCCACCGACGCGTACTCGGGCAGATCCTCCAGCCCGTACTTCCAGCGATTGAAGTGCTCGCAACGCGCCGCGTCGTATTCGGAGAATCCGCCGTCGGCATCGGGCCGCCGCGCATCGAAATACACATACGACGACGGATTCGCGATCACATAACGCAGCGCGATCCCGCGCGCGACGAGCGGCGCTTCCCCGCGCGCGAGCACCGCATAACGCTGCGCCACCTGGCCGCCGCCCGAATGCCCGGCGATCACCACTTCGTTCAGCGCCGGGAAGCGCACCGGGTCGGCGAGCACCGCGAGCAGCGCATCGACGACGTCGAACGAACTGAATGGCGCGGGGCCAAGCGCATCGCCGCCGCCCATCCAGTTCGTCCATTCCCAGCGCAGCGTCGAAGCGGGCAGCCGGTGCGCATCGACGTCCGCCTGCGCGAGAAACTGCGGGACGATCAGCAGCGTGTCCGTCGAGTCGTGGCCCGCGCGCGCGCGGGCGCGATGCGCAAGCTGGTAATACGCGTCCGCGTTGCGCAGGCGGCCGTGAATCAGGATCACCGCGCGGCCCACGCCGGGCTGCGGCTCGTTCCATTCGCCGGTCGCGAACAGCGGCACGGTCCCGCGGCCGCGCGCGGTCGCGACGGTCAGGTGCTGCGGCGCGACGGTCGCGACGGGTCGTTCGTTCGGCGCGCGTTCGTCGTTCGCGCGGAAAAGCTCGGTCATGCGGTGGAACTCCTGGCGGTAGCCGGGTCGTCGGCGCCCGCGCGGCCGCGACGCGTCCCGTACACGAGCGCGAGCGACACGAACCCGGCGAAGATCAGATAAAACGCGGGCGTGAGGCTGCTGCCGGTGAGCCTCGTCAGCCCGGTGATGGTGAACGGCGCGAGCCCGCCGAACAGCGTGACCGCGACGTTGTACGACAGCGCGACGCCGGACGAACGGCTGCGCACCGGAAACAGCGTAGCGAGCATGCCCGGATGCGCACCGGACATCGCCGCGAGGAACACGGTCGAGATCACCTGCGCGACGAACAGCCGTTCGGCGGACGGCGCGGACACGACATACGCGAAGAGCGGATACGCGCAGATCATCCATGCGATCGTGACCGGATAGAACAGCCGGTACGCGCCGTAGCGGTCCGCGAGCCGGCCCGACAGCGGGAACAGGAACAGATTCAGCGCGCCGCAAAAGAACGCGCCGCGCAGCGCGACCGCGAGCGGCAGATGCAACTGGCGCTCGACGTACACCGCGAGGTACGAGTGCCACACGTAGTTGGTCGCCGCGCCGACCGCGATCACGCCCATCGCGCACAGCGCCGCGCGGCCGTTCGTGCGGAAGAACTGCCGGATCGACGCACGCGGCGGCGCATCGCCGTGGTCGCGCAGTTGCTGGAACTCCGGCGACTCGGCCACGCGATGGCGGATATAGAAGCCGAGCGGCCCCGCGAGCGCGCCGCACAGGAACGGCACGCGCCAGCCCCACGACGCGAGTTGCTCGTGCGTCAGATGCGTGGTCAGCAGATAACCCGCGCCCGACGACAGCAGCAGCGCGAACGACTGCGCGGTCATGTTGAAGCTGCCGTAGAACATCTTGCGGCCCGGCGGCGCGTACTCGACGAGCATCGCGGACGCGGTCGCGAACTGGCCGCCGACCGACAGCCCCTGCAACAGCCGCGCGAGCACGACGAGCGCGGGCGCGGCGAGGCCGATGTGCGCGTAACCGGGCGTGAGGCCCATCAGCAGCGTGCTCGCGGCCATCGAGATGATGAGCAGCGACAGCGCGCGGCTGCGGCCGGCGCGATCCGCGTACAGGCCGACCAGGATGCCGCCGAGCGGCCGCACGAAGAAGCCGATCGCGAACGTCGCGAAGGTCAGCATGATCGACAGGAAGCCGTTGTCGGCCGGAAAGAACACCTGCGCGATCGTCTTCGAGAAATAACCGTAGATCAGGAAGTCGAACCATTCGAGCCCGTTGCCGAGCACCGATGCGAAGATCGCGCGGCGCACCATCGCGGGCGACAGGCGCGCGGCGTCAGCGACGTTGCCGCCGTCGGCGGCGCGCGCCGTCGCGTCGCGAGTCGCGGTCGTCGGCTGGCTCATGGCGCGCACCCCGGCGTGTCGTACATGGCGGCGAGCGCGCACGTGGACGTGAGCATCCGCGCGCCGTTGTGGCCGACGCCCGGCACTTCGTGCAGGCTCTGGTTCAGCCCCTGCGGATGGCGGCCCTGCATATAGCGGAAATACGCGTGCGCGCGCGCGACCCGCTGCGGCCCCTGCGCCTCGGCCGGGCAGCTTTGATCGAGCGCCTTCTGCTGCGGATCGTCGTCGTCGCCGCCGACGAGGTAATACACGCGCCGCGCCGCATACGCGGCTTCGAGCTGCGCGGGCGTGCGGTCGTTCAGGTACGCGGGCCGCTGCTGCATCCCGTACTTCCAGTCGTCGAAACCGGCGCACGACGCGGCGTCGAACGGCGCGGCGTTGCCGTGCTCGTCGGGCCGCAACGCGTCGAAATACGCATACGACGACGGGCTCGACACCACATAACGCACGTCGATGCCTTCGCTCGCCAGCGCGCCGAGATCGCGCGCGGCCACCGCATAACGCTGCACGACCTGGCCGCCGCCCGAATGCCCGGCGAACACGACGTGCCGCAGGTTCGGGAAGCGCGTGCGATCCGCGAGCCGCGCGACGATCGCGTCGAGCACCGCATACGAGCTGATCCGCGCGGGCGCGACCGCGTCGTCGCCGGCCATCCAGCCGTTCGCGTCCCAGCGCAGCAGGTCGGCCGGCTCGGAACGCAGGCTGAAATCGAGCGTCGCGAGGAACTGCGGCGCGATCAGCAGCGTGCCGTTCACGTCCGCGCCCTGCGCCTGCGCCGCGTCGCGCGCCTTCTCCGCGCTGTGGAAATACGTGTCCGCGTTGCGCAGCTTGCCGTGAATCACGATCACCGCGCGCGTGACGTCCGGCTGCGGGGCGTTCCAGTCGCGCGACACGTACAGCGGAAACTCGGCGCTGCCGGCCGGCGTGTCGAGCATCATCCGCGTATCCGAGATGTGCGACACCGGTTTCAGATGCGGGTTGTACACGTGCGCGGCGTCGGTTCCGGCCGCGGCGGACGGCGCCGCCTGGGCGGCGACGAAGGCCGCCGCGGACAGCGCGGCCGCGACGGAGACGGCGCGGCGAAGCGGAAAACGGATCATGCAGACTGCTCCTTCGGCGCGCCCGCCCGAGGCGGGCGCGATTCGTACGTTGAGTGACGTCCGGCTCAGAACTTGTGGAACATGCCGATCGTCACGCCGGTCTGGTTCGACCCGAACGCGGTGTCGTCGGTCGTGCCGACCGGCGTGAACTGGCCGTTCGCATAACGCGTCGCCTGCGCATACGCGACCGTCGCATACAGCGACGTGCGCTTCGACAGCGCGTATTGCGCGCTCAGCACGCTCATCCATGCGTTCGACGTGTCGGCGGTCTTGTTCTGCTCGTAGTAATACGCGGCGGTCACCTTCAGGTTCTTCAGCACCGGATAACGGACGCCGCCGAACCACAACTGCTGCGCCTCGGCCGCGCTGCGCGTCGGGTTGTACAGGTAGTGCTCGTAACCCGCAAGCAGTTCGCCGCGGCCCACGTCCTGGCGGACCGTGACGCTCACGTTGCGCGACTTCGTCCACGTGCCGCTCGAATTGATCGCGCCGTTGCGATAGTCGTACGCAACCGCCGCGCCGAACGTGCCGCCGTCGTAATCGAGGCCGCCGCCGTACGCGGCGCTGCTCTGGAACGAAGCGGCGTCGCCGCCGAAGCTGTACTCGGCGATCGCGGTCAGCCCGCGGAAGCGGCCCACGTACTTCACCGAGTTGTTGTTGCGCGCGCGGAACGCGAAGCTGTCGGCCGAGCCGGTCGTCGGGAACCACGTGTACTGCTGCGCGAACGTCATCGGATCGTAGCGCAGCAGGATGTCGTACATCGCCGTGTATTGCAGGCCGAACGACAGCGAGCCCAGGCGGTCGTTCGCGAGGCCGACCGCGGCGGTACGGTTGAACAGCGTGCCGGCGGTCGCCTGGGTGCCGTCGTTGCTGTTGAAGCCCGCTTCGAGCACGAACCACGCGGACGTGCCGCCGCCGAGCGATTCGGTGCCGCGCACGCCGAAGCGCGAGTTGTGGATGCCGCCCGAGTTTTCGCGCACGAGCGAGCCGCCGGTGGCGCTCGCGTGGGACAGGTATTCGATGTTTGCGTCGATCACGCCGTACAGCATGACCGAGCTGCCGCCGGGCGCGCGGCCCGTGGCGAGGTCCAGCGCCGCGTCGGTTTCGTCCTGCGCGTGCGCGCCGGCGGACCATCCGGCGAGGGCGACGAGGGTGGCAGCGGCGGCGTAGTGCTTGTTCAAAGCGGTCTCCTTGACGTTGTTGTCGGACGCCGCGGCGGCGAGCCGGTCGGCGATTCAAAAATTTTGCGTAATCCTAGGGGCCGGCCAGGCAGATGTAAAATACATAATTCAACAGGCTGCCATATATGTTCGATATGGCAGATTTTCGTCTTCGTTCGGGGATGCTTCAATGGAGCTTCGTCACCTGCGCTACTTCCTCGCGGTCGCGGAGGAAGGCCAGTTCACGCGCGCAGCCGAGCGGCTCGCGATGCAGCAGCCGCCGCTGTCACAGCAGATCCGGCTGCTCGAAGAAGAGGTGGGATTCGACCTGTTCGTGCGGCTGCCGCGCGGCGTCGAGCTGACGGCGGCGGGCAAGGCGTTCGCGCAGCACGCGGAGCTGGTGCTGGACACGCTGCAACAGGGGCTCGCACACGCGCGGCGTATCGCGCGCGGCGAGCTGGGAACGATCTCGATCGGCCTCACGAGTTCGGCCGGCTTCCATCCGGTGACGACCGACGCGATCCGCGCGTTTCGCGCCGCGCAGCCGGACGTGGACATCGAACTGGCCGAACTGAACGCGGCGGAGATCATCGAGCGGCTGTCGGCCGACCAGCTACAGGCGGCGTTCCTGCGCAAGCCGGTCGACACGCCGCCCGACGTCGCGTTCGAGCAGTTGCTGAACGAGCCGATGGTGGTGGTGCTGCCGGTCGATCATCCGCTGCTCGCCGGGATGGGGGACACGCCGCCCGCGCTGCCGCTGCGGGCGCTGGAGCACGAGGACTTCATCCTGGTCCGGCGGCCCGGCGCGCCGGGCATGTACGCGGACATCCTCGCCGCGTGCCGGCATGCGGGTTTCGTGCCGCGCATCGCGCGCGAGGTGCCGCGGATGCTGACCGGCATCCACATGGTCGCGGCGGGGCTCGGGGTGACGCTCGTGCCCGCGTCGATGCAGCGTTATCAGCACGTGAGCACTGTGTTTTGCACGCTCAACGACGCGGCGAACCTCACCGCGCCGCTGCACCTCGCGTACCCGACCGTGATGCGCAATCCGGCCGCGCAATGCTTCGTCGAGTTCGTCGCGGCGTTTCATGCGCGCTCAGGCGTCGATCCGGCTGGCGGCGGATGACGCCCGCGCTTCGGCGCTGCGTCAGGCCGACCTCGAATGACTCGCCGGATGCAGCGACTGCAGCGCCTTCAGGCGGTCGAGGAACGTGAGGAGCCGTCCAGGATCGAGCGCCTTGCACAGGAAGAAACCCTGCGCGAGCCCGATCTGCGCGCGGCCGGCCGCGTGATACTGGCCGACGGCCTCGATCCCGTCCGCGATGATCGGGATGCCGGATTCGTGGCCCCATGCGGAAAATCCCTTCAGCGTCTGACTGCGCAGCGCGTCGCCGAGCGTCATGATCTCGCGATGCAGCTTCGCGAACCGCAACGACCCGCCCGATGCGACGCCGACGGTGTCGGCCGGCGAGCGCACGTCGCATAACGAAATCGCGACGCCGTCGTTCTGCAGATGGCGGACGTTGTCGCGCGCGTGCTGCAACGCATCGCACGACACCTGCAACACGATGCGCTGCGCGCCGAGCGACTTCGCGAGTTGCCCGGCCAGCGCCGCGTGCGCGTTGTCCGCGACGCACGCGCCCGGCAGGTTCACGATGATCTGCAACGAGCGGCCGGCTTCCGTCACGCCGAGGTCGGCGGCGGCCGTCTCGATCATGAAGCGCAGCAGCTGCGCGACGATCGGATCGTTCTCCAGTTGCGCCATGAACCAGTCCGCGCCGCGCCGCCCGTGCGCCGAATCGCGCCAGCGCAGCAGCACCTCGGCGCCGTAGCACTGCCGGCTGCGCACGTGGAACACCGGCTGATATTCGAGGTAGAACTGCTTGCGCCTGAGGCCCCTCGCGGCCGCGCGCGAGACCACCGCGCGCGACGAGAAGTAGTGCCGGCGCAGCACGATCGCGATCACGACGACGAACACCGCGAGCGATATCGCGATCACCGCGACGAGCAACGCGAGCACCGCGTTCTGCACCGCATGCGGACTCATGCGGACCGACAGCGCGCTCGCCAGCATGGACAGCAGCGACGGCCCGGCGCGCTGCGTGCCGGCTGTGTCGTCGGACGTCTGCCGCACATACTGCACGGAGGTCGCGGGCGGCGCGGCATCCGAAGGCGCTTCGCCCTGCACGTAACCGGACTCGCCGGTCGCGGAGGTGACGGGCGCTTCTTCGAAGCGCGAGCCATCTGCTTCGGAATCCGTGATAACGGATGAAGCGGCAACGAATTGCTGCTGTGATGCAGCATCGCCGCCGCTCGCGCTGGCCGCCGCCAACGCGGTGTCGGCCAGATTCGGGATCGTGAGGTCGATGCCGTCGAGCGACAGCGCGCACCCGGACGACGCGGGCGCGGGATCGACGATGTCGCCAGTGCCGCCGCTGCCGCCCAGCGCGGCAGGCAGCCTGATGACGATCGCGTCGCCGCATCCGGACGCCGTATAGGACGTGCCGGACGTCGCCGCGGCTTCGAGGCCGGGCGCAGCAAACGCGAACATCGGTGGCTGGGTGCCGGCGGGATCAGCATGGCAGGCCTGGCAGATGACGAAAAGCGCGGCTGCGCTCATCCGTATCGCGTTGGCTTCCATGACTTGGTCTTTTCGTTGTGACAGGCCGCTTTCGATGAGGTCGAACGTGGCGCGGAGCAATGACCAGCAGATCCGCGCCCGGCGGCTGCCTCCCCGTATGACTCGTTCTGACTGGACGCCAGTTTAGGAAAGCTGGATATTTCTTTCCCGGCGCAGTTAGTCAATAACCGTTCCCGTGCGACGATTCTTCATCGAAAGACGCTACCGGCATCGAAGCCTGCACGCGATAGGGAACCGCTCGCCCACCGGGCGCAGCACGTGCGTATCGTCAGGGCCGGCGCGGTCCCGCCGAACCGCTGAGGACCCCGTATCGCGGCGCAGCACGCCGCTTCGGCAAGCGGCGCGACGCATGCGCTACGGCCAGCATGTCGAGGCTCCGCGCGGCACCCATGCCGGGGGATGACAACGACCGTTCGTGCCTGTCTCACGGGCAACCACGCGAACAACGCGGCCGGCACGCGGCGCGTGGACAGACAGTTATCGCATAACCGTTACCCTCAAACGCCGCAAACGTTAGCCGTTACTGCGTCAGGTACGTTGTCGTTCAACTTTTGATGGAGAGTTCCGATGGACCAGACTGATGCCGATCTCTAACGCCGAGAAACAACGTCGATACCGGATGCGGCACCTCGGTCCGGGCGGCGGGTACGAACGACTCTCGGTGCTGGTAAGGATTGCGACGAAACGCAATCTGGAGCGGCTTGCCGGCCATTACGGCTACACGATCACGGGTATGGTCGAGGCGCTCATCACCGAACGGACCCAGCAGGTTCTCGCCAATCTGAGCGAGCGCGAGCAAAACGACTTCTACATCGGCTGACGCGTTCGCCCGGCGAAACCGCCCCTGCACCGCTTGCCGCTGGACATCACGATCCGGTCGCAGAGCCTTGCGCGTCCACGCACGATCATCTTCACATGCCGACATACAAAGAACTCAAAGTACAGATCGCATCGTTGGCCGCTCAGGCCGAGGCCGCGCGCACCGCGGAAATCAACGCGATCGTCCGCGCCATCCGGGCCACGATCGCAGAATACGGCCTCACGGAGAAGGACATTTTCGGTGGTCGGCGCGGCCGGCCAAAAAAGAAAAAGGCGCAAACCGTCGCGCCGAAGTATCTCGACCCGGCGACCGGCGCCACATGGTCGGGCCGCGGCCGCGCTCCGCGCTGGATCGCGAACGCCGCCAGCCGCGACCAGTTCCTGATCGGCAGTTGACGCGCGCGGCATGCGCCGCCCCGCGACGACGCAACGACGCGACGACGTTCGCCGCGCGGGAAGCACCCGGCCGCGTCTCGCGACGACCGGCCGCCGTGCGCGGCCGCTCATGTCGTCGGTCTGGTGGACCCGCACAGCGGGAGCGGAACCACCCAGGCCATACCCTGGCCCGGCAGCGCTCGAATCCGCGAAAAAGCGGCGCGAACACAACAACCCCGGCCACAATCCTCGCGTCGACATTACACAATCATTACAATCGGTCGATCCGCACTACCCAGCCGACCGATGACCCTGTTCCGGAAACCGTTCCGCCGCATCGCGCCGCGCGATCCGCATGCCGCCGCCACCCGCCATCCGATGCTCGCGCCGCGCCTGCCGGTGTGGCGCTCGAAGCTCGTCATCCTCGTGATGTTCGCCGCGTTCGCGACGCTCGCCGGCCGCGCGCTGTGGATCCAGGTCGTCGATCACGCGTTCTACGTCGGGCAGGGGCAGAAACGCTATCAGCGCACGCTCGCGCTCGACGCGATGCGCGGCCGCATCGTCGACCGCAACGGCGCGCTGCTCGCGGTCAGCCTCGAAACGTTCGAGATCTGGGCGAACCCGAAGCTCGTGGACGCCGCGACGCACGCGCCGCTCGCGAAGCTGCTCGGCCTGCCGCGCGCGGAACTCGCGCGCCGGCTGGCCGGCGAGCGCTCGTTCGTGCTGCTGCGCCGCCAGGTCGATGCCCAGACCGCCGCGCATATCGACCGGATGTCGCCGGCCGGCATCACGCTGGTCGCCGATTCGAAGCGTTTTTATCCGGAAGGCGAGTCGGCCGCGCACGTGGTCGGCTTTACCGACGTCGAGGACGACGGCCAGGAAGGCGTCGAACTCGCGGTGAACGACCGGCTGCGCGGCACGCCGGGGCAGCGCGAGGTGATCCGCGACCGGCTCGGCCGCGTGGTGTCCGAACCCGGCCCGCGCGTGCCGCCGCGCCACGGCGACACCGTGCAGTTGACCATCGACCGCCGCATCCAGCAGCTTGCGTATGCGCAGCTGAAGGCGGCGGTCGCGAAGCACAACGCGCAGGCCGGCAGCGTCGTCGTGCTCGACGCGCGCAACGGCGAGATCCTCGCGCTCGCGAACTGGCCGTCGTTCGACCCGAACGACCGCGCGCGGCTGACCGGCCGCGAGTTGCGCAACCGCGCGGTGGTCGATACGTTCGAGCCGGGCTCGACGATCAAGCCGGTGGTCGTCGCGCTGTCGCTCGACGAGCGCAAGGTGCGGCCGCAGACGATCATCGACACGTCGCCGGGCACGCTGCGGATCGGCACCGCGACGATCCACGACACGTCGAACCACGGCCGGATGACGGTCGCCGAGGCGATCCAGAAGTCGAGCAACATCGCGCTCGCGAAACTCGCGCTGAGCCTGCCCGCGCAGACCATCTGGGACAAGTACCAGCAATACGGGCTCGGCCAGAAGCCGGACCTGACGTTCCCGGGCGCGGCCGCCGGCCGGCTGCGACCGTATGCGCGCTGGCGGCCGATCGAGCAGGCGACGATGGCCTATGGCTACGGGCTGTCCGCGTCGCTGCTGCAGATCGCGCAGGTCTATACCGCGTATGCGGGCGACGGCACGCTGCATCCGGTGAAGCTGCTCGGCAACCCGGCGCCGGACGAAAGCCCGCCGGCCGCGCGCCGCGTGGCGACGCCGGCCACCGCGTCGCAGATCCGCGCGATGCTCGAAATGGCGACCGGCGAAGGCGGCACTGGCCGCGCGGCGACGGTCGAAGGCTACCGGATCGGCGGCAAGACCGGCACCGCGCGCAAGCAGGTCGGCGCGGGTTACGCGAAGAACCGCTACCGGTCGCTGTTCGTCGGGATGGCGCCGATGAGCGATCCGCGCGTGATCGTCGCGGTGATGATCGACGACCCGGGCGGGCGCGCGTTTTATGGCGGCACGGTTGCGGGGCCGGTGTTCTCGGGCGTGACGGCCGGCACGCTGCAACTGCTCGGCGTACCGCCGGATGTGTGACAGGCGTTCGCGGGTCTGCGGTTCGCGGTTCGCGGTTCGCGGTTCGCGGTTCGCGGTTCGCGGTTCGCGGTTCGCGGTTCGCGGTTCGCGGTTCGCGGTTCGCGGTTCGCGGTTCGCGGCATACAGGCCGTAGCTCACGAGTCATGCAGCGCGCCGCCTCGCTCCCAAGGCCTGCGCTTCGCGACCCCGATGCTTTCACGGTATCCTCGACGCTTCCGCCAACGCACCGTCACCCTCGCTCTCACGATGAACTACACCGCCCAACTCGCCGCAATCGCCGGTGTCATGCTGCTTGCCTGCGTCAGCCCCGGCCCCGACATGCTGGCCGTCACGTCCCACGCATTCGCGCGCCGGCGCGCGGGCGTATTCGCGGCGGCGGGCATCGCGACTTCGCATGCGATCTGGGCGACGCTTGCCGTGTTCGGACTCGGACTGATCCTCGCGCAACTCGCATGGCTGTACGAGGCGATCCGGATCGCGGGCGGCGTTTATCTGCTGTATCTCGGCGGCAAGACGCTGATGGGTCTGCGCCGCTCGGCCGGCGTTTCGGAACCGGCCGCGCCGGTCGCCGCCGCCGCGAAGTCCGCGAGCGGCGCGCACGCGTATCGCCGCGGACTGCTCGTCGGCCTCACGAACCCGAAGGCCGCCGCGTTCTTCGGCAGCCTGTTCGTCACGCTGCTGCCCGCACACGCGCCGCTGTGGGTGCATGGCGCGACCATCGCGACGGTCGCGGGCGTGTCGATCGCGTGGTTCACGTCGATCGCGCTGCTGTTCTCGACCGGCGGCGTACAGCGCGGTTATGCGAAACTGCGCCGGCCGGTCGATGCGCTGATGGGCGCGGCGCTCGTCGCGCTCGGCGCGCGGCTCGCGCTCGATCACTAAAGCACGGCGCAGCGCCGGACGCGCATCGAGCGCCTGTGCGCGCTCGCGCCATCGCATCCTCGATCAATGATGCCCATACAGACTGCGGTCGATCTGCTGCGCGCGAACTGCCGGCGTTGCCGGACCGCCTGAAGCGGACGCCGTCGGCGGCTGCTCGCCATAACCGGACTGCTCGGCCTGCGCGCCGTTCTGCGGTTGCGCGCCGTTCTGCTGCTGTTGCGCGACCCGCGCTTCGTTCGCGCGCTTCTGCGCGAGCCGCTGCATCGCGGCCTGCACGTCCTGCGGATACGTGACGTCGTTCGCCGACGCCGGGTTATAGCCGACCGACTCCAGATCGACCAGTTCCTGCCGGACCTGTGCCCGCGTCAGCGAGCCATTGCCCGCCTGCTGGGCAAACGATACGGCCGGGGCAAGCACGAGCATCGAAACCAGCGCCGTGCGCAGCATTGCGTTCTTCACCAGACTCTCCTTTGAAGGACCCGGTTCGCGGACGCGGCCGGATCGACAGGCTGGAGTCTAGGGAACGCGGCATCGCGCAAAAACCGGCCGCGCGGGGACACACCCTTCCATTCCGGGCAAGACTGGCAAGGACCTTCGCAGGCCGCTCAAATCTGCTCGCGGCCGAACATGCGCAACCGGTTCAGGTCGAGCACGGTCACGCGGTTGTACGACAGTGCAACCAGCCCGTGCCGTTCGAGGCCCTGCAACGCCTGGTTGATCCGCTGCCGCGACACGCCGGTCAGCATCCCGAGTTCCTCCTGCGAGATGTCGAGTTCGTGGCTCGTCTCCGGATAGAGGTCGGGATTGAACATCTGCGCGAGCGACTGCGCGACGCGCGCGTCGACGCCGAGCAGACGGCTGTTCTGGATCAGCGCGATGAACTCGCCCATCCGGTTGTTCAACTGGTGGATCACGAAGCGGTTGAACGGCAGGCTGTGATCCATCAGCCGGTGGAACACGACGGACGGCACGCACATCATCAGCGACGGTTGCAACGCGATCACCGCGTAGCGGCGCGGTTCGCGCTTGATTACACTGCCCTCGCCGAACCAGCCGCCGTGCGGCACGCCGGAAAAGGTGCAACCGCGTCCCGACGTGTTGTAGATCGCGAGCTTCACGAGGCCCGAGCTGACGCCGAGCCAGTACGCGGACGGTGCGTCGCGCGCGGCGACCGTTGCCCCCGCAGCAAACGGCTGCGCGTACGAGTCGTCGAGCACCCACGCCTGCTGTGCCGGCAATAGCGCATGGAACCACGCGAAGCGGGAAAACAGCGCGGCCAGCCGCGCGCGGTCGGTCGCATCGATGCGGCCGGCGTCGGTTAAGTCCCCGACCAACGTCGGCTCGTCCATAGTCGAAATGGTCTGCGTCATTGCGCTTACCTTGAGTTGAATCAGTTCAGCTTGACTGCTCTGTCACGTAGACGACAGACTGCCATAAGCGGCGCTGCTACGGTAGCGCGATCTAACGGCAATAACAGATTGGGCATTGCCCACCACAACCAGCCTGGATGGGATTGGGGTAAGTGCTGAAACGCTAACCCGGATCGACAGCCTTGCATGGGATCGGGGTAAGTGCTGAAACGCCAACCCGGATCGACAGCCTTGCATGGGATTGGGGTAAGTGCTGAAGCGCTAACCCGGATCGACAGCCTTGCATGGGACCGGAGTAAGCGCTAAAGCGCTAACCCCGATCGACAGCTTTGCATGGGATCGGAATAAGCGCTAAAGCGCTAACTCCGATCGACAGCTTTGCATGGGATCGGAGTAAGCGCTAAAGCGCTAACTCCGATCGACACAGGAGACACAGCCATGTTGCACCCGTACGAAGAAGGGCTCGCGCAACGCGAAGCCAATTACGTGCCGCTCACCCCGATCGATTTCATCGCGCGCGCCGCCGAGGTCTACGGCGACCGGCTCGCCGTCGTCCACGGCGACGTGCGGCGCAACTGGCGCGACACCTACGCGCGCACCCGGCGGCTCGCAAGCGCGCTGTCAAAGGCCGGCATCGGCCGCGGCGACACCGTCGCCGCGCTGCTGCCGAACATCCCGGCGATGGTCGAGGCCCACTTCGGCGTGCCGATGCTCGGCGCGGTGCTCAACACGCTGAACACGCGCCTCGACGTGCCGACGATGCTGTTCATGCTGCGCCATGGCGAAGCAAAGGCGCTGATCGTCGACACCGAGTTCGCGCAACTCGCGCAACGCGCGGCGCTGACGTTCCCGGACCTGAAGATCATCACGGTCGCGGACGTCGCACCGGCCGATCCCGATTATTTCCCGCGCGCAACCGACTACGAGGCATTCCTCGAACAGGGCGACCCCGGCTTCGAATGGACGCCGCCGCCGGACGAATGGGACGCGATCGCGCTGAACTACACGTCCGGCACGACCGGCGACCCCAAGGGCGTCGTCTATCACCATCGCGGCGCGTATCTGAACGCGGTCAGCAACGTGCTCGAATGGGACATGCCGAAGCACGCGGTTTATCTATGGACGCTGCCGCTCTTTCACTGCAACGGCTGGTGTTTTCCATGGACCGTCGCGGCGCGCGCGGGCGTGAACGTCTGCCTGCGCAAGTTCGACGCGAAACTCGTGTATGACCTGATCCGCAACGAACGCGTCACGCATTACTGCGGCGCACCGGTCGTGCAGAGCGCGCTCGCGGACGCGCCGGCCGAATACCGCGAGGGCATCTCGCACACGGTCCATACGATGGTCGCGGGCGCGGCGCCCGCGCCGGCCGTGATCGCGAAGATGAAGGCGATCGGCTTCGAGCTGACCCACGTGTACGGGCTGACCGAGGTGTACGGCCCCGCGTCGGTGTGCGCGGTGCAGGAAAGCTGGAAGACGCTCGACGCGGACGAGCAGGCGCGGCTCGCCGCGCGCCAGGGCGTCCGTTATCACCTGCAGGCGGCGGTCACCGTGCTCAATCCAGCGACGCTCGAACCGGTGCCGGCCGACGGCGAGACGCTCGGCGAAATCATGTTCCGCGGCAACATCTGTATGAAGGGCTACCTTAAGAACGAGCGCGCGACCGAGGAAGCGTTCCGCGGCGGCTGGTTCCATACCGGCGACCTCGGCGTGATGACGCCCGACGGCTACGTGCGGATCAAGGATCGCAGCAAGGACATCATCATCTCGGGCGGCGAGAACATTTCGAGCATCGAGGTCGAGGACACGCTGTACCGGCATCCGGCCGTCGCGCTCGCGGCAGTCGTCGCGCTGCCCGATCCGAAGTGGGGCGAGGTGCCGTGTGCGTTCGTCGAACTGCGGCCGGGCGCGAGCGCGACCGAGGCGGAGATCATCGCGCATTGCCGGCTGTTCCTCGCGCATTACAAGGTGCCGCGCGTGGTCCGCTTCGGCGAGCTGCCGCGCACCGCGACCGGCAAGATCCAGAAGTACGAGCTGCGCGCGCAGGTCGGCTCGCAAAGCGCGATCGATCTGGGCGCCACGCCACCCGCCACGCCGGCATCAGGGTCGTGAAGCCGCTTCGACGCAGCGTGTGTCGTCCGTGAGGGCGTCGCACGTCGCGTCGAATGTCACGGCTCGAATGTAACTGCAATTGACAGCCGGCAAGCCGGCCCCTTCCGTTGCGAAACGTCCGCCAGGGCGCATCGTTCCTTGCTGTCGCCCTCCCGAAGTCGCCGGAATCGGGGGTCCAGCCGCACCGACGATATGAAACGTGCGCTTACAAGTGCTCACGTATTCGCGCAATCGCGGCCGCTAAGCTGAGGGCGTTGGTCGGATACGAAGGTCGGCGACGCCGGCCCCGATACGACGGACTCGAACAGGAGGACATCGCATGAATACGAAGAACCGGACTACCCCGATGCGGACGCTGATCGCTGCGCTGCTCGCGGGCGGCGCGCTGATCGGCGCGACGAACGCATCCGCGCAGCAGGCCGCGCCGTTCGCGCTGCGCGCCGACATGAACTCGGCCGACTACGGCAACGCGCATCTGATGCCGGTCGGCCTGCAACTGTCGATCGGCTGGCACAACGACCGCTACTGGGATGGCCACCGCTACTGGGCGCACGACGAGTGGATGCACCGTCACCCGCACGATCCGGGTCCGCCGCACTACCGCGATCATCGTCCGCCGCCGCGCTACTGAGCGCGTGACGGCTGACGGAACGGCCGGCCTTCCCTCGGGGAGGCCGGTTTTTTTTGCGTCCGGATGCGGCCACGGCAAACGGACCGGCCAATTGGTTCGGGTCCCGAATCATCGGGCGACCCGGTCGGAATGAAAGCGAATTGCAAGTAATGGCGCGTAACCGCTGATGCGTTGATTCGCGTGCGCCCCGCAGGTAACGTTGACGCTGCGTTTCGTTCCCCGGAACGCACGGTGTATTCTCACTCGCCCGGTCTGTCATGGCCGGGTTTTTTTTAGCCGTTTTTGGGCCATGTTCCGATGGGTGGTCAGGTGGGAAGCGAGCGGAGAGGCCGTGCGCGCGGATTCGAACGCAGGTTTTTTTTTCGCGTTGCCAGCGGATTTTGGCAAGCGTAAGGTTGAGTTGCCTCTTGAGAACAGGCGAGCTTTGAATCTGCCCCGGTTCCCGGACGCATCCGGGACCGGGCGTTTTTTTGGCGCAATGTTGTGGTGCGGGCAAACGGCGGTTGGGGAACCGCCGCCCGTGCTTAGACCGCGCCCGGATTCACATATGAGGTCTTCACCGTCGTGTAGAATTCGCGCGCGTAACTGCCTTGCTCGCGCGGACCGTAGCTCGACCCCTTGCGACCGCCGAACGGCACGTGATAGTCCACGCCCGCCGTCGCCGTGTTCACCATCACCATCCCCGCCTGCGCGTTGCGCTTGAAGTGGTTCGCGTACTTCAGCGACGTCGTGCAGATGCCCGCCGACAGACCGAACGGCGTGTCGTTCGCGACGTCCAGCGCCTCGGCATAATCCTTCACCTTGATGACCGACGCGACTGGGCCGAACACTTCCTCCTGGTTGATCCGCATCGCCGGCGTCGTGTTCGTCACCAGCGCCGGAGCAAGGAAGAAGCCGCGCGTCGCGCGCTCCACCCGCTCGCCGCCGAACACGGTGCCGCCTTCTTCACGCGCGATCGCGATGTAGCGTTCGTCCTGCTCCAGTTGCCGTTCGTCCACGACCGGGCCGATCTGGGTCTTCTCGTCGAGCGCGTCGCCGACGCGGATCGTTGCGAG
The DNA here is from genome assembly GCF_900104845.1 of Paraburkholderia caballeronis. Classification (NCBI taxonomy): domain Bacteria; kingdom Pseudomonadati; phylum Pseudomonadota; class Betaproteobacteria; order Burkholderiales; family Burkholderiaceae; genus Paraburkholderia; species Paraburkholderia caballeronis. The sequence goes on along the minus strand of NZ_FNSR01000002.1, from coordinate 1,487,176 downwards.
CCGCGCCTTCACCGCCTCGACAAAGCGGTCATGGATGCCTTCGGTCACGATCAGCCGGCTCGACGCGGTGCAGCGCTGGCCGGTCGAATAGAACGAACCGTTCACGCACGCCTCGACCGCGACGTCGAGGTCCGCGTCGTCGAGCACGACCATCGGGTTCTTGCCGCCCATCTCCAGCTGGAACTTCTTGCCGTGCTGCACGCACTTCGCGCCGATCGCGCGGCCGGTCGCGACCGAACCGGTGAAGCTGATCGCGTCGATACCCTGCGATTCGACCAGCACTTCGCCGACGACCGACCCACGCCCCATCACGAGATTGATGACGCCGGCCGGCGCACCCGCTTCCGCGATGATCCGCACCAGTTCCCACGTCGACGCCGGCACGAGGTCGGCCGGCTTGATGACGACGCAGTTGCCGTAGGCGAGCGCCGGCGCGATCTTCCATGCCGGAATCGCAATCGGGAAATTCCACGGCGTGATGAGGCCGATCACGCCGAGCGGTTCGCGGGTGATCTCGACGGTCATCCCCGGACGCACCGACGGCACGATCTCGCCGCCGACGCGCAGCGTTTCGCCCGCGAAAAACTTGAAGATCTGCGCGGCGCGGCCGACTTCGCCGATCGCTTCGGGCAGCGTCTTGCCCTCTTCGCGCGCGAGCAGCTTGCCGAGTTCGGCCTTGCGTTCGAGGATCACGGTACCGACGCGGTCGAGCAGGTCGAAGCGCTGCTGCGGCGTCGACAACGACCACTTCGGGAACGCGGCGCGCGCCGCGGCGATCGCGTGATGGGTCTGCGCGGCGTCGGCCTGCGCGAATTCGCCGATCACGTCGTCGAGATTCGACGGGTTCACGTTGCGCGAAACCTTGTCGCTCTCGACCCACTGTCCGTCGATGTAATTTGCAAACTGGCTCATATCGGTGCCTCAAATAAGTCGGGTTCGTTCGAATCGTGGCCGTCGGCGCGGCACGGCGTTCAACGCGCGTTCAGCAGTCCGCGCGCGGCGAGGTTCGCGTACAGCGCGCGCACGCCGAACGTCCACGGCGTGATTTCCGTGCACAGCCGCACGGTGTTGACGAGCGCGCCGAGTTGCGGCGCCGAGATCGTCACCACGTCGCCGAGATGGTGCGTGAAGCCGGCGCCGGGCGCGTCGCGGTCGAGAATCGGCGAGAACATCGTCCCGAGGAACAGCATGAACCCATCCGGATACTGATGATGCTTGCCGTGCGTCTGCGCCACGAGGTCCGCCGGATCGCGGCTGATCTCGCGCATGTGGCTCACGCCGTCGAGCACGAAACCGTCGTCCGCGCCCTCGACGCGCAGCGACACGCTCGCGTCGCGCACCGAGTCGAGCGTGAAGCGCCCGTCGAACAGCCGCACGAACGGACCGATCGAGCACGACGCGTTGTTGTCCTTGCACTTGCCGAGCAGCAGCGCCGAGCGGCCTTCGATGTCGCGCAGGTTCACGTCGTTGCCGAGCGTCGCGCCGACGATCCCGCCGCGGCCGTTGACGGCCAGCACGATTTCCGGCTCGGGATTGTTCCAGACCGACGCGGGCAACAGGCCGATGTCCGCGCCGAAGCCGACCGACGACATCGGCTGCGACTTCGAGAACACTTCCGCGTCCGGGCCGATGCCGACTTCGAGGTACTGCGACCACGCTCCGCGGCGTTGCAGTTCGGTCTTCAGCCGCATCGCGGCATCCGAGCCCGGCTCGATCTTCGACAGGTCCGCGCCGATCACGCCGGTGATCGTCTCGCGCACCTCGCGCGCCTTCGCCGGATCGCCGCCCGCCTGCTCCTCGATCACGCGTTCGATCAGGCTCACCGCGAACGTGACGCCGCACGCCTTGATCGCCTGCACGTCGCACGGCGCGAGCAGGCGCACTGGCGCGTCGTCGGGCGCGCCGGCCGCGCTCGCGGCGACGAGCGCCTCGACCGGGCCGAGCGCGTCGCCGGGCGCGCTGCGCACGATCTCGACCGCGTCGTCGCGATCGAACAGATCGGCCGTGGTCGGCACCGTGCCGGTGATGTCGAATGCGTGGCCGCCGCGCACGGCGACGACGCTCGGGCCTTCGTGCGCGCCGTCGCGGCGCCATACGCGGCCCACGAGCAACGCATCGGCGACATCGACGGGCAGGCAGGCGGAAGCGGGAATGTTGGCCATGGAAAGGTCCGGGTTCGGTGAGATGAAGGTGCATCATCGTAGGAGCCGCCCCGGCCGTTGTCCAACCTGGTGTTACTATTTCCAACCTGTTGGAAGCACCGACCCGCCGGCCGCGCCGCCTCGACACTCATCGATCCAATGAACGCTCCGTACGAAGTCCCCGCGCTGAAGCGCATCCACGACATCCTCGACGTGCTGTCGCGCGCGAGCGCGCCCGTGAAACCGGCCGCGCTCGCCGACGCCACCGGGCTGTCGCGCAGCACGCTCTACCTGATGCTCGATTCGCTGGAGCGCCGGCACTGGATCGAGAAGCGGCCGGACGGCTACATCATCGGGCTCACGCTGTTCGAACTCGGCAGCGCGTATGTGCGGCACGACCGGCTGCAGGAGATTTTCCGCAAGGAGGCGGCATCGTTCGTCGCCGCGCACAACGAGGTTGCGCAGCTTGCGGTGCTCGACGGCGAGCAGGTCGTCTACATCGCGCGCGAGGATGCGGCGCGACCGGTGCGGCTCGTGTCCGATCTCGGCTCGCGGCTGCCCGCGCATTGCTGCGCGCTCGGCAAGGCGCTGCTCGCGAGCATGACCGACGACGAAGTGTGCGCGCTGCTGCCGAAGCGCCTCGCGCCGGTGACCAGCCGGACCGTCACGCGGCGCGCGGACCTGCTGGACGCGCTCGCCGCGATCCGCCGCTCGGGCCTCGCGCACGAGCGCGAGGAAGTGAGCGCGGGACTCACGTGCTTCGCGGCGTTCGTCGGCGTGACCGCGCTCGGCAAGCGCGTGGCGGTCAGCACGAGCCTGCCGCTCGAACGGATCGACGCGAAACGCGAGAAGCGCATTGCGATCGCGATCGTCGAGATGGCGCATCGCATCGGCAAGGCGTTATGAGCGGAACGACAGGAAGAAGTGGATTGGATAAAGCGTGAGGGGGAAGAATGACGGATCACCGAATGAGGAGTTCGGCATCGCTCCAGCCAGAGCTAGATCCGTCACGCCGTGCATTATCCGGACTCGCGGCCGTTACGTCAGCCGCCTCGCGCGCAAGAAACCGTTACTGAAACTGTCACTATTAAGGGCGGCATTCGTGGTAAATAGCGGGCTTTTCGAACGACGCATCACTGCGACCGCGACGACCGCCCGCTGAGTTCGAGCCCCGCGTGCGAACTGAGCCACCAGCAGAACGGCACGGCCAGCAACGCGACGACGCCGACCAGCATGAACGCAGACGCGAAGTCGCCGGCGGCGGGCTGCGCGCGCGACGCAAGACGGCTGGAAAAGTCCACCACCATCACCGCGACCGAGATGCCGACCATCACGGCCAGTTGCTGTGCGGCGGTATTGAGCGTCGTGGCCGGCGACACCTTGTGCGGCGGAAGATCCGCATACGCGATCGCAGCCAGCGCGTTGAACTGGACCGAGCGTGCGAATCCACCCGCCGCCACGACGCCCGCGATCGCGCCGATGCCCCAGCCCGAGCGAAACGCCGCGCAGACGATCAACGCAACCGCGCAAAGCAGCCCGTTGACGATCAGCACCGACCGGAAGCCGAAGCGCCGCAGCAATGTCGTGGTCTGCGTCTTGGTCACCAATGCGACGGCGCCGCTGACCAGCATCACCGCGCCGCTGCCGATCGCGCTGAATCCAAGCCCGACCTGAAGCATCAGCGGAAGCAGGAACGGCACCGCGCCATAACCGACCCGCACGAGGCTGCCGGCGACGAACGAGACGCGAAACGTTTCGACCTTCAACAGCCCGAAGTCGAGCAGCGGCACGGCGCTGCGCCGCGCGGCCCGCGCGTATAGCCACGCCGCCCCGGCAAGGACGACGACCGCCAGCGCGACTAGCGAAACCGGCAGCGTGGGGCGGCGAACCAGTTCGAGCAGCGCGATCAGCGCCGTGAGCGCGACGCTCAGGCTCAGCCATTCTTGAACCGCGACACGCGTTTCGTCGCGATCGACCACTTGCGGCATCAGCCGCTTCGCCAGCGCATAACCCGCGAGTCCGATCGGCACGTTCAGCCAGAAGATCCAGCGCCACGACACGATCGTCGAGATCACCCCGCCGAGCGGCGGACCCAGCAGCGGCCCAAGCATCGCGGGCGTGATCATCCACGCGAGCGCGTCGACGAGCGCGGCGCGCGGCGTCGTGCGCACGATCGCAATGCGGCCGACCGGCACCATCAGCGCGCCGCTGAAGCCCTGCACCGCGCGCGCCGCGACGAGCACCCCCATGCTGCCGGCGAACCCGCACAGCGCGGAGCTGGCGACGAACAGCAGCAGCGCCGCGCGGAAGATCGTCCGCGTTCCGTAGCGGCCGGCCAGGATGCCGCTGACCGGAATGAACACGACGCTGCACAGCAGATAGACCGTCATGCTGAGATCGAGGCTCAACGGACTGACGCGCAACGATCGGGCGATCTCCGGCACCGCGGGCGCGATGATCGTGGAGTCCAGTTGCTCCATGAAAAACGCCGCGCCGACGATCAGCGATAGCGCAAAAGAACTGGCTTTCGTTTTCATCGTATCGGCGGGTGCATGCGTTGAGGAGTCGGGTGGGAGTAAACCGGGCGCGCATCCGCGCGCGCCCGGACCTGCATCGTCAGAAACGATGCCGCAGCGAGAACCGGAGCGCGACCTGGTTCGGCGTCGTGGACGGCCCGATCGACGAGATCGCCGCGACCGCCGGCTTGCCCGTCGAGTCGATGCCGCTCGCGTGCTGCCACACGGTCACGAAGTTCAGGTCCGTGCGCTTCGTCAGCACGTAGTCGGCGCCGACGTCGAACTGACCGTAGTGCGCGGACTGCGCGTCCGTATAGTCGTACGACATCGCGAAGCGCCACACCGGCGTCAGGTCATAGCGCACGTTCGCCTCGTAGCTGTTGAACGTAACGCTGCCGCCGCGAAACGGCGTGGTCGCCGTCGGCAGCACGTCCATGAAGCGCGTGTTGGTGTAGACGAGCCCGAACGTCGCGTGCCCCAGCTCGTAGGCGCCGCCGGTCGCGAGCACGTGCACCGCGCGGGCCGACGCGTAGCCGCTATAGACCGGACTCGTGACCGGCGACGTGTAGCCGGATACACCGGGCGTCACCGTGCCGTCGTAACCGGACTCGGACGGATTGTTCAGGTTGAGGAACGCGACGGCGGCCGAGAACGGCCCGTGCGCATAGTTCGCGCCGACGCTGTAGACGCGGTTCGTGCCGAAGTTGCCCGCCGTGCCGCCAGGCGCGAACACGCCTTCGACGCGGAAGCCGGAAAATGCCGGGCTCGCGTACTTGATCGCGTTGTTGACCCGCGCGGTCGAGTTCATGTTGTCGAAGTCGCCCGGGTGCGTGCCGAACCAGCTCCATTCGTGGACCGCCGACTTCGTGCCGACGAAGTCGTACACCGGCTCGTATTGCCGGCCGAGCGTCACGGTGCCGTAGCCGCTGGAGATGCCGACCCACGCCTCGCGGCCGAACAGCCGTCCGCCTTGCAGGAACTTGCCGGTGCTCGGATCGAAGCCGTTCTCCAGTTTGAAGATCGCCTTCGTGCCGCCGCCGAGGTCCTCCGCGCCCTGCAGGCCGAACCGGCTGGTGTTGTTCTGTCCGGTGATCGTCTGCACCGTCGACCCGCCCCGCTGGTTGTTCGTGTATACGAGCCCCTCGTCGACGAACCCGTACAGCGTGACCGAGCTTTGCGCATAAGCCGACCCGGCCGACGTGGCCAGCGCCAGCAGCGCAACGTGTTTTGCTTTCATGGAATCTCCTCCGTTTATGGCGATAAAGCTGCTTTTCTGTGTTCGCGCGGACACGACGAGACCCCGCCGCCCGTCCGGCGAGCGGGCGTGGTCCGTCGTTCCACGAGGTGGGTGATGCGGGGTGATGCGAGGGGCAGCTGGTGCGCCGCGTGGCTCGCGTGATGGCCGCGCGTCGTTGCCGCGCGGCCGTCACGTCGTCAGGCGCGCGGGTCGACCGGATCAGCTTCGTCGATCGACGCGCCGTCCCTCACCCACAGCAGCGCGATCGCCGAAACGATCGGGCCGGCCGCAAGCAGATAGAACGGCGCATGGAACGCGTGCGTCCACTGGAAGACGAGCCCGGCGGCGGCCGGCGACCAGACTCCGGCGAACTGCCAGAGGCCGTTCGCGATGCCGGTGGACAACCCGGCGCCGCGCTTGCCGCCCGCCTCGGCGACGGTCGCCGTCATCAGCGGCGACCACGCGAGCGACACGAAGCCGAGCGCGGCCGCGCCGATCGTCAGTTGGCGTGTGCCGTCAAGGAAGCCGAACGTGACCGTCAACACACCGAAGATCACCATGATCACGAGCATGATCGACTTGCGGACGCCGCCGAGCGCGTCGGACAGGTAGCCGACGACCGGCTTCGAGATCAGCGACGTCGCGCCGAACCACACGACGATCGCGCCGGCCGCCGCCGGCGACAGCCCATACCGCTTGACCATCAGCGCATTGACGAGGAACGTGAAGCCCCACATGCCCCAGTAGCCGCCGAAGCCGGCGACGAGCAGCAGCAGATACTGCGGATGACGCAGCAGCGGCCCGAGACGCACCTTGCCGGCGCGCTGCGCGACCGCGCGAACCGGCGCGTCGCGCACCGCCCAGAAGCAGACCAGGCCGAACGCGGCGGTGCCGACGCCCAGGATCTGATAGACCGCCTGCCAGCCGAGACTGTGCATCAGCAGCGGCACGAGCGCGTTGGTGATCATCACGCTGCAAGGCAGTGCGGTCAGCAGGAAGCCGATCGCCTTGCCGCGGTCCTTCACGTCGAACCATGCGGTGATGAGCTTGACCGCGGCCGCGACGTCCCCGCCCGCGGCGAGGCCCATCAGCGCCTGCAATGCGATGCCGGCCGCGATGCCCGGCGTCATGCTGAAGCCGAAAGTCGCGAAGCCGAGCGCGACCATCGTGCCGGCCAGCATCACGCGGCTGCCGACCTTGTCGGTCAGGAAACCGCCGAGGCCGTTCGCGACGACATATCCGCAGAAGAACGCGGTGACGAATACGCCGAGCGCCATCAGCGGCAGACCGAGCGACGCCGACGCGACGACTGCGACCGAGCCCCACGCGAGCCGGTCGATCATCGTGAAATCGAGTGCGATCCAGCCAAGAAGCACAGCGACCCATCGGTATCCCGCGCGGGCCTGTGCGGAACCCGTAGCGTCCGTGCGCAGGGTGTCCGGGCGACTGCTCATTTGTTGTCTCCTCCGAATCGGCCGCGGCCCGATACCGCCTCGTGCGGCATCGCCACGTTCCGCCAGCCGTCAATCAGGTTTGCAGCGGCGAAACGTCCCCACGACCGTCTCTGGAAAGACGTTCGTTCATCCGTGTACTTGTAGTTTCGTGGGGGTCCGCAGCCTTGCTTTTTTGTGTCCCGCGCGTTGCACGCGCGGGCCGCAGATCATACCGGCAATCATCGCATCGCCATGTCCGTCTCCTGTGTCGATGGGAGTTGGCGCTTCAGCGCCTACTCCCATCCCATGCACCGCTGTCGATGGGAGTTGGCGCTTTAGCGCCTACTCCCATCCCATGCACCGCTGTAGATCGGAGCGACCAAAAAGCGCCCACCCCGATGCCACGCAAAATGATTGCCGTTCCCGCTGATCGTGATGCAACCGAAACCGCCGCCGTCAGGCCGCCGGCCCTTCGACAAACGCGTCGCAAAAGAACTCGCTCGAAGGCAACGCGCGCAGCGACGTGAAGTCGTCGCGCGCGGCCTTCGTCATCGCCGGCGCGCCGCACGCATAGACCTGCATGTGTTCGAGCGACGGATGATCCTGCATCACTGCCTCGTGAACGAAGCCGGTGCGCCCGTCCCACGCTTCGGCCGCGTCCGGCGCCGACAGCACCGGCACGAAGCGAAACGCCGGATTGCGCGCGGACCACTTCGACGGCACGTCGAGCGCATACAGATCGGCGGCCCGCCGCGCGCCCCAGTACAGATACATCGGCCGCTGCACGTTGCGCGACAGCGCATGCTCGACGATCGAGTGGATCGGCGCAAAGCCGGTACCGCTCGCGACGAACACGATCGGCTTGTCGCTGTCCTCGCGCAGATAGAAGTCGCCGTACGGCAGTTCGACTTCCAGCGCATCGCCCTGCGCGAGCGTCGGCAACACTTCGCCGCTGAAGCGGCCGCCCGGCACGTGACGGATGTGCAGCACCGCGCCGTCCGACGCAGACGGCGGATTCGCCATCGAGAAGCTGCGCCGCTCGCCGTTGCCGAAAACGACCTGCAGATACTGGCCCGCCCTGAACTTCGCCTTCACGCCGGCGGGGAAGCGCAATTGCAGCACGGTCACGTCGGGCGACGGCTGGCTGATGCGAAAGATCTTCGCGCGCACGACCCGCCGCGCGGACGGATCGGCGCGGCGGATGCTCGCGGACTCCAGCACCAGATCGCTGCGCGGCTTCGCCCGGCAATACAGCGCAAAACCCTGCGCGCGCTCCGCGTCGCTCAGTCCCTCGGAAGCGCCGGTCGCATCGACGAGACCCTCGACGACCCGCCCGCGACAGCTTCCGCAAATGCCCTTCCTGCACGAATACGGCAGTTCGAAACCGGCCCGCAATGCCGCGTCGAGCACTGTCTCATCGCCGCTGCAATCGAACCGGTAGTCCGTTCCCGCCACCTGAACCTGATATGTCATCTGTGTGTCGTCCTGCACTGGCAACGCGTTTCGCTCATCCGTCAACCGGCCCGCTCACAGCGGGATCACCAGCAGCGTGTCGAACGTCGAGCTGTCGCAGACGACGATGCGTTCCGCGAATTTCAGGTTCGGGCCGTCGAACACGATCCGGTCCAGATAGCAGCCGGTGACGAACGGATCGGTGCGTCCGTCGCGCATGATCCGGTACGTGACGAACGGCGTTTCCGCGCGGACTTCGTCGCGCTGCTGGCCGAGGATCGCCGGCATGCCGACAATGTGCCGATAACGATGGCTTTCGAAAATGTTCGCTTCGCGCAGCGCCGAGATCCGGTCCACCAGCATCCCGCGCGAGTCCGCGTAGAAGATGCCGGCGGGCAGGTTCGCGCGATGGTTCGCGCTCGACGTGATGTTGTACAGGCAGTCCGCGGTGAAATAGTTCGGCCACGACTCCAGCTCGTCGTTGTCGATCGTCCGCACGTAGGCTGCATTCAATGCGCCGACCTTCCACGTCAGTTCCAGCTCGTTCATACGTCAAATCCCCATGTGTTGCCGATAGGCCTTCCAGAAGCCGCGCACAGCGGCCTCCGTGGCGCGCGTGTCGGTGGTCGCGGTTTCGCCGCCGCCCATTTCGAGCACGCCGAATTCGTCGGTCGCGCTGACCGTGCCGCGCTGCACGAAGCCGCCGACCGCGCCGTCCTCCAGCGAAACGAGTCCCGCCGGGCCGATCAGGTTGGACTGGCGGATGCGCATCTTCGTCATTTCCGGCGTGTCGTCCTCGAAGCCGAGGTAGGTCCAGTTGAGCTGCGTCTCTTCGATGCCCTTCGGCAGCACTTGCCGGACGACGATGCTGTTGTTGACCTGGCCCAGCACGAAGCCCGGAAAGACCGACAGGATCTGCAACGTGATGCCGTCGCCGAATTCGTCGACCCCTTCGAGGAAGCTCGCGTCTTCGAGCCGGTAGGTTTCGCTGTCCGCGCGCAGCCCCTGGTCGCGATACTCGTTGCCCGCGGGCGCGGTCTTGTCGATCATCGAAAAGCTGACGTGATTGCCGCCGTCGGGCGACACGATCAGGCCGCCCTTCTGCGTCAGACGATTGATCTCGAACGTCGTCAGGAACAGATGCAGCAGGCTAGCATGGTAGGAATCCTTTACGTTTTCGAAGTAAAGCTTCCAGTTGTTCGGCAGCGCCTGGCTGTAGCGGCCGAGGATGCGCAGCGGCTTGCGCAGCACGCGGCGGATGCGGCCGAGCACTTCGTCGCCGATGTATTCCTCGATCGGCGGCACGTCGTCGGACAGGCTGCCGAACACGATGCCGCACAGCGTCGATACGCGCAGCTTGCGCGGGTTGTGGTCTTCCATGCAGAACGAGCCGGGCATGCCGCCCTTGCCGTTCACGCCGTTCTGGAACGACACGCCCTTCAGGTTGCCTTCGAGGTCGTAAGCCCAGCCGTGGTACACGCACGCAAAGCCAGTGGTGTTGCCCGCGTTTTCGAGGCAGATCAGCGCGCCGCGGTGCGTGCAGCGATTCTCGAACGCGTAGATCTCGCCGTCCTGTCCGCGCGCGACGACGACCGGCATTTCGCCCGCGAACGTCGTCACGTAATCGCCGGGATTCTTCAGTTCGGCTTCGAGGCAGAGGAAGTTCCAGGCCGGCCCCTCGTAGATGCGGCGCTGCTCGGTCGCGTACACCGTCGCATCGTTGTAGACCCAGAACGGAACGCGCGTCAACTGGTCGGCAGGCCATGCGGAGCGCACGGAGGGGAATGGGAGCCTCTGTTCGTTCATTTGTACTCCTGAAATAGGCAAAAGTGGGGCGCGCTGCCCTGTGCCTGAATCGGCCGATGGGCTGCGACGTTTTTTAAACTATGCCCTTCTGGCTTGATCCATGTCAACGATTTTTGGATCAAAGTACGCGTAAACGATAGTTAGTGCGTATTGTGTATCGAAGTGCGTATTGCGCACTTATAATGACTGTAAGAAATCGGGGTGGCCGCTCATCAACGGTCCAACCGCCTCGATTCTTTCGAGGGTCTTTCAGACCCGTTTAGTACAATCCGATACTTTCTGCCGGCTTGGAGCGCGATGGATACGAACGACGATGATCGCAACGACGAACGATCGACTGAACGCGATTTCATTGGAGCCCTGGAAAAAGGCCTCGCAGTAATCGAAGCGTTCAACGCGTCGGACGCCGCGCTGACCGCAGCCGCCGTCGCCACCAAGACGGGCCTCACGCGCGCCGGCGCGCGTCGTTATCTGCTGACGCTCGCGAAGCTCGGTTACGCCGACTTCGACGGCAAGTTCTTCCGCCTGACGCCGCGCATCCTGCGCCTCGGCTACGCGTACCTGTCCGGCGCGTCGCTGACGAAACTCGCGCAGCCGATTCTCGAAATGATCGGCGAGCGGATGAACGAGGTCGCGTCGTTGACGCTGCTCGACGGCGACGAGGTCGTGTTCGTCGGGCGCTCGGCGGCTACCCGCATCGCGTCGGTGTCGATCGGCATCGGCACGCGCCTGCCCGCCTACTGCACCGCATCCGGCCGCGTGCTGCTGATGCACCGGACTGACGTGCAGATCCGCAAGTACCTCGACAACGTAAAGATCATCGGCTACACGGAAAAGACCGTCACCGATCCCGGCGCGCTGCTCGGCGAGTTCCAGCGCTCGCGGCAGGACCGTTATTCGGTGATCGACGAGGAATACGAGATCGGCCTGCGATCGATCGCGGTGCCGGTGCTGAACGCGCGCAACCAGTTGGTGTGCGCGCTCACGGTCAGCGTCCACTCCAGCCGCATGACGCCCGAGCAGATGGTCGAGGAAATCCTGCCGGTTCTGGAAAGCGGCGCGCGGACGCTCGCGTCGATGCTGTGACGCAAGCCGCTGCCAGCCGCCGCTTCGTTTCGACTCCAGGGAGCCCCACGTGATCTCGCACATCTTCATCGGCGTCAACGACTTCGAGCCCGCCTTCGCGTTCTATTCGGCGTTGATGCAGACGCTCGGGCACCGGCTGAAGTTCTGCGAGCGCGACAAACCGTGGGCCGGCTGGATGGCGGCGGACGCGCCGCGTCCGCTGTTCATCGTCGGCCAGCCTTATGACGGCAATGCGGCGCAGGCGGGCAACGGCCAGATGGTGGCGCTGCTCGCGCGCGACCGGCAAACGGTGGACCGCGCGCATGCGCTTGCCATCGCGAACGGCGCGACCTGCGAAGGTCCGCCGGGTTTGAGACCGCACTATCACGCCGACTACTACGGCGCGTACTTCCGGGATGCGGACGGCAACAAGCTGTGCATATGCTGTCACGACCCGGCGCTGGATTAGCGGGTCCAATCGATCCAGCACGTCAACGCCTTCGACGTCCCACACCGGCACGCAAAACACGACCGCACGAAGCGAACCACGACAGCTTCGTGAAAAGCGTGTCGTCATCGAATGTTCGCGCGATTCGGCATAGGCCTTGCGCAACGAGTCCGCGTCGCATCGGCCTGCCGCTGCGGTGAACCGGCATCGAATCAACCGCTCCGTTCACAAAGCCGCCGGCCGGCATCCTGGCAGTGTTAAGCCCGGTAGCGATCGACGGCGGTGGCGCGCCGATCGACCCCTTTGTCCCGGGCGGGCAGGGCCGCACCGGCCCGTTGCACGTCGACCGTCCTCAACCGTCCACCCGTCCCCCCACCGCGAGCCGCGCCGGATCGACGATCCGGTCATACGCGTGCGCGTCCAGCAGTCCGAGCGCCAGCGCCGCCGCGCGCGGCCCGATCCGCTCGTCCACTGCCTTCGCGATGATCCGCGCGACGTTGTCGTAACCGAGCACCGGGTTCAGCGCGGTCACGACCAGCAGCGCGTTCTCGACGTTCGCGGCCACCCGCTCGCGATCGACGTCGAGACCGGCCACGAGCCTGCGCGAGAACACGACGACCGCATCCGCGAGCACGCGGATCGATTGCAGCAGGTTGTAGATCAGCACCGGCTTCGCGACGTTCAGCTCGAAATTGCCCGACGCGCCGGCCATCGTCACGGTCTGGTGATTGCCGGCGACCTGGAAACACGCCTGCGCGAGCACTTCCGCGATCGTCGGATTGCGCTTGCCCGGCATGATCGACGACGTGAGGCCGTCGTCGGGCAGACGCAGTTCGCCGAGCCCGCAGCGCGGCCCCGACCCGAGCCAGCGCACGTCGTTCGCGATCTTCAGCAGCGCGACCGCGATCGCGTTCAGCACGCCGGATGCTTCGACCAGCGCGTCGTGCGCGCCCATCCCCTCGAACTTGCTCGGGTTCGGCGCGAACGCGAGCCCGCTCGCGCCGGCGAGTTCGTCGCAGAACGCCTCCGCGAAGCCCGGCGGCACGTTCAGCCCGGTGCCGGCGGCCGAGCCGCCCTGCGGGACCACGAGCACGCGCGGCAGCACGCTGTCGATCCGCGCGACCGCATTGGCCGCCTGGTGCGCGAATGCGTCGAAGGTCTGCTCCATCGTCATCGGCACGGCGTCCATCAGATGCGTGCGCGCGACCTTGACGATGCCGGCGAACGCCCGCGCGCGCGCCTGCAACGTGACGCGCAATTCGTCGAGCGCGGGCCGCAGCCGGCCGGTCAATTCGAGCGCGGCCGCCATGTGCATCACGGTCGGAAAGCTGTCGTTCGACGACTGCGACGCGTTCACGTGATCGTTCGGATGCACTGGCGACTTCGTGCCGAGCGGCTGGCCCAGCAGTTCGTTCGCGCGATTCGCGATCACCTCGTTCGCGTTCATGTTGGTCTGCGTGCCGGAGCCGGTCTGCCAGACCGTCAGCGGGAAATGCCCGTCGAACTCGCCGTCGCGGACTTCGGTCGCGGCCGTTTCGATCGCGTCCGCAAGACGCGCGTCGAGCACGCCGAGCTTCGCGTTCACGCGCGCGGCCGCCCACTTGTGCAGGCCGAACGCGTGAACGAGCACGGCGGGAAACCGTTCGTCGCCGATCTCGAACAGCCCGAGCGCGCGCTGTGTCTGCGCGCCCCAGTAGCGGTCGGCGGGAATCTCGACGGCGCCGAACGCGTCGCGCTCGATCCGGGTCGGGTGAGTCGTGGTCATCGTGTTCCTCGTTGCGGCGGGGTCAGCGCGACGCGCCCGCATGGTTGCCCGGCAGTTCGTCCGGATGCACGGCCAGCGAATCGTCCGGGTCGATGTCCGGATAACGCTCCGGATACAGGTAACGCTGCGCGGCCTGCGCGTCGAACGTGCCGGACCAGCGCGCGACCACGACGGTCGCGAGCGCATTGCCGATCGTGTTGCAGGTCGCGATCGCCATCGACAGGAAGCGGTAGACGCCGAAGATCACCGCGAGCCCTTCGACCGGCAGGATGCCCGTCGACGTGACGGTCGCGGCGAATACGACGAACGAGCCGCCGGACACGGTCGCCGCGCCCTTCGACGTGAGCAGCATCAGGAGCAGGATGCCGAGCTGCTGCGCGAGCGTGAGCGGCACGTTGTACGCGTGCGCGATGAACAGCACGCCCATCGCCATGAAGATCGACGTGCCGTCCAGGTTGAACGCGTAGCCGGTCGGCAGCACGAGCCCGACGGTCTGCCGCTCGCAGCCGAACCGTTCGAGCTTGAGGAGAAGCGGCGGCAGCGCGCTTTCGGACGACGCGGTGCCGAGCACGATCAGGATCTCGTCCTTGATGAAGCGCATGAAGCGCCACATGCTGAAGCCGGACAGCTTCGCAATCGCGCCCATCACGACGACGACGAACAGCACGATCACCGCGTAGAAGCTCAGCACGAGCTGCGCGAGCGCGACCAGCACGGCGGTGCCGTTGCTGCCGACCGCGTACGCGACCGCGCCGAACGTGCCGTACGGCGCGAGCTTCATCACGAGGTTGATGAACGCGAACAGCACGTCGGACACCATGCCGAGCCCTTCGTTGATGCGCGCGCGCCGCTCGTCCGGAATCGCGAGAATGCCGATGCCGACCATCACCGCGAGCACCACCACCTGCAACAGCTCGCCCTTCGCGAACGCGCCGATGAAGTTGTCCGGCACGATGTGCATGATGAAGCCGGTGAAGGTCTGCGGCGACGCCTTCGCGACGCTGACCGCCGGGCCGTTCGCGGTCACCGCCGCCATGCCCTCGCCGATCGGCAGCAGGTTCGCGACCAGCAGGCCGAGCGCGAGCGCGATCGTCGACACGACCTCGAAGTAGACGATCGAGCGCCAGCCGACCCGTCCCGCGCTGCGCACGTCGCCGGCGGACGCGATGCCGTGCACGATGGTCAGGAACACGAGCGGCGCGACGCCCGCGCGGATCAGCGCGAGAAAGATGTCGCCGAGCACCTTCAGTTGGGTCGCCCACTTCGGCGCGACGATGCCGAGCACGATGCCGGCGACGAGCGCGACCAGCACCTGCATGCCGAGCCGCCTGTACCACGGTCGCGCGGCGCGCGACGGCGCGGCGCGGTCATCCGATGTGCTGCTGTCCTTCATGTCGTCTCTCCTCCGGTTCCGCGGTTCAGATCGCGCCCGACAGCGCGATCGCGCGATCGACCATCTGCGGCGCGAGGCCGAGATAATTCGCGGGATCGGTCATCCGGTCGATCGCGGCGCGGTCGAAATGCTGCGTGACGGCCGGCAGCGCGGCCAGTGCGTCGGCGAGCGTGCCGCCTTGCTCGTTCACGGTGCGGCACGCGTCGTACACGATGTCGTGCGCCTGCTGGCGGCCGGTGAACGGCGCCATCTGCATCATCACCGCTTCGGCGACGATCAGCCCCTTGCTGATACCGAGATTGTGTTTCATCCGCGCGGCATCGACGATGAGGCCGCCGAGCGCGAACTTCGCCTGATGCAGCGCGCCGGCGGTCAGGATGAAGCTCTCGGGAATCGCGATCCATTCGGCGTGCCACGGCCCCGTCGCGCGCTCGAAGTCCTGGACCATCGCATCGACCATCAGGCCCGCGTGCTGGCGCACGGCCTTCGCGGCCGCGAGCATCAGCTCGCTCGAAATCGGATTGCGCTTCTGCGGCATCGTACTGCTCGCGCCGCGTCCCTTGACGAACGGCTCGTACACTTCCGCGAACTCGGTGGACGCCATGATCATGATGTCGAGCGCGATCTTGCCGAGCGAGCCGGTCACGAGCGCGAGCAGGTTCACCGCTTCCGCAAAGCCGTCGCGCGCCACGTGCCACGTGGTCGCCGGCACGCCGAGGCCGAGTTCGTCCGCGAGCGCCTGCTGCACCGCAAAACCCTTGTCGCCGATCGACGCGAGCGTGCCGGCCGCGCCCGCGAACTCGACCACCGCGACGCGCCCGCGCAGTTGCGCGAGCCGCTGCTGGTGCCGGTCGAACATCGCGAGCCAGATCGCCGCCTTGTAGCCGAACGTGACCGGCAGCGCCTGCTGCAGATGCGTGCGGCCCGCCATCGCGGTGTCGCGGTGACGCTTCGCGAGATCCGCGAGAATGCCGCGCAATTCGCGGATGTCGCCGTCGATCGAGTCGAGCGCGTCGCGCACCTGCAGCGCGACGGCCGTGTCCATGATGTCCTGGGTGGTCGCGCCCCAGTGCACGTAGCGGCCCGCGTCGCCGCACATGCCGACCAGTTGATGCACGAGCGGCAGGATCGGGTAGCCGACGATGTCGGTTTCCTCGCGCATGTGGTCGAAGTCGATGCGCTCGATGCGCGACTCGCGCGCGATCACGTCGGCGGCGTCAGCGGGAATCACGCCGATGCGCGCCTCGGCTTTCGCGAGCGCGACTTCGACGTCGATGTAGCGCTGGATCAGCGCATGGTCGGAAAATAGCGCACGCATCTTCGCGGTGCCGAACGCATCGCGAAACAGGATGGAATCGACCACGGTGCTGGAGAACGGTACGGCCGGGTTCGTCATGACGACCTCTGCAAAACGGAAACGATGAACACAGGGACAATTCGCGCGCGACGCGCCATATGTCCGGACATATTTAATCTAATATGTCCGGACAATACGCACAAGTTATGATTTACCCTGGATAACACTCACGCACCCATGAACAAGCCCCACTTTTCCGACATCGCGCGCGACCTGACCGAGCGCATTGCGTCGGGCGGTTATCCGGTCGGCTCGTATCTGCCGACCGAACTGGAACTGCGCGACCTGTACGGGACGAGCCGCCACACGGTCCGCGCGGCGCTGCTCGAACTCCAGCGGCTCGGCCTCGTGTCGCGCCGCAAGAACGCCGGCACGCGGATCGAGTCCGCGCAGCCAACCAGCAGTTTCCGGCCGTCGCTCGCGTCGCTCGACGACCTCGTGCAGTTCGGCACCACCCACCTGCGCGTCGTGCAGCACACCGGGGAAATCGTAGCGTCGGACGCGCTCGCGAAAACGCTGCAATGCCGCGCCGGCGACCGCTGGGTATGCATTTCGAGCCTGCGTATCGACGGCGGCGCGAAGGGCGCGCCGGTCGGCTGGACCGACGTCTACGTCGATCCCGCGTATGCGGAAGTCGTGGAAGCGGCGCGCGCCACGCCGGAGATGCTGGTCAGCACGCTGATCGAGGCGCGCTACGGCCGCTGCATCTCGCAGATCCAGCAGAACGTGAACGCGGTGATCGTGTCGCCGGACATGGCGCAGAAGCTGAATGTCGAGGCCGGCACGGCGGCGCTCGAAATCGTGCGCCGCTACCTGGACGCGGCGGGCGTCGCGTTCGAGATATCGGTCAGCGTGCATCCGGCCGACCGGTTTTCGATGTCGATGACGCTCAGGCGCTCGGACGCCTGACAAAACCCGCCGCCGGCCCACGGGCGGCGGCCGTCCGGGTCGGCGCTCAGATCCTGAAGCGCATCACGGCTTCGCGCAGCGCGGCGGCCTGCGACTCCAGCGACATCGCCGCCGCCGTGGTCTCCTCGACGAGCGCCGCGTTCTGCTGCGTGGCCTCGTCCATCTGCGCGACCGCGCGGTTCACCTGGCCGATGCCGTCGCCCTGCTCGCGCGACGCGGCCGCCACCTCGTGCATGATGCCGCTGACCCGCTCGATCGACTGCACGATCTCGCGCATCGTCGCGCCGGCGGAATCGACGAACGCCGAGCCTTCCGCCACGCTGCCGACCGCGCCGTCGATCAGCGCCTTGATCTCGCGCGCGGCCGTCGCCGAACGCTGCGCCAGCGTGCGCACCTCGGTCGCGACCACCGCGAAACCCCGGCCCTGCTCGCCCGCGCGCGCCGCTTCGACCGCCGCGTTCAGCGCGAGGATGTTGGTCTGGAACGCGATCGCCTCGATGGTGCTGACGATCGTCGCGATCTTCTTCGACTGCTCGCTGATCCCCGCCATCGTCTCGACCACCCGCGACATCGCGTTGCCGCCCTTCTGCGCGACCTGGGCCGCGCCGGCTGCGAGCGTGCTCGCGCTGCCCGCGTTCTCGTCGTTGTGGCGCGCGGTCGTCGTCAGTTCCTCGACGCTCGCCGCCGTCTGCTCCAGCGCCGCCGCCTGCGATTCGGTGCGGCGCGACAGGTCCGCGTTGCCGGCCGCGATCTGGTGCGTGGCCGCCGCCATCGACTCGCTGCTCGCGCGCACGGTCGACACCGTCTCGCGCAGACCGTTGCGGACGTCCGACAGCCCGCGCAGCAGCACGCTCATCTCGTCGCGGCCGCGCATCTCGACGGACCGCGAAAGGTCGCCGCGCGCCAGCGCCGCGCACACGTCGAGCGCCTGCGCGAGCGGCCGCGAAATCGCGCGATGCAGCCCGACCGCGCATGCGAGCGCCAGCACGAGCGCGACCGCCAGCGCGACGCCGGACAGCATGCTCACGTGCGTCAGCATCGACTGGAAGCCGTCGTAGCTGTTCGCGCCGTCCTGCATCAGCCACGCGTTCAGGCGGTCGGTGCTTTTGGTCAGCGCGAGCGCGAGCGGCGGCATGGTCTGCATCGTGATCTGGTTCGCCTTCGCCGCGTCGCCGTCGTGCAGCGCCTGCAACGTCGGCTCGATCGCGCCGTGCAGCAGGTTGTCGAGGTCCGACGAGACGGCCTGCGCCAGTGGCTCCTCGCCCGGCTTGCGCGGCAGCGCGAGGAAGCGCGCATACGCGCGCTGCGCGGTCGCGAGGTAGTTGCGCGCCTTGTCCATCAGCGCCGGCGTGTCCGCTTCGTCCGGATGGAGCAGCACGCGGTCGATCGCGACCCGGCCGATCGCGAGGTTGTATTTCGTGTCGCCGAGCGCGACGGCGGCTGCCAGCTGGATCGAGTAGGTGTCGCTCAGCGCCGCCTTGCCGCTGCGCGCGGCGAGTTGCCCGAGCCCCGCCACCGCGAGCATCAGCACGATCAGCAGACCGAACGCAAGCGCCACCCGCGCCCGGATGGAGAAATTCGAAAACATGACTGGACAGGCCCCCGCCGCACATTGAGTTGCTGGTATCGCGGCCCATCCGGTTATGACCCAATATGTCCGCACATATTCAGCAAATTACGGTTGATAAGGGTCTAATCATGATAGGGGTAAACCCTTATCAACGCGTGTAGAGCACGGTTCGACGGAAGTGCTGCGGCGAAAGGATCGACACCCCCACCTGTCGGATCGTTGACACAAAACCTTCTATTGATAACGATTATCGTTTACAGCATAATTCGGGC
This sequence comes from Paraburkholderia caballeronis, assembly GCF_900104845.1. Classification (NCBI taxonomy): domain Bacteria; kingdom Pseudomonadati; phylum Pseudomonadota; class Betaproteobacteria; order Burkholderiales; family Burkholderiaceae; genus Paraburkholderia; species Paraburkholderia caballeronis. The sequence goes on along the minus strand of NZ_FNSR01000002.1, from coordinate 1,467,812 downwards.
CGCATTCGAATCCCTGGGATGCCACACGATCCCGCTCCGCCTAATCCAGCCACGTTGTCTGGTCTCGCCGCTCCGCCGCCATGCCTATCGTCAAGTCGTCCCAATCATCGGCACGCCGCCGCCCGCTTCACTGGGGCGCCCGCGCGCTCTTCTCGGTCTGCGTATCCGGGCTGGCCCACACGGCCGCCGCGCAGTCGTCCGGAAACGATACGAACACCGAAACGACCGCTTCGCAGTTGCCGACCGTCAAGGTCACCGCCGCGGCCGAAACCGAACCGACCGTCGGCTACCAGCCGCGCACGAGCAGCGTCGCGAGCCCGACCGGGCAGCCGATCGTCGACATCCCGCAGGCCGTCGCCGTCGTCAGCGGACAGGTGATGGAGGACCAGCAGGCGCGCTCGCTCGACGACGTGCTCGGCAACGTCAGCGGCGTCACGCAGACCAACACGCTCGGCGGCACGCGCGACGCGTTCATCAAACGCGGCTTCGGCTCGAACGACGACGGCTCGATCCTCGTGGACGGCATCCGCACGCCGATCCTGCACAACTACCTCGTGACGGCCGACCGCGTCGAAGTGCTGAAGGGGCCGGCGTCGCTGCTGTACGGCATCCAGGAGCCGGGCGGCGTCATCAACATCGTGACGCGCAAGCCCGAGGACGAATTCAGCGGCTCGGTGTCGGCGACCCACACGAGCCACGGCGGCAACGGCGGCAGCTTCGACCTGACCGGGCCGCTCGGCGGCGTCGGCCAGGTGGCGGGCGGCACGCTCGCGTTCCGGCTGATCGGCGAGGACAACACGAGCCAGTACTGGCGCAGCTTCGGCCGCCAGCGCGACGCGCTGATCGCGCCGTCGCTGGCGTGGCACGACGCGAACACGTCGATCGACGTCAGCTACCAGTACGTGGATTACACGACGCCGTTCGACCGCGGCACGGTGCTCGTGAACGGCCGCCCCGACGACGCGCTGCGCTACACGCGCTACGAGGAGCCGTGGTCGCAGAGCAGCGGCATCCAGGAAACGTTCCGCGCGCGCGTCGAGCACCGCTTCTCGGACCAGTGGAGCGTGCGCGGCACGTACGGCTGGAGCCGCGACCGCTACGACCAGTACCTGACCCGCGGGATCTCGTTCGACGACACGACCGGCCTGATGCGCCGCTCGTCGGACGCGAACCTCGGCCGCAACGACTCGGACCAGGTCGCGACGGTCGGCCTGCTCGGCAACCTCGGCATCGCCGGCATGCGCCACGACCTGTATTTCGGCGGCGAATACGAACGGCAGCGCAGCTTCCGCGGCGACACGGTGCGCGGCGCCGCGACGGGTGGCTTCGACCTGTTCGATCCCGTGTACGGACTGCTCGCGCCGGGCGGCAAACCGAGCGCCACGCAGAGCGACAACCTGTCGAAAGTCCACACCTATTCGCTGATCGCGCAGGACACGGTCCATCTGACCGACCGCCTGATCGCGTCGGCCGGCGTGCGCTGGGAGGACTGGCACCAGATGTCCGGCGTCGGCCGGCCGTTCACCGTCAACGACGATTCGCACGGCAATACGTGGCTGCCGCAGTTCGGGCTGGTCTACCGGATCGCGCCGTCGCTGTCGGTGTACACGAACTACAGCCGCTCGTTCGTGCCGAACGTGTCCGGCGACGCGGTCGAGCCGCTCGCGCCCGAACGCGGCCGCGTGTACGAAGCGGGCCTCAAGTTCGACCTGAAGCCGGGCATCACCGGCACGCTCGCGGTCTATCAGATCGACAAGCGCAACGTCGCGGTGACCATCGGCGACGTCACGTCGACGATCGGCAGCGCGCGTTCGCGCGGCGTCGAACTCGACGTGGCGGGCCGCGTGACCCGCCATCTGAGCCTGATCGGCAGCTATGCGTACACGAACGCGGTCGACGAGCAGGACAACACGCCGATGGTCAACGCGCCGCGCCATTCGGGCAGCCTGTTCGCGGTCTACGACACGACGCTGCCGTACGTGTCGGGGCGCTGGCGCTTCGGCGGCGGCGCGCGTCTGGTGGGCAACCGGCCGGGCGACACCGCGAACAGCTTCACGCTGCCGGGATATGTGGTGGTCGATGCGTTCGCCGCGTACGAAACGAAGATCGGCAGGATCCCGACGAAGATCCAGTTCAACGTGAAGAACCTGTTCGACAAGACCTACTACCCGTCGAGCAACAGCAACCTCATCATCGCGGTGGGCGAGCCGAGGCTCGTGATGCTGACTTCGACGTTCTCGTTCTAGGCGTGGGGGATCGGGCGGGCGGTCGCGGTTCGGTTGCGTCGCCCGATGCCGATAGCGCGGCTTACGGCGCGAGCACGCGCGTCTCGATGCGCGCGAGCCGCTTCAGGTGGCGCGGCGCCGGCACGAGATCGGCGCCCGAGAACAGCACCGGCGCGCCGTCGTCCTCGTCCAGCGCGTTGCCACCGCATTCGTAGGCGACGACCGCCTGCTGCCCGACCGGCGTGTTGAACAGTTCGTGCCACGAAAAGGTGACCGCATAACCATCGTGGCCGACCGCCAGAAAGATCATGCGCTTGAAGTCGCCGGGCGCGTCGCAGCGCAGGCCGGCGTGCTGAAGTAAATCGGTGAGCAGCACGCCCCGGTACGGTTCGACCGTGCGGATGAAACGCTGGGTGGTGTAGCAGCGCAGATCGAACGGCGCACACGTGACGGCCGGAAAACACCGCAGCGCGTCGAGCGAAATCGCCTGCGGACGCAGCACGCAGCCCGTGAGCCGCAGCGTGCCGGGAAGGTCGATCTCTTCGACGGCGCGGCGGGCGGTCTGTGCGATGTCCATGGTCGGAGTCTCCTCGATGGGCGGCGGGCGTGGCGGGCGAAATATCCTCGCGTATATTACGCCGCGATGCGCGGGTCATCCAGTTCGGCCCGCGCATGACGCTTCGCCTTCGAAGATCCAGCGTCAGCGCCGCGGACCTGGCCCTCGGACAACACAGCGCGATCTGCGTATTGGCCGCCTTTTCGGCGTCCGATTGCACCGTGTCCCGATGATCCGGCTCGCCGTCCAGCACGCCGGTCAGGCACGCGTCGCACATCCCCTGCTCGCACGACAGCGGCACGTCGATGCCCGCGTCGAGCAGCACGTGGGCGATCGAGCGGTCGGCCGGAATCGCGAACGACTGACCTGTCGAGGCGAGCCGCATGATGAATGCGTCGCCATCGCCGCCTGCGCCGGCCGACGCAAACGCTTCCGTATGCACGTGCGTTTGTGATCAGCCTCGCGCAAGCGCGGCTTCGCGCAGGTGCGCCATGAAGCCGGCCGGCCCGCACACGTAGAGGCGCGTGTCCGGTGGCCTGCGCCTGACGGCGGCGGGGCAAGTTGTTCGCGACGCTGCTGCAACGCTGGAACAAGGACTACGCGCGTGCGCTCGCGCAACTGGAGGAGTTGCAGGGACTCAAGCGCGGCCAGGTGCAGAGAGCGATCATCGACGCGCTCGCCAGCAACCGCGAAATGGTGCACACGTATGCGCATCTAACCGAACGCATCCGGATCATCCGGCGTCTCGACTTCACCGACGACGCGCGGATCACCGCCGCGTTCGAAGCGCAGCCGCTGCATCGCGACGGAGTGCGCGCGCCCGACGATCATGATCTGCTGTTCGCGCAGCCGTTCCGCGCGGCTCGCGCTCGCTCTCTAACGGGTGTTGGGGCGGTCATCGTGCGATGCCCGCCCGTCGCAAACGCATACGAAAACTCAGCTTGCCGACGCCCTGACCGACGTATCGACCAGCACCGGCTGCTCGCGATACCGCGCCGGGAAAAGCCGCTTCAGGTCCGCGAGCTTCGGCATGTCGTTGATCGCGATATACGACGCATCCGGATGCAGCGTCAGGTAGTTCTGGTGATACGTCTCGGCCGGATAGAACGTGCGATCCGCTTCGACCGTCGTAACCGGCGACGCGGAGAACGCGTGCCCGTCGCGCAACTGCGCGAGGTACGCGCGCGCGATGCGGGCCTGTGCGGGCGTCGTCGGAAAGATCGTCGAACGATACTGCGTGCCGACGTCCGGCCCCTGGCGGTTCAGTTCGGTCGGATCGTGCGCGACGGAAAAATAGATCTGCAGGATTTGCCCGTAGCTGATCTGGCGCGGATCGAACGTGATCCGCACCGATTCCGCGTGACCGGTCGTCCCCGTGCTGACCGTCTCGTACTGCGCGGACGCGCGATCGCCGCCCGTATAACCGGACACGGCGGACGTCACGCCCCTGACGTGCTGAAACACGCCCTGCACGCCCCAGAAGCAGCCGCCCGCGAGCACGGCCGTCTCGAACGGCGGCGCGCCGGTCGAGGCATCCTTTTCATCGAGCGTCGGCGGCGGCACGACGCGCGCTTCGCCGGCGAGCACCGGCGGCTGCACGAGGGCGGCCGCGGCCGCAAACAGGGTCACGGCCGCGAGCAGCGGCCAGCGCCAGCCGAAACGGCGACGCGACGTACGGGACGTGCGGGAAAAGCGGGAGGCTTCTTGCATGGCGGTTGCTCCATGACGTGACGAGACAGGACAAAACACGGCCGGCGCATTCGCCTAGCCGAACGTGAACGAATAAGCGTGCACGCCGGGATCCAGGAAGCGGATCTCGAACGTGCGGTCCGCGACGGCTCCCTGCTGGCGGATCAACTGATACAGGCGCTGACCGGTCACCGTGCCGTAGCCGTTCGCATCGACGTCCGCGCCGTGGTCCGCGCCGGGCGGCTTGCCGTCGACGGTCACGCGAAAGCGGACCGGCTTGCCGTCGCCCGCCGGGCCGAGCACGAGGTGCAGGTCGCGCGCATGGAAGCGATAGACGATGCCGCCGCCGGCGCGGTCGAGATCGGCATGCTCCGCGCCGAGCGTCCACGTGCCGGCCAGCGCCCACTGGTTCAGGTCGAGCGGACCGGCCGCGTAGTCGTGCGGCCGGTCCGCGACCGGCTCGCCCGGCGACGCGAAGCCGTGCGCGCGCTCGTAGCCGAGATAGGTCTCCGGCGACTGCATGTCGTTCATCGCGGGCGGCGCTTCGGCGCCAGTGCCGGTGTCCGTGACGAAACCCGCGGGCAGATCGCGCGCGCCGGCCTCGGTCAGCAGTTGCCGGATGGTTTGTTCGGATTCCCGGTAATCGCCTTCGCCGAAATGGTGATGGCGGATCTTCCCATTGGCATCGACGAAATAGTGCGCGGGCCAATACTGGTTGTCGAACGCGCGCCAGATCGCGTAGCGATTGTCGATCGCAACCGGATAGTCGATCTTCAGGTCGGCCACCGCGCGCCGCACGTTGCCGATGTCCTTCTCGAACGCGAACTCGGGCGCATGCACGCCGATCACGACGAGTCCGTTCGCGCGGTACTTGTCGGCCCACGCCTTCACGTACGGCAGCGCCCGCAGGCAGTTGATGCACGAATAGGTCCAGAAATCGACAAGCACGACCTTGCCGCGCAGCGCGGCGGCCGTCAGCGGCGGCGAGTTCAGCCATTGCACCGCGCCGTCGAGCGACGGCAGTTCGCCTTCGACCGGCAGCGCGGCGGACGGCGCGTGCTGCGCGGCGCGCATCGACGCGCTCGCCTGCATCGACGCGGAGCCTTGCATCGACGCGGACGCCATGTGATCCGACGCGGGCCGCAGACGGTCGAGCAGTCCCTGTTCGAGCTGGTTCGTGCCGGCGAGCGACAGCCGCGCGAGCACGCCGGTATCGGCATGGAGCGCGATCGCCGCGACGCCCGCGAGCACCGCGATGCCGAGCCCGCGCCGGATCCATTCGCCGACGCCGAGCGAACGCTTCATCGCGGCGAACACGCGTTGGCCGGCGATGAGCGCCAGCGCGAGCGACGTCGCCGCGCCGGCCGCATACGCGAGCAGCAGCAGCGACGTATGCACGCTCGCGCCTTGCAGCGCGGCGCCGGTGAGGATCAGGCCGAGAATCGGGCCGGCGCACGGCGCCCACAACATGCCGGTCGCGACGCCGAGCAGCAGCGACGCGCCGAAACCGCCGCCCGCGCGCTGCGGATCGTCGGCCGACGCGGACAGCCGCGCGCCGAGCGCGACAACCGGGCGCGACAGATAATCCGCGAGCGAAGGAAACAGCAGCGCGACGCCGAACACGGCGAGCAGCACGAGCGCCGCGATGCGCCCGTACTGGTTCGCCGCGACGGCCCAGCCGCCGCCGACGGCGGCCAGCGCGCCGACCGCGCTGAACGCGATGGCCATGCCGATGAGCAGCGGCAAGCCGCTGCGCACGAACGGCCGCTCCGTGCGGGCGAACACGAACGGCAGAACAGGCAGGATGCAAGGGCTGACGATGGTCAGCACGCCGCCAAGCCAGGCAATCAGGAACAGGGGCATACGGGCGTCGCTCCAGGGCGTCCGCGCGCCGTCGATCGGCGCTGCGGACAACGGTTGTCAGAGGGAGAACACCGGAGGGCGGCGGTTATTCCGCGCCCGGTCTCGCGACGACAGCGTCGCACGTTGCCGGTCTGGCCGTTCGGACGTCGCTCTGATGCGTATTCGTCGAAACGGCGCGGAGGGTTGCAGCGGAACACGGCTTCGCACGGAGCGAAACGAAGCCGGTTATCAGGGGGAGACGAAGATGAAACCGTGGAAGCAGCCGATGGCTTCCGCGACGGCCTAAGCCGGCGTCAGCGGGCGATCCCGCGCCAGCCGAATTCGACGAACGTGCGGCACAACGCTTCCATGCCGGCCGCGTCCGCTTCGTCGAAACGCGCGAGGCGCGGGCTGTCGACGTCCCATACGCCGATCAGCGCGCCGTCGGCGGCGACGAGCGGCACGACGATTTCCGATTGCGATGCCGAATCGCATGCGATGTGGCCCGGGAACGCATGCACGTCCGCGACGACCTGGGTCTGCCGCGACAGCGCGGCCGTGCCGCAGACGCCCTTGCCAAGCGCGATCCGCACGCACGCCGGTTTGCCCTGGAACGGGCCGACCACCAGTTCGGCGCCGTCGAAGAAATAAAAGCCGGCCCAGTTCAGGCCGTCGAGCGAATTGAACACGAGCGACGAGAAGTTGGCCGCGTTCGCGACCGTATCGGTTTCGTGCTCGATCAGCGCGCGCGCCTGGGCAACGAGCGTTTCATAAAGCGCGGGTTTGGACTCGGGCAGCGTGTCGGAAAGCGTGAATGTCATGCGTATCGATCGAAGTGTGCAGCGGGAAAAATTCGCGCCAAAATGCGCGCCAGCCGTTATGGTGCCACGAGCGCGGCCGGCGGCGCTGCGCGTCCCACTCGATCAACGCAAATCACGTACACTCACGCGCACCCGCGGCAAGCCATCGATCGACGATCAGGCAACGCGTAGTCAGCTACGCCGCACGAACCGCTCCCTTACGAAAACATCAGCATGGAAAACAGTCAGCTTACCCCCATCACGCTTCGGCAAAGCCGCGTCGTCGTCGCCGGCGGCACATCCGGCATCGGCTTCGCCGTCGCGGACGCCGCGGCCCGCGCCGGCGCCGAGGTCGTCATCGCATCGAGCAATCCGGAACGCGTCGCGGCCGCCCTCGCGCGCCTGCCCGAAGGCACGCGCGGCGAGTCGATCGATTTCACCGACGACGCGCAGGTCAGCGCGTTTTTCGCGCGCGTCGGCGCGTTCGATCATTTCGTCTACACCGCCGGCGAATCGCTGCTGCTGCAAACCCTCGCGGACCTCAGCATCGCAGACGCGCAGCGCGCGTTCGACGTGCGCTACTGGGGCGCGCTGCGTGCCGTCAAACACGCTGCGCCGCTGCTTCGCGCGGGCGGCTCGATCACGCTGACGAGCGGGGTCGCGTCGTCGCGTCCGCTGCCCGCGTGGACGGTGCCGTCCAGCATTCTCGGCGCGATCGAATCGCTCACGCGCGCGCTCGCCGTCGAGCTGGCGCCGCTGCGCGTCAACGCGGTCGCGCCCGGCGTGCTGCGCACCGCGCTGTGGGACAACATGACCGACGCGGACCGCGCGGGCCTGTACGAATACATCGCGGAGAAAATGCCGGTGCGGCGCGTCGGCGAAGCGGCCGACGTCGCGCAGACGTATCTGTACCTGATGCAGCAGGGCTTCAGCACGGGACAGGTCGTCGTCGTCGACGGCGGACACGTGCTGGTTTAACGCGCAACGGAACAACGGCTCGCGCTATCCGCGAGCCGTTGTTCAGCCTGCCGGGCTTTCGTCGCCGACCTGAATCGGCAGACGAAGGCCCTTTTTTCTGCGCGCTAGAAATTCGCGTGCAGGTTGACGAACGCGCTCAGCGATTCCCCGACGTACGCGCCCGCCGCGTTCGCGGCGACGAAGTAACGCCGGTCCGTGATGTTGTGGACGTTCAGATCCACGCCCCAGCGACGCGCTTCATAGCCGAACGCGGCGTTGGCGATCACATACGACGGAATCGAGTTCACGTTCGTGATGTCGCTATAGCTGCGGCTGACGTAGTTGACCCCCGCGCCGACGTGAAAGCCCGGCATCCCGGCGATCGAGAACGCGTACGTGGTCCACAGGTTCGCGATGTACGCCGGCGCGCCCTGCGGATGATTGCCGACCGACGTGATGCCTTGCGGGTTGTCGGTGATCTTCGCGTCCTGCGCGGTGAAGTTCGCGATCACGTGCCACTGCGGCGTGAGGCTCGCATCGAGCGACGCTTCCGCACCCTTCGTCCGCTGGCTGTCGAACACGACGCTCTCGACGCCGCCGATCGTCGTCAGCGCGGCGACGTTGTCGCGCGACACGTCGAACAGCGCCGTGTTCAGCACGTACCGGTCGTCGAGGAACGCGAACTTGACGCCCACTTCGTATTGCAGCGCGGACTCGGGCGCGCCGATGCCGTTCTGCGTGTTCTCGGAGTTGAAGTTCGCCAGATGGCTCTTCGACACGCCGAAATACGGCGACAGCCACGGCAGCGCCTTGTACAGCACGCCGACGTTCCAGCTCACCGGCGCGTCGTTGCGCGAGTCGGTCACGCCGGCGACGAGCGGCTGCCCCTGGGTGTCGAACCGGCCCGGCACGGAGATGCCCGGCGTCAGCGACGTGTCCCACCAGTCCTTGCGCACGCCCGCGCGCAGCTTCAGCTTGTCCGTCACGTCGATCTGGTCGGTCGCGTACACGCTGTAGTAGTTCGCGACGAGGTGATCGTTGTCGCACGAATGCTTCGCGTCGCACAGGAACGTCAGGCCCGCCAGCGACGTCTCCGGCGGAACCGGATTAAACGCGTCGGGAATGTTCGGCAGATCGGCGGTCGTGCGTTCGGTGTCGATCGTCTGGTGCTGATACTCGAAGCCGGTCAGCAGCGTGTGCCGGACGCTGCCGGTCCCGAACCGCCACACGGGCTCCAGTTGATAGTCGAAGCTGTTGTCCGAATCGTCCTGCTGCCGAAGCTGTCTGCCGACGACCTCGTTGCCGCTCACCTTCGTGCTCGTGCTGTCGCCGTTGCCCAGCACGTCGAGGCTGCGATGCAGATACGAGAACCGGTTGTTGATGGTCAGGATGTCGCTGACCTTCCATTCGTCGGCGACCGTCGGGCGCACGTAGTTGCCGCGCGCGAACGCGAACGGCGTCGAATACTTCGAGTCGATCGGCACGTTCGTTATCGGCGACCCGTGGAAGTAGATCAGGCCATATGAATCCGGGGTCTCGTGAATGTTGCGCGCGTCGATCGAAAAGTCGATCTTGTGGTTCGCGGTCGTCCATTCGAGTTCCGGCCGGATTTCCGCGTCGCGGCTCGACAGGCCGCGAAAGCCGTCCGAGCGCGACGCGGTCGCGTCGACGCGATAGTTCAGGCCCGCGATGCCGGTCGGCCCGGTCACGTAACCGCTGCCGCCGACCGTGCCGAACGAGCCCGACTGGAGGCTCGCGCCGGCATGGAACTCGGACGACGGCGTGTAGTGCACGATGTTGATCGTGCCGCCGGGCGGTCCGCTGCCGAACAGCGCCGACCCCGGCCCTTCGAGCACCTCGATGTGCTCGACGCCGTTCAGCGAATGCGAGATGCCGCCGAGCAGATCGCCATCGGAGAAACCGTCGTTGTAGACCTGCGCGTTCAGCCCGCGAATCAGGAAGTGATCGTAGTAGCCCTTGGTGTCCTGACCGCCGACGTTCACGCCGCTCGCGTTGGCGACGCCGTCGCGGAGCATCATCGCGCCCTGCTCGTTCAGCAGCGCGCGCGGAATCACCTGCACGCTGGCCGGCAGGTCCTTCAGTGCGGTTCCGGTCTTGCTCACGCCGACGACCTGGTCCGGATCGTTGACGTTGTCGGCCTGCGCGGCCGGCCCGGAGACCGTCCCGCGCACCTGCACGGGCGGCAGCGTCGGCGCGTCCGCCGCAGCGGGCTTCGCGGCGCCTCCGGACGGCGCCGGCTGGGTCTCCTGAGCGAGCGCCGTGTGCGCCAGCGCCACGGCGAGCAGCGAGCCGGTCAATCCCCTGCTCGTGCGCTTCCGAAGCCTTTGGACATCGATTCTTTTCACTTCTGATTCTCCGGTTGATGAGTGTGCTGCCGGACTGTCCGTCGTCGGATCCGCGTTGCGGCAAGCGCGCGCCATCCAGGCATCCATTCTCGGAATAGCAATCATTACTATTTGTGAGCACACGAATGGACGTGAACTGGCGTGTTGGCCGCCTGCCCCGCGGTGGTCTCGCGAAGGACTCCCCTGCTGCCGTCCGGCTTCCCTCCGCCGATCGCAGACTGCGGATTCGCATCCGGACAGCCCGCCAGCGCGGAAAGGACTTCTGACAGCCTCGTTCAAACGAACGTGATCCGGGCTTTATTCCAGCCTCATCCGTTTATTCATTACTGCCGGTTACAAAACGCCCGAGGACGACGCCCGCCTGGCTTCGGCCGACACATGCCCGCGACCCATGAGGGCCGCTCCCGCAGCTGCCTCACCGTCCCCAATAAGCAGGGACGGCGTCCTTTTTGACCGAACCACGATGGATGAAGAGCGGCCCGGTCACGACCCTGAACAGTCGCTCGCTCCGCCCTCAAGCCGCTGTTTGACTTGACGTGCATCTCCTGATAGCGACGGGGCATCCGGCAGTAAAAAGCCGCGAACGTCAGGTTTCGATTTCAGCGGACGCAAGCTTTTGGCTCCGATTGTCCCGTCGCTACCTGTAAAGCCAGGACGATCGGCAACCTATTCGGGAAGCTCGGCCATTGGCCGTCATTTATTGGCCACAAAGAATCCCCTCCATCGCACCACCGCTGATCGATCTGCCGATTAACCCTGGGAAAAGCTGCGGTCCCTATATGCAACAAACTGACGTGAGGCAATGCAATGCTTTGGTTCAATAAAATCGAGGACCACGCCTCCGCCCTTGCGCCACTGGCTTCAGCGGCCAGGTCTGTCGAGTGCGCGGTCGAATTTCGCCATGTCACCCGACGTTTTCCGGCAAGACATGGCAACGCGCAAATGACCGCCGTCCAGGATGTCTCCGTTGCGATTCGCAAGGGCGAGGTGGCCTCGCTGATCGGCCCGAGCGGCTGCGGCAAGAGCACGCTGCTGAACATGGGCGCGGGCCTTTACATGCCGACCGAAGGAGAGGTTTTCGTCGGCGGTCGGCGCGTTACCGGACCTTCGCACGACGTGGCGTTCATGCTGCAGAAGGATCTGCTGATGCCATGGCGCACCATTGCTGAAAACGTCGAGCTTGGCATCCAGATTCGCGGCGTGCCGCGCGGCGAGCGTCGCGCGAAGTCGGCGATCTTGCTGGAACGTTGCCATCTCAAGGGCTTCGAATCGCACTATCCGCATCAACTGTCAGGCGGCATGCGTCAGCGCGCGGCATTGGCGCGCACACTCGCCGTCGAGCCTGACGTCCTGCTCATGGACGAACCGTTCTCGGCGCTCGACGCGCAAACCAAGATGGTGTTGCAACAGGATCTCGCCCAGATGCTCGCCACCGAAGCGAAAACCGCGTTGCTGATTACGCACGATCTCGCCGAGGCCGTCGCATTGTCCGATCGCGTATTCGTCATGAGCGAACGACCCGGCACCATCATCGAGGAAATCCTGATCGATCTGCCGATGCGCGATAACCCGCTTGAGCGCCGCAAGCTCTCGGCCATGAACGGCTACATCGCCAGGTTGATGGATCTATTGAAAGTCGGCAGAGAAGATCACCTCGGCTGATTCAGACGACCAGCGTTTTCAGCATTCACCCAGATACCGGACCCAGCCAGATGATGCGCACGACTCTCAAACTGAAGATGATGACCGGCAGCCTGATGCTGCTCGTCCTGTTCCTGATCGGCTGGCAATGGGGGCCGGCGGCGCTCGGCATACCTGAATTCGTGCTGCCGAGACTTTCGTCGACCTTCAACGAAGCCATTCGCATGCTGAACAGCGAGAACCTGATGATGCATGCCGGCGTCACGGCGCTCGAAGTCGTTGCCGGATTCGTGATGGGCTCGGCGCTCGGCGTGACGATTGGCGTGGCGCTGGGTCTTTCGCCGACCACCGAAACGGTGCTGTCGCCGTACATACTCGCGCTGCAGATCGCGCCCAAGGTCGCATTTGCACCGCTGTTCGTGATGTGGATGGGCTACACCGTTTATCCGAAGATCGTCGTCGCGGTGCTGATCGTGTTCTTCCCGGTCATGATCAACGTGCTGGGCGCGGTTCGGGCGGTCGACCCCGACATGGTCAACCTGGTGCGCGCCATGTGCGGAAATCGCTGGCAGGTGTTTCGGCTGGTCGAGTTTCCGTCCGCGATGCAGGCGCTGTTCGCGGGCCTGCGCATCGCCTCGACGCTCGCCATCATCGGCGTCACGGTCGGGGAACTGGTGGGCGGCGACAAGGGGCTCGGCTTTCTGCTCGTCTACGGCGAGGGGCAAGGCAATACCGCCATGGTGTTCGTGTCCATCGTCGCGCTGACGATCATCGGGATTCTCGCCTACGCGGCAGTCGTCTGGCTTGAGAAGCGCGCGCTGCACTATCTGCCCCGCGCCAGCATGCGTACTGTCTGAGCGGGTCAGCCATTGAGCCGATCATCATGACTGACTACAGCGGCACGATCCGGCGCGCGGTCCGCACCGGCCAGCCCCCACTCGTGCGCAGCCTCGAACGCGGCCTGCGCATTCTCGGCGAGTTCTCCTCGCGCGAGACCTTGCTCAGCGGCTCGGAACTGGCACGGCGTCTAGGCATGCCCCGTACGACGGTGTTTCATTTGCTGCAGACGCTCGAATCGTTCGGCGTCCTCGAACGGTCCGGCAACGCGCGCGGATACCGGCTTGGCGTGGCTGTCCTGCGTCTGGGTTTCGAATCGCTGAGCCCGCTCGATTTGACGGATTTCACCCAACCCGTGCTCGACAAGCTGCGCGACGCAACCCGCCTGACGAGTCACGTCGTGATTCGCGAAGGCCGCGACGTCGTATTCGTTGCAAAGGCACAGAGCCGCGCCCCCCTCTTCTCGCTCGTGAAAATCAATGTGGGGACGCGCCTGCCGGCGCACGCAACGGTGCACGGCCAGGTGCTCATGGGAGACATGACGTTGCGCGAACTGGCCGCGCTGTTTCCCGAGGGCGAGTTGAAACAGTACACCCCCCGTACGCCGCGGTCTGTCGAAGCCTTATATGAGGTTGTGCGGAAAATCGCGCAGCGCCGCCATGCAGTGAGCAGGTCGTCGTTCGAGGACGGGATTTCGGTCATCGCCGCACCCGTGCTTGATGAATCAGGGCGTATTGCTGCGGCTGTCGCGGTGACGATGCCCCAGGCGGAGACCGGTTCGAGCGATTCGGAGAGCGGTCTGATCGAGCAGGTATGCAAGGCCGCCAGCGATCTTTCGCTGTGGCTGAGCTTTCGGCCTCGCGCCCGTTCGCCGGCACGAGCGTAGCGACGCTGCGCGGCCGTCAAAGTTTTCTTACCAACCGGCTTTGGTCCATTGATATGAGCGAAACAAAAAATCCCGGCCCGCAGAACGCGCCGGCTGAAACGATGCTTCTGACGGTGTTCCTCAAGCACGACCAGTCGAACAATCTCGACGCGTTTCAGTCTCGCCTGAAGGCGGCCGACTGGTGGGAACGCTTCCCGCCCGAAGGCGTCAAGGTGATGTCATGGACCGTCGCAATGGGTTTCGGCCAGATCGTCACGCTGGAATTGCCGCCTGCATTGCTGCCGGTCGTCAATCTTGAACTCGAACGTTCCGCATGGGGCGTCTTCCGCACCGAATGTTATTCCACCTACGACTTTTTGCCCGTGCGCGAGCGCATTCGCGAACGGGTACGCCAGGGAGGCCAATGATGGAGCGTTATCTTGAACCGCATCAGGCTCGCATGCGTGAGCCGTCGCAATACGAGAACCTGCTCGGCGATTCGATCGAGCGCGCCTACGCGAACGGATTGCACGATCTCGCATCGCTGGTGGGTTATCTGAACGACGCGGGACCCGGCCCGCAAGTGGGAGTCCGGTGGACCGAGGCAAGCTTTGCCGCCGAGATGAAGCGGCTGGCAGCGGACTAGACGCGCCGCGACAATCGATTTCAAAGGAACAGGCGATCGACATGAATGCCCCTGAAGACACCGTTGAGGCCGTGCTCGAAAACGGCCTGAAGAATCTGTGGTTCCCCCTCTGCCCGTCGGATTTCATCGGCAAGGAGCCCATATCGCTGCGACGGCTCGGCAAGAAGCTCGTGCTGTGGCGCGACGCCGACGGCGCGGTGCATGCGCTGGAAGATCACTGCCCGCATCGAGGCGCCCCGCTCTCGAAAGGGATCGTGCTGGGCGATCGCATCGCATGCGGCTATCACGGCGTTCAGATTCGCGCGGATGGCGTGGTGACAAGCGTACCGGGCAGTCCGGGCTGCAAGCTGGAAGGCTCGCGCGCGGTGCAGTCGTTTCATGTCAGAGAGTCGAACGGCGCCGTGTGGCTCTATAACGCGCAGGGGAACATCGACGAACCGCCACCGCTGCGCTTGCCGGAACAACTCACGTCCGGCGAATTCTCTTCTTTCCTCTGCTACACCGAATGGAACGGCAGTTACCGCTACGTGCTCGACAACGTGATGGACCCGATGCACGGCACGTATCTGCACAAGCAGTCTCATTCGATGGCGCTGGGGGACCAGAGTGCGAGCTTCCGCATTCGCGACACCGAAACCGGTTTTGTGTTCGAGAAAGAAGGCCAGCGCGACGTCAATTTCGACTGGACCGAATGGGCCGACACCGGCGTCCACTGGCTGCGTCTTGAGATCCCCTATCCGAAAACAGGCGGCCCGGGCGGCAATTTCATCATCGTCGGCAGCTTCACGCCGATCTCGGCGAACCAGGCCGCCGTATTCCACTGGCGCTGCCGCAAGGTCGATGGATGGCAACGCGACACGTGGCGCTTCCTCTACAAGAACCGTCTGGAAGCGCGCCACTGGGCCGTGCTCGAACAGGACCGCGACATGCTCGAATTCATGGAGGCGGACGCGAACCAGCGCGAACACCTGTATCAACACGATATGGGTGTTGTCAAACTGCGGCGCCATTTGAAAAGTCTTGCCAAGGCCCAACTCGAAGAGGCGGCGGCCCAATGAGCGACGTCAGACTCAACGCGAGCCGTATCGTCGCGGCCGGCGTGCCGGACCTCGACCACGCGACATGGACCAACGGCATTCGCATCGGCAGCGAACTGGTGCTCTCCGGCATGACCGCGCATCCGGCGACAGTAACCGCGAATCAACCGATCTCCACCTACGAGCAGGCGCTGATCGTGCTGAACAAGATCAAGTCGCTCGTCGAGGCCGAAGGCGGCTCGATCGCGAACATCGCGCGGCTCACGGTCTACGTGACGGATATCGCCGACAAGGACCAGATAACCCGTGCCCGTCGCGTTTTCTTTGCCGGACTGGGCGCCTATCCGACGTCGACGCTCGTGGCCGTGTCCGGCCTTGTCTTTCCCGAGCTGACTGTCGAGATCGAGGCGAGTGCGCGGCTCGATTTCGATCTGCGGCAGATCCGCCCGCCACAATGACCTGAATTTTGGCCGCGCCGCCGAGCAAAAGGCGGCGCGGAACGAATATGAGCAGCAATGAACTCCTGCAGGCCCGCATACGCACCTTGCGTTATGAAGCGGAGGGCGTACTCAGCGTCGAATTGATACCGGCACAGGGCACACATTTTCCGAGGTTCGATCCGGGCGCCCATGTCGATCTGCATCTCCCCAATGGATTGACGCGCAGTTATTCGCTGCTCAATTCATGCGACGAGGTCGACCGTTATGTGCTGGGAATTCTCTCCGACCGGCAAAGCCGCGGCGGCTCGCGCTACGTGCACGAAAATTTCCGCTGCGGCATCACGCTGCCGGTTGGCGTACCCCGCAACCACTTCGCACTCGACGACAGCGCCGAGTCGACCGTGCTGATCGCGGGCGGGATCGGCATTACGCCGATTCTCTGCATGTATCGTCGCTTGCGCGAAGCGGGTAAGGCCGTGCGGCTCGTGTACTGCTCGCGCAGCCGCGCGCAGGCCGCGTTTCTGGATGAACTCGCCATGCTGGGCGGAGACATTCATCTCCATTTCGATGATGAAAACGGCGGCCAGCCGTTCGACCTGGCAGGATATTTCAAACAGCAACCCAGGACGATTCACGCCTACTGTTGCGGCCCGGTTGTGATGTTGAACGCGTTCGAAGCAGCGTGTCATGCGAGCGGAATCGAGCATGTCCATGTCGAGCGCTTCGCGGCGGATCAGGCAGCGGTGCAAGCGCCGAAGAATGGCTACACGGTGGAGCTGGCAAAGAGCGGCAAGACGCTCGACGTGCCCGCCGGCAAGACCCTTCTCGAAACGCTGCTCGAAGCGGGTATCGAAGTCGAATACAGCTGCGCGGAGGGAATCTGCGGGGCGTGCGAAACGCGCGTACTTGGGGGGTGCCCGGAACATCGCGATTCGGTCCTGAGCGCCGCTGAAAAGGCCTCCGGCAAAACGATGATGATTTGCGTGTCCGCCGCGAAAAGCGGCACATTGGTTCTCGATCTCTAGCGGGCTTCGGCCGCACGGAACAGTATGACGATACTTGGCATCGAACAGATTACCTATGGCGTAACCGACCTTGCATCCTGCCGGCGCTTTCTCGCCGACTGGGGGCTGCGCGAAGTGGATTGCACGGAGCGGTCCGCATACTTCGAAACGCTGAACGGTTGTCGCGTCCACGCCGTCGCGCACGACGATCCGTCGTTGCCGCCGGCGTTCGAAGACGGGCCGACCCTTCGCGAAGTCACGTGGGGCGTCGCGACACGCGCGGAACTCGACGCGTTGCGTGGCCGCTTCGCCGGTAGAGCCGGACACTTCGAGCACGACGATGCAGTGGGCTGTATCGATCCCAACGGGCTGGCGATACGTATCGAGGTTACCCGCAAACGCACCATCGATCAGCAAGGCTCGCCGGCCAATCCGTGGGGATATCCCCCTGCGCGGATCGATACGCCGGGCCCGGTTTATCAACGCGCGGAACCGGTCGAGGTGGGGCACGTCGTGTTCTTCACCGATGCGCTAGCCGGGACCGAGGCGTTTTACCGCGAACTGCTGGGTTTCGAAATATCGGACCGCTACCCGGAGCGTGGCACATTCATGCGCTGTTCGCCACACGGCGGTCACCATGATCTCTTCCTGCTTTCCCTGCCGGGCGGCAAGCGCGGACTCAATCATGTCGCGTTCACCGTCCGCGATATTCACGAGGTATTCGGCGGCGGATTGCACATCAGCCGTTGCGGCTGGAACACGCAATTGGGGCCGGGCCGCCACCCTATTTCATCGGCTTATTTCTGGTACTTCCAGAATCCCTGCGGCGCCCTGATCGAGTATTACGCCGACGAGGACTACCTGACGCCGGAGTGGCAGCCGCGCGAATTCGAGCCGGGGCCGACCACGTTTGCGGAATGGGCGGTGGACGGCGGCCTCGACGGTCACTCGCGGCGACAGGCCGGAGCCGCAAAAAACCTCCGGGCTGCGTTCCTCACCGATCGCAAGGCGCCAGCAAGCTGATTCCGTCCACGCGAAAGAGACGCCGCGTCAAGGCCGTATGCCGTCGCGCGGATCGCTGTGGTGCGACGCGTACGCCCCCGGCGAGAGGCCGCACCATCGCTTGAAGGCGCGCGTGAAGGACTTCTCCGATTCGTAACCGACACGCGAAGCGATTGTCGAAATGCGCGTGGGCCGGGCGGTCAACTCATGGGCGGCGAAATGCATCCGGACATCGGTGACATAGGCCATGGGCGCCATTTCCACCAGCTCGGTAAATCGCGCAGCGAATCTCGAACGCGACATGCCGGCGGTCTCGGCGAGCGTGGACAGGTTCCATGCCGAACCCGGATCGCGACGGATCGCCAGAATCGTCTTGCCGATCTGCGGATCGAAGAGTCCTCTGAGCCAACTGGCGGTGGTCTGCGAATGCTGGAATACGTGGGCGCGGATCATCTGCACGAACAGCACATCGGAAAGCCTCGCTGCGGCGATGGTCCATCCCGGCTGGCATGACATGGATTCTTCGATGAAGGTTTGCAGCGTCGACTTCAGCCACGGTGAAACCGCCGGATCGTCGGCGCGAATGTGGATGAGCGCCGGCAGGATGCCGAACAACGGATGACGCTTTGCATTCGGAAACCCCACGATGGCCGTGTGCAGCTCGCACGCCGCGCCGCCGCCGCCCGCTTCGAATTCGAGCGGCGTGTCGTATTTGGGCACGAGGCCTTTTTCCGCCAGAATCGAATTGAAGGAGATCGGCGGGTGATCGGGATCGGAACTCATGCGATGCCAGTCGCCGTGCGGCAGCAAAACGACGTCGCCGGGTTGAACGAGTACCGGGGACTGTCCCTCAAGAGACAGGTAATACGGCGCGCCCCTGCAGATACGAAATGGGACGCCCTGCACCGCATCCTTGTCGAACGACCAGGGCGCGCGCAACGTGAAGTGCCCTGTCACGACCGCGTTGGCGTGGAAATCCTCCAGGTACTCGTTCAACTGATCCACAACTGACTCCATTCGATGCAGCACCGCGCCGGCACGTCAGGATCGCCCGGCTCCGGGCGTCTGTCGATACGGTTCTCCCACTATGCCCAGCTTAGCCGGACAAAATTTGCGGGAGGCGGAAATCGTCGCGAGCCGGAGTCCATCCGCCGCCTGGGACGTTCTGCAACTCTTTTGATGGTTCCGGGAGTTGTCCCTCGAATATCCGCGACAAAGAATCCGGCTAACGCTTCGCTTGCGATGCGGCGCTTCGTGCCAGGACGCAAGCCGGCAGTTGGTTTGCAGCCGCTGGCGGAGCCACACGCCGACTGTCGGCGGATTCGCAGCGACGTGCACATCCCGATGTCGATATTCACGCGAGATTCAAAAATGTTAAGCCAAGAAAAGAACCGGTTGCTCACCGAGGTTGGACCTGGCACGCAAATGGGCGACTACCTGCGGCGCTACTGGCATCCCGTTGCGGGCGTAAGCGAATTCGACGAGATGTCGGTTCGCCCGATTCGCCTGTTTGGAGAGGACCTGGTGCTGTTCAAGGACCTCTCCGGCAAGTTCGGCCTCGTGCAGCGGCGCTGTCCGCACCGCAACGCGGACCTCGCGTTCGGGTTCGTCGAAAAATGCGGTCTGCGCTGCGCGTACCACGGCTGGGAGTTCGATGCGAAGGGCCAGTGCACCCACCAGCCCTACGAGGAGATTGTCGACGCCGATGCGCGCCTGCGCAAAAAAGTCACCGTCACCGCTTACGAAGTCAGGGCGAAAGCCGGCTTGATCTGGGCTTACATGGGTCCGGCGCCGGCTCCCGAGTTGCCGGATTGGGAGCCCTTCCACTACGAGCACGGATTCGCCCAGGTCGTTCTGGCGGAGGTGCCGTGCAACTGGTTCCAGTGCCAGGAGAATTCGATCGATCCGATTCACTTCGAATGGACCCATAACAACTGGACGCAGCGCTTGCAGGACAGCAACGCGGAATATGTCCCGACGCATCTGAAGACTCAGTATGAAGAATTCGATTTCGGTTTCATCTACAAGCGACTGCGTGCGAAAGAAAGCGAGCAGAACCCGATGTGGACCATCGGCCGCGTGACCTTGTGGCCCAACGGCTTCTACCTCGGCCATCACTTCGAATGGCGCGTGCCGATCGACGATGAAAACACGCTCAGCGTGCTGTGGGTGTTCAACCGGGTGCCGAAGGAGCAGGAGCCCTATGTGCAGGAGCACATCCCGAGCTGGTACGGACCCGTGCGCGACGAGAACGGCGCGTGGATTACGAGTCATGTCGCGAATCAGGATTTCGCGGCGTGGGTAGGCCAGGGCGCGATCACCGATCGCACGAAGGAAACGCTCGGCGCAAGCGACCGGGGAGTCGTGATGCTGCGCCGGCGCTTCTTTGAAGAACTGGAAGCGGTAGCCGCCGGCAAACAGCCCAAAGGGCTGATCACCGACCGGGAAGCGAATCACAACGTTTATTTGCCGTCGGCGTGCCGCGATGAACTGATGAACGGCTTGACGCGTGCCGAACTCGCCGCGCACCCCTTGCTGGGACCTTATCTGCGGGACTTTATCGGTCAGGCTGGGCAGCCCGACCACGTTCGCGAAGCATACGAAGCGGCTATCGGGCAAAGGCTTGAGGGCGCGACTTTCTTCACGGTGCATGGCGCGCGTGCCGCGGAAGAAGGAGAAGCAGCCGCCAACGATCCCGCCTGACGCAGGCCCGCCGTGCCCGCTTCCCGGCGGGCCGGCTGGTTCGTGGAGTGTGAACGTGAGCGTTTCATCAAGAAAGTTTTAAATCGCATGATAAGGATGGCGAAATGAAAACCGGAATAGTAAAAGTACTGACCCGCGCGTCGCGGACGCTGGCGACGCTCACCGCGCTGGCCGCCGCCAGCCTGAATGTGCATGCGCAGACTCCGTTGAAGGACGTCACCTTCCTGCTCGCGGCCCCGCCTGGCGAACTGGCTTTCGCCCCATTCATGCTGGCCGACAGCAAGGGCTATTACGCGAAAGAAGGTCTGCGCGTACGCTGGGTTGCCGTGCATGGCGGGGCGGATGTCGGCAAGCAGCTGGCGGCAGGCAATGGCGACCTGGGCGACGCGCTCGGCGATACGCCGATCATCCTGCGGGCGAATGGCATCGACGTGAAAGCCGTTGCATTGCTGGGCGGTCACCCGCTGCATCAGTTGATCACCCGGGACGACCGTCATATTGCGAGGGCGGCTGACCTCAAGGGAAAGACGCTTTCGGTGATGTCGTATGAAGACACCTCCTATTTCGTCACGCTTGGCATTCTGGGCAGCGCCCAGTTGACCCGCACCGATCTCCAGGTTCACGCCGGCGGTCCGAGCGGCGTGTGGCAGGACGTGGCGACCGGTAAATCCGATGCGTTGGTAGGCACGCCGGAATGGGGCGCCGATGTCGAGGCAACCGGCGTCAAGGTGACCTACCGTCCGACGGACCAGTTCACGCCCGGCATGGGGCAGGCCATCATCGCCTCCGACAGGGAGATCGCGTCCGATCCGGAAACCGTGCGCAAGTTCGTGCGCGCCACGCTTCACGCGATGAACGACATTCAACAGGACCCGCAGGCAAGCGCGAAGGAATATGTGGCGGCCGTGCCGTCCTACAGCGGCAAGCTCGACTTCGTGACCAAAGTGCTCAGCTATTACGCAAAGAGCGTCTTTCCGGGACCGCTCAGACCGGGCGAATTCGATCGGGCCATCGTGGAGAAGGTGCAATCCGCTTATCTCGACGAGAAGGTAGTGCGTGCCGCCCAGCCCGTCGACAGCCTGTTCACCAACAGGTTTATCCAGTAGCCGTATCGGTCATTGATTTTTGCCCACGATGTCTTGATTCACCAATACAAAACCAGACGACAGAAAATATGAAATATTTCAGGTGCGGAGTAGGTGTGGTGCTCGCATGCATGAGCGCCGGTGCGTATGCGCAAAGTTCGGTCGAAATCTATGGGCTTATCGATGCGGGAATAACGTATGTAAGCAATCAGGGCGGCAGTCGGCTTTATCAGTTCGCGGACGGCATCAATTTCGGCAACCGGTTCGGTCTGGAGGGGTCCGAAGACCTGGGCGGCGGATACAAGGCGGTATTCCGTCTTGAGAACGGCTTCTCACTCGGCACAGGCGGATTGAACCAGGGAGGAAGCATGTTCGGGCGGCAGGCGTACGTTGGTTTATCCAATCAGTACGGGACGTTGACCCTCGGCAACCAGTACGACTTCGTGTTCGACTACCTCACCGAGTTCAGCGCAACGGGCTATGCGCTCGCTTACGGCGGCCACATGGGCGACGTCGACCGTCAGGGCGGCGATCGCCTGAACAATTCGGTGAAGTTCTCCAGCAACGATTTCCACGGACTGCGCTTCGGCGCGATGTATTCGTTTGGCAACGTGGCGGGCAGCCTTCGTGAAAACAGCGCGTGGAGCGCCGGTGCGAAATACGATCAAGGCAATCTCAGTCTGGCGGCGGTCTATACGCAGTTGAACAATCCGCACGGTATCGCCGCCCTTGACCCGTATAACCAGCTCGGCGTATTCACTTTCCTGAATCAGACCGTCGCGACCCGAAACCCGGCAACGGGGCAAGTCACGGACTTGTATCCGTACGGCACGGCATTTCCGGTGGACCGTCAATCGATGGGTGAAGTCGGCGCCTCGTACAAGCTCGGCAACCTGACCTTGACGGGCAATGTCACGGCGACCACCTTCAAGGGTTATGGAACGCAGCAAACGCTGTGGGTGTACGAAGCCGGCGCGCTTTACTCGGTGACGCCGCAACTGCTTGGCATCGCAGGTTACGAGTATCAGAAGATGGGCGACGTTCACTGGAATCAGCCCACCATCGGCGCTTACTACTATCTAAGCAAGCGTACGAGCTTCTATGCGGCGGTGTCCTATCAGGTCGCATCGGGGCCGCTCAACGCCACGCAGGGACAAGGCTTCTATTTCGGACCGTCGTCGAATCACGAGCAGACTTCGGCGCGCATCGCGATCATTCACAAGTTCTAATGCGGAGCGCGAGCAGAAAATAATTATGTCCTCGCTGCCGCGACCCCGAATGTCTGTTCCACTCCGCAACAAGCCAATGGCGCTGCGGCATGGAGAGCACGCACGGGGTTGACGGCTTGCTTCGTTGAAGTTATGGCCGGGCATTCGCGGCAAACGGGTCGCGAATGCCCGGCTCACTCGCATGTAGCGGCATGTAGCGGACACGTCGGCTACGATGTGCGAACGGCGGTTTGCGGCCGATCGGGCGTTACCAGCTTTCCTCGAACAGGGTTAACATCCGAATCTGTAGTTGCAGGGGATCGCCATGCCCATGCAGCAGGTTCCAGGCAGACGTACAGGTTCATATCTGATCGGGCGCAGCGCAGGCCGTCGTGAAGCTCGTTTTTATTATAAAAATCAACCCATTTAACGTGACTCACACCCTTTCCACCACCGTCACCGCCGAACTGGAGATTCGCAAGAGCCGCTTCATCGCGCAGGCGATTCCGGTTGCGGATCGCGACGCCGCGATGGCCGAGCTTCGCCGGCTGCGCGACGAGCATCCGGCCGCGACGCACGTCTGCTGGGCGTTGCTCGCGGGCGGCCAGTCCGGCATGTCCGACGACGGCGAGCCGTCCGGCACCGCGGGCCGGCCGATTCTCGAAGTGCTGCGCCATCACGATCTGGACGGCGTGCTCGCGGCCGTGGTCCGCTATTACGGCGGCGTGAAGCTCGGCGCGGGCGGGCTCGTGCGCGCGTACACCGACGCGATCGCGACCGCGTTGCAGGACGCGCCGCGCGTCGAGCGGATCGCGCAGAAGGAACTGGTGATCGAGATCGGTTATCCGGAAGAGGCGCGCGTGCGCCACTGGATCGAGCAGGAAGGCCATACGCTGGCTGGCAGCGAGTACGGGATGACGGTGCGCCTGACGATCCGTCTGCCCGCCAACGTGATCGACGCGGCGCGCGATGCGCTGCGCGACGTCACGCAGGGGCGCGGCGGTTTTCCCGACCATGACTGACACGCGGCCGGAGCCCGACGACTCCGGCCGCGCGCGACATCAAGGCTACGTCGCGGAGATGATGACCTTCAGCGCCTGCGAACGCGCCGCATCGCCGAACGTCGCATAAGCATCGGCGATCTTGTCGAGCGTGAAGCGGTGCGTGACCAGCTTGCCCGGTTCGAGACGCTTCGTCTCGACGGTCGACAGCAGCATCGGCGTCGTGTAGGTGTCGACAAGCCCGGTCGTCAGCGTGATGTTGTGCGACCACAGCTTTTCGAGGTGCAAGTCCACCTTCGTGCCGTGCACGCCGACGTTCGCGATCGTGCCGCCCGCGCCGACGATCGCCTCGCAGATCGCGAACGTGGCCGGAATGCCGACCGCCTCGATCGACACGTCCACGCCGCGATTGCCGGTCAGCGCCATCACGCGCTCGACCGCGTCGCCGCCCTTGCTGTTCACCACGTCGGTCGCGCCGAACGTCTTCGCGACCTCCAGCCGGTTGTCGTCGAGATCGACGACGATGATCCGCCCCGGCGCATAGAACTGCGCGGTCATCAACGCGGCGAGGCCGACCGGCCCCGCGCCGACGATCGCGACCGTCTGCCCCGGCTTCACCTTGCCGTTCAGCACGCCGCATTCGAAGCCGGTCGGCAGGATGTCGCTCAGCATCACGAGCGCCTCTTCGTCCGCGTCCTTCGGCAGATGGTAGAGGCTCGTGTCCGCATGAGGAATCCTGACCTTCTCCGCCTGCGTGCCGTCGATCAGATGGCCGAGAATCCAGCCGCCGGTCGTGCAATGCGAATACATCTGCCGGCGGCAGTATTCGCACTTGCCGCACGAGCTGATGCACGAGATCAGCACCGGGTCGCCGACCTTGAAGTTCGACACGCCGTCGCCGACCGCCTCGACAATGCCGACGCCTTCATGGCCGAGCGTCGTGCCGGGTTTCACTTCGGGAACGTCGCCCTTGAGGATGTGCAGGTCGGTGCCGCAGATCGTCGTCTTCGTGACGCGCACGATCGCATCGGACGGTTTTTCGATCTTCGGTTCCGGTTTGTCTTCGAGTGCCTTTTGACCGGGACCCCGGAATACCAGCGCTTTCATGTCTGCCTCCATTGTCGTGGTGTGACGGGATGGAACGGGTCCGCCATGGCGGCGGGAAAACGACGCGCGAATACGCGTGGCGTATGCAATGCGAATGGTGGCGTGGCTCGCCGCGGTTGTGCGATGGATGAAGGGCGGCGGCCCTCAGGCTGCGACCGAGCATAGCATGCGGGTCATGAGCCCCATCTGCGAAAACGCCGGGACGATGGCGGGCAAAACGTCGCAGAAATGCGGGCCTGAAAGCTGCGGGAAAAGCGCGAAAAAAAAGCCGCCGACAAAGTCGGCGGCCACAGGGACGTGAAGAACAATGATGAGCCAGCGATGATGCCCGTCCAACGTGACCGTAGCGTTAAACTCCGGCACATCGCAGCGGACGCCGCGCGCGCCGCCGTGTTCAGTGAACCGGCTGCCCATCGCGCGTGACCTTCACCGCGCTCTGCGTCACGTAACTCGCCCGCACGTTGTCGCCGACCCGCAGGTCTTCGAGCGACACGTTCGGCGGCACGTCGAGCGTCACCGTCTCGGTCGGACCGCGCAGCGTGATCTCGCGTCGCGCGCGATCGATGTTGCGGATGGTCGCGA
The DNA here is from genome assembly GCF_900104845.1 of Paraburkholderia caballeronis. NCBI lineage: Bacteria > Pseudomonadati > Pseudomonadota > Betaproteobacteria > Burkholderiales > Burkholderiaceae > Paraburkholderia > Paraburkholderia caballeronis. Next base: position 1,442,219 of record NZ_FNSR01000002.1, on the reverse strand, counting down.
CCACTTCGATGTTGTGCGACGTCGTCGTCACGCCGCCGGTCGCGGGCGTGGTGGACGTCGTCTCGACGCGCGAGCGCACGCCCGAGCCGCTGCGCTCCGCGCGCAGCAGCAACGCATGGCGGTACACGATGTTCACGTGGTCGCCCGGCGCGAGCTTGCTGACGTCGGCAACCTCCGGATCCACATGGACGGTCACGCGGTTGCCGCGCCGGGTGCCGCGCTCGCCGGTCAGCGTGACGCTGTTCGTGGCGGGGTCGATGCTGACGATGCGCGCGTTGGTCTCGGTCACGCTCATGCCGAGCACGGCGGACGGCGCATCGGCATCGGCGGGCGTGGCCGCATGAAGCGGCGCGAACGGCGCAGCGGATACGGCAGCCGCGACGCAACCGGCCGTTGCGAGCCGCAGCGAAAGCCGCAGCGAAATGGAACGGTGACGCTCACGCATGGGGTGGCTCCTTCTATGGCGTTTTCCAACGACAACGGGAAGCAGCGACGTCCGATGCGCGAAGCGATGTGAATGTGCCGGAACCGTCGCCGCAAAAGCCTGCAATGCGCAAAAGCCCGATCATTGTCCACGCAATCGGAGAAGGACGTCGCGCGAATGGCCGCGCAGGCGACGGCGAGCCGCACGCTAGCAAACGTGCGCACGGAAATAACGGACGTCATTTAAACCGCATTAAATCGCACGATGTGGTACACCCTGAATCGCGCGCATTCCGTTCATCCGCCCAATGCAGAAACCGGATCGCGCAACGGCAAAACGTGTTAAATGGCGATTACATCCGGGCCGATTTAAACGATGCGGAAAAGCGTGTGAATAACGCCGCGCCGCGCGCCGGTCAGGATAGCAAACATCATATGAAAACAAGGCCGCATGCGGCTTGTGGCGGACATGAGGAGAATCCCGGAATGGCAGCGCGCATTGTTCACCGATTCACCGACATTGATTTTCCCCGATAGTCCACGATAATCGACAAGTCAAGCAGACTTTTTTTCGTGCGCGTGTACACATTCCATACAAAACCATTTATTAATATTCGTGCGGACGCAATGCGTCCGCACGCGCTCACAGCGGACGTTCAATCGTCCTCAGTAGTCCGGACGCGGACACCGGCAACCTCGCAGCAGAGGTGATCCGCACGCAGGGCAGTGGCTGACAGGGGCGGCGTATTCTCGATGCCGCATGATCGGAACCTTTCGTCGACGAGTGATCCCATGCTTACCCAAACCGAGAATTTGCCGAGCGTCGCGAGAAGAATGGCCGCCGGCCAGATGCTCATTGACGGCGCCACGGTCAACGCAGTAGCCGATTCGCTGCATCTTTCGGCGCAGACCGTGCGGCGCTACAAGACGATAGTCGAGGACGGCGGCCTGGCCGCGCTCAAGCAGATGAGCGTCGGCGGACGGCCGTCGGTTCTGAACCATGCGGCGCTCGAATGGATCTCGGGCGCGCTGCACGGCTCCGCGCGCGAGCACGGCTTTCCGAGCGACGCGTGGACGAACAGCCGCGTGCGCGAACTGATCGGCCGCCAGTTCGGCGTGCACTACTCGCGCGTGTACACGTGGCAGATCGTTTCGAATCTGGGCCTCGGGCATCGTCTGTCGAAGTCGGCGCGCTGACCCGCGCGCCATCGCCGCCGCCCGGTCCGTCCACGGGTCCGTCCACGGCAGGCAGCCGCCGCCCGGGCAGGCCGCTCAGGTGGCCGCGCCATGCCCCGCGGCGAGCGGCGGCTCGACGCTGTCGCCGCTGACCACCTGCGTCCTCACCTGGTTGCGGCCCGCCGCTTTCGCTTCGTAGAGCTGGCGGTCCGCCGCCGCGAGCAGCCGCGCGCCGCTGCCGCCGTCGGGCGGCAGGCTCGTCGCGCAGCCGATGCTCACCGTCACGCGGCCCTGCGGCGAGTCGCTATGCGCGACGTTCGCCGCCTCCACCCGCCTGCGGACCTTCTCCGCGATCCGCGCCGCGCTGCCGGCCGGCGTGCCGGGCAGGATCACCGCGAACTCCTCGCCGCCATAACGCGCGACGGTGTCGACCGAGCGCCGCAGCGCCGACGCGATGCGCTCCGCGACGACGGTCAGCACCTCGTCGCCGGCCGCGTGGCCGTACGTGTCGTTGAAACGCTTGAAGTGGTCGATGTCGATGAACAGCACCGACAGCGGCATTTCGTCGTGCACCGCGTGCTGCCACTCCGACGCGAGCCGCCGGTCGAGCGCGCGCCGGTTCGCGAGACCGGTCAGCGGATCGGTGACCGCGAGCCGCATCAGTTCCGCCTCGGCCAGCACCTTGTCGCGCAGCGCGAACGCGAACAGCCACGACAGCACCACGTACGCGCCGCCGAGCACGACGGTCAGCCCGATCGCGAGCCGGCTGCGACGCCGCCAGTTCGCGAGCAGGTCGTCCACCGCGGGCGCGATGCCGACGATCAGCGGCGCATTCGCGACGTGCGTGTACGTGTAGATCCGCTCGACTCCGTCGGCCTTCGTGCTGGTCGTGAACGTGCCGGACGCGCGCCGGCTCATCAGCGCGAAACCCGGCGAATCCACGTAGTTCGCGCCGATCCCGCGCGACAGCGTCGGCTTGCTCGCGAGCAGCGTGCCGTCGTCGAGAAAGACGAACACGCGGCCCTGCCGCCCGACGTCGATCCGGTCGAGCAGATGCTGGAAGTATTCGATGCGCACCGCGAGCAGCGCGACGCCGTCGAAGCGTCCGTCCGCGCCGTTGATCCGCCGCGACAGCCCGACGGTCAGCACGCCGTTGCGCAGCATCGACCGGTACGGCTTCGAGATGTACAACTGCGCGTCCGGATTGCGCTGCTGCGCGACGAAGTAGTCGCGGGCCGAGAGCGACAGCGCCGGATTCGGGGTGCCGGTCTGCGAGGCCTTCACGTGTCCGGACGCGTCGAGCACATACGCGCCGCCGAGAAACGACGCGACCGTCGCGCGATCGAACAGCACGCGCTGCCGCAGCGCATCGGGCAGCCGCCACGTCTGCGGCTGCTGCGCGCCGGTCACGACCGCCTGCAATGACAGGTCGTAAAGCTCGACGTTGCGCGCGAGGTCGCCGCTGATCGTCGTGACGACGTTGCGCGAGTTCTCCACCGCGTGATCCAGTTCCTCGACCCGCCCCGCATAAAGCGTCTGGAACGTGAGCGCCGCCATCACCGTCGCGGTGAGCGTGCCGGTGATCCCCGCGAGGAACGGATGCCGGCCGACCATCCGCGCGATCTCCAGCACCTTCGCGGTCACCCATCTGCGCGCCCGGTGGCGCGGCGGCAGCACCCGTTTGTTCACTGCGCAGCTCCCGAGGTTCGCGCGGTCGTCCGGCCGTGCGTCGTAGGCGCCGGGCGGCTCGCGACGGTTCTTTCTACGTGTCGTGATGCGGCCTGTTCGGCGCGGGCGATGCATCGCGCATCGCCACGACAGGGCGGGCGGCGCGTCCGACCGTGCCGCCGCGCGCGCCGCACCGGCTCTCAATTATCGGCGAGCATGCGCAGATCGCAAGCCGCGTCGCGCCATTCGGGGCCTTATATGAAACAAATGTGTCATCAATTCGACACGCCCGCCAGTCAGGATCGAAAGCCGCGGTTTCCTGAACTGAACGGAGCGAGCAGACCATGCCGGATCTTTCCTATTCGTCGCAGCCGGGCGCCGCCCCGGCCCGCGGCCGCAACCTGAGCCTCATTGCGTTCCTCGTCGTCATCGCGGCGGGCATCGCCTACGTCGGCACGCATCTCGCGTCGGACCTGTCGCCGGTGCGCGAGACTTCGGCGATGCCGTGGCTGCTGCTCGGCATCGCGCTGCTGATCGCGCTCGGCTTCGAGTTCGTGAACGGCTTTCACGATACGGCCAATGCGGTCGCGACCGTCATCTACACCCATTCGCTGACGCCGAACCTCGCGGTGGTCTGGTCCGGCGCGTGGAACTTCCTCGGCGTGCTGACCTCGACCGGCGCGGTCGCGTTCGGCATCCTCCAGTTGCTGCCGGTCGAGCTGATCCTCCAGGTCGGCAACAGCGCCGGTTTCGCGATGGTGTTCGCGCTGCTGATCGCCGCGATCATCTGGAACCTCGGCACCTGGTACTTCGGGCTGCCGTCGTCGAGTTCGCATACGCTGATCGGCTCGATCATCGGCGTCGGCCTGATGAACCAGATGCTGCACGGCGCGTCCGGCACGAGCGGCGTCGACTGGAGCCAGGCGCTCGGCGTCGGCAAATCGCTGCTGTTCTCGCCGGTCGTCGGCTTCATCGCAGCGGGCCTGCTGCTGCTCGTGCTGAAGGCGCTGGTGCGCATCCCGGCGCTGTATGCGGAGCCGAAGGGCAAGGAGCCGCCGCCGTTCTGGATCCGCGCGCTGCTGATCCTGACCTGCACCGGCGTGTCGTTCGCGCACGGCTCGAACGACGGCCAGAAGGGGATGGGCCTCATCATGCTGATCCTGATCGGCACGGTGCCGACCGCCTATGCGCTGAACCGCGCGGTGACGCCCGCCGAAACGCAGACGTTCGTCGCGGTCGCGCAGCAAGCGGCGCAGACGCTCGGCGGCTACACGAACGGCGTCGCGGCCCCCGCGAACCCGCGCGCCGAAGTCGAGCGGTTCGTCAGCTCGCGGCAACTGACGCCGCAGACGGTGCCGGCGCTGCAGGCGCTGACGACCCAGGTCGGCAACGCGGTCGCGGGTTACGGCTCGATCGCGGACGTGCCGCAGGCGAGCGTCGACAACGTGCGCAACGACATGTACGTCACGTCCGAGGCGATCCGGCTGATGCAGAAGTCGAACCAGCCGGCCTTTTCGCCGGACGCCGAAAAGGCGATCTCGAACTTCCGCACGCAGATCGATCATGCGACCAAGTTCATTCCGACCTGGGTGAAAGTGGCGGTCGCGATCGCGCTGGGGCTCGGCACGATGGTCGGCTGGAAGCGCATCGTCGTGACGGTCGGCGAGAAGATCGGCAAGCAGCATCTGAGCTACGGCCAGGGCGGCTGCGCGGAACTGGTCGCGATGGCGACGATCGGCGCGGCCGACGTGTACGGGCTGCCGGTTTCGACCACGCACGTGCTGTCGTCCGGCGTCGCCGGCACGATGGCCGCGAACGGCTCCGGCCTGCAATGGAGCACGGTGCGCAGCCTCGTGCTCGCATGGGTGCTCACGCTGCCCGCGTCGATCCTGCTGGCCGCCGGGCTGTACTGGCTGTTCCGCCATCTGTTCTGAGGCACGGCGGCGCCGGCTCCGTAGCCCGCGCCGCGTCAAATGAAAACGCCGCGCGGCCCTGTCACGGGCCGCGCGGCGTTTTGCTTATCGCGTCAATACTTCTCGGGAATGATCATGTTCTCCGGCACCGGATGGCGGATGTAGTCCGGATGATGGACGCGCGCCGGCAGCGTGATCGTCGGATGCTCGACCTCGTGGTACGGCACCTGCGACAGCAGATGGCTGATGCAGTTCAGGCGCGCGCGTTTCTTGTCGACGCCCTGCACGACCCACCACGGCGCCTCGGGAATGTGCGAACGCTGCAGCATCACTTCCTTCGCCTGCGTGTACGCCTCCCAGCGGCGGCGGCTTTCGAGGTCCATCGGCGACAGCTTCCACTGCTTCAGCGGGTCCTCGATGCGGCTCTGGAAGCGGATTTCCTGTTCTTCGTCGGTGATCGAAAACCAGTACTTGACGATCTGCACGCCGCTGCGCGCGAGCATCTTCTCGAACTCGGGCACCGAGCGGAAGAACTCCTCGTACTCGTCGTCGGTGCAGAAGTTCATCACGCGCTCGACGCCCGCGCGGTTGTACCAGCTACGGTCGAACAGCACCATCTCGCCGCCGGCCGGCAGATGCGCGACGTAACGCTGGAAGTACCACTGCGTGCGCTCGCGGTTGCTCGGCGCGGGCAGCGCGGCGACGCGGCACATGCGCGGATTGAGCCGCTGCGTGATCCGCTTGATGACGCCGCCCTTGCCCGCCGCGTCGCGCCCCTCGAAGATCACGACCAGCCGGTGGCCGGTGCTGGCGATCCAGTCCTGCATCTTGACCAGTTCGCCCTGCAGCCGGATCAGCTCGCGGAAGTACATGCGGCGTTCAACGCGCTCGTCGTCGGTCAGCTCGAAACCACCGCCTTCCTGGAGGCGGTCGTCGACTTCCATTTCGAGTTCCTCGTCGTACGCGTCGAGCATTTCTTCGTCGAGGCGGCGACGGCGATGCAGTTCGGTCGCGTTTTCCCGGTCGGACTCGTTCATTGCAGTTCTCCTGTTCCTGTATCGGTGTCGATGCCGGCGTAGGCATCCGTGCCGTCCGCGCCCGCCCGCGTATGCGCACGGCCGCGGCCACGCGTCACTATCGGCGCAGCCGGTGTCATCCTTATTTCAAAACCGCCGCGCGGATCAGCCGCGAGGCTTCGCGAAGCTCAGTTCGTGGCCGTCGGGGTCGAGCACGTGGAAGTAGCGTTCGCCCCACGGCGCGTCGGACGGCGCGAACGCCGGAGCAATGCCGGCGGCCCGCAGCCGTTCATAAAACGCATCGACGTCCGACACGTACACGATCACGCGGCCCCAGCCGCCGAACGGCCCATGCGGCGCTTCGAGCAGGTTCAGATACGCGGGCGGCGTGCGTTGGTCGCCGCCGAGCGCGAACGACGCGAAACCCGGCACGGAATCGCCCGGCTTGCGCTCGAAACCCAGCGTCTCGTAGAAGCGCACCGAGCGCCCGATCTCGCTGACGGTCAGCGTCACCGCGCTCAGCGACTCGATCTGCGCGCTGCGTCGTTCCCTCATCACCGCCTCCTTGCGGCTCGCGCTTCGTCTGCCTGCCCGGGTTCCCGCACGCCAGCAACGCATGCGTCCGGACAGCCGCCGGTCGTGTCGCCGGCCCTGTTCCGCGACTTTAGCAGCGTTTCGCGCAGCGGCGTACCAGTGCCGCGACGGCTCGGCAAAAGCGCCGCTCGAACGGCCGGCAACGCCGCCTGACTGCGTTAGCGCTCCACGTGCGCATTGCGGCCACGTCTTGATGCGCTGCGTTAGGATCGTACCGGCCTTCGCATCCGTGCCGGCATCGCGTCAGTTCCGCCGCAACGACTTTTTCGATGCACCCGACATGACCATCCCGATCCGACCCAGCAGCGAGCGTCAGCGTCAACCGGAAACGACCATCCGCCGTAGGGGCGACGGCGCGTGGCCGGAACGGCGGCCTGCGGCTGGCCGTGGCGTTCGCGCCGTTGCGAGGCCGCCGTCTTGCGCGCGGCGCGGCGCTTCGTTCGTTGGCCTCCACGGTTTGAGCGGACGTCGTTGCGGCCTGCGCGACCGATGCCGCGCGGACGCGCGCTGATGGACGCCCGCCCTGGCCGCGTCCGCCAGTCGCGCGCCAACCGCCGCGCGGCGCATTGTCTGCCCGGCGCGTGGCCCGCATCCGCCGAACGCATGACGGCGCATCGCTGCGACCGGGCCGCCGCCGCCGAAGCGAACTCCTGCTCGGCAAGCAGGCGCCGTATGTCGCGCTCGCGATGCTGAACTTCCTGCTGATGACGCTGCTCGCGGTCACCGCGTTCGGCGTGCCGATCATCGGCAGCTTCTGGACGCTCGCGGCGGCGGCGGTGCTGTACAGCCTGTGCTCGACCGCGATCGGCCTGCTCGCGTCCACCTTCACGAAAAGCCAGATCGCCGCGCTGTTCTTCACGATGATCGGCGCGATGGTGCCGGCCGTGCAGTTCGCGGGCCTCCTGAACCCGGTGTCGTCGCTCGAAGGCGGCGGGCGGCTGATCGGGCAGATCTATCCGGCCGCCTGCATGCTGACGATCAGCCGCGGCGTGTTCAGCAAGGGGCTCGGTTGCGCGGACCTGCATGGCGCGTTCGGGCCGCTCGCGCTCGCGTACCCGGTGATCCTCGGCGCGACGGCCGCGCTGCTGAAGAAGCAGGAGCGCTGACAACATCCCGCCGAACCTGCAACGCGACGTGCTCGCCGGGCGGCCGGCCGGGATCCAGTTGAACATCGACGCGACGCGGATGAGCCAGGCGTTCACCGGCAGCGGCTACATCCAGCAGATGATCGACGACGAAGCGCGCGAGTTCGTGAACCGCTACCGCGCGTCGGACGAGTTGCCGGTCGATCTCGCGGTGCGGATGCGCTTCAACCCGAATCTCACCCAGGCGTGGTTCGGCTCGGTGATGGAGGTCATCAACAACGTGACGCTGCTGTCGATCATCCTGACCGGCGCCGCGCTGATCCGCGAGCGCGAGCACGGCACGATCGAGCATCTGCTGGTGATGCCGGTCACGCCGATCGGGATCATGCTCGCGAAGGTGTGGTCGGTGGGGCTCGTCGTGCTGGTCGCGTCTGGCCTGTCGCTGACGTTCGTCGTGCGCGGGCTGCTGCAGGCGCCGGTCGAGGGATCGGTCGCGCTCTTTCTCGCCGGCGCCGCGCTGTACCTGTTCGCGACGACGTCGATGGGCATCTTCCTCGCGACGCTCGCGCGCAGCATGCCGCAGTTCGGGATGCTGCTCGTGCTCGTGATGCTGCCGCTGCAGATGCTGTCCGGCGGCGCCACGCCGCGCGAAAGCATGCCGAAGATCGTGCAGACCATCATGCTCGCCGCGCCGACCACGCATTTCGTGCAGTCGGGCGAGGCGATCCTGTATCGCGGCGCGGGCATCGACGTGGTGTGGCAACCGTTCCTGTGGATCGCGGCAATCGGCTGCGCGCTGTTCGCGCTGTCGCTCGCGCGTTTTCGCAAGACCTTGAGCCAGATGGCGTAACCCGCGAAACCGCGCCTCTTCCGGCTTTCCCCCTGTATTGCGCACACCGAATGCGGCTATGATCGGGGGGCTGCGCAACAGCCGCGTCCGTTGCGCAGCCCGCCATGCCGCTTGATGCACCGCTTGATGCACGGGCTGATGCGTCGTCCGATGCGTTGCCCGGCAGGTCGCCGCACCCCGCGCGACACGCCGCGCAGCGCGCCGCACGGCGCGTTGCGCCAATCCCCGCGAATACGCGCAGCTGCCGGCCGAAGCCGGGCCTACGGAGACAGCCGAATGACCCTGCCCCTGCTCATCGCCCTTCCGTTCGTCGCGGCGGCGCTCATCGCGGCCGCGATGTTCGCGATGCCGGACGGCGTGCGGGTGCGCGCGCTGAGCCCGTGGTTCGCGTTCGCCGCACCGCTCGTCGGCCTCGGGCTGCTCATCAGCGAGCGCGTCGGGATGCCCGCGGCCGGCGTGCTCGCATGGCGGCGGCCCTGGGTGCCGGGCCTCGGTCTCACGATCGGGCTGCGGCTCGACGGCCTGTCGTACCTGTTCGCGCTGCTGGTGCTCGCGATCGGCCTGCTCGTGTTCGTCTATGCGCGCTACTACCTCGCGAACAGCGAGTCGCTGCCGCGCCTCTACGTGCTGTTGCTGCTGTTCATGGGCTCAATGCTGGGCCTCGTGCTGTCGGACAACCTACTGCTGCTCGCGATCTTCTGGGAGCTGACGAGCGTCGTGTCGTTCCTGCTGATCGGCTTCTGGCCGGCGCGCGCGGACGCGCGGCGCGGCGCGCGGATGTCGCTCTCGATCACCGCGGCCGGCGGGCTCGCGCTGCTCGCGGGCGTGCTGCTGCTCGGCCATATCTGCGGCAGCCTCGAACTGGCCGACGTGCTCGCGCAGGCAGGCCGCGTGCAGCACGACCCGCTGTATCCGGCGATGCTGCTGCTGATCCTGTTCGCCGCGTTCACGAAGTCCGCGCAGTTCCCGTTCCACTTCTGGCTGCCGCACGCGATGTCCGCGCCGACGCCGGTGTCCGCGTACCTGCACTCGGCGACGATGGTGAAGGCCGGCGTGTTCCTGCTCGCGCGGCTGTACCCGGTGCTCGACGGCACCGACGAATGGTTCTACATCGTGAGCCTCACCGGCCTCGTCACGCTCGCGGGCGGCGCGGCGATGGCGCTCGTGCAGCGCGACCTGAAGGGGCTGCTCGCGTATTCGACGATCAGCCACCTCGGCCTCATCATGCTGCTGTTCGGGCTCGACACGCAGCTATCGACGGTCGCCGCGCTGTTCCATACGATCAACCATGCGGTGTTCAAGGCGTCGCTGTTCATGGCGGCCGGCATCATCGACCACGAGACCGGCACGCGCGACCTCGGTCAGTTGCGCGGGCTGCGGCGCTACATGCCGCACACGGCGCTGCTCGCGATCGTCGCGTCGCTCGCGATGGCCGGCGTGCCGCTGCTGAACGGCTTCCTGAGCAAGGAGATGTTCTTCGGCGAGACGCTCGCGCAAGGGCTGCTCGGCGAGTTCAACTGGGTGATCCCGACGCTCGCGCTGTGCGCGACCGCGCTGTCGGTCGCGTATTCGCTGCGCTTCGTGTACGGCGTGTTCTTCGACGGCGCGACGCCGCGCGACCTGCCGCAGTTCCCGCCGCACGAGCCGCCTCGCTTCATGAAGCTGCCGGTCGAGATCCTCGTCGTGGTGTGCCTGCTGATCGGCCTCTTTCCGCAGTTCACGATCGGCACGATGCTCGAAGCGGCCGCGCGCGTCACGCTGGGCGGCCCGCCGCCCGACTACAGCCTGAGCCTGTGGCACGGCGTGAACGCGCCGCTGACGATGAGCGTCGTGTCGTTCGCGGCCGGCGTGCTGCTGTTCGCCTTCCGCCGCGACGCGTTCCGCCGGCACCGCTCGCTGCTGTCCGAGTTCAACGCGAGCGAAGGCTTCGACGTGTTCGTGGGGCGGCTCGAACGCGCCGCGCGCCCGCTCGTGCGGCTGTTCGAGAGCGGCTCGCTGCCGTCATACCTCGCGTGGATGATCGGCGCGATGCTCGTCGTGCCCGGCCTCGCGCTGAGCGCGCTCGCGCCGTTCGCCGGCCCCGCGCCGCGCATGCCGGCGGACCCGGTCACGCTGGCCGGGCTCGCGCTGCTCGCGGCGCTCGCGATCGGCGTCGTGCTCGCGCGCGCGACCCTGCTCGTCGCGATCGTGCTGCTCGGCAGTTGCGGGCTGCTCGTCACGCTCGCGTTCGCGCGGTTCTCCGCGCCCGACCTCGCGCTGACGCAGATTTCCGTCGAGATCGTCACGGTGCTGCTGCTCGTGCTCGCGCTGTATTTCCTGCCGGCCGTGCAGCGCGCGCCGGACCCGGCCGCCGCGCGCATCCGCAACGCGGCGCTCGCGATCGCGGGCGGCGCGCTGGTCGGCGGCGTCGCGTACGCGGTGCTGACGCGCGCGCCGCTGCCCGGCATCGCGCCGTACTTCCTCGCGAACGCGCTCGGCGGCAGCGGCGGCCACAACGTCGTGAACGTGATCCTCGTGGACTTCCGCGGCTTCGACACGCTGGTCGAAATCTCGGTGCTGGTCGTCGCGGGCCTCGCGGTGAAGGCGCTGCTGCGCGGGCTGCGGCTCGCCGCGCCGAAGACCGGTCCGCGCGGGCTGCCGTGGTCGTCGCAGTCGCATCCGCTGCTGCTCGCGATCCTCGCGCGGCTGATGCTGCCGCTCACCGCGCTCGTCGCCGTATTCGTGTTCCTGCGCGGCCACAACCTGCCGGGCGGCGGCTTCGTCGCGGCGCTCGTCGCGTCGATCGCGCTGCTGTTGCAGTACGTCGCGAGCGGCGTGCTGTGGACCGAGTCGCGCATCCGCATCAATTACCGGTCGCTCGCGGGGCTCGGCATCCTGTGCGCGGCGCTGACCGGGCTCGGCAGCCTCGCGTTCGGCTACCCGTTCCTGACGAGCGCGTTCGGGCATCTGCATCTGCCGCTCGTCGGCGAGATCGAACTGAGCACCGCGATGCTGTTCGATCTCGGCGTGTTCGGCGCGGTGGTCGGCACGACGCTGACGATCGTGTCGCACCTCGGCGTGCGCGACAAGAACCTGCAATCCGTGGAGAAAAGCTGATGGAAGCCGCTTATGCCGTGACGGTCGGCGTGCTGTGCGCGTGCGGGCTCTACCTGCTGCTCGCCGCGCGCATGCTGCCGGTGATCTTCGGGGTCACGCTGTTCTCGTATGCGATCAACCTGTTCCTGCTCGGCATGGGGCGGCTCACGACCGGCCGCCCGCCGATGGCCGGCGCAGGCGCGGGCCAGGCGGACCCGGTGCCGCAGGCGCTGGTGCTGACCGCGATCGTGATCGGCTTCGCGATGACCGCGTTCTGCGTGGTGCTCGCGCTGCGCTCGCTCGCGCTGAACGGCACCGACCACGTGAACGGCAAAGAGCCGCGCGCCGAATGAATCACGGCCTGCTCCTTCCGGTGCTGATCCCGCTCGTCGCGGCGGGCGCGATGATCGCGCTGCCGGCGCGCGCGCGGCGGCTGCAACACGCGATCCACGTGATCGCGACGCTCGCGCTGCTGCCGGTCGCCGCGTGGCTGTGGTCGCGCGCGGCGGCCGGCGACATCGCGGTGTACGCGCCCGGCCACTGGCCCGCGCCGTTCGGCATCGTGCTGCAGCTCGACCGGCTCGGCGCGCTGATGCTCGCGCTGACCGCGTTGCTCGCGTGCTGCTGCACGCTCGGCACGAGCGCCGTCGACGCGCTGCGCGGCCGCCACTTCGGCCCGCTGTTCCAGTTCCAGTTGATGGGATTGAACGGCGCGTTCGTCGCGGGCGACCTGTTCAACCTGTTCGTGTTCTTCGAGCTGCTGCTGATCGCGTCGTATGCGCTGCTGCTGCACGGCGGCGGCCGGATGCGCGTGCGCAACGGGCTGCATTACCTGGTGCTGAACCTCGCGGGCTCGTCGTTCTTCCTGATCGCGCTCGGCGTGCTGTACGGCGTGACCGGCACGCTGAACATGGCCGACGCCGGCGAACGGCTCGCGCAGCTCGCGCGCGACCACGCGGACACGCTGCCGCTCGCGACCTTCGCCGGCACGATGCTGATGCTCGTGTTCGGGCTGAAGGCCGCGCTGTTCCCGATGTCGTTCTGGCTGCCGCAGGCGTATCGCAGCGCGATCGGGCCGGTCGCCGCGCTGTTCGCGGTGATGACGAAGGTCGGCGTGTACGCGATGCTCCGCTGCGATGCGCTCGTGTTCGGCGCCGCGCACGGGCTGCTCGACGGTTTCATGAACGGCTGGGCGTGGTGGCTCGCGATCGCGACGATCGGGTTCGGCGCGCTCGGCTCGCTCGCGGTGCAGAGCCTGAAGGCGACGACCGGTTATGTCGTGCTGGTGTCGGTCGGGCTGCTGATCGCGGCGGTGTCGATGCAGAGCGTCGGCGCGTGGAGCGCGCTGCTGTATTACCTCGTCAGCACGACGCTGTGCACGGCCGCGCTGTTCCTGCTCGCGGACGTCGTGGAAGCACAGCCGCAGACGCCCGAGGCGGCGGACGAGCTTGAGCCGCGCCGTGTATTGCCTGTCGCGGTGACGGCGCCGGTTTTCGATGCGGGCGCGGCGGCGGCCGCGGCCGTCGGTACATCCCAGCCCGTCGAACCCGCCGCCGCATCCATCGACACCGCCGTGGCCGGGCGGCCCGCCGTCGCCGCTGTCACGGCTGCCACCGGCCCCGCCGCCGCGCAACCTTCGACCGCCGCCGCGCTGCTGCTGCTCTTCGCATCGCTCGGCGCGGTCGGGCTGCCGCCGCTGTCGGGCTTTCTCGGCAAGGCGATGGTGCTCGCCGCGACGCCGCTCGCGCGCGCGCCCGTGCTGTGGACCGCCGTGCTCGTGTCGGGCCTGTTGCTGATCGTCGCGATGAGCCGCGCCGGCACCCGCATCCTGTGGGCGATCCCCGCGTCGTTCGGCTACGCGAACGCGCCGCCCAGGTCGCCGTCCACGCTGCCCGCGCCCCCGCCCGCCAGCAGCATGAAGCTCGTCGCGTGCGCGCTGCTGCTCGCGGGCGTCGTCGCGATCACGATCGGCGCGGGGCCGCTGAAGCGTTACCTCGACGCGACCGCGACGCAGTTGTTCGACCGCACCGCGTATGTGGACGCGGTGCTGCATGCCCGGAGATGACCGATGCTGAAACGGCTTTTCCCGCACCCGTGGCTCACCGTCGTGCTGCTGATCGGCTGGCTGCTGCTCGCGAACGACGTGTCGCCCGGCAACGTGCTGCTCGGCGCGGTGCTCGGCTGCGCGATCTCGTTCTTCGTCGGCGAGGGGCTGTGGCTCGCGCCGGTGCGCTTCGGCCATCCGTGGCTGCTGCTGCGGCTCGCCGCGCACGTGCTGATCGACATCGTCGTCGCGAACGTGCAGGTCGCGCTGCTCGTGCTCGGCCCGACGCGGCGGCTGCGCCCCGCGTTCATCCACGTGCCGCTCGACAGCACCCATGAGATCGCGCTGACCGCGCTGATCGGCATCGTGTCGCTGAGCCCCGGCACGCTGTGCGCGGAACTGAGCGACGACCGCACGCAGCTGATGGTCCACGTGCTCGACCTCGACGACGAAGCGGAACTCGTCGCGCTGATCAAGACCCGCTATGAAGCCCCGCTGATGGAGATCTTCACATGTTAGCCGCCGTGATTCCGGTTTCGTACGCGCTGCTCGGCGCAGCCTTCCTGCTGACCGTCGTGCGGCTCGTGCGCGGCCCGTCGCTGCCGGACCGCATCCTCGCGCTGGACACGCTGAACGTGAACGCGATCGCGCTGATCGTCGTGTACGGCATCCAGTTGCGCTCGACGCTGTTCTTCGAGATCGCACTGCTGATCGCGGTGACGGGCTTCGTCGGCACCGTCGCGCTGACGAAGTATCTGCAGCGCGGCGACATCATCGAACTGAACTGAACGGGGCTCGCCTATGGACACCGTGATCGAAGCGATCGTCTGCGTGCTGCTGTTGACCGGCAGCCTGTTCACGCTGATCGGCGCGATCGGCCTCGCGCGCCTGCCGGACTTTTTCATGCGGCTGCACGGGCCGACGAAATCGACGACGCTCGGCGTCGGCGGCGTCGTGCTCGCGTCGGTCGTGCACTTCTCGTCGCTGCGCGAACTGACGAGCCTGCACGAAGTGCTGATTCCGGCATTCCTGTTCCTGACCGCGCCGATCAGCGCGCACATGCTCGCGAAGGCGGGCATCCAGCAACGCGTGTCGCTGTGGCGCGCGACGCGCGGGCGGCCGGCGCTGGATGACGGCGACGAGGCGCCGCGCGACGCTGGCGACGCGCGTTCATGACTTCGCGTGTAGCCGCGCGCGGATGCAGAGGCGGCCGATGAAACGTTCGTTGCTGCTGCTTGCACTCGCTTCCACAACCGCGCTCGCGTCGCCATTCGATCCCGCCGACGAACTCGCGCAGCGCAGCGGATTGCCCGCGAGCGAAGTCCGCGCGATGCTGTCGAACTGCGACGCCGCGCAGGCCAACATGAACTTCTGCGCGTGGCGCGACCAGCTGGTCGCAGAACACGCGTTGCAGTCGGCCGTCGATGCGAAGGCCGGCGTTTCGACGTCGTGCCGGTCCGCGCTCGCGAAAAGGATCGACGTGTGGAAGCACAAGCGCGACGCCGGATGCAGGCGATCCGCAGAAACGGAATGGGGCGGCGGCTCGATGCTGCCTGCGGCGGTCGCGATGTGCGCGACGAAGGCGACGCAGCGCATGACGAATACGATCCGTTCCGCGGCATGCGGATGATTCATGCGCGGGCATCATCGGCGGCTCGCGATACTTGACGCGGCTACGTCCCGACGAGCGATCGTAGCGATCGCAGCGATCGATGCACCGCGGCAAGCCGCGCGGGAACCGCGACCCGAACACGTCATGAACAGGTTTCCACTCCGCGTAAAAACCGCTCCACTTACGTTGTAAAACGCGACCCAACCCCGACCACACCCCGACCACGTGATACGCAGCCGCCGCGCGTAGCGCACGCGATGCCGCATCCTCCGCATTCGCCCGAAGACCCGCACAGAGCCTGTGCGATCCAGGCCGCCATGTCCTTTTTCTCCGGCTCGTCATCCAGCGCGGCACAGCGATTGCTGACTGCAGGCGTCCCCACCGCGCGTCGAACGCCCGCGCCGGGCCGGACAACAGGAGCCGCGGCGGACCCGACAGACGTCGTCGACCGTGCGTCAAAGACGCGCAGCCGCCGCGATGGCACGGGCGCCTTGCCCGACTTTCGATGAGGTGGAAGAGATGAAGATGATTCGCACGATCGCCGCGCTCGCAGGCGCGGCCGCGCTGCTCGCCGCATGCGGCGGAGGCAGCGACGATGTCGGCAAGGAACTCGGCCTGCAAAACCCCGAGATCCATTTCGTTCACGCGATAGCCGGCGGCCCGACCGTCGACTTCCTCGTCAACGGCTCGGCATTGCAGACCGGCATCACGTACAAGACCGTCACCCACTTCGCGAACATCAACACCGGCGCAACCACGGTCGCGTTCGCCAACGCCGGCAGCACGACGCCGCTCGCGAGCGGCAACTTCCCGGACGTCGCGAAGGGCCACGAATACACGGTGCTCGCGCTGCCCGCGCTGACCGGCGCGGACATCGGGCTGATCGACGATCCGTTCGACAAGGGCCTGCTGTCGAACAGCGCGCGGGTGCGCGCATTCAACGCGACGGTCAACGCGCAGAACGTCGACATCTATCTCGTGCCGCCGAACACCGACATCTCGACCACGTCGCCGACGCTCGCGGGCGTGTCGTTCAAGAACGCGGTGCCCGCCAGCGGCCAGGACTCGAACTACATGAACGGCGGCACCTATGTCGCGATCGTCACGACGGCCGGCAGCAAGACGCCGATCTTCCAGTCCGCGTCGTTCGACCTCGCGAACAACGCCGACTGGCTGATCACGACGGTGCCGGTCGCCGGCGCGCTGAGCCAGTTGCAGCCGAACCAGATCCATCTGCTCGTCGCGCAGGGCGGCAACACGCAGCAGCCGGCCCTCGAACTGACGAACGCGCTCACGAACCAGTAGGCGCATCCGCGTGGCCGCCGCGCGCGGACAGGTCCGCGCCGCGGCCGGTCTTGCGCGCCTCGGCCAGCATGAAGTCGATGAAGGTGGAGGCCGCGCGCGTATGGTGGCGGTTCGGCATGTACAGCATGTACATGTGCGTGCCGAAGATGCTGAGCCGCCATGCGTCGAGCGCGGTCACCACGTCGCCGCGGCGCATGTCGTCGTGCACCACGTAGTCGGGCACCACGCCGACGCCGAGGCCCGCGAGAATCGCCTGGCGCAGGAACAGGAAGTTTTCCGAAATGATCGTCGGCTCCAGCAGCACCTCGTGCCGCTCGTCGCGCAGATACGCGGCGATCCGCAACTGCCGCCCGACCACCGCGGCGGTAATCAGCGGCGCGGTGCGCAGGTCGTCGAGCCGGGACGGCATCCCATGCTCCGCCGCATACGCCGCCGACGCGCACGCGACATAGCTCACCGGCCCCATGTCGCGCGCGACGAGGTTCTGCGGCGGCTCCGACATCACGCGCACCGCGATGTCCACTTCGTCGCGCATCAGGTCCTCGACGCGATTCTCGAACATCACGTCGAGCACGATGCCCGGATACTGCCGCTTGAACGCGATCAGCCAGTCCGACATCACCAGTTGCCCATAACCGCTCGGCACGCTGAGGCGCACGCGCCCCTGCAGGCTCTGCCCGAGCGTGGACACCGATTCGCGCGCGGCCAGCAGCGCGCTCTGGATCGCGCGGCCGTGCTCGTACAGCTTCAGCCCGATCTCGGTCGGCTCGACGCGGCGCGTCGTGCGCCGCACGAGTTGCAGCCCGATCGACTTTTCGAGCTGGTTCAGGTGGTAGCTGACGTTCGCGCGGCTCATCTTCAGCCGGCGCGCCGCCTCGCTGAGATTGCCCGCGTCGAGGATCTCGACCAGCAGGGTCAATGCGTTGACGTCCATCAATCGGGTCACTGTCAAGGATGGCTTGACAGTCTGTCAACCGGCAATGCAATTGTCAATGAACCCTGACTGCGCCGACAATCGCAGGAACATCCGAAAACTGCGCCCGCGCGGGCCGCCCCGATCCCTGGAGACACGCCACGATGGAATTCGACACCGCCTCCCCCCCCTCATCGCCGGTTACGCACGCGCTGCGCGGCAAGGTCCTGCTGGTCACGATCGACAACCCGCCGGTCAATGCGCTCGGCGTGGACGTGCGGCGCGGCCTCGCCGCCGCGATCGACGCGGCCGATTCGAACGACGCGGTCGAAGCCGTGCTGATCGTCGGCGCGGGCCGCAACTTCATCGCGGGCGCGGACATCCGCGAGTTCGGCAAACCGCCGCAGCCGCCCGCGCTGCCCGACGTGTGCAACCGCATCGAGGCGTCGGCCAAACCGGTGATCGCCGCGATCCACGGCGCGGCGCTCGGCGGCGGGCTCGAAGTCGCGCTGGCCGCGCATTACCGGATCGCGGTCGCGGGCGCGAAGCTCGGCCTGCCGGAAGTCACGCTCGGCCTGCTGCCCGGCGCGGGCGGCACCCAGCGCGCGCCGCGCCTGATCGGTGCGGAGGCGGCGCTGTCGCTGATGCTGAGCGGCCGCCACGTGGGCGCGCAGGAGGCGCTGAAGCTCGGTCTCGTCGATCGCGTCGGCCACAGCGACGACGTACTCGCGGAAGGCATCGCGTATGCGCAGGAACTGCTCGCGGCGCGCGCGCCGGTGCGCCGCACCCGCGACGCGCACGGCCTCGCGGATCGCGCGGCCAGCGAAGCCGCGATCGCGGCCGCGCGCGCCGCGAAGAAATCGCACGGCCTGTTTTCGCCGCAGAAGATCGTCGATTGCGTCGAGGCCGCGCTGAACCAGCCGTTCGACGAAGGTTTGCGCTTCGAGCGCAAACAGTTCGTCGCATGCCTCGACAGCCCGCAGCGCGCGGGCCTCGTGCATGCGTTTTTCGCGGAGCGCGAAGTGCAGAAAGCGCCGGAGACCAGAAACGCGGAACCGCGTCCGCTGCGCACCGTCGGCGTGGTCGGCGGCGGCACGATGGGCGCGGGCATCGCGGTCGCGGTGCTCGACGCAGGCCTGCCGGTCACGATGATCGAACGCGACGACGACGCGCTCGCGCGCGGCCGCGCGAACGTCGAGAAGGTCTACGACGGGCTGATCGCGAAGGGCCGCCTGAGCGCCGACGCGAAAGCGCAGACGCTCGCGCGCCTCGACGGCAGCACGTCGTACGACGCGCTCGCCAACGTCGATCTCGTGATCGAAGCGGTGTTCGAAGACCTTCCGGTCAAGCAGGCGGTGTTCGCGGAACTCGACCGCGTGTGCAAGCCGGGCGCGGTGCTCGCGACCAACACGTCGTATCTCGACATCGACGCGATCGCGGCCACCACCTCGCGCCCGCAGGACGTCGTGGGCCTGCACTTCTTCTCGCCCGCGAACATCATGAAGCTGCTCGAAGTCGTGGTGCCGGCGCGCGTATCGGCGGACGTGGTCGCGACCGCGTTCGACCTCGCGAAGAAGCTGCGCAAGGTGCCGGTGCGCGCGGGCGTCTGCGACGGCTTCATCGGCAACCGGCTGCTCGCCGTCTATCGCACGGCCGCCGATCATCTGATGGAGGACGGCGCGTCGCCCTACCAGATCGACAAGGCCGTGCGCGAGTTCGGCTTCCCGATGGGACCGTACCAGGTGATCGACCTCGCGGGCGGCGACATCGGCTGGGCGACCCGCAAGCGCCGCGCGGCCACGCGCGACCCGAACGCGCGTTACGTACAGATCGCCGACCGCCTGTGCGAGCGCGGCTGGTTCGGCCAGAAGACCGGGCGCGGTTTCTACCTGTATCCGCAGGGCGCGCGCACCGGTTCGCCGGACCCCGAGGTCGAGGCGATCATCGCGGCCGAGCGCGAACGCGCGGGCATCGCGCCGCGCGCGTTCAGCGACGACGAGATCATCCGCCGCTACCTCGCCGCGATGGTCAACGAAGGCGCGAACGTCGTGCACGAGGGCATCGCGCTGCGCCCGCTCGACGTGGACGTGACGCTGATCTACGGCTACGGCTTCCCGCGTCATCGCGGCGGCCCGATGCACTACGCGGACACCGTCGGCCTCGCGAACGTGCTTGCGGACATCCGCGAATTCGCGAAGGAAGACCCGTTGTTCTGGCGTCCGTCGCCGCTGCTCGTCGATCTGGCCGAACGCGGCGCGACGTTCGCGAGCCTGAATCAATCCGCGTGAGCGTCGCGCCCGCGCATCCCTGCAAGAGAACGACTCGATGAACCTGAACTTCACCGCCGAAGAAGAAGCGTTCCGCGCGGACGTGCTGCGCTTTCTGCGCGAGCGCCTGCCGCAGCGGCTCGCAACGAAGGTGCAGACCGGCAAGCGCCTCACGCGCGACGACATGGCCGAATGGCACCGCATCCTGAACGGGCAGGGCTGGCTCGCGAACCACTGGCCGAAGGAGTACGGCGGCCCCGGCTGGACCGCGGTGCAGAAGTTCATCTTCGAGAACGAATGCGCGATCGCCGGCGCGCCGCGCATCGTGCCGTTCGGCGTGAACATGCTCGGGCCGGTGCTCATCAAGTACGGCAGCGAAGCGCAGAAGCGCTACTGGCTGCCGCGCATCCTGAACGGCGACGACTGGTGGTGCCAGGGTTATTCGGAGCCGGGCGCGGGCTCGGACCTCGCGGCGGTGCGCACGACCGCCGTGCGACGCACGGACAGCGACGGCGACCACTACGTGGTGAACGGCCAGAAAACGTGGACCACGCTCGGCCACTACGCGAACATGATCTTCTGCCTCGTGCGCACCGCGACCGACGTGCGCAAGCAGGAGGGCATCAGCTTCCTGCTGATCGACATGAACACGCCGGGCGTCGAGGTCCGGCCGATCATCACGCTCGACGGCGAGCATGAAGTGAACGAGGTGTTCTTCACCGACGTGCGCGTGCCGGCGGACAACCTCGTCGGCGAGGAAAACAAGGGCTGGACCTACGCGAAATACCTGCTCACGTACGAGCGCACGAACATCGCGGGCGTCGGCTTCTCGGTCGCGGCGCTCGCGCGGCTGAAGCGCGCCGCGCAGACGGTGCAGCGCAACGGCCGTCCGCTGATCGACGACCCGCAGTTCGCCGCGCGGATCGCGCGCGTCGAGATCGATCTGGAAAACATGAAAACGACGAACCTGCGCGTGATCGCGGCGGTGGCCGGCGGCGGCGTGCCGGGCGCGGAAAGCTCGATGCTGAAGATTCGCGGCACCGAGATCCGCCAGGAGATCTCGTCGCTGCTGCGCCGCGCGATGGGGCCGTACGCGCAGCCGTTCGTCGAGGAGGCGCTCAACGAGGGTGACGACGGCGAGCCGGTCGGCCCCGACGACGCCGCGAGCGCCGCCGCGCAGTACTTCAACAACCGCAAGCTGTCGATCTTCGGCGGCTCCAACGAAATCCAGAAGAACATCATCTCGAAGATGATTCTCGGTCTGTAAGGGGTCGCGCGATGGACTTTCAACCTACCGAAGACCGCCGGATGCTGGCGGATACGCTGAACCGCTTCATCGCGGAACAGTACGGCTTCGACGTGCGCGACCGCATCGCGCGCTCCGGCGAAGGCTTCAGCCGCGACCTGTGGCAACGCTTCGCGGAACTGGGCGTGATCGGCGCGCTGTTCGCGGAAGCGGATGGCGGATTCGGCGGCGACGGCTTCGACGTGGCGGTCGTGTTCGAATCGCTCGGGCGCGGGCTCGTGGTCGAACCGTTCCTCGACACGCTGATCGTCGGCCGCGCGCTCGCGCAGGCGGGCAGCGACGCACAGCGCGAATCGATCGCGCAACTGATCGACGGCTCGCGGCTCGCCGCGTTCGCGCACGACGAACCGGGCTCGCATTACGAGGCGACGCGCGTGACGGCGCGCGCGGAAAAGCGCGGCGACGGCTGGGTGCTGACCGGCGCGAAGGGCGTCGTGCAGCAGGGCGAGCACGCGGACGTGCTGCTCGTGTCCGCGCGCACGTCCGGCAGCGACTACGACGAAGCGGGCATTTCGCTGTTCGTGGTCCCGCGCGCTTCGAGCGGCGTCGGCGTGCGCGGCTACCGGAAGATCGACGGCGGCCGCGCGGCGGAGGTCACGTTCGATCATGTCGAACTCGGCGCCGACGCGCTCGTCGGTCCGGAAGGCAGCGGCTTCGCGACGCTCGAACACGCGACCGGTTTCGGCCTTGTCGCGCTCGCGGCGGAGGCGCTCGGCGCGATGGACGTCGCGCGCGACTTCACGCTCGACTACCTGCGCACGCGCAAGCAGTTCGGCGTGCCGATCGGCAGCTTCCAGGCGTTGCAGCACCGGATGGCCGACCTGCTGCTCGAAATCGAGCAGGCGCGCTCGGCGGTCATCAACGCGGCGGCCGGGCTCGGTGCGCCGCGCGCCGCCCGCGAACGCGCGCTGTCGGCGGCGAAATACACGGTCGGGCGCATCGGCGCGCGCGTCGCCGAAGAGTGCATTCAACTGCACGGCGGCATCGGCATGACGTGGGAACTGCCGCTCGCGCACTACGCAAAGCGGCTCGTGATGATCGACCATCAGCTCGGCGACGAGGATCATCACCTCGAACGCTACGTCGCGTTCGGCCGCGCAGCGTAAGCTATCGGCCGCGAGCAACGCGCACCCGACCGTGCGCCGCGCTCGCGCCGTTCGCCCCAACCCGATGGAGACATTCCCCGATGCAGTCCACCGATAAACCCGCACTGCCGCTCGCCGGCGTGCGCGTGCTCGACCTGTCGCGCATCCTTGCCGGACCGTGGAGCGCGATGGTGCTCGGCGACCTGGGCGCCGAAGTCATCAAGGTCGAGCATCCGCGCCGCGGCGACGACACGCGCGACTGGGGCCTGCGCGTCGGCCAGACGGAGACCGCGTATTTCAACAGCGTGAACCGCAACAAACGCTCGGTGACGCTCGATCTGCAGACCGACGCGGGCTGCGCGATCGCGCGCGACCTCGCGAAAACGAGCGACGTCGTGATCCAGAACTTCAAGGCCGGCGGCGCGGAGAAGCTCGGCCTCGGCTACGACGCGCTGTCGAGCGACAATCCCCGGCTCGTCTACTGCTCGATCTCCGGCTACGACCGCACCGGGCCGGAAGCGGCGCGGCCCGGTTACGACCTCGTCGTGCAGGGCGAGGCCGGGCTGATGGCGCTGAACGGCGAAGCGGACCAGCCGCCGCTGAAATTCGGCGTCGCGGCGGTCGACCTGTTCACCGGCATGTATGCGGCGCAGGCGGTGCTGGCCGCGCTGTACGAACGCGAGCGCACCGGGCGCGGCCGCCACGTCGAGATGGCGCTGTTCGACTGCGGGCTGATGATCACGTCGTACTACGGGCTCGAAGCGCTGATCGCCGGCGAAGACCCGCCGCGCTACGGCAACGCGCATCCGTCGATCGTGCCGTATGGCGTGTTCGACGCCCAGGACGGCCCGCTCGTCATTACGGTCGGCAACAACAGCCAGTACGAGCGTTTCTGCCGCGACGTGATCGGCCGTCCGGACCTCGCGGACGACCCGCGCTTCGCGACCAACATCCTGCGCTCGCAGAACCGCGCGACGCTGCTGCCGGAGATCCGCCGCGAACTCGCGGCGCGGCCGCGCCGCGCGCTGCTCGACCGGCTCGCGCTGGCCGGCATCCCGTGCGGCGAGGTGGCCGGGCTGCGCGAGGCGCTGACGTCGAAACGCGCGGTCGACGGCGGCCTCGTGACGACGCAGCCGCATCCGCACGCGGGCACGACGCCGGTGCTCGCGCCGCCGTGGCGCTTCGACGGCGAGCGGATGCCGGTGCGCCGCGCGCCGCCGCAACTCGGCGAAGGCACCGACGACGTGCTGAAGTCGGTGCTCGGGCTGTCCGACGACCGGCTCGCGGCATTGCGGGACAGCGGCGTGATCTGATGGCCGAGGCAGGCTTCGTGCTGCGAAGCCTTCGCCGGTCTGCCGGTCGCCGTCGATGCAGGATCGCCAGCCGACGCGATCCGCCCGGCCGCGCGACAAGCCCCTCGCCCTGACCGAACAGAAAGAACCCCGCGCCAGGCCCCCGGCCAGCCGCCACACGCAACCGCGCGCGCCCGGCTATATTGCGGATGGAGCCGGCCCAGCGCCGCTCCGCCGCCGGCCGTCCGCCGCCGGCGCGACCCGACCCAGCGCCCCAACCCGTCGTCGATGGAACATGCCTACGCCCAGTTGCTGCACCTGCTCGCCGCGCACCCCGGGTGGACGCTCGCCTTCGTATTCGCCGCCGCGTTCCTCGAATCGCTCGCGCTGATCGGCACGTTCATCCCCGGCAGTTCCGCGATGTTCGTCGCCGGCGCGTTCGTCGGCACCGGCACGCTGAACCTCGGCTGGCTGTTCGCGTTCGCGATCTCCGGCGCGGTCGCCGGCGACGGCCTCAGCTACTGGGTCGGCCGCCGTTATCGCGACGCGCTGCATCAGTTGTGGCCGTTCTGCCGCCATCCGGGCCTGCTGACCGCCGCGAAGCAGTATTTCGCCCGGCACGGCGCGCGCAGCGTGATCTTCGCGCGCTTCATCGCGCCGCTGCGCGCGGTCGTGCCGGTCGTCGCCGGCATGGTCGGCATGTCGCCGATGCGGTTCTTCGTGATGAACGTCGTGTCCGCGCTGATCTGGGCGCCCGCGCACATCCTGCCCGGCGTCGTGTTCGGCGCGTCGCTGCAACTCGCGGGCGCGGTGTCGTTCCGGCTCGTCGCGGTGCTCGCGATCTTCGCGGCGGCCGGCTGGCTGATCTTCCGCGTGTCGCGGATCGTGCTGTCGCACGCGGACGCGTGGGCGAGCGCGTCGCGGCAACGGGCGGCGCGCTGGGCCGCGCAGCACCACGGCGCGACCGCGCGCCGGCTCGCGCGGCTGCTCGACCCCGCGCAGCCCGCGCTCGGCGCGGTCGTCGTGCTGACCGGCCTCGTGCCGGTATGCGCGGCGATCTTCTCGTACGTGCTCGGCAACGTGCTGCGCGGCGATCCGCTCGTGCAGGTCGACCAGTCGGTGCGCCAGTTCCTGTATTCGATCCGCACGACGTGGGCCGACACGCTGCTCGCGCGGATCGAGACGCTCGGCAGCGCGCCCGCGCTGATCGCGCTGATGGCGGCCGTCACGGTCTGGATGGCGGTCGAGCGGCGCTGGCGCACGATCGCCTACTGGCTGATCGCGGCGGCGTTCTCGCAGTTGCTGATCCTCGCGATCCGCGTCGTGATCCACCACACGCCGGCCGACGACGGCAACCTCGACGCGTTCGTGTTCCCGAGCGACCGCGTCGCGTCGATGGTGATCGTGTACGGCTTCGTGATGTTCCTGCTGGTGCGGCGCGTGTCGCGCTGGCAGGTCGCGGTCGCGGTGGCGACGGCCGGCAACGCGATCATCGTCGCATTCGGCTTCGCGGGGCTGTACTTCGACCGCTTCCTGTTTTCCGACGCGGTCGGCGGCGCGGCGTTCGCGTCGATCTGGGTGGCGGTCGTCGTGCTGACGTCGCTGTGGCGCTACCCGGACCATCCGCCGTCGCGCAACTTCATGCCGCTCGCATTCGCCGGCGTGCTGGCGGCGGCGCTCGTGCTGCAGCCGGTCGAGGAGCCGCGCGCGGGCGGCATGGCGGCGCGCGGCGCGGACGAGCCGCTGGTGCTCACGCGCCTGCAATGGACCGACACGTCGTGGAAGACCTTCGCGTGCTACCGCGTCGACATGAAGGGCGGCCGCCGCGAGCCGATGACGATCCAGTGGGCCGCGAGCGCGGCCGACCTGTCCGCCGCGCTGCGCGACGCCGGCTGGACCAAAGGCCCGCAGTTCACCGCGCATGGCCTGCTGTCGCTGGTGTCGCCGCAGGTGAACGCGACCGCGCTGCCGATCCTGCCGAAGCTGAACAACGGCGTGCCGTCGCCGCTCGTGTTCGCGCGTGCGCATCTGCCGGACGACCCGGCGCATCCGGGCGCGCGCCGCGACGTGCTGCGCTTCTGGCCGAGCGGTTATGCGCTGCTGCGCGACGACGGCCGCCCGCCGGCGACGATCTGGGTCGGCACGCTCGTCTACGAGCGGCTGCGCCGGCCGTCGTGGCCGTTCAACGTGCTGGTGCAGTATGCGGGGGATCAGGAGCGGCCGATCGCCGGGCCAAACGGCCCGCCGGGCTGGCAGGCGGTCGTGATGCCGGCGAGCGAGGGCTGCGAGGAGCGGCCGGTCACGCTGCTGGTCCCGGACGATCGCCGCTGACGCCGGCCGACCAGCGCCCGGTCGCGCGATAGTGATCGATGCGGCGGCGGCCTTCCGCATACGCGGCGTCGAGCGCCGCGTCCTCGCCGGAGTAGTTGCGCATCAGGTCGTGAAAACGCACGCTCTGCCCGTCGAGATGCGCATCCGCGCCGTGCCGGCACAGGTACGCGCTGTAGTGGAACAGCGGCTCGGGCGAGCGCGGCCCGAACGCGGGAAGCGTCAGCACCCAGATCTCGAAGCCTTCGTGCTCGGTGTGGTCCCACATCGTGCGTCTCCATGGCTGAAGATACGGCGATCGTAGCATGGCGCCCCCGCGCGGACGCGGCGCGAAGGCCGCGCGCAAAACCCCGCCGCATGACGCTCCTCAGCGGTCCGCGCGAACGCGCGCATGCCGTGCAAGCGTCGCACCCGTCAGTTTGGTTAAACTATGGGGCCACAAGAATCATGCGAATCACGCCGAGCCGCCGGAGACCTCCGGCGGCCGGTCCCGGTCACGCCCGATCACGCCTGAGCCATGCCCGACCCCATGACGCCCCAGCCAGCCGCCCCCGAGCCGCAGTCCGTTTCCAGTTCCGTCACGCGCAGCGCGATCTTCCTCGTCGCGACGATCAACGACGACCCGCAAAGCCGTGCGACGGTGCGCGCCTGGTGCGCGGACGTCGCCGCGCTCGTGCGCTCGGTCGGCAAGCGCGTGCCGGCCGGCAACCTCAGCTGCGTGTGCGGCTTCGGCTCGAAGGCGTGGGACCTGCTGTTCGGCGAGCCGCGCCCGGCCGGACTGCATCCGTTCCGCGAGTTCGGCTCCGGCGAGCGCGTCGCGGTCGCGACGCCCGGCGACCTGCTGCTGCACATCCGCGCGGACCAGATGGACCTGTGCTTCGAACTCGCGACGCAGTTGATGAACCGTCTCGAAGGCGCGGTGACGACCGTCGACGAGGTGCACGGATTCCGCAACTTCGACATGCGCGCGATGATCGGTTTCGTCGACGGCACCGAGAACCCGAGCGGCAGCGAGGCCGCGCACTTCACGGTGATCGGCGACGACGACCCGGCGTTCGCGGGCGGCAGCTACGTGCTCGTGCAGAAGTACCTGCACGACATGAAAGGCTGGAACGCGCTGCCGGTCGAGATGCAGGAGCGCATCATCGGCCGCACGAAGCTGTCGGACATCGAACTCGACGAAACGGTGAAGCCCACCTGGTCGCATAGCTCGCTGACGACGCTCGAAACGCCGGACGGCGACGAGATCAAGATCGTGCGCGACAACATGCCGTTCGGCCGGCCCGGCTCCGGCGAGTTCGGCACGTACTTCATCGGCTATGCGCGCTCGCCGCAGCCGATCGAGCAGATGCTGGAAAACATGTTCGTCGGCCAGCCGCCCGGCAACTACGACCGCCTGCTCGATTTCAGCCGCGCGGTGACGGGCGGGCTGTTTTTCGTGCCGTCGCAGCCGCTGTTCGAGGCGCTCGCCGACCGCGACCCGTCCGCCGCCGCGGCCGAAGCCGCCGCGGCCGTATCGGCGGCGTCCGCTTCGGCGGCCTCCCCCTCCACCGCGAACGCCGCGCCGTCCGGCGACGGCTCGCTGAATGTCGGTTCCCTCAAAGGAGCACCCCGGTATGAATAACCTGCATCGCGAACTGGCGCCGATCTCGTCGGCCGCCTGGTCGCAGATCGAAGAAGAAGTGTCCCGCACGTTCAAGCGCTCGCTCGCGGGCCGGCGCGTCGTGGACGTGAACGGGCCGTGCGGCGCCGCGCTCGCGGCGGTCGGCACCGGCCATCAGAACGGCATCGAGGCGCCGCTCGACGGCATTCGCGCGCGCCAGCGCGAGGTGAAGTCGGTGGTCGAACTGCGCGTGCCGTTCGAACTGTCGCGCGATGCGATCGACGACGTCGAGCGCGGCGCGGAGGACTCGGACTGGCAGCCGGCGAAGGACGCGGCGACGCGCCTCGCGTATGCGGAAGACCGCGCGATCTTCGACGGCTACAAGGCCGCGCAGATCACCGGCATCCGCGAAGGCACGTCGAACCCGGTGCTGCCGCTGCCGGCCGACATCGCCGACTATCCGAACGTGATCGCGAAGGCGCTCGAACAGCTTCGGCTGCAAGGCGTGGACGGCCCGTACACGGTGCTGCTCGGCTCGGACGCGTACACGGCGGTCAGCGAGGCGAGCGACCAGGGTTACCCGATCCTCGAACACATCCGCCGGCTCGTGAACGGCGAGATCATCTGGGCGCCCGCGATCGTCGGCGGCAGCATCCTGACGACGCGCGGCGGCGACTTCGCGCTGCATCTCGGCCAGGACGTGTCGATCGGTTATCTGAGCCACACCGACACGACGGTGCGCCTGTATCTGCAAGAGAGCTTCACGTTCCTGCTGCTGACCACCGAAGCGTCGGTGGCCGTGAAGCCGGAATGACCGATGCGCGGACGGCTCCCCATCCGTCCGCGACCTTCCCCGCCGCGCGGTTTTCCGTCGCGCGCCGCGCGCGGGCCGGTATGATGACGGCCTTGCCGCGCGCGCCGCGCGCCACGCTTTCACTCACACGGCTAACCAACACCCAGGGGGAATTTCCATGACGGCCGCAACGCAGTTCGACCAGGTCTCCGTCGTCAAGCGCGCCAACGTCTATTTCGACGGCAAGTGCGTGTCGCATACCGTGCTGTTCGCGGACGGCAGCCGCAAGACGCTCGGCGTGATCCTGCCGGGCACGCTGAACTTCGGCACCGATGCGCCGGAACTGATGGAAGTGCAGGCCGGCCAGTGCCGCATCCGGCTCGACGGCAGCAGCGAATGGCAGACCTACGGCGCGGGAGACACGTTCTCGGTGCCAGGCAAGAGCCGCTTCGACATCGACGTGATCGAGACGCTCGATTACGTGTGCAGCTATCTGTGAACCCGCATCGCGTCGCCTGAAGCGGGACGGTCGCGGCTCGCGCCGTGACCCGACAGAGAGAACCACGCCGCGCTTTGCGCGGCGTTTTCGTTTCCAGCCTGCGAGCGCGCGGCACCTGCCGCCCGACACGACAGCGCCCCTTTCGGCTGGCTACAATGCGCCGAAGCGCGGACCTCGTCGCGCGGCGCGCTTCGGAGAGAAGCAGCCGCCGCGCGAAACCGCCGTTCCGGCCGAAAGGCCCGTTGCCCGATCGAAGCGACCGCAACCCGCATGCGCCCCCTGCCCCGTTCCGCCGGTTCAACCGGTTCAGCCGATACCCGACCGCGCGCCGCCACCGACCGGCCGCCGCCGCGCAGCCCGTTCGTCACGCTGGCGGTCGTCACGGTGCTGACCGGCATCGGCGCGGGCCTCGGCGGGATGCTGCTCGCGCTGCTGCTGCATGAAGTGCAGCACCTCGCCTACGGCTACAGCGAGGCGCATGTGATCAGCCGCGAAACCTTCCTGCAAGGGGTGACCGGCACGTCGCCCGCGCGCCGCGTCGCGGTGGTGATCGCATGCGGCGCGATCGCCGGCGGCGGCTGGTGGGCGCTGTACCGGTTCGGCCGCCCGCTCGTCGGCATCGCGGCCGCGCTGAAGCCGGGCGGCGCGAGAATGCCGGTGTTGTCCACGCTCGTGCATGCGCTGCTGCAGATCGTCACCGTCGCGATGGGCTCGCCGCTCGGCCGCGAAGTCGCGCCGCGCGAAGTCGGCGCGGTGTTCGCGAGCTGGCTGTCGAAGCGCACCGGCCTCACCGCCGCCGAGCGCCGCGTGATGATCGCGTGCGGCGCGGGGGCGGGGCTCGCGGCCGTCTACAACGTGCCGCTCGGCGGCGCGGTGTTCGTGCTCGAAGTGCTGCTCGGCACGTTCGCGTGGTCCGCCGTGATTCCGGCGCTGACCACGTCGTCGATCGCGGCGGTCGTCGCGTGGATCGGGCTGGGCGACGAGCAGCAGTACCACGTGCCCGCGTATGCGGTCGATGCGCATCTGCTGCTGGGGTCCGCGCTGTGCGGGCCGCTGTTCGGCGCGGCCGCGCATGGATTCGCGCAACTGACGAGCCGCGCGCGCGAAGCGTCGCCGAAGGACTGGCGGCTGCCCGCGTTCGCGCTCGCGAACTTCGCGGCGATCGGGCTGCTCGCGATTCCGTTTCCGCAACTGCTCGGCAACGGCAAGGGGCCGGCGGGACTGAGCTTCGCCGACGACCTCGGCATCGGTCTCGCGGCGACGCTGCTCGCGCTGAAAGTGCTGATCACGACGACGACGCTGCGCGCCGGCGCGAAAGGCGGGCTGCTGACGCCGGGGCTCGCGAACGGCGCGCTGCTCGCGATCGTGATCGGCGGCCTCGCGAATCATCTGTGGCCGGGGCTGTCGCCGGGCGCGTTCGCAATCGTCGGCGCGGCCGCGTTTCTCGCGGCGTCGATGCAGATGCCCGTCACCGCGATCGTGCTGGTGCTCGAATTCACGCACGTGAACCACGATCTCGCGATACCGATGCTGCTCGCGGTCGCCGGCGCGGTCGCGACACAACGCTGGATCGCGCAGCCGCGCAGCCGCGCGCTGGCCCGCATCGAGCGGAGCGCGCCCCGCCCACGCCGCGCATCGCAGCCCGCCGCGAACGAAACCGAAAACCGCGAAACGCTCGATTGAACCCGCGCCGCGCAACCCTTCACGCATCCTCGACAAGGAACCCACGATGAACACCGACAACCATCGCCAGGACGTCGAACTCGCGCGCTGCACGCGCCTGCTGAACCACGGTCCCGTGACGATCGTCACGAGCCAGCACGACGGACGCGCGAACGTGATGTCCGCGTCGTGGGCGATGCCGCTCGACTTCGATCCGCCGAAGGTCGTCGTCGTGATCGACAGCCACACGCTGACGCGCCGCCTCGTCGAGGCGAGCGGCGTGTTCGGTTTGCAGTTGCCGGCCGTCGCGTTCGCGCGGCAGACGCTCGCGGTCGGCACGAGCAACGGCGTCGAGATCGACAAGTTCGCGGCGTTCGACCTGCGCACGTTTCGCGGCCGGCAGATCGACGTGCCGATGCTCGCGGACTGCGTAGCCTGGTTCGAATGCAAGGTGATTCCGGACGACGCGCAGCGCCACGACCTGATCCTCGCGGAAGTCGTCGCCGCGTACGCGGACTCGCGCGTGTACTCGCACAACCGCTGGCACTTCGAAGCGACGCCCGAACTGCGGACCTGCCACTACGTCGCGGGCGGCACGTTCTTCGCGACCGGCGAACCGTTCGAGGTGCAGGCGACGCCGCCGGCGGTGACCGGGAGCAGCGCGCCGCAACCCTGACGCGTTGTCGTTGCCGTTGCGTCGTCGTTGCGCCGTCAGCCGCCCAGGTCCGCGAGCGGATGCGTGCCGGCCCACCACGGCGACACGAGGAAATGGCGCACACGCTCGGGCCGCACTTCGGCGAGCGTCGCGGGCGCCCAGCGCGGCGCGCGGTCCTTGTCCACCAGATGCGCGCGCACGCCTTCGCAGAAGTCGCCCTCTTCGATCGCGCGCGAGACGATGCCGAGTTCCATCCGGAAGCAGTCGGCCAGCGACATCTGCCGGCCGCGCAGCAACGCCTCGCGCGTGACCGCGAGCATCGTCGGCGAATAATGCGTGAGCGCATCGAGCGTCGCGTTCAGCCAGTCGCGCTCCGAGGCCGGCGGATCGCGTTCGAGATCCGCCCGCAACGTCGCGACGATCCGCGCGACGTCCGCATGACGGTCGAAGTGGCGGCCAATCAGCGGCGCGAGCGAAGCGAGCGCGCCCGTCTGCGCGACGTCGTTGTCCATCGGCACGAATACGCGCCGCAACGCGGCTGGCAGGTCGTCATCGTGCAGCGGCATCCGTTGCAGCCGGTCCTCGAAACCGTCCAGCCATTCGCCGGACACGCACGCGTCCGCCAGTCCGCACTGCACCGCGTCCGCGCCGGTCAGCAGCGCGCCGGTCAGCCCGACGTATAGTTCCGTCTCGACCGGCATCGCCGCGAGGAAACGCGTCGCGCCGACGTCCGGCAGCATGCCGATGCGCGTCTCCGGCATCGCGATCTTCGAGCGCGTCGTCGCGACGCGCAGCCGCGCCGCCTGGCCGAGCCCCATTCCGCCGCCCATCGTCACGCCGTCGAGCAGCGCGACAAGCGGCTTCGACAACGTGTGCAGCGCGTAATCGAGCCGGTATTCGTCGAGGAAGAATTGCAGCCAGCCGGCGTCGCCGTCGCGTTCGCGGTCGCACGCGAGGCGATACAGCGCGCGCACGTCGCCGCCCGCGCAGAAACCCTTCTGCCCCGCGCCGTTCAGCACCATCGCGACGATGTGGTCGTCGTTGCGCACCCGGTCGAGCAGCGCCGCGAGGTCGCGCACCATCGTGGGCGACAGCGCATTGAGCGCGGCCGGACGATTCAGCGTGACGATCGCGACGCGATTCACGACGCGAAACAGCACGTCGTTTTGCGCTTCGTTCTTATCCATCGTGGCCGGCGTCGCGCTCATGCGTTGCCCTCCGTCGCGGTGCCCCAGCGCGGCGCGCGCTTTTCGAGGAACGCGTTCACGCCTTCGCGCTGATCGGCCGAGCCGGCCAGATCGACGAAGCGTTCGCGCTCGACCGCGAGCGCCGCCGAACGCGGCACGCCGTTGCGCGCCTGATGGATCAGCGTCTTGCTGAACGACACCGCCTGCGGGCTCAGCGACGCGACGCGCGCGGCCATCGCGAGCGCGGCGTCGCGCGCGCCGCCGGTCGGCACGACCTCCTCGACGAGCCCGATGCGCAGCGCGGTCGCCGCGTCGACACGTTCGCCGGTCAGGATGATCCGCTTCGCCCAGCCTTCGCCGACGAGCCACGGCAGCGTCTGCGTGCCGCAGCCGCACGGCAGCAGCCCGACCGCCGTTTCGGGCAACGCGAGCAGCGCGTGCTCTTCCGCGACGCGGATGTCGCATGCGAGCGCGCATTCGAGGCCGCCGCCCATCGCATAACCGTTGATCGCCGCGATCACGACCGGCCGCGCGTTCTGCAACGCCTCGAATGCCGAGCCGAACGCGGATGCCGCGTCGCGCGCGACGTCGCGGTCGCCCGACGCGAACGTGTTCAGATCCGCGCCCGCGCTGAAGAACTTCGGGCCGCTGCCGGTGACGACGACCGCGCGCACCTGCGGTTGCGCGTCGAACGCCTCGACGACCTGCTGCAACTGGCGCAGCCCATCGGGCGTGAACGCGTTCGCGGGCGGACGCGCCAGCGTGACGACGGCCACCGCGCCGCCGTGCGTGAATTCGAATTCGATCATGGGGGGTCTCCGTCGATCAGTGGCATGGACGCGCGAGCCGGGCTACCCGCGTTCGCGCGAATGTGCGCGGCGGGAAGCCGCACGCGTCGTATTGCATGCGTGTCGCGCCGTAGCGCGTTTTGCGCGGCCGGCTTCATGCCGGCCGCGCGGTTCGCGGTTCGCGGTTCGCGGTTCGCGGTTCGCGGTTCGCGGTTCGCGGTTCGCGGTTCGCGGTTCGCGGTTCGCGGTTCGCGGTTCGCGGTTCGCGGTTCGCGGTTCGCGGTTCGCGGTTCGCGGTTCGCGGTTCGCGGTTCGCGGTTCGCGGTTCGCGGTTCGCGGTTCGCGGTTCGCGCGATCAGCGCAGGTCGGGAAAATCTTCTTCCCAGTATTCGCCGGGCAGCCGCGCCGGTTCCGCGCCGCGCTCCATTTCGCGGCGGCGCAGTTCGACGCGGCGAATCTTGCCGGAGATCGTCTTCGGCAGATCGCTGAATTGCAGCCGGCGAATACGCTTGTACGGCGCGAGTTTTTCGCGCGAGAAACGGAACACCGCGCGCGCGAGTTCCGGGCCGATCTCGTAACCCTGCCGCACGGTGACGAACGCCTTCGGCACCGACAGCCGCAGCGCGTCCGCGCTCGGCACGACCGCCGCTTCCGCGATCGCCTCGTGCTCGATCAGCACGCTCTCCAGCTCGAACGGACTCAACCGGTAGTCGGACGACTTGAACACGTCGTCCGCGCGGCCGACGTACACGTAATAGCCGTCGTCGCGGCGCAGCGCGACATCGGACGTGTGGTAGTAGCCGTTGCGCATCGCGTACTCCGTCGCCTTCGCGTTGTTCGCGTAGCCGGTCATCAGCCCGAGCGGCCGATGCGCGAGCGGCAGCGCGATTTCGCCCTCGGCGACCGGCTGGTCGTCCGCATCGACCAGTTCGACTCGATAGCCGGGCAGCGGCCGCCCCATCGATCCCGCGACGACCGGCTGGCCCGGCGAATTGCCGATCTGGCAGGTCGTTTCGGTCTGCCCGTAGCCGTCGCGGATCGTGATGCCCCACGCGTGCCGCACGCGCTCGATGATCTCCGGATTCAGCGGCTCGCCCGCGCCGACGATCTCGCGCAGTTTCACCGGATACGACGCGAGCGGCTCCTGCACGAGCATCCGCCACACGGTCGGCGGCGCGCACAACGTGGTGACGCCGCATTGGACGAGCGCGGTCAGCGTGTCCTTCGGCACGAAGCGCGCGTAGTTGTAGACGAACACGCACGCCTGCGCATTCCATGGCGCGAAGAAGCAGCTCCACGCGTGTTTCGCCCAGCCCGGCGAGCTGATGTTCCAGTGCACGTCGCCCGGTTGCAGCCCGACCCAGTACATCGTCGACAGATGGCCGACCGGGTAGCTCTCGTGCGTGTGCTCGACGAGCTTCGGCTTCGACGTGGTGCCCGACGTGAAATACAGCAGCAGCGGGTCGGTCGCGTTCGTCGGGCCGTCCGGCTCGAACGACGCACTCGCGCCGTATGCGCGGCCGAGGTCGATCCAGCCTTCGGCCTCGTCCGGCCGCGCGCCGACCGCGATGCGTTTCACGCTCGCATCGAGCGCGTCGAACTTCGCGAGTTCGGCCGCATCGACGACGACAAAACGCGCGCCACCCGCTTCGACGCGCTCGCGCACGTCGTCGGGCGACAGTTGCGTGGTTGCGGGCAGCACGACCGCGCCGAGCTTCATCGCGGCGAGCATCACGTCCCATAACTCGACGCGGTTCGGCAGCATCAGCAGCAGACGGTCGCCGCGCGCGACGCCGTGTTCGCGCAGGAAGTTCGCCATCCGCGACGAGCGTTCCGCCATCTGCGCGAACGACAGCCGCGTGCCGCCGCCGGCCGGGTCGTCGACGATCCATAACGCGGGGTTGTCGTTGCCGCGCGCGATGACGTCGAAGTAGTCGAGCGCCCAGTTGAACGTGTCGAGCTTCGGCCATTCGAACTCGCGATACGCGCGTTCGTAGTCGGTGCGATGACGCAGCAGCAGATCGCGTGCGTCGAGGAAGGCTTGCGCGGAACGTGTGTTGCGGGTCATTGTTGTCTCCTTCGTCGAGGCCACTTGGCACCCTGGCACCTTGGCGCCTTGGCGCCTGCCGCGCCTCGCTCCATTTATCGAAATCGGCCAATCCGAACCGCAATCGGCCCACAACCCTCCTCGCCCCTACAACTGCCGCGCGATCACCATCCTTTGCACTTCGCTGGTCCCCTCGTAAATCTGCGTGATCCGCGCATCGCGATAATGCCGCTCGACGTTATAGTCCGCGAGATAACCATACCCGCCGTGAATCTGTATCGCGTGCGAGCACACTTCCTCCGCCATCTCGGACGCATACAGCTTCGCCTGCGACGCCTCGGACAGACACGGCTTGCCGAGCGTGCGCAGCCGCGCCGCGTGATGCACGAGAAAACGCGCGGCGTTCACGCGCGTCGCCATGTCCGCGAGCATGTTCGCGACGCTCTGATGCGCGATCAGCGGTTCGCCGAACTGCACGCGCTCGTGCGCATACGCGCGCGCCGCATCGAACGCCGCGCGCGCGATGCCGAGCGCCTGCGCGGCGATGCCGATGCGCCCGCCTTCGAGATTCGACAGCGCGATGCGCAACCCCTCGCCGCGCGCGCCGAGCAGGTTGCCTGCGGGGATCGTGCAGTTGTCGAGCGCAATCGGACAGGTGTCCGACGCGCGAATGCCCATCTTCTTTTCGGGCGGCCCGACGTTGAAGCCCGGCGTGCCGGTCGGCACGATGAACGCGGACAGGCCGCGCTTGCCCGCGTCGGGATCGGTGACCGCGAACACGATCGCGACGCCCGCGCGCGCGCCGTTCGTCACGAACTGCTTGTTGCCGTTCAGCACCCAGTGGCCGTCGCGCAGTTCGGCCCGCGTGCGCAGGTTGTTCGCCTCGGAGCCGGCCTGCGGCTCGGTCAGGCAGAACGCGCCGATCGTCTCGCCGGCCGCGAGCCGGCCGAGCCAGCGTTCCTTCTGCTCGTCGGTGCCGTATTTGAGGATCGGCCCGCAGCCGACCGAGTTGTGCACGCTGACGAGCGTCGCGCACGACGCGCAGCCGGCCGCGATCTCCTCCATCACGAGCGCGTAGGCGACGTAGTCGGTGTACGAGCCGCCGAGTTCGGGCGGCACCATCATCCCGAGAAAACCCAGCTCGCCCAACTGCTTCACGACCTCGGGCGGCAGCGCGCCGTCGCGGTCCCACTGCGCCGCGTTCGGCGCGAGGCGCTCCGTCGAAAAGTCGCGGGCTGCGTCGCGGATCATCCGCTGCTCGTCGGTATAGAACTCGTCCATCGTGTGTCTCCTCGTCTGTCTTGCGGCGGGTCGCATGCTGCGCCGCGGCGGACCGCGCGACGGCGGCCGCGTTTCGAACTGTCGCGCGACGCGGCCCCGGCCGCAAGGTTTGCGAAAAGTGTAGGGACCGGCGCGGCGGCGTCCTATGTCCTGCACGATCAACCTGCGTGAGCGGATTTGCCATACTCTACGCAGAATCGCGGCCCTGTCCGCGTTTACGCGAACCCGGACGACAATGAAAAAGAGCGAAAAAGGCACGATCTCGATGAGCCTCGTCAACGAGACCCTCGCGCTCGCCCGCGCGCGCGGGCTCGATGCGGCGCCGCTCGCCGACGCGGCCGGCATCGCGCCGGCGCTGCTCGCGGCGCCGCGCGCACGGGTGTCGTCCGCGCAGTACGGCGCGCTGTGGTCGGGCATCGCGCGCGCGCTCGACGACGAATTCTTCGGCCAGGACTCGCATCCGATGAAGAGCGGCAGTTTCGTCGCGATGACGCATGCGGCGCTCGGCGCGCGCACCGGCCGCCATGCGTTGCAGCGCGCGGCCGGTTTCATGCGGCTCGTGCTCGACGACCTCGCCGGCCAGATCGACATCGACGACACGCGCGTGCGCATCGTGCTCGCGCATCGCGACGGCACGCCGACGCCGACGATGTTCGCGTATGCGACATGGTTCATCCTCGTCTACGGGCTGGTCTGCTGGCTGGTCGGGCAGCGCATCCCGCTCGTCGCCGCGCGCTTTCGCTGCGCGATGCCGGCCGCCGCGGCCGAATACCGGCTGATGTTCTGCGACGACATGAAGTTCGCGCAGGACGCGTCGTACGTGGACCTGTCGCCCGCGTTCCTCGACCTGCCGGTCGTGCAGACCGCCGCGTCCGCCCGCACGTTCCTGCGCAGCGCGCCCGGCAACTTCGTCGTCAAGTACCGCGATCCCGGCTCGTATGCGGCGCGCGTGCGGCGCACGCTGCGCGCGTTGCCGGTGTCCGCGTGGCCCGGCGCGGACGACGTCGCGCGCCGGCTGCACGTCGCCCCCGCGACGCTGCGACGGCGGCTGAAGCAGGAAGGCCGCAGCTTCCAGTCGATCAAGGACGAACTGCGCCGCGATCTCGCGATCGGCGCGTTGCAGGACACGCGCCGCACGGTCGCGGACATTGCCGCGGACATCGGCTTCGCGGAACCGAGCGCGTTCCATCGCGCGTTCCGCAAGTGGACCGGCATGCGGCCGTCAGACTGTCGCGGCGCGCGCGGACGCGATGCCGCAACCGCATCGCATGCCGAATGATTCGCGCATTGCGTCGCCAATGAATGCAATCCTGCCTGCGCCCGATATGCAGCAAGACTGATACGGCGCAAGCAAGGAACCGTTGCGGGCGACAAGCCTTCCGGATTACGCGATCGAACCTATACTTTCAAGGGTTATCCCTGAGATGAAAGGAGTCGCAATGAAATCCGTTTCCCGTCTGATGCTCGGCATGATCGTCGCGGGTTGCGCGGCGGCTTCCGCGTCCGCATTCGCGGCGCCCACGGACCCGTCCGCGCCGAAGACGCGCGCCGAAGTCCGCGCGGACCTCATCGAATGGCGCGCGGCCGGTTTCGACCCGCTTGACTGGATCAACTATCCGGAGAACGCGCAACGCGCGGGCGCGATCGTCGCGCAGCGGCGCGCGGCCCGTGCGGCGGCCGGTGTGCCGATGCCGGGTCAATCGCAGTAACGACGCTTCACTTCCCCGTCTCTTCCTTCCCGCCTTCACCGGCGTCCCGACTCTTCCGAACCCCGCTCCGATGCCGCCGCCGGCATCGGAGCCGCGGCCTCGCTGCCGCAAGCCCGTGGCAATCGACGCAATCGCGCGCGGTCATCACCGGCCGGCACGCTGTTGCACCGGCTCCACGCCGACGCCCGATCCATCACGCGGTCAACATCCTTGTTTACAATCGCGCCCGTAACGCGCGATCCGGCCGGGATGCATTCCCGCCGGCCCGCTCCCCGAGAACCATCCGCCTCACTGTCAAAGGCCCGACTTCATGGACGCCCTCAAACGCTATTTCGGTTTCGAAGAAGCAGGCACCGACCTGCGCACCGAACTGCTCGCCGGCCTCACCACGTTCCTCACGATGGCCTACATCATCTTCGTGAACCCGGCGATCCTCGGCGACGCCGGCATGCCGAAGGAGTCGGTGTTCGTCGCGACCTGTCTCGTCGCCGCACTCGCGTCGATCATCATGGGCCTCTACGCGAACTATCCGATCGCGCTCGCGCCGGGCATGGGGCTGAACGCGTACTTCGCGTACACGGTCGTGAAGGGCATGGGCTTCACGTGGCAGGCCGCGCTCGGCGCGGTGTTCGTATCCGGCTGCCTGTTCCTGATCGTCACGCTGCTGCGCGTGCGCGAGGCGATCGTCAACGGCATCCCGCATTCGATCCGCGTCGCGATCACCGCCGGCATCGGGCTCTTCCTCGCGATCATCTCGCTGAAGACGGCCGGCGTGATCGTCGGCAACCCGGCCACGCTCGTGACGCTCGGCAACCTGCATGCCCCGCATACGATCCTCGCGATCATCGGCTTCTTCGCGATCGTCGCGCTCGACGTGCTGCGCGTGCGCGGCGCGATCCTGATCGGCATCGTCGGCGTGACGGTGCTCAGCTTCTTCTTCGGCGGCAACCAGTTTCACGGGATCTTCTCCGCGCCGCCGTCGATCGCGCCGACGTTCCTGCAACTCGACATTCGCGGCGCGCTGTCGTCCGGCGTGCTGCACGTGATCCTCGTGTTCTTCCTCGTCGAACTGTTCGACGCGACCGGCACGCTGATGGGCGTCGCGAACCGCGCGGGGCTGCTCGTGCACGGCAAGATGCACCGGCTGAACCGCGCGCTGCTCGCGGACAGCACGGCGATCGTCGCCGGCTCGGTGCTCGGCACGTCGTCGACGACCGCGTACATCGAAAGCGCATCGGGCGTGCAGGCGGGCGGCCGCACCGGCGTCACGGCGCTGACCGTCGCGGTGCTGTTCCTCGCGTGCCTGTTCGTCGCGCCGCTCGCGGGCGTGGTGCCCGACTATGCGACCGCGCCGGCGCTGCTGTACGTGTCGTGCCTGATGCTGCGCGAACTCGCGGACCTGCCGTGGGACGACGCGACCGAAGTCGTGCCGGCCACGCTCACCGCGCTCGCGATGCCGTTCACCTATTCGATCGCGAACGGCATCGCGTTCGGCTTCGTGTCGTATGCGGGCCTGAAGCTGCTGACGGGCCGCGTGCGCGACGTGAAGCTGATCGTCTGGATCATCGCGGCCGTGTTCCTGTTCCGCTACGCGTATCTCGGCGCGGAATAAAGCGGCGGCGGCATTCGTTCCGCCATGGGCGTTCCGGTTCTGAACGAACCCGGCGCGACGCGGGCCGCGCGCGGGTCTGCATCAACCTGCGCGAAGTTTCGCGCGCCGCACCGTTTGTCCGGTACGCTTACGCGCTTATCATCGGATGAGCGTCCCTGAACCGAAGGAGTCCATGTGGCCAGCACCCGATACGACCGTTATTCGAAACCCGCCATCGTTTTCCACTGGGCGATCTTCGTGCTCGTCGCGCTCGCGTATCTCGCGATCGAAGTGCGCGGCCCGAAAGGCACCGACAGCCGCATCTTCTGGAGCAACGTGCACTTCTGGGCCGGCTCGCTCGTGCTGTCGCTCGCGGTGCTGCGCCTGCTGTGGCGTCTGTGGCGCGGCGCGCCGCCCGAGATCGAATCGAACCGCGTGCTGATGTTCGTCGCGCGCGTCGTGCACGTCGCGCTGTATCTGTTCATCTTCGTGCAGCCGCTGCTCGGCATCCTGACGATCAACACCGGCGGACATCCGGTCACGCTTGCGTGGCTGAACCTGCATATCACGCTCGTCGGCGCGGACCCGCTCGCGCACGACGCCATCAAGGACGCGCACGAGTTCATCGGCAACCTGTTCTACTGGGTGATCGGTCTGCATGCGGCGGCCGCGATCGGCCACCATGTCGTGTTCCGCGACAACACGCTGCGGCGGATGGTGTGACGATGCAACGGACGCCGGCGCGCGTCCGTCGTGTCAGCCAGCGTCAGCGGGTGAAGCGCACGGACCTGTTGCAGCCGCCGCTCGCGTAATGCGAGCGCAGGTCCGCGCGACGGATGCACGAGAAACGCGCATGAAGCGCGCAAGAACCGCGCAAGAACCGCGCGCGAAGAAGCGCCGGTCAGGAAACCACCGCGTGCGCGTGCACGAAGCGCACATAACCGCTGCGCAGCACGAGGCATTGCGCGCGCGTCTCGGACAGCAGCCGGCGGGCCACGGCCTCGATCCGGTCGCGATGATGATCGAACGCGTCGATCATGTCCTCCGCGCGCGGCGAGGCGGCGCCGAAGTGGTCCTCCAGCGCCTCCGCGGTGATCGTACACTCGACCCGTTCCCCATCGATCATCGCCGGAAAGGCCAGCGTCAACTCTCGCCCCGAATACTCGGGATTCTCTTTCGGAAAAATGATCTGCATGGGTATCGCCTTCCGGTGAACAGTGAACGGGCCGCGCGTGTCACGATGGCGGGTCCCTCCGAGACCGGGGCGCACGGACGAATCGACCGCCACGCGCAACGCGCCGCCGACGGTTGATTCGATTCACTTTAGACGACTTCCGCCAACCCGCAAGCCCGGCGTGATCGGGGTCGGGAAAGCCCTTTCTGCACTGTGCTTTCGTGGTGCGCGGATGGCGCGGCGCAGCGAAACCCGCACCATGCGCAAACAAACCCGCCTGCCCGCGTCGGCGCGGGCTTCGGCCTGCATCGGCTCCGCCATCCTCGCGCCGCGCTGCCCGCATTCACCCGCGATGCGCACCGCGACGGCGCACGCTGCGCATCACGACTCGCGATGCCGGTGTGATTCGACGTCCTTCGGATGCAGCGTCAGCATCGCAACGCATGCCGCAACGCCCACGCCCACCGCGATCGCGCCGGACAGCATCACGTCGTTCTCGCCGTAAAGCAGCCCGTGGACCGAGATCGCCATGCCAGCCAGCGCGACGAAGGTGGCGAGCGCCGCCACCACGATCCTCAATTCGCCTTGCACCATGATTCCACCCACCCGACGACCCAGCGCGGCGGCAGACGACCCGTCGCCGTCGAGGCGCGGCACACACACACGCCTGTCGCCCATCATCCCCCTCGCACGGCGAAACACAAGCACGTCGAAGCGCCGGCCGTGCGCCGTGCCGATCCTGTTACCATGACCGTGCATGCACGCCCGCTGCTGCAATGCAGCGGTCACGCCGCCGGGTGCATCGAATCACCTCGCCGGCATGGCGCGACAGCGCGACATGCGGATAACAAACCGGAGACACGCAGTGACCCGACGTCCTGTCCCGCCCGCATCGGCGGCCCGCACGGACGCGATCGCGCAGGCTCACGCGCGGTCGCGCGAACTGGGGCTGCGCGCGTCCGAAGCGCCCGACTTCCAGCCGCTGCGCGACAACGAGCTGCGCGGCCTGATCGACTGCAATCACACGCTGTACAGCGAGGCGCTGCCGGTATTGGAGGCGCTGCACGCGCAGATCGTCGACACCCAGAGCATGGTGCTGCTGACCGACCGCAACGGCGTGATCCTGCACAGCCTCGGCGACAGCGATTTCGTCGAGAAGGCGCGGCGGGTCGCGCTGCGTCCGGGCGTGTCGTGGGCCGAGAGCCATCGCGGCACGAACGCGATCGGCACCGCGCTCGTGGACGGCCGGCCGACCACCGTCCACGCGGACGAACACTTCCTGCACGCGAACCGCATCCTCACCTGCTCGTGCGCGCCGATCGCCGATCCGTACGGCCGCACGCTCGGCGCGCTCGACGTGAGCGGCGACTCGCGCGGCTTCCACAAGCACACGCTTGCGCTCGTGCGGATGTCGGCGCAGATGATCGAGAACCATCTGTTCGCGACCGAATTCGCCGACGCCATCCGCCTGCAGTTCCATGCGCGCGCCGAGTTCATCGGCACGCTGTACGAAGGGCTGGCCGCGTTCGCGGCGGACGGCGCGCTGCTGTGCGCGAACCGCAGCGCGCTGTTCCAGTTCGGCGAGCCGCTCGCGACGCTCCAGCAACGCCGCTTCGCGTCGCTGTTCGGGATGCCGTTTCCGGCGCTGCTGCAACGGCTCGTGCATGCGCCCGGCGAGACGCTGACGCTCACGCTGCCGAGCGGCGTGCGCGTGATCGCGCGCGGCACGCCGGGTCCGCTGCGGACCGCCGCCACGATTTCGCTCGCGGGTCAGAGCGCGCGCAGCGCCACGCAGGAGCCACCCGCCGCGCCGGCTGCGCGCCGCGCGCCGCCAGTCACGCTCGCCGACCTCGACACCGGCGACGCGCGGATGAGCGCCGTGCTCCAGCGCGTCGCGAAAGTGCGCGGCCGCGACATCCCCGTGCTCGTGCTCGGCCGCACCGGCACCGGCAAGGAATGGCTCGCGCGGGCGCTGCATCACGACTCGCCGCGCCGCGACGCGCCGTTCGTCGCGCTGAACTGCGCGGCGCTGCCGGACACGCTGATCGAAGCGGAACTGTTCGGCTACGAGGACGGCGCGTTCACCGGCGCGAAGCGGCGCGGCAATACGGGCAAGATCGCGCAGGCGCACGGCGGCACGCTGTTCCTCGACGAAATCGGCGACATGCCGCTCGCGCAGCAGGTGCGGCTGATGCGCGTGCTTCAGGAACGGGCGGTCGTGCCGCTCGGCGGGACGACCGCCGTGCCGGTCGATCTGCGGATCGTCTGCGCGACGCACCGCGACCTGCACGCGATGATCGCCGACGGCACGTTCCGCGAGGACCTGTATTACCGGATCAACGGCCTCTCGGTCACGCTGCCGCCGCTTTGCGAACGCACCGATCTCGCGACGCTCGTCGAGCGCGTCCTCGCGGACGTGCGCCGCGACACGCCGCTCGCACCCGCGCGGATCTCGGACGCGGTGCGCGCCTGCTTCGAACGCTGCCGGTGGCCGGGCAACCTGCGGCAGCTCGCGAACGTGCTGCGGACCGCCGCGATCATGGCCGAAGGCGCGGACGCGATCGACATCGAGCATCTGCCAGACGACCTGCTGCGCGATTGCGATGCCGCGAATTCGATGCCCGTGCAACGGACCGGCACGCCCCCGCCGACGGTTGCCGCCGCGCGGCCGACGCGTCTGCACGACTGGCAGGCCGCGCTGATCGACGATGCGCTCGCGCGCCATCGCGGCAACGTCTCCGCCACGGCGCGCGAACTCGGGCTCGCGCGCAACACCGTCTATCGGCACCTGAAGCCGCGCCGCTAGAACGCGCAGCGCCGCCGCATCGAACGCGACGCCAGGTTAAGCTTGGCGGACCTGCTTTCGATCGCCCTTCAATGGCCTCACCCCAAGAACTCAAACGCTACCGGCGCAACCTCGCCGACGAACTCGACAGCGCGGCTGTCTACGACGCGCTTTCCACCGCGGAATCGGACGCGCAGCGCCGCGCGATCTTCGCGGAGCTAGCCGTCGCCGAACGCGAGCACGCGCAGGTGTGGCGCGA
Organism: Paraburkholderia caballeronis; assembly: GCF_900104845.1. Taxonomy (NCBI): domain Bacteria; kingdom Pseudomonadati; phylum Pseudomonadota; class Betaproteobacteria; order Burkholderiales; family Burkholderiaceae; genus Paraburkholderia; species Paraburkholderia caballeronis. The sequence goes on along the minus strand of NZ_FNSR01000002.1, from coordinate 1,398,234 downwards.
GAAGCTCGCCGCGAACAACGTGCGCGTGCCGCCGCATCGGCGCAGCGGGAAGACGCTGCTGCTGTTGACGCTGACGCGCGTGTTCGGCCCGTCGGTCGTGCTGCCGACGGTCGCCGCCGCCGAATACGCGGACCGCGACCGCTACGCGCACGAACCGGGCGCGGAGAAGCTGTCCGCACAGGAACAGCAGCACGCGGCGATCGTGCAGTCGATCGTCGCGAACAAGGCCGCGCGCGGGCAGAGCAAAGGCGCGCAGATCGCCGCGGCCGAATCGTGGCACCGCGGCGTCACGTCGGGCAACGATCTGCGCGCGGCGGTGCTCGGCGCGAACGACGGGCTCGTGTCGAACTTCTGCCTCATCATGGGCGTCGCCGGCGCGGGCGCGGCCAATCGCACGATCCTGCTGACGGGGCTTGCCGGACTCGTCGCGGGCGCGTGCTCGATGGCGCTCGGCGAGTGGCTGTCGGTGACCAACGCGCGCGAGTTGGCGCGCACGCAGATCGCGAAGGAAGCCGACGAACTGGAGCACACGCCGGACGCCGAGCGCCACGAACTGGCGCTGATCTACCAGGCGAAGGGCATCGAGGCGGGCGAAGCGCGCCGCGTTGCTTCCCAGATCATGCGCGACAAGGACCACGCGCTCGACACGCTGACCCGCGAGGAACTCGGGATCGATCCGAAGGAACTCGGCGGCAATCCGTGGACCGCCGCGGCGGTGTCGTTTTTCCTGTTCGCGCTCGGCGCGGCGTTTCCGATCGTCGCGTTCCTGTGGGCGGGCGGCTATGCGGCGATCGCCCAGTCGGTCGTGCTGAGCGCGATCGGGCTCGCGGCGGTCGGCGTGTTCACTTCGCTGTTCAACGGCCGCAGCGCGCTGTTCTCCGCGTTCCGGCAGATCGTGATCGGGCTCGTCGCGGCGGGTTTCACCGCCGGCGCGGGCCGCCTGCTCGGCGTATCGATCTCATGAGCGACGTCAAAAACGCGACGCCGCTCGTGACCGTCGAGCCGCTCGGCAAGTCGTTCGAGGCGCCCGCCGACCTGACGCTGCTGGAGGCGGCGCAGTTCGCGCATATCCGCCTGCCGCGGATGTGCCGCAACGGAACGTGCCGCACGTGCCTGTGCCGCATCGTCAGCGGCAAGGTGCGCTACACGATCGAATGGCCGGGGCTCACGCGCGAGGAAAAGGCCGAAGGACTCACGCTGCCGTGCGTCGCGGTCGCGGAAACGGATCTGGCGATCGAAGTGCCGGACGCCGAGGAAATCTGAGTCGCATCGCGGCGCGAGTTCGCGCACGGTAGTAACGGAATGCGGGGCTGTGCGCCGACGCGTTTCGTTTCCTGCCATGCTCCGCGCCGCTTTCATCGGCATTCGTCGAAGGGCTGCCGTTTTCGGCAGCGCCATGCCGCCGCCCCGCCACGGACACGCGCCGACGCGCCTGTCGTAGCTTTCCCCCGCCAAGGAGATGCTGTGATGAAGAAGAGGATCTGTGTCGCCGGAATGCTGCTGGTCGCGCTGTCCGCGCCGGTTCATGCGCAGTTTCAGGGGCCGGGCGCGTCGGTCAGGGAAGCCACCGTTGCGCAGGCGCGCAGCGGATTGCGGGTCGGCTCCGACGTGACGCTGACCGGTCACGTCGTCGAGCATCAGCGCGAGGACTATTTCACGTTTCGCGACGATTCGGGTAGCATCCGCGTCGAGATTTCGCCCCGGCTGTTCGGCGGCCGGACGGTGACGCCGGAGGACCGGGTGCGGATCACCGGCGAAATCGACCGGAGCCCGCGCGGCCGGTACATCGACGTCGAATCGCTCGAAATCCTGCATTAACGGGGATGTGGCTGGCGCAAGCCCGCGTCGGATCGAGGCTTGCGCCGCCTGGCTTATCCAGCGCGCCCGCGCTATTAAGTCACCACATGCAAAAGTGTCAAATGATGACCCCGGCATTGTTGCCCTCACCGGAACAGTGAGTTCGCGGAGTAGGTATTTACCCTAATCTCAAATTTGTCTAAAGTGCGCACATGGGCAAAGCGATCGCGCTTCTGCCCCTAACAAGACAAATTCGGAGGTTTCACCATGAAGTCGATCTTCCAGGCTGCTGTCCTCGCCGCTGTCATCGCTGTTCCGGCCGTTTCGTTCGCCCAGTCGCAACAACCGCTGACGCGCGCCCAGGTTCGCGACGAACTCGTTCAACTGCGCGCGGCCGGTTACGATCCGCACGACTGGATGCACTACCCGGAAAACATCCAGGCTGCGGAAGCCCGTGTCGGCGCGGAAAAGGCGTCGAACACCGCGTACGGCCCGAGCACCAGCGGCACGTCGCAATCGAGCCAGTAATACCGGATTCGGCCGGGCGTCGCCAGCGGCGTCCGGCATAAACGGAAAGGCCCGCTCTCATTGGAGAGCGGGCCTTTCCGCATTTTGGGGCCGAAGCGGCGTTCAGCAGGACCGCGCCGCGTCGGCTCGTGCGTTCATCGCCACCAGCAGCGGCGCTCCCAGTGATGATGCACGTGGACGTTGCGGCAAACGCGATGATGATGGTGCGAATAGCGGTGTTGCGGATAGGCCTGGGCGGCCATCGGCGCGAGAACGGCGAACGCCGTGGCCAGTGCAATGACGGTCTTCTTCAAAACTGCTCCGTTACAAATACGTTGACGGTAGAAAACAGGGAGCGATGCGCCGGAGCCTCGGCTCCGGCCCTCGCATCCGGGTTAACGGCCGTGACCGCCGTGTCCTCCACCCCCACGGCCGCCAAAATGGCCTCCACCGCCATGCCACGGGCGCCCGCGACCGCCGCCGTAGTAGCGGTCGTGGCCGCCGCCACCCCATATGCCGATGTTGACCGAGCCGTATGCTGGCTCGTACGCAGGCGCATAACCGCCGTAGTACGCGGGCTGGCCATATCCGTAGTCGTATCCCGGCGCCACCGCGCAACCGGCCAATGCAGCCGCCAGTCCGGCGGCAATCAAAGTCTTGAGCATCGCTTTTCTCCTTTCTTGGACGTAAGAAAAGCGAAACGTCGCAGGGTTCGCGTGAAATTGTGACGGGTGTTTACCTCTGTAACCGCAGCCGGAAGGCCGGGAGCGGCAACGCAGGAGAATCCGCGCGCGGGCGGCCCCGGTCAGCCGCGCTTGCCGAACGCGTTTTCGATCTTGCGATCGGTGTTGTACTGGCTGAGCGCGTACACCGACCAGATCGCGGCTGGAATCCAGCCGATCAGCGTGATTTGCAGGACCAGGCAGATGATGCCGGCGATCGGCCGCCCAATCGTGAAGAATTGCAGCCAGGGCACCAGCAGCGCGAGCAGGAGACGCATGTTCGAATATTCCTTTTGCGGACAGACGGGAAATCAGTTGACGGGCGCGAAGCGCGGCACCAGCGTGCCTTCGTACTCGACGAGTTCGAAGAATACCGACGACGGGCGCGTCCAGATGGTGCCGTTGTCCGCGCGATAGACGATCATCGTGACCGACGGGTCCGACTCCAGCGTCGCCTCGCAGACCAGTTCGTAGATGCCGCCCTTGTAGTGTCGATACCGAACCATCGGAACCTCCTTGTGCTGTCGTCCGGGGATGCGTCAGTGTAGCAAGTCGCGTGCGCATCGCGTCGTCGCATAGCGCGCCCGATGCACCCCATCCGTTCGCGAAAAAACCCAAGGTCAGCGGCTCGCGCCGCTTATGGCCGACGACCGTTGCTTGCGCATCGCGGCGGCCGGTCCGTCGCCGCAGATCAGCGCGACGCCGGCCGCCGCGGTCGCGCGCAACGACGCGCGCGAGTCGCCGGCCCGCGCACGCACCGCGAGGCTATGGAGCAGCGCCGACGCGACCCGCGCGAGCAGCGCCGGGCCGGCTTCGTCCGGCAGTACAAGGTCGCGTTGCGACTCGGCGTGCTGCAACGCCATCTGGAAACGCACGACTTTCTGCTCGACCGCTTCAGCGTCGCGGACGCCTACCTCGTGACCGTGCTCAACCGGGCGCCGCACGCAGGCGTCGATCTTGCCGCGTGGCCCGCCGTCCACGCGTACGCGCGGCGGATGCTGCAACGGCCTTCGGTCGCGAAAGCCGTCGCGGACGAGCTGGCGCTGTACCGGAAGGAAGCCGCGAAGCGCCCGTGAACAGCGGGCTTGCCCACGCGCGCGCCCGTGGTCTAAAGTCCCGGACGGCCCACGATTGACGTGCGGCCGTCGCCCTTGCCTCCGCAACGGACGGCCAACCCACAAAGACCACGCAGACTGGGCGGGCGCATGGATTTCGAGGTCATCGTACTGGGCGCCGGCATCGTCGGCGTGAGCGCGGCACTGCATCTGCAGGATCGCGGACGCCGCGTCGCGCTGATCGACCGGCGCGGCCCCGGCGAGGAAACCAGCTATGGCAATGCCGGCCTGATCGAGCGGTCGTCGGTGGTGCCGTATGGTTTTCCGCGCAGCGCGACCGCGCTGCTGCGCTACGCGCGCAACCGCTCGACCGACCTGTACTGGGACTATCGCTCGCTGCCGTCCTACGCGACGTGGCTCGCGCGCTTCTGGTGGGAGTCCGCGCCACAGCGCCATGCGGCGGCCGCGCGGGACATGCTGCCGTTGATCGAGCGCAGCGTCGCGGAGCACGACGCACTGGCCGCGCGCGCGGATGCGCAGTCGCTCCTGCACGCGAACGGCTGGCTTCAGGCAATCCACACGCCGGCGCGCTTCGAACTCGACGCGGCCCGTGCGGAGCGCGTCGCGCGCGAGCACGGCTTGCGCGTGACGGCGCTCGACGCAGCGGCGTTACGCGCACGCGAGCCGAGTCTCGCGGCAGGCTTCGCGGGCGCGCTGCACTGGCTCGACCCCAAAACCGTCGCGAATCCGGGCGAACTGGTCGCACGTTACGCGCGCCTGTTCGAAACGGACGGCGGCGCGTTCAGGCGCGGCGACGCGGCCACGCTGCGCCGCGAACGCGACGCATGGGCCGTGCAAACCGCCGATGGTCTGATCAGCGCGAACGAAGCGGTCATCGCGATGGGTCCGTGGTCGGATCTCGTGTTCGAGCCGCTCGGCTACCGGATTCCGCTGCGCGCGAAACGCGGTTATCACATGCACTACCGGCCGCAGCGCGGCACGTTGTCGATGCCGGTCGTCGATACCGAACGCGGCTACGCCATCGCGCCGATGCAGCAGGGCATCCGGCTCACGACCGGCGTCGAACTCGCGACCCGCGACACGCCGCCGACCGGCGTGCAGCTCGCGCGCGCCGAGACGATCGCGCGCCCGCTGTTCGGCCTCGGCGACCGGCTCGACGCCGAACCGTGGCTCGGCATGCGCCCGTGCACGCCCGACATGCGCCCGGTGATCGGCCCCGCGCCGCGCCATCCGGGCCTGTGGTTCGCGTTCGGCCACAACCATCACGGCCTCACGCTCGGGCCGGTCAGCGGCAAGCTGCTCGCGCAGATGATGACCGGCGAGCCGACCTTCACCGACCCGCGTCCGTACCGCGCGGAGCGTTTCGGCTGACCGGCCTCCAGGCATTTTTTTCGCGCGCGTGGCGTGCGCTTTTTTGGCGTGCGATAACCGATACTCAGCAAACGCAAGCCGGAGCACACCCGATGGCCACGCTCGAAGCATTTCGTGCCGTCCTCGACGATCAGCACACACCGGAGATCATCCGCAACCACATCATCGATTCGCTGCAGTACGCGCTGCGCAATCATGGACAGGTGTTCGCGTCGAAGGAAGTCGAATGGCTCGCGACATGGGATGACGCGCGCATTCCGCTCGCGGCGTCGAAAGAACTGAGCAAGCGCACAGAGCCGCGCTGACCCGGCACACGCCGATACGCGAGCGCTACCACTTCGCTTTGCGCCCGCGCGGCTTCCACCTCCGACCATCCGCAGCAGCCCCGCTTTAAAGCGGCATGGCTGCGCTCGCACGCCGCGCCCGTTGGGAGCCGGACCATCGCGCTCCGGCATTGAACGGCCGCCGCATCTGCGCGGCATTTGCATAAAAGCCTGTATGAATGTACAGTGCGCAGATTCGTCCGCCTGCCCGTCGAACGCAACGGGCACGTTCATCAAAAACGGAGAACACGACGTGCGAATCATCATGACCGGGGCGATGCTGTGCGCCCTCGCGTCCTCCGCGTTCGCCGCGGAGCACTACGTGGAGGTCTGGAATCCGCCGGAAGCGCGTATCGACAGCGCGCGCCCGTCGGCGCCCGGCAAACGAAGCCATGCGAAGAAAGGCGCGAAGCGCCGCATCGCGGCCGCGGACCATCTCGCGCCGCGCAAGGTCGCCGGGCCGGCCGAACGCGCGTCGGCCGCCTTGCCGGCCGCTCCCGCCAAACCCGCCATGACGCCGCAAACCGACCGCCATCCTGCCCTTACCCCGAAGGTCGGTCCCGACGGCCGCGTGTTGCAGGTCGGCTACCGGTTGCCGGCGAGCCGCGCATCGGCCGGCATCCGTCTGCCGTAATCCGTCCCGTCAGCTGCCGCGAGCGCATAAAAAAAGACCCCGACACCAGCGCGGTACGGGGTCCAATCCCATGTCAAGGAGATGTCATGGAGGAGACGGGTTCATCATAGCCAGCGGGCGCAGTCCGCCTCAACCAATGCTTTCGCATATGCATATGGCCGCCCTTCCTGCATTGCTCTGCATGTCCGGTCGCCCGCGGGGAAACCCGGCCCGCGTATATCGTTAGAACAAAATCTCGCTTCGTCCGGCGCTGCCCGATCACTAAGATTGCCGTTCCAGCTTCGCCTCCCGGACCGGTGCCCAGCCGCGCCCCGCGACTCGCCCCCAAGCAACAAGAAGGAGCACTTCGTTGACCACTCCCGATCCCCATCGCCGCCCGCTCGTGGTCGGCATCGGCGGCACGACGCGCGCCGCCTCGTCGACCGAACGCGCGCTGAGCTTCGCGCTGCGCGGCGCCGAGAACGCCGGCGCGCGCACCCATCTGTTCGGCGGCACGTTCCTGCATAGCCTCCCGCATTACGCGCCGGAAACCGAACAGCGCACCGACGAACAACTCGAACTGATCGAAACGGTCCGCGCCGCCGATGCGGTGATCATCGCGACGCCCGGTTATCACGGCGGCGTGTCCGGTCTCGTGAAGAACGCGCTCGACACGCTGGAAGAATTGCGCGCCGACGAGCGTCCGTATCTCGACGGCCGCGCGGTCGGCTGCATCGTGACCGCGTACGGCTGGCAGGCAGCGGGGTCGGTGCTCACGTCGCTGCGTTCGATCGTGCACGCGCTGCGCGGCTGGCCGACGCCGTTCGGCGCCGGCATCAACACGCTCGAAACGCGTTTCGAAAGCGCGCAGCAGTGCTCGGACCCGAAGGTCGTCGACCAGTTGTACACGGTCGGCACGCAGGCCGCGCAGTTCGCGCTCGCGTTCAACGCGCATCGCGCGGCAACCGCGACGTCGGGCGCACCGGCCGTCAACGAATCGCGCGCGAACCGGCTGTTCAGCGTCGCGGTCTGAGCGGCGCATCCGTCGTCATCCCCCGTTTCATCCGTTCGATCACGATGCGTCGCGCGCCATGAGCGCGACGCATCGCGCATGACCGGCGCGGCACTGCGTTCGCAAGCCGCTATTCCCTCCGCACTGCGTTTCGCACGCATTCCCAGGCATGCGCACCGAAGCACGTCCAACGCATCGCCCGCTCGCACGTCCCGTGCACGCACCGCGTGCGCCACACCACAGACACCGGCAATTCGTAGCCGCACATTAGTCCCGAACGCGCCACCTCGCCTCATCCGGATCATCTGCTGACGGTTTCAGGCCGCCCATGATTTGCTTGCGACGAATGATTGGTTCCTCCCGCGCACGGCTGCCCCTACGCTCTGTCCGTGCCCGCGCGACCCGCAACCGTTGCGCGCGAACCGCACGACCGAAGCACCCTGCAAGCGGATTCACCGAAGCCATGAACCCATCCATTCGCTACAAAGGCTATGAAGTCGCCCCTGCGGCACAGCGGCTTCCGAATGGCCTGTTCGCCGCCAATCTGACCATCGAGGCGCAGTCCGGCAGCGCACGCTCATTCGACGCGCTCGACTACTTCTTCGACGAGGAACACGCGCTCGCGTACGCATTCCGCTGGGCGCGGATGTGGATCGACGACCAGCGCGCCGCGCTGCGCCGTTGCGCGTGACGCTGCGGCCAATCTTACTGTTGTGACAGAATAGGAGCCACATCATAGGTAGACGATCGATGCTCCATGTCCGACACCCTGACGCCTGACGACGCAAAAACCCGCACAGTCGACAACCCGGACGCCGCGCTGCGTCACTGGACGCATGACGTGCGCGGCCCCGTCAGGATCGGTTCGGACGAGCATCGCCGGATGTTCTGCCGGATGCTGCTCGACACGCACAATCCGTATCGCCCCGCGGTGATCGACTGGCCGAAGCTCGCACCGGACGCGCTGCGCCGCCTCACGTCGCTGCCGATCTGGGACATCGCGGTGCAGACCGAAGGCCGCGCGTCGATCCGCGTGAAAACCTATGCGGCCACCGTCACCGACCCGCTGCTGCGCGAAGCGATCGAAATGGACGGCGACGAGGAAGCGCGCCACAAGGTCGTGCTGTCGAAGCTGGTCGAAGCCTACGGCATCGCACTCGCGCCCGAGCCCGCGTATCCGCCGCCGAAGCGGCCCGAATGGGCGTGGATGTTCACCGGCTACAGCGAGTGCATCGACAGCTTCTTCGCGTTCGGCCTCTTTCGCTCTGCCCAGGAGTCCGGCTACTTCCCGCCGGAACTCGTCGAAACCTTCGAGCCGGTGATCCAGGAGGAAGCCCGGCACATCCTGTTCTTCACCAACTGGGTCGCGTGGCATCGCAAGACGATGCCCTGGTGGCGCCGGCCGTGGCATTCATTGTGCGTCGCCGTCATCGGGTTCCTGCTCGTGTGGGAGCGGCTCGCGATCGCGCGCGGCATCGACGCGGACGGCGTTGCGCACGACTCGAACTTCCTGCCCGCGAACCGCGAAGTGATCGGCGACGCGCTGAAGCCGCGCGACATGCTCGAACTGTGCCTGCAGGAGAACGACGACCGGATGCGCGGCTACGATCCGCGCCTGCTGCGTCCGACGTTCGTGCCGGCGCTCGCTCGCCTCGCGCTGCGCTTCATGAAAAAATGAAAGCTCGCGCGCGCCGCGCCGGACCTCGGGAGGACCGCATGACCTGGACTGTGGACGAACAGGCGGAACTGACCGCGACGCAGGCCGTCGATGCGATCCAGACCGGCCGGCTGACCGCGTCCGGCTACGTCGCGACGCTGCTCGCGCGCGCCGAGGCGCTCGCGAACCTGAACGCGCTGACCGTGCTCGACGTCGAGGGCGCGCTCGCGAGCGCGCACCGGATCGACTCGCTCGGCGCGGCCGAACGCGCGAAGCTGCCGCTCGCGGGGCTGCCGGTCGTCGTGAAGGACAACATCAACACGCGCGGACTGACGACGTCGGCCGGCACGCCGTCGCTCGAACACTTCGTGCCGGCGCGCCACGCGCCGTCGGTGCAGCGGCTCGTCGATGCGGGCGCGATCCTGCTCGGCAAGGCGAACATGCACGAACTCGCGTTCGGCATCACCAGCACGAACCTCAGCGCGCACGCCGGCCCGGTGCGCAATCCGTACGACCCGGCGCTGATTCCTGGCGGCTCGTCGGGCGGCACCGCCGCGGCGATCGCCGCGCGCATCGTCCCGGCCGGCCTCGGCACCGACACCGGCGGCTCGACGCGCATCCCGGCCGCGTTATGCGGGATCGCGGGGCTGCGGCCGTCGGTCGGCGACGGCGGCACCGGCCGCCGTTATCACGACCCGCACGCGGTCGTGCCGATCAGCCACACGCGCGACACGGTCGGGCCGATGGCGCGCACGGTCGCGGACCTCGCGCTGCTCGACGGCGTCATCACCGGCCACGGCCCGCTCGCGCACGCGCCGGTCGCGAATCTGCGGATCGGACTGCCCGCGCCGCTGTGGGAAGGACTCGAACGCTCGCTGGAGGACGTCGCGCGCGTCGCGCTCGCGAAGCTCGAAGCGGCCGGCGTCACGTTCGTGCCGGTCAGGATGCCCGAGCTGCTGGTGCTGAACGAACGCGTGAGCCGCACGCTCGCGCTGCACGAGCCGATCGACGATCTGCTCGAATGGCTCGTCGCGAATCACGCGCCGGTGCAGACCGTCGCCGACGTCGCCGCGCGGATCGCGAGCCCGGACGTGCGCGCGGCCTACGACGCGATCCTCGCGGACGCGTTCGGCGGCGACTATGAAACCGCGCTTACCGTGTGGCGTCCGCGCCTGCAGCAGATGTACGCACAGACCTTCGCGAGCGCGGGCCTCGATGCGCTGCTGTTCCCGACGACACGTCTCGTCGCGGTGCCGATCGACGACCTGAACGGCTCGTCGCGCGTGTCGATCGACGGCGGCGCGCCGATCGACGAGATGGACGCGTATCTGCGCAACACCGACCCGGCGAGCAATGCGGGAATTCCGGGGCTGTCGCTGCCGGCCGGGCTCGCGGACGGCCGCCTGCCGGTCGGCCTCGAACTCGACGGACCGGCGGGCAGCGACCGCCGGCTGCTCGCGATCGGCCTCGCGTTCGAGCAGATTCTCGGCACGCTGCGAGCGCCGGCGCTGTAGCCGCGGCTAGACGTTCGGCTGTATGCCCAAAGCCGCAGCAAATGCTCGCGCCATCGCGAATCCACCGTCCGCACGGGGATCGCGACACACGGTCCGTTACCGTTCTGCGGAGGGGCGGCGGCTTACAGTGAGAACCGCTCGCGTTTCAATCCGCCTTCAGCAATGCACCTCACCGATCTGCCCAAAGGAAGCGCCGCCGTCGTCCAGACCGTCGCGGACACGCATGCGTCCGATCCGATCGCGCCGCTCGGCTTCGACTGGCAGATCAGCCTCGCGCCGATCCCCGCGTTCGCCGCGCGCGAAACGGCCGTCGCCGCGCTCGCGACCGTCTATTCGGTAGCGGGCGACGAAGCGGACATCGCCGGTCCCGGCCATACGCTCGCGTCGAATTTCCCGCTGGCGAGCGCGCTGTCGCTGAGGGTGTGGTTCGCGTTCGCGCCGCAGTGCATGTCCACGCTCGCGGTGATCCGCCGCGAGACGCGTCCGTGGCGCAACGTCGCGATCTCGTTCGGTTATAGGTTCGTGGTAGCGTACGTCGCGGCGCTCGTCACGGATCAGGTCGCGAGGCATTTCACATGAGCGTAGGACTCGTCGCGCAATATGCGGTGATCGCGCTGCTGGTGGCGGCGAGCGCGGTCCATACGGCGCGGCGGCTCGCGCCGAAGCTGACGAAACGCAGGCGGAACGCCATCGCGCGCGAGTTGCTGAAACCGGGCGCGCAGCCGTCCTGAACCGCATCGGACGCGCGCTGCAACCGGGCGAAACGGCCGGCGCTCATGGCGATCGCGACGCGTGCGGCGACGGCCGCGGGGCATGCGGCAGTTGCCGGCCGCCGTCCTCCGCCGCGCGTCCGGACGACCGGCCGCTGACGTTCCATCCGCACCGCAGATAACGCCGGGCCGCCGGCGCGACGCGGCGCGGCCCTTTCATCGCTGTTGCCGTTCGAGGAATCCCGCGCCGATGCGCTATCTGACTCTCGCCAGAACCACGCTGTTCGCCGCGTTCGTCGCGGTGCTCCTCGCATCGGGCGGCTGCGCCCGCCTGTCCACCGTCGATTCGGACGGCCTGTGGAAAGTGGTGGGCGGCCAGTGCGTGCCGAACCAGCGCAACACGAACAACCCGGCGCCCTGCACGACCGTCGATTTCACGCGCCGTTATGCGGTGCTGAAGGACCTGAACGGCCGCGCGCAATATCTGCTGATTCCGACCGACCGCGTCGGCGGCATCGAAAGCCCGGAGATCCTGTACGGCGGCTCGCCCGAATACTGGCAGTTCGCGTGGGACGCGGGCCGGCACGTCGAGGCGCGGCTGAAGACCTCGCTCGCCGCGAACCAGTTGGGGCTGGAGATCAACTCGGCGCGGCGGCGCTCGCAGAACCAGTTGCACATCCATATCGACTGCATGCGCGCGGACGTCACCGATGCGTTCGCGCCGCATCGCGGCGACCCGCCGGATACGTGGCGTCCGGTCACGCTCGACGGCCAGCACTACCGCGTGATGCGCGTGACGAGCCTCGTCGATCGAAGCAATCCGTTCCGCGTCGTCCAGCGCAGCCTCGGCCCGCAGCAGCAGATGAGCGACCAGACGATCCTCGTGACCGGCGCGGGTCCGGACGCCGCGCATGACGGCTGGCTGATCGTCCATAGCGGGCTCGACGTCGATGGCGGCAGCGGCACCGCCGAAGGGCTGCTCGATCACGCGTGCAAGGTTGCGCGCGCGTCGTGAGGCAGTAGCGGACAGCGGCAGCGCACCGGGCATCCGGTGCATACGGAACGCGTGAAGAGCGCGCCCCTGTCGCGACTTCGGGACGCGGTACGGTAGCCGGGCATTCGCGCGAAGCCCGCGTTCGCGGAAACGTTCGCCGGATCGCGGTACCGGCACGCAGACTTCACGATAAAGCCACCCGGCATTTCCGCGGCACGCCGTCCGCGTTTATTGCCTGCTTTATTGCCTGCCGCACGTGCGAACGCCGACGCATTGAACCGCGCCGTCCTGCGATGCCGCACGCGGCATCGAGGCCGGCCGGATACAAGCCACCGCAAACCACCGTGCCCGCTTCGCGAACGTCGTCGAAAGACGCACACCTTCACGCCCCCGCGCCCGCGAGAGGCGCAACGATCACTCCGCTTCGAGCACCAGCAACTGCGCGCCGTCCGCGACCTGATCGCCGACCGCGTACAGCACCTCGGTCACCTTGCCCGCCGACGGCGCGCCGATCGTGTGTTCCATCTTCATCGCTTCCATCACGATCAGCGGCGCGCCTTTCTCGACCACCGCGCCCGGTTTGACCAGCACCGCGATCACCTTGCCCGGCATCGGCGCGGTCAGCCGTCCTTCGCCATGCTCCGCATCCGCCGCATGCGCCAGCAGGTCCTGCCATTCGAACGCGAATGCCGCGCCGAGGCAAAACACATGGAACACGTCGCCGTCGATGAACACGCGGCCCGTGACGCGCGAGTTGCCGAGCGTCACGCCGTATTCGCGTTCGCCGCCGCCCAACCACCACGCGAACGGCTCCGCGTCGGCTGCCCCGCTCGCAAGCGTCTGCGCGCGGCCGTCGTGCGCGAACCGCGCCGACAGCAGCGCGTCGCCGTCGAGATCGCGCCAGACGAACGACTGCGTATAACCGCCGTTCAGACGCCAGTGCGCGAGGCCGTCCCACGGCGATGCGCCGCGCGCCGCGCCGCGTTCGCGCCGCAGCAGCGCCGCGCACGCCAGCGCGAGCGCCTCGCGCAGCGGCTTGTCACGCGGCGCGAACAACGCGTCGTGATGACGCTCGATCAAACCCGTGTCCAGATCGGCGGTCGCGAACGGCTCGCTCGTCACGAGCCGTTGCAGGAATTCGACGTTGGTCTGCGGCCCGACGATCTCGCACGCCTCCAGCGCGCGCTGCATCGTCGCGAGCGCGTCGGCGCGCGTCGCGCCGTGCACGATCAGCTTCGCGATCATCGGGTCGTAGAACGGCGTGATCGTATCGCCCTCGCGCACGCCGCTGTCGATCCGCACCGATGCGCCGGTCGCGAACTCGACGCCTTCCGGCATCCGCAGATGCTTCAGCGTGCCGGTGGACGGCAGGAATCCGCGCGCCGGACTCTCCGCATAAATCCGCGCTTCGAGCGCGTGGCCGTTCACCTTCAGATCAGCCTGCGCAAGCGGCAGCGGCTCGCCGCCCGCGACGCGCAACTGCCACTCGACCAGATCGAGCCCGGTCACCATCTCGGTCACCGGATGCTCGACCTGAAGGCGCGTGTTCATCTCCATGAAGTAGAAGTCCGCGCCGGTCATGATGAACTCGACGGTGCCCGCGCCGACGTAATCGACCGCGCGCGCGGCGGCCACCGCCGCCTCGCCCATCGCGCGCCGCACTTCGCCGGCGAGGCCCGGCGCGGGCGCTTCCTCCAGCACCTTCTGGTGACGCCGCTGCACCGAGCAGTCGCGGTCGAACAGATACACCGCGCCGCCGTGTTTATCCGCGAACACCTGCACTTCGACGTGGCGCGGCCGCGTCAGGTACTTCTCGATCAACACGCGGTCGTTGCCGAAGCTGCTCGCGGCCTCGCGCTTGCACGACGCGAGCGCCGCCGCGAAGTCGCCGCTGCGCTCGACCACGCGCATCCCCTTGCCGCCGCCGCCCGCGCTCGCCTTCAGCAGCACCGGATAACCGATGCGATCCGCCTCGCGTTGCAGCAGCGCCGGGTCCTGGTCGTCGCCGTGATAGCCCGGCACGAGCGGCACCGCCGCCGCGTGCATCAGCGCCTTGGCGGCGGCCTTCGAGCCCATCGCGGCAATCGCGGACACCGGCGGCCCGATGAACACGATGCCCGCCTCGTCGCACGCGTGCGCGAAGTCCTCGTTCTCGGACAGAAAGCCGTAACCCGGATGGATCGCCTGCGCGCCAGTCGCGCGCGCGGCGTCGATGATGCGCTCGATGCGCAGATAACTGTCGGCCGCGCTCGCGCCGCCGATATGCACGGCCTCGTCGCACGCGGCGACGTGCTTCGCGTTCGCGTCGGCGTCCGAATAGACGGCGACGCTCTTCACGCCGAGCCACCGGCAGGTCGCCGCGACGCGGCACGCAATCTCGCCGCGGTTGGCGATCAGGATCTTGTCGAACATTGTCGGTTCTCGCTGTTGTGCGGCGCGCTCAGGCGCGCCACGACGGCGTGCGTTTGTCGAGGAACGAGCCCACGCCTTCGCGGCCTTCGTCGCTCGCGCGGATGTTTGCGATGCGGTTCGCGGTGTCCTCGATCAACGCGGCGTCGATCGTGCGGCCGGCGACGTCCTGCACGAGCCGCTTGCATTCGCGCACTGCGTTCGGGCTGTTCGCGCACAGCGCGTCCGCGATCCGCTGCACGGTCGCATCCAGTTGATCGGCGCTCACGCGCTCGCTAACGAGGCCGAGCCGTTCCGCCGTCGCGCAGTCGAACGCCTCGGCCGTCACGAAGTAGCGGCGCGACGCCTGCTCGCCCAGCGCGCGGATCACATAAGGCGCGATGGTCGCGGGCATCAGCCCGAGCCGCGCCTCGGACAGGCAGAAGTGCGCGCTGTCCGCCGCGACGACGACGTCGGCCGCGCACACGAGGCCCATTCCGCCCGCGTAGGCGTCGCCGTGCACGCGCGCGACAACCGGCTTCGTGCAGCGATAGACGGCCGACAGCATCCGCGCGAGCCGCATCGCGTCCGCGCGGTTCTCGTCGTCCGAGTAGCCAGCCATCTTCTTCATCCAGTTCAGGTCCGCGCCCGCGCAGAACGCCTTGCCGTTCGCCGCGAGCACCACCGCGCGCACGTCGTCGCGCGTGCTCAACGCGTCGAACGCGGCGGTCAGTTCCGCGATCATCGTTTCGTTGAACGCGTTGCGCACGTCCGGGCGATTCAGCGTGACCGTCGCGACATGGCCGGCAACGGCCACGGTGAGCGTGTCGTAGTGCATGTTCGAATCTCCTCGCACGGACCGCGTTACATGCGGAACACGCCGAAGCGCGTGTCCTCGATCGGCGCATTCATCGTCGCGGACAGGCCGAGACCCAGCACGTCGCGGGTCTGCGCCGGATCGATCACGCCGTCGTCCCACAACCGCGCGCTCGCGTAATACGGATGCCCCTGGCGCTCGTACTGGTCGCGGATCGGCTGCTTGAACGCGGCTTCCTCGTCGGCGGACCACGCGCCGCCCTTCGCCTCGATGCCGTCGCGCTTCACCGTCGCGAGCACCGACGCGGCCTGCTCGCCGCCCATCACCGAAATGCGCGCGTTCGGCCACATCCACAGGAAGCGCGGCGAGTATGCGCGCCCGCACATCCCGTAGTTGCCCGCGCCGAACGAGCCGCCGATGATGACCGTGAACTTCGGCACCTTCGCCGTCGCCACGGCCGTGACCATCTTCGCGCCGTTGCGCGCGATCCCTTCGTTCTCATACTTGCGGCCGACCATGAAGCCGGTGATGTTCTGCAGGAACACGAGCGGGATCTTGCGCTGGCAGCACAGTTCGATGAAGTGCGCGCCCTTCAGCGCGGACTCGGAAAACAGGATGCCGTTGTTCGCGACGATCCCGACCGGATGCCCCCAGATATGCGCGAAGCCGGTGACGAGCGTCGTGCCGTAGCGCGCCTTGAACTCGTCGAACGCGGAGTCGTCGACGATCCGCGCGATCACCTCGCGCACGTCGAACGGCTTGCGCGTGTCGGCCGGAATCACGCCGTACAGGCTCCCGGCGTCGTAGCGCGGCGGCAGCGGGTCGCGCAGCGCGAGCGGCGGCGTTTTCGCGCGATTGAGGTTGCCGACGATGCTGCGCGCGATCGAAAGCGCATGCGCGTCGTTCTGCGCGAGATGATCCGCGACGCCCGACAGGCGCGTATGCACGTCGCCGCCGCCGAGGTCTTCCGCGCTCACTTCCTCGCCGGTCGCCGCCTTCACGAGCGGCGGCCCGCCGAGGAAGATGGTCCCCTGGTTCTTCACGATGATCGACTCGTCGCTCATCGCCGGCACGTATGCGCCGCCGGCCGTGCACGAACCCATCACCACGGCGATCTGCGGAATGCCCTGCGCGGACAGGTTCGCCTGGTTGTAGAAGATGCGGCCGAAGTGGTCGCGATCGGGAAACACCTCGTCCTGGTTCGGCAGGTTCGCGCCGCCCGAATCGACGAGATACACGCACGGCAGGCGATTTTCCTCCGCGATCTCCTGCGCGCGCACGTGCTTCTTCACGGTGACCGGGTAATACGTGCCCCCCTTCACGGTCGCGTCGTTGCAGACGATCACGCACTCCTGGCCCGCGATGCGGCCGATCCCGGTGATGATCCCCGCGCCCGGCGCGTCGTCGTTGTACATCCCGTACGCGGCCAGTTGCGACAGTTCGAGAAACGGCGAGCCCGGATCGAGCAGTTGCGCGATCCGCTCGCGCGGCAGCAGCTTGCCGCGCGACACGTGTTTGTCGCGCGCGGCCTCGCCGCCGCCGAGCGCGAGGCGCTGCACCTTGTCGCGCAGGTCGGCGACGAGCGCGTCCAGCGCGGCGGCGTTCGCGCGGAACTCGTCCGAGCGCGGATTGAGCTTCGATTCGATGATCGGCATCGCGGGCTTCCTTCGGTCGCGGCGGTCAGAGGGTTTCGGCGAACAGTTCGCGGCCGATCAGCATCCGGCGGATCTCGCTCGTGCCCGCGCCGATCTCGTACAGCTTCGCGTCGCGCCACAGCCGGCCGACCGGATACTCGTTGATGTAGCCGTTGCCGCCGAGAATCTGGATCGCCTCGCCGGCCATCCACGTCGCCTTTTCGGCGGTATAGAGGATCACGCCCGCGCAGTCCTTGCGGACCTGGCGCACATGGTCGCTGCCGAGCGTGTCGAGCTGGCGGCCGACCGCGTACAGATACGCGCGGCACGCCTGCAACGTCGTGTACAGGTCCGCGACCTTCCCCTGGATCAACTGGAACTCGCCGATCGGCTGGCCGAACTGCCTGCGGTCGTGGATGTACGGCACGACCGCATCCATCACCGCGAGCATGATGCCGGTCGGGCCGCCCGCGAGCACCGCGCGCTCGTAGTCGAGGCCGCTCATCAGCACCTTCACGCCGCCGTTCAATGCCCCAAGGATGTTCTCCTCCGGCACCTCGACGTCCTGGAACACCAGTTCGCCGGTATGCGAGCCGCGCATCCCGAGCTTGTCGAGCTTCTGCGCGACGGAGAAACCCTTCATCCCCTTTTCGACGATGAACGCCGTGATGCCGCGCGAACCCGCTTCCGGGTCGGTCTTCGCGTAGACGACCAGCGTGTCGCAGTCCGGGCCGTTGGTGATCCACATCTTCGTGCCGTTCAGCACGTAGCGGTCGCCCTTCTTCTGCGCGCGCAGCTTCATGCTGACGACGTCCGAGCCGGCGTTCGGCTCGCTCATCGCGAGCGCGCCGACGTGCTCGCCCGACACGAGCTTCGGCAGGTACTTGCGCTTCTGCGCTTCGGTGCCGTTGCGGTGGATCTGGTTCACGCACAGGTTCGAGTGCGCGCCATACGAGAGGCCGACCGACGCCGACGCGCGCGAAATTTCCTCCATCGCGACCATGTGCGCGGTGTAGCCCATGTTCGCGCCGCCGTATTCCTCGGAGACGGTCATGCCGAGCACGCCGAGGTCGCCGAACTTGCGCCACAGGTCCATCGGGAACTGGTCGGTGCGGTCGATCTCGCCGGCGCGCGGCGCGATCTCCTTCGCCGCGAAGCCGGCGACGCTGTCGCGCAGCATCTCGATCTCTTCGCCGAGCGGGAACTGCAAACCGGGTACGTTGCTCATGGGTGTCTCCTCCAGATGGGGCATGGGCGCGTGCTCGCCCTTTCGCCGCCCATTTCACGCCAGATTTACGTATACGTCAATAGGTAGATTTGAGTAATGCTCAGTTCTTACCATGCGCCTGTTTGTCTTGTTTTAAAGCGATTGTCACGGGATAATGGGCCGCACCCAAATCCATAATTGAACCTCACTCAGAATGCCCGCCGCCTCGAAAACCGTGCTGCCCGCGTCCCGCAGGGAGCCGGCTGGACGCAAGTCGCAACAGCGCGTGAAGGAGATCCTTCAGGCGGGCCGCGACGTGTTCTCCGAAAAGGGCTACGAGCGCGCGACCACGGCGGAGATCGCACAGCGGCTCGGCGTGTCCGAGGCGACGGTGTTCAGCTACTTCCGGGGCAAGCGCGAGTTGTGCGCGCGGGTGATCGCGGACTGGTACGACGAGATCATCGACGCGATCGAGACCGGCCTGCCGCGCGACGGCACGGTGCGCCAGCAGTTCGCGTTCATCGTCCACATGCACCTGCGGCTGATGCTGGAGAACGGCACGGGGCTGTGCGCGCTGGTGCTGTCCGAGGGGCGCGCGCGGCAGCACGAACTGGGCGAGGCGCTGACCGAGTTGCAGCGCCGCTACACCGCGCCGCTGATGCGCGTGCTCGCGCGCGGCCAGCAGAACGGCCAGGTCCGCAACGACGTGCCGCTGCGCCTGCTGCGCTCGCTGGTGTTCGGGCCGATGGAGCATGTGTTGTGGGACGCGACGCTCGCGAACCGCCGCATCGACATCGAAACGACCGCGCAGCGGCTGATCGACGTGCTGTGGTCCGCGTTGCAGCCGCCTGACCTGGCGACGGCCGCGCTTGCGCAGTTCGGCCAGGACGTCGGCGAGGCGATGCAGCGGCTGGAACGGGCGCGGGCGCAAGCGGCCGGCCGCGGCGAAGCGTCGTTAGAAGCCGTCGATTGATGCGTACCCGACGCTATCGATAGCGCTGGCCGGCAGGAACGCCCGGAACCGGCCGCGCTGACGCCGCGAACTTCAGCGGCCCGGACCGCGCCGCTCGCCGCGCGCGGTCCGTTCGAGCAGCGCCTGAAACGCCTGCTTGATCCGGCTGACGGCTTCGTTCTTGTACGGAAACGGCTCGTTGCGGTCGTGCACCAGCATGCTCGCGTTGACCTCGAACACGGCGACCGCGCCGTCCGGCATCAGCGAGCAATCGATGCCGAAGTAATCGAGTCCGAACTCGTCCTTGATGGATTGCAGCGCCGCGCGCTGCGAGGCTCCGAAAACGCGCCACGGGTCCGCAAGAAATGCCTGCTCTTCGTCCTGCATCCATCGAGAGGCGACCATCGGCGTCGTCGCGTGATGGACCTTCCATTTGTCGTCGATCGCGAGGTGGTACGGCAGGATCTCGTCGCCGACATAGATGAAGCGGTACTTGCGGAAATAACCGTCCGCCGACCGATAGTCGATGAACGGTATCACGTAGTAGCTCGACTGATCGTGGGCAGCCAGGAAGGCGACGAGCTGGTCCCGGTCTTCCATCCTCTCGAAGTCGTCGCCGCCGTGCGTGCCAGCGGGGCGAACCAGCAGCGGATAACGCAGGTCCGCCCCGCCGCCTTCGTCGAGCGTTTGCCGCAGCGCCTCCCGCAGGAAGAAGCGCGTTTGCGGAACGAGGCAGCCCGGCGTGGAAGCGAGACGCCCTGACACCGCCGCCCGGCCGGTTTGCCGGATCAGCCGCGGAGGATTGAGCAGCGGTTTGCCGATACGCTCGACGAGCGTCTCCACGGTCCCGAGGATCGCGCGGCCGAGATCCGCGTCGCAAACCAGGTTGACGACCACGTCCGCGCTGTCGCGCAGCGACTCGATGTCGTAGTCGAAGTCGGTCAGCGCGCTGAGCACGGTGCATTCGAAACGCGCATCGCGGATCAGATACGAGAACGGCGTATTGCCCGCGCACGGCGCGAAAACGAGCAGGACCCGATAGTCCGGCGGCGACACCGTGGCCGGCACCCGCACCAGATGATTCGCCTCAAGCGCACGGCGAAAGGTCGCGGCGGACTCGTCCTCGACGTCGAGCGCCTGCCGCAAACTCGCGACCAGTTGCGAGACCTGCGCATCGTCCGGTTCGAGTGCGAGAACCTTTTCGAAGTAGCCGAGCGCAAGGCGCTCCCTGCCCGTAAACGCATGAGCGATACCGAGCCTTCGAAGCACCGCCGAGTCCGGATGCGCATCGTCGTCGAGCGGCTTGAGCAAGCCGATCGCCTCATCGCACCGGTGTGCGCGAATCAGGATTTCAGCCAGCTTGAGAGTGGCTTCACGATGCGTCGGCGCAGCGCAGAGTATCTGGCGCAAGAGGGTTTCGACGACGTCGAGCCGCCCTTCCTGCTCGTGCGACGCGGCCTGTTGCAACAGGGTTTCAATAGACATAGGGGCGAAAGCCAATGCAGGTCCAGGCGAAGCGCGCCAGTATAGGCGGGCGATAAGCCCGGCAGGTTTCGCAATTGTTCGCGGGTATTACCATCTATTTCAGCCGGGTCGTCGAAGGAACGGAACGCGTCCGTCTGTGCGACTCCGAATGTGCGGTACGCTGACGGCTTTCAGTCCATCCGGCGCTAGTCCGCCCCATCAACCTCTCTCGCCATGTCCGATCATCCGTTCACCGCCCCGATCGCATCGCGTTTCGCGACGATCGCGCTCGCCCACCTGACGCGCGAATACCCGAACAAGCTCACGCACGGCCTCGCGGGTCCGCAGGACGTGCGCAGCCCGCGCGAGTTGCATCCGGTGTTCTACGGCAGCTACGACTGGCATTCATGCGTGCATGGCTACTGGCTCATCGCCCGCGTGCTGCAACGCTTTCCGGACCTGCCGGAAGCGCCGCGCATCGTCGCGACGTTCGACGAACACTTCACCGACGAGAAGATGGCCGGCGAGCGTGCGTACCTCGACCTGCCGCACAACCAGGGTTTCGAGCGTCCTTACGGCTGGGCATGGCTGCTCGCGCTCGCCGCGCAGCTCGATGCGATGAATACGCCCGAAGCGCAACGCTGGTCGCGCGCGCTCGCGCCGCTGACCGGGACGTTCGTCGAACGCTTCGAGACGTTCCTGCCGAAAGCGACGTACCCGCTGCGGGTCGGCACGCATTTCAACACCGCGTTCGCGCTGACGCTCGCGCTCGACTTCGCAAGACAGACCGGACGCGCCGGCCTCGCGACGCTGATCGAGGACACCGCGCGCCGCTGGCATCTGAACGACGTCGCGTGCCAGGCATGGGAGCCGTCCGGCGACGAGTTCCTGTCGCCCGCGCTGATGGAGGCGGTGCTGATGAGCCGCGTGCTGCCGCGCGACGCTTTCCATGCGTGGTTCGCGGCCTTCCTGCCGGAACTCGCGGCACGCCGGCCGGCGACGCTGTTCACGCCGGCCACCGTGACCGACCGCAGCGACGGCAAGATCGCCCATCTCGACGGACTGAACCTGAGCCGCGCATGGTGCCAGCGCACGCTCGCCCGCGCGCTGCCCGATGGCGACGCGCGCATCGCGCTGCTGCACGAAGCGGCACGGACGCATCTGGACACCGCGCTCCCGCACGTGGCCGGCGACTACATGGGAGAGCACTGGCTCGCCACCTTCGCGACGCTCGCGCTTGACGCATGACATAACCGGGACACGCCGCGTTGCCGTTTGTAACAACTCGAAAAAAGGCTGCAATTTCGGTAATTGCATTGCCCCCGGCGATCCTTTAGCGTTCGATAATCCGTCGCACAGCGCGCATCCGCGCGCGGCAGTCCGTTCCGTTCTGGAGATCGTTGTGAGAAGGTCGAAACTGTTACTCGGCGCCGCCGCCGTGGCGGTCGTCTGCGCGAGCGGCGCGGCGCACGCGGCGCGCGTCGGCGTGTTCATCGGCGGCGGCGTGCCGTATTACTACCCGGTCGCGCCGGTCCCGTACTACTACGCGCCCGCGCCGGTGGTCGTCGCGCCGCCGCCCGCGCCGCCCACCTACATCGAGCAGGGTCCGGACGGCCAGCCGCAGACCGCCCCGTATCAGCAAGGCGGCCCCGGACCGGCTCCGCAAGGCCGCATGCCGCCGGCCCCGCAGGCCGATCCGTCTCAGGCAGCGACCGGCGACACCTGGTACTTCTGCGACGCGTCGAAGACCTATTACCCGTATGTGAAGGAATGCGCGTCGGGCTGGCGGGCTGTGCCCGCGCAGCCCGCGCCCGAAAGCGACATGCCCGAGTGAACGAGAGTCCCAGATGAAATACACCTGTTTCGCAGTAGTTGCGGCGGCGGCGCTGTTGAGCGCGTGCGCCGTCGTCCCGGCCGGACCGAGCGTGATGGCGCTGCCCGGCACCGGCAAGTCCTTCGACCAGTTCCGCGCCGACGATTATTCGTGCCGCCAGTTCGCGTTGCAGCAGGTCGGTGGCGTGTCCGCCAGCGAAGCGGCGAATACGAGCGCGGTCGGCAGCGCGGCGGTCGGCACCGCGCTCGGCGCGGCGGCGGGCGCGGCGTTCGGCGGCGGACGCGGCGCGGCGATCGGCGCGGGCGCGGGCCTGCTCGCCGGCAGCGCGGTCGGCATGAACAGCGCGCAAGGTTCGTCGTACGACGTGCAGCGCCGCTACGACTATGCGTACATGCAATGCATGTACGCGTCCGGCAACCGGATTCCGGTGCCGGGCGGCGGGATGTCCACGTCGCAGCCGATGCAGCAGCGTTATCTGCCGCCTCCGCCGCCGGGATCCGCACCGCCGCCGCCCCCGCAGGGCTATTGAGCCCGCGCGATACCTTCGCGCATCGAGCGAAACCGGCGAATGCGAAAGGGAATTGCGAGCAAGAAGAAAGAGAATGGAAAGCGTCGCGGGGCTTGCGGCGGCAAGACCGGTTCATGAAACGCGCGGGCGTGTCGATTCACGCCCGCGCGTTTTTCCTTTACCGGCGCTGCGCGTCGAGGTCCGCGCGCCACGCGACGCGGCGCAACGCATCGATGACCGTCGGCGCATCGGTCATCTGACGAACGCCGGCCTTCGCCGCCTTTGAGCCGCCCGACGCGGCCGGTTCTTCCAGCAACGGCTGCAACACCGGCGCGAGCGACTTCAGCAACTGCACCGACATCGCGCTCGTGAACGTATAACGCGCCGCATACGGCTCGTGCGCCCACGCGGTCAGCGTGCCGTAGAAGCGGTCGCCGATCACGAACACGAACGTCGCGCTGCGGTTTACCTTGCGCGATTCGATCAGCCGCGCGCCGGGCGCATACACGTTGAACCGCTGGTCACCGGTGCCGGTCTTGCCGTACACCGGCAACGCGCGTCCGTCCGGGAACGTGAGGCCGTCCGCGAGCCGTTTCGCGGTGCCGCCCTGCACGACCGACGTCAACAACTCGCGCACGACCACCGTGATCTCCGGCGCCACGAGCGGTTGCGGCGGCACCGCCGCGTGCACGAAGCGCGTTTCATACGGCGTGCCGCGCGCGAATTCGAGCGAGTCGATGCTGTGCGTCGGCAGTTTGTCGCCATCGGCCGCCACGAGGCCGATCAATTGCGCGAGCGCCGCCGGCCGGTCGCCCGACGCGCCGATCGCCGTGCCATACGAAGGCGTCAGCGTCGCGAACGGATAACCCAGCTCGCGCCACGACTTGCCGATCGCATCGTACGCGCGCAGTTCGATCATGTGACGGATGCGCCGGTCCTGCGTCGCGTGATAACGCGTCCTGAACAGCCACTTGTAGGTGTACAGCCGCACGTCGCCGCTGTCCTGCTGGACCTGCGCGAGCGGCGCGCCCGGATGCGCGCGCAGATAGTTCAGCAGCCACAGTTCGAGCGGATGCACGCTGGCGATGTAGCCGCGATCGTTCAGGTTGAAGCGGTCGATCGCGTACTTGTCGTACAGCTTCGCGAGATCGTCGTCGGTCAGCCACTGGAACTTCGTGCCTTTCAGCTGCGCGCGCATCTGCGTGTCGAACCATGCCAACGAGCCGTCCGGCGCGACGCTGCGCAACGCAGTCGCGAGTTTCGGCGGCGACTTGCGCACGTGATGCAACAGCGTGGCCAGCGCGTCGTCCGCGCTCTTGCCTTGATAACGCGCGTAGAAACGGTTCATGTAGACCTGGCTTTCGCCGTCCGCGAAGCGCGTCAGATACGCGTGACGCACGGCCGGATCGTCGAGCCATTGCGACGGCGGGCCGGACGTCTGGATCATCTCGTAGCGGACGATGTCGCGCATCAGCCGCACGAACACGAGGTTCACCGAATGCTGGAACGCGCGGCGCAGCGGCAGGATCTGCTCGTTGTCGCTCGACTCGAAGTTGTTGAAGCTCTGCGCGCCGCCGCCGGTGTAGAACGTCTCGCCGGGATTCGCGGAATACTTGCGATCGACCGCCGCTTCGAGCATCGCGCGCAGCGAGCGGTCCTGCGTGTGCGACAGGTAATCGACGGCCCAGCGCGTCAGCACGTCGGAACGGTCCGGCTGAACGGCGCGCAGCGCCTTCGCGTCGAGCGGCGCGTATTGCGCGTGCAGCCGCTGCACGATCTGCAGATACGTGATCACCGTGCGCAGCTTCGCGGTGGAACCGAGGTTCAGCCGCGCGCCCTGGTTGATGTCGAACGGCTGGTTCACGCTGTCGGTCTGCACGCGCACGACGTTCTCGCCGTTGCGGCGCTCGAACAGCGTGAAGCTGTATGAAATCTTCGACGGGTCGTCCTGCGGGCGCAGCATCTCGAAGCCGACGAGTCCGGCCGCGCGCGCGCCGTCCTTCGTCATCGCGTCGGCGAGGCGGTCGCTGACGGCCTGCTGCACCGAGTCGTCGAGCGTCGCGGTCGCGCTCAGGTCGAGGCGGTCGAGGTCGTACAGCGTGCGCACGCCGAGCGCGGACATCAACTGCGTGCGCAGCGACGTCGTCGCCTTGCGTTCGACATACGACACCGGCGCGCGGACCGGCTTCGAGCGATCGAGCGTCAGTTGCGCGGCCAGCGCAGCGTCGCGCAGCGCGGGCGTAATCACGCCGCCGCTCGCGAGCAGCCGCAGATAACTGTCGGTCAGCCGCGCGAGTTCGGGGTTGTCGCGTTGCAGGTAATAGGACGGCGCGCGCTGCGCGATCAGCAGCGACAACACCTGGCGAAACGCGAGCGCCTGTTCCGCGAGCGTCGCGTCGGTCAGCGGCGCGCGCAGCACGCGGTTCACGTCGCGGAAGTCGCGGCCGTACCACGCGGCCAGCCCGTCGCCGATCCCGCTGATCTCGCCGACGCCGGGTTTCGCCGCGAGCGGCACGGAATTCAGATAACGCACGAGAATCTGCTGACGCGCGGGCATCGTCTGCGGACCGTCGAGATATGCGCGCACCGACGCGGACGCGATCTGCCGCAGCTTCTCCGGCGGCGTGGTGGTGCGGCCGCCCGGCGAATGGCGGAACTTCTCGATCTGCGTCGCGAGCGTGCTGCCGCCGGGCGTCGCCTGGCCGCGGTTCACGAGCCGCAGCCCCTGGTCCGCGAGCGCGTGGCCGAAACGGCCCCAGTCGAGCGCCGGATTGCGGTTCGGCTGGTCGTCCGCGAGCAGGTAACGATCCTCGATGAACAGCAGCGAATCGCGCACGAGCGGCGGCACCGCGTCAAAGTTCTCGTACGCGCGCTGCGGATAACGCGAGTGAAACAGCGTCGCGCCGCTCGCGTCGCGCAGCATCAGGCCGGCCTGGTCTTTCTCCGCGTAAGGCAGGAACAGGCCGTCGTCGGCGAGCGAGATCATGCGTTCCGAATCGCGCGCCTGCGCGGCGACCGCGAAACCGCGCGCGTTCAGCCGCGCGACGAACGTCGGCAGTTGCGCATAACCGAGCCGCACGTCGTACGGACCGTTGGACGAAGGAAACCGGATGTTGGGGCTCGGACCGCTGCCGACCGTGAAGCCGATGTCGCGCGTGAGTTCCGAAAGATAGTGCGCCTGCAGGCGCGAGGTTTCGATTTCGATCTGGACGATGCGCGCCGTGATGACCAGCGCGACGAGGACCGCGACGACGAATCCCCACTTGACCCACTTCCAGAGCGAGCCGAAGCCAGCGGCGCGGAGCGGAAAGCGTACCGACGGGCGGTTCATGCGGATTCTCCCTGACTTGCGCCAGATCACGGAATTGCACCTGCCGAATAGTCTATCCCGCCCGGCCGAAAGCTGCGCGCACACTTGAACGCGCGGGTTCCGACAGTCGTGCACCTACAACACCGATCGCGTCTATCGGGAAATCCGACAGGTTTTCGCATCGGAAACGACAGGAACCGGCCGATATAATGGTCGGTCGCGTTGGTTGTATGTCCGTACGAATGGCCAGGCGGTGCGCTGTGTAGTCATTCGTCAGCAACCATATTGGATCGGACTGGAGTCGGCGCTAGCGCTAACTCCGGGCGACCGCCTTGCATGGGATTCGAGTAGGCGCTAAAGCGCTAACCCGGGTCGACAGCTTTGCATGGGACCAGACTAGGCGCTAAAGCGCCAACTCTGGTCGACCGCCTTGCATGGGACCAGACTAGGCGCTAAAGCGCCAACTCTGGTCGACAGCTTTGCATGGGACCAGAGTAGGCGCTGAAGCGCCAACTCTGGTCGACACACAGGAGAAACATGAAGCGATTCGCCCTGCCCCTGCTCATCACGCTCACACTCAGCGCGTGCGCGTATTTCCAGAAAGACCCAGACGCCGGCGACCCGGTCGTCGACAAAACAACAGCACGCTCCGTCCACGACGTGATCGAATGCCTCACAGTCGAAGCGTCGAAACGCGGCGCAAGCTTCCGCACAACACCGCTGCCGCAAGGCTCGATGCTCGACTTCGGCGATTCAAACGTAATCAAGGTCCGCGCGGACAACGGCGGCACCACCTATCGCTTCTACGCCGGCAAGCGGCACGTGTCGAACCTGTGGCTCGAAAACGCGGACAAGTCCTGCGCGCCGTGAACGATCGTGCGGTTTCGAACATGCCGGTCACGGCCCGCACCGGGGACACGCCACGGCACGGCGGTTTCCGTCACATGAATTACACGCTCTTACGTCCCGTTACGCGCTGTCTCGCGCCGTCACAACTTCGGCGGCCGTTTTAAGAATCGCTTAAGGGTTCGTCCGCAAGATCGCCACACCAAAAAGCAGCAGGAGGCGCCGATGAACAGGCAAGATCCGATGACGAACGACGCAACGACTTTCAAACCCGCCCCGGCCGGCAACCGCACGCCGGCCGACAAACCCGCGAAACGCACGATGCTGCGCCGGCTGTTGAGCCATCACGAACTCGCCACGCTGTTGCTGCTGCTGCACGCGCCGATCGACGCGCACGCGAAGCCGGAAATCCCGATGCTTCAGGAAGCCGGCCTCGTCGAGCAGATTTCGTCCGAAGCGGGCGCGCAGAAGATCCGCCTCACGCCGGAAGGCAACGCGGTGCTGCAAGGCCTCGGCCTCGCCCGCTGATCCGCCGCAACCCCGCCATGACCGGTCCCGTGCGGACCGGCATCCGTGCAATACCCCGTTTCATGCTCACGCGAGCCGACGCGACCGGCGCACGCCTGCCACACGGCGCTGCGGCCTGTGGCAGCCGACGTCGGCCGGCACCGGCGGATGCGAACCGCCCTGCGGGTCGCCGTCGAGGCGCAGCAGCCGATAGCCGTTCTTGTACACAGGCTGAAGCCTGAAGCCGTTCGGCACGTCGATCTCCAGCACCGTGCGCAGCCGCGATACGTGGCTGTCGATCGTCCGCGTCATCGTATGCAGCTCGCGGCCCCACACGGCCGCATAGATGTGGTCGCGCGACAGCACGCGGCCGACGTTCCCGAAGAACAGCGACGCAAGCCGATACTGCGTGCCCGACAGCAGCACCTGCCGGCCATGCAGCGTGACCATCTGCCGTTGCGCGTCGAAGTGATACGGGCCGGCGTCGAGTTGCGCCGGCCGGTAGCGGTCCGGAAACGCACGCCGCAGCAGCGCGTTGACCCGCGCGCCGAACACGGCGGGGCTCACCGGCAGGCTCACGTAGTCGTCGGCGCCCGCCGAAAAGGCGCGCAGCACGCTTTCGTCCGAGCGGTCCGCCGACGCGAACAGCGCCGGGATCGTCACGCCGCCGCGTGCGCGCAGCGTCGTCAGCAGTTCGACGTCCGATGGCAGCGCGCCGTACCAGTCGAGCACCAGCAGGTCCACCGCAGTCGCCGCCAGCGCGTTCGCCAGCATCAGGCAGTCGTCGAACGGCACGCACGTGTGGCCGCAGCCGGTCAGCGTCGTCTCGATCAGGTTGCGTTGCGCGAGGTCGCGCTGAAGGATCGCGATACGCATCTTGAAGTCCTCTTCCATTCGTCCGGTTAAAACGTGCGCCATTCTGTGGACACGAACCGGAACCGCCCATCGGAACAATCCGAATTGCATCGCGCCTGTGGCAACCCGACCTCATCCCTGTCCGACAACAGCCCGGTCGGGTGCGCTGTCGGGTTACGGTAAAATCGCGGGCTGGCCTCAAGTCGTCGGCGCGTCCGCCCATCCGTCCGGACGCGCCCGTGTTCCGTGCCCACCCCGCGCCCCACCTTCCGACGACCCCCGACCGTCACGCCAACCGCGTGAGCCGTCCTCCCATAACAATTCGATTCGTCTCTTCGGAAATGCACGCAACCAACCTGGGCGCAAGCGCGCCCGCGCCCGCACGCGCGCTTGCGCGCGGCGACTACAAGACGCTCGCCCTCGCCGCGCTCGGCGGCGCGCTGGAGTTCTACGACTTCATCATCTTCGTGTTCTTCGCGCCGGTGATCGGCCAGTTGTTTTTCCCGGCGGCGATTCCGGACTGGCTGCGGCAGTTGCAGACGTTCGGCATCTTCGCGGCCGGTTATCTCGCGCGGCCGCTCGGCGGCATCGTGATGGCGCACTTCGGCGACCTGCTCGGCCGCAAGCGGATGTTCACGCTGTCGGTGCTGCTGATGGCGCTGCCGACGCTCGCGATGGGCCTGCTGCCCACCTACGCGACAATCGGCGTGTTCGCGCCGGTGCTGCTGCTCGCGCTGCGCGTGCTGCAAGGCGCGGCGGTCGGCGGCGAGGTGCCGGGCGCATGGGTGTTCGTGTCCGAGCACGTGCCGCGCCGCCACGTCGGTTACGCGTGCGGCACGCTGACGGCCGGCCTGACCGCGGGCATCCTGCTCGGCTCGCTGATCGCCGCGGCGGTCAACCACCACTTCGCGCCGGCCGACATCGCGTCGTACGGATGGCGCATCCCGTTCCTGCTCGGCGGCGCGTTCGGGCTGGTGTCGGTGCGGCTGCGGCAGTGGCTGCACGAAACGCCGGTGTTCGCGGAAATGCAGCAGCGCAAGTCGCTCGCGGCCGAGATTCCGCTGAAGGCGGTGCTGCGCGACCACGGCCGCGCGGTGATCGTGTCGATGCTGCTCACGTGGATGCTGTCGGCGGCGATCGTCGTCGTGATCCTGATGACGCCGCCGCTGCTGCAAAAGCAGTTTCACATCGACGCAACGACGTCGCTGCTCGCGAACTGCGTCGCGACGCTGTGCCTGACGGTCGGCTGCGTGAGCGCCGGCTCGCTCGCCGGACGCTTCGGCGCGCGGCCGACGCTCGCGATCGGCGGCATCCTGCTCGCGGTGTCGTATTACGCGATGTACCGGCAGCTCGCCGTCGACACGTCGCTGCTGATGCCGCTGTACGCGGTAACGGGCTTCCTCGTCGGCACGATCGGCGGGGTGCCGCTCGTGATGGTGAACGCGTTCCCGCCGGTCGTGCGCTTCTCCGGCATCTCGTTCTCATACAACGTCGCGTATGCGGTGTTCGGCGGCCTCACGCCGATCGTCGTCGCGCTGCTGATGAAGTCCGCGCCGATGGCGCCCGCGCTGTACGTCGCGGCGGTCTGCGCGCTCGGCGTCGTGACCGCGCTGTTCGTCAAGGAAACGCCCGCGCGCGGCTGACGCGCCGCGCCTCTCTCCTCGCTTCGCCCCGCCGGCTTCGACGATTCACCCCAGCGTGAAACGTCGGGGCCGGGCTGCGCCGTAGCATCGGCGCATGAATACCTCCACGCCCCTCCCGTCCCGCTTCACGCCCGCGCTCGCACGCATCGTCGCGACCGTCAGCGTCGGTTTCGTCGTCACGCAACTGGATGTGACCATCGTCAACATCGCGCTCGCGCGCATCGCCGCCGATCTGCACGCGGACGTCGCGCGGCTGCAATGGATCGTCGATGCGTACACGCTCGCGTTCGCGGTGCTGATGCTGTCCGGCGGCGTGCTCGGCGACCGCTACGGCGCGCGGCGGATGTATGCGGCAGGGCTCGTCATGTTCGCGTTCGCGTCGCTCGTTTGCGGACTCGCGACCTCGCCGGCCGCGCTGATCGCGGCACGCGCGTTGCAAGGACTCGGCGCGGCCGCGATGCTGCCGAACTCGCTCGCGCTGCTCAACGACGCGTGCGGACACGATCGCGCGCTGCGGGCGCGCGCGGTCGGCCTGTGGACCGCGGCCGGCGCGATTTCGATCGCGGCCGGGCCGGTTGCCGGCGGACTGCTGATCGAAGCCGCCGGCTGGCGCAGCATCTTTCTCGTGAACCTGCCGTTATGCGCGGCGGGGTTCGTCGCGACGCTCGTCTGGGTGCCGCGCAAGGGGGCTGCACTGGCGCCGCTTGCCCGCCGCAGCCTCGACGTGTACGGCCAATTGCTGGCGATCGTCGCGCTCACCGCCGTGACCGGCGCCGTCATCGAATGGCGGTCGCTCGGTTTCTCGCATCCGTTCGTCGTCGGCGGATTCGTGCTGGCGGGTGTCGCGGCGTGCGCGTTCGTCGCGCTCGAAGCGCGCATCGCGGAGCCGATGCTGCCGCTCGCGCTGCTGCGCAATCCGACGTTCAGCGCGGCGGTGCTGTTCGGCGTCTGCGTGAATCTCACGTACTACGGCACCGTGTTCGTCCTCGCGCTGTACCTGCAACACGCACGCGGACAATCGCCGCTGGAAGCCGGGCTCGCGTTCGCGCCGCTGACCGGCGGTTTCCTGCTGTCGAACGTCGCGAGCGGCTGGGTGGTCGCGCGCTACGGCACGCGGCGGCCGATGATCGGCGGCGCGCTGCTCGCCGCGTGCGGTTACGCGCTGCTGATCGCCGTCGATGCGGATACGCCGCTCGCGGCCGTGCTGCTGCCGTTCCTGCTGATTCCGTCCGGCATGGGCCTCGCGGTGCCCGCGATGACGACCGCCGTGCTCGCGTCGGTCGAGCCGGGGCGGGCCGGCACCGCGTCGGCGGTGCTGAACACCGCGAGGCAGGCGGGCGGCGCGATCGGCGTTGCGGCGTTCGGCGCGCTGGCCGGCGGCGGTTTCGCGGCGCAGGTCGTTGCTGGACTGCATGTCGAAGCCGCGATATCGACCGCGCTGCTGTTGATCGCCGCGTGGCTCGCCCGCCGCGTGCGGATGGACTCCGTGCAGTCCGACAACGCCGCGGCGCGTGCCGCGCGAGCGGTGGCCGGAGCCAACGAATCTCGTTGAGCAATGAATGCGTGTCGTCGTGAAGCTTCGATGCCTCTGATAACGAACGCGCCGTCAATACAACAACGCCGACGTGGGTTGCGTCGGCGTTGTCTGGGGAAAACCGGCTTGATATGTCCGATGGTCGTCGCGTATTCACACGAAGTGAAGCCATTCGCGCGACGACCGTTGCACCCGATGCGAACGCACCTAGAGCGTGGTTTCCTGAATCGCGCCGGTCGTCACCGCCCGCTCGATCAGCCCTTCGTCCTGCGCCTTGCGGATCGCATGCGCGATCAACTCGCCCGGCTCCTCGAATTCGGCCTTCAACGCGCCGATCAGGCCGGATGCGTCGAGTATCACCAGGGTCTTTGCCGTATCCGCGAAGCTGATGAGCACGCGACGCGTGCCGTCCTCCGCGAGACTCGCGCAAAACTGTTCGATCTTGCCGCCCACGTTGAAATCGAAGTTCTGTATCAAAACGCGCTCCTTGAGTTGCGTCGCGGGTCAGCCGCGCAGTCCGCCGCGCGGCGTGCGCATCGCATCGACCGACAGCCGCCCCGCACCGGTCACCATCAGCAGCAGGAAACCGCCGGCAATCGCGAGATTCTTCCAGAAATGGACCGCCACGTCCTGCTGCATCGCGGCCTCGGTGACGTTCCAGAAGTCGTGGCCGAAGACCGCCGTTACGACAGCATACACGGCCATTGCGAAGCCGACCGCACGCGTGCGGATGCCGAATACGAGCGCGATGCTGCCGAGCAGTTCGATCGCAATCGCGATCGGCGCGGCCAGTTGCGGATACGGCACGCCGCGCGTCTGCAGATAGCCGATGAAGCCCGCATAGCCCATCAGCTTCATTGCTCCGCCCCACAGAAAGAGGACCGCCAATGCAACGCGGGCAACGAAAATGATCAGGGAATCGGCGGAACGCATCATCAGGAACTCCGGTAGGCAATTGTCGAGTGACCGCGACCCGCGCGTTCAGTTCCCGACCCTTGCATGGAGCGGCGGCGCCTGGTGAAGCAGCCGGCAGGCATCGGGACTCGCGTACAGCGTATCGAAGTTTGAAGAGAGGCCGTCGCCAGGCGGCCGGTTACTGCCAGACCGCGAGGTGCCGGCGACGCTTGAGGCAGGCGACGGAGCAACGGCAACGCGCGGTATGTTGCGGCGGCAAACGAAACCAAAGGTTCGTTTGCATTGCTACAGATATCAGCAGGCGTTGAGAAACACGGTAGCGGATAAGACCTGGGGCAAACCCCGACGACCGGAACGGCATCGGCGAACAGGAACCGCCGACGACGCCGTTGGCACGCTCAGTGCTTATGGTGCATCCAGAAACCGCGATGCGCGTCGAGCCAGCGATCGATGCGTTTTTCCAGCACACCGCGGCCGCGGCGCGAGACCGCCCAAAGCGCGGCGCACACCAGCAACATCACGGCCGGACCGAGAAGGTAAGCAACCAGCGTTTCGTTCATGGCCATCTCCCGCCATGCCAACAGACACAATGGGAATTTTATTTTAGGTGATTGTTTGGCCCGCGATAAGCGCCGTTCATCGTCATCATCCGCCGTCGGATGCGACGGTTTACGCCGTGTCCGCGATTACCCGGAGGGCGTCTTCGGCGGCCATCGCCCCGCTGGAATCGGCCGCATGAATCCGCCTGCATCGCTCGCCGTGCCGCACGCCGAATGGGGCGCTTGTCCCGCGCGGGCGGGCATACAACCGGCATCCGGCGACACCATCGAAGCGGAGATCGCGGTGCCGTGACAACTGCGCGCCGGAAATCAAACGCTGTCATTCCTCGGCGCGACCACGGTTTTCGGCCCGCCGGCTACCGAGGTGTGTTTCCCCGCCGACCAGCAGACCGCCAATGCGTTGCGCGCATAGGACAAGACCTTGCGGCCGGTTTGTCGACCGCCTGAGGCTCGCCCTTCGTCCCGGAAAGACGGAGATGCGACGCAACGCCGCACGCGTGGACCGACCGAGGAACGGCTACGACGAACATCCGGCGCTTTTTAGCGGATAAACCACCGTAACCAAGGTCTGCCTGGCACTCCAGACGCACCACAATGGAGCACACCGAAACATGCGTCGCGACGGCCGCGCGGAGCCAAAGAATCGCTCCGCGCCCTCCTTGCATCCTGTTACAAGCTATCGACTGCGACCTCATGCGACACGCATCGCAGATGCGCCAATTGCAACATGCGTGTTACATTTAATCGTCATACTTATATAAGAGTTGATCCGCATTTCTTACCGGCACGCTAATTTCTTTCGTAAAACTTATTTCCGTATAGCGCAATGCGGCGGCTCGTGCAATCCGTCGTTGCTGCACCACATCAGAGCCGTAACATCTTGTTTTTTTGAGCTTTGATGGTGCAGCCGCACCAGACGCGGCCTTGCGGGAAGCTGTCATCCGATTGCCTTCAAATACTCGAAAAAATTACCGAAATTGAGCAACTCTTCTTGAGCATTTTTTGCAACAGGGATTGATTTCCAAGATAAGCCCTCATACAATTCCGCCCAAGGTGTTACGAGATGTAACACCTTGTATCAAATGTACCGTTCCGCCGATGGCGGCGAAGATCCGGTGCAGGACAAAAAGGTTACAACGGCAGCAAATGCCGGCGGTTAATTCGGGGCTTCGGAATACACAGAAATGGACCGTAGCAGCGAGACGTTGGATTCGATCCGTGAGATCAATCTGTCGTACATCATGCTCGCGCAGCGCATGCTCCGCGAGGACAAGCCAGTCGGCATGTTCCGGCTGGGCCTGTCGTCGGAACTGGCTGATCTGATTGCCGGTCTGTCGCTCGCGCAGATCGTCAAGCTGGCCGCTTCCGACCAGCTCCTTTGTTTTTTCCGCTTCGACGACCATGCGATGCTGTCCGCGCTCACGCAGACCGCCAAGCATGCCGACGTGGCGTCCACCCATGCGGCCATCCTGCTGGCAGGACAGCCGGCGAGCCAATTCGCCTGAAGGAACGTCGATGACCTCCGCCCCCAGGCGCAGCCTGACCGAAGACGCCCAGGAAGTGTTCCGCGCGATTGCGCTGATCGAACTGGGCGCTCGCATGCAGGTGCTGGAAAGCGAACTCACGCTGTCGCGTGACCGCATGATCCGCCTGTATCGCGAGATCAAGGGCGTATCGCCGCCCAAGGGCATGCTGCCGTTCTCGGCGGACTGGTACATGACGTGGCTCGCGAACATCCACGCATCGCTGTTCTACAACACCTATCTGTTCCTGAAGAACGAAGCGCGTTGCTCGCATCTCGACGCGCTCACCAAGGGGTTCCGGCTGTATCTGGAACACTGCCGCCACAACGCGATCGAGCCGGTGCTCGATCTCACGCGCGCGTGGACCCTGGTGCGGTTTTTCGATGCCGATATTCTGCAGCTGACGCCTTGCTGCCGCTGCGGCGGCAAGTTCGTCGCGCACCGCCACGACCTGCAGAACAACGTCGTGTGCGGCGCATGCCAGCCGCCTTCGCGCGCCGGCAAGACGAAAAAGGCGGCTGCAGCGCGACGGGGCGCCGCGCAGACCGACAGCAACCTTCCGGTTACGCCGGACGGCATTGCCGAGGCTGCCTGAGCGTAGGAGAGCCAGATCCGGGTCAACCGGACGATCGACAAGACGCGAAGCCGCCCTGCACATTCCCCGTGCCGGGCGGCGAAGCGCTTTCAGCCGCCTTCAGTCTGCTTCACCCTCCCACGCCGAACGTCTGCAGCACGAGCCACAGGTTCGCCGCGCTGACCACCACGAACAGAAACCACGCAAGCGCCCGCGTCAGCGGCCGGTTCACGAACGCGCCCATCAGCGCGCGGTCGTTGGTCATCCGGATCAGCGGCCACAGCGCGAACGGCAGTTGCAGGCTCAGCACCACCTGACTCGCGACCAGCAGCCGGCCGACCGCGCCGTTGCCGAGCATCGCGACGCCGATCACGGCCGGAATCAGCGCGAGCACGCGGGTAATCAGCCGCCGCTGCCAGCACGGAATCTTCATCTGCAGGAAGCCTTCCATGATCACCTGGCCCGCGACCGTGCCGGTGAACGTCGAGCTTTGCCCCGACGCGAGCAGCGTGATTCCGAACAGGATCGCCGCCGCGCCGGTGCCGACGATCGGCGCGAGCAGCCTGAACGCGTCCTCGATTTCCGTCACCTGGGTGTGGCCGGTTTCGTGGAACGCGGCCGCCGCCAGAATCAGGATCGCCGCGTTGATCAGCAGCGCGAACACCAGCGACACGATCGTGTCGATCCGCGACAGCCCGATCGCCGAGCCGATGCTTTCCGGATCGCGCTTCACCGCGCGCGTCTGCACGATCGACGAATGCAGATACAGGTTGTGCGGCATCACGGTCGCGCCGAGGATGCCGATCGCCAGATACATCGGCTCGCGCGACGACAGCGCCTGCCACGACGGAATCAGCCCATGCGCGACCGACGGCCAGTGCGGATGCACGAGCGCGAGCTGGATCACGTAACCGAGCCCGATGGTCGCGATCAGCCCGGCCATGATCGCTTCGAGCGTGCGGAAATTCTTGCCCTTCAGCCCGAGCACGATCAGCGTGTCGAACGCGGTCAGCACGACGCCGACCATCAGCGAGCAGCCGAGCAGCAGGTGGAACGCGAGCGCGCCGCCGAGCACCTCGGCGAGATCGCACGCGATGATCGATATCTCCGCGAGCACCCACTGCCCGCGCACGACCGGCTTCGAATAGCGGTCGCGCGACAGTTGCGCGAGGTCGCGGCCGGTCACGATGCCGAGCCGCATGGACAGGCATTGCAGCACGATGGCCGCGAGGCTCGACAGCACGACGACGAACAGCAGGCTGTAGCCGTAGCGCGAGCCGGCCTCGATGTCGGTCGCCCAGTTGCCCGGGTCCATGTAGCCGATCGACACCAAGAGGCCGGGGCCGGCGAACTGCCAGATTTTTTTCCAGAACGGCGCGCGCGGCGAAACCGCGACGGTGCCCTGCACTTCGGACGGGCAGAACGGCGCGGTCGCGGTGGTCGGAAGTCTGAACTGCAACGGATACACCTTTGAGGTAGCGCGGCGCGGCGGCCGCTTTATCTGGCCCTCAAGTGTACAGCGTCGGCTCCGGCAGATCGCGGGTCAGCACGTACCGGCCGACGTCGCGCACGCGGTAGTCGAGCGGGTCGTGCAGCGTATGCACGCGCGCGTTGCGCCAGAAGCGGTCGAACGCGAGCGCGGCGTTCGTCGAGCGCGCGCCGCATGCGTCGAACAGTTGCTCGCCGACCTGGAGCGCCGCGCGGTGCGCGACGATCTTCGCCTCGGACACCGCGAGCGCGACCGTCGCGCGCGTCGCCGCGTCGAGGCTCTCGCCGCGATTCCACGCGTCGTCGAGCAGACCGGCCGCGCGGTCCGCGAGCAGCGCCGCGCTCAGGCTGCTGACCCGCATCTCGCCGAAACGCTGTTGCAGATACGGATCGTCGATCGCCTGCGCGACGCCCGAGTTGACCCACGGCCGCCCGTTCTCCAGCACGTACTGGCGCGCTTCTTCGAGCGCGCCTTCCGCGATCCCGACGAACAGGTTCGTCAGCACCAGTTGCGACACCAGCGTGCGCAGCGTCGCGCGCGGCCGCGGCGGCGTCTCCGACCGGTGCAGCACCTCGTCCGCGCGGACTTCGACGTCGTCGAACGACACCGTGCCGCTGTCGGTCTGCCGCTGGCCGATCGGGTCCCAGTCGTCGTGCACGGTGATGCCGGCCCGCGTCGTCGGCACGACCGCGAAGATCGGCTTGCCGGTCGCCGGATCGTGCGCGCTGATCGTCATCATCTGCGAGCCATAGGTGCCGGAGCAGAAACCCTTCTTGCCGAACAGCCGCACGCAGCCGTCCGCGCCCGGTTGCGCGACGAGCCGCGTGTCCAGCGGATTCACCGCGTTGCCCCACCACCAGCGGTTCTCGACCGTGCCGCGCAGATA
Source organism: Paraburkholderia caballeronis (assembly GCF_900104845.1). Taxonomy (NCBI): domain Bacteria; kingdom Pseudomonadati; phylum Pseudomonadota; class Betaproteobacteria; order Burkholderiales; family Burkholderiaceae; genus Paraburkholderia; species Paraburkholderia caballeronis. The sequence goes on along the minus strand of NZ_FNSR01000002.1, from coordinate 1,360,492 downwards.
ACGCTCGCGCTGCGCGGCGTTGCCCCACACGTCGACGCTGACCACCTGCAACGCCTCGAAGCCGAGCAGATGCGCGAGCGCGCTGTCCACGCGAGCGAGCGTGCGGATCGTTTCGTAGATATGCGGCCAGCTTGCGCCGTCGCCGCCGAATTCGCGCGGCACCGCGAGCGTCAGCAGGCCGGCGTCCGCGATCAACTGCTTTTCGCGCGCGGCATGGCCGCCGGCGAGATCGCGTTGCGCGGCGCTCGCGCGCAGCGTGTCGGCCAGCGCGGCGAGCCGCGCGGTGTCGTTGTCGAGCGCGGCGGGGCGGCGGGGATCGTTCATGCTGGTGTTCCTGGGCAAGGCATCGAAGGGCGGCGCGCCCGGGCGGCGGCCGCGCGATGGTCGTATGGGTCGGTTATAAACAACGCGGGCATTGCGTTCAAGCCCGCCGCGTCAGGCGGCGCACGAACCGGTCGCCCGCGAACTGCACCACCGCGACGATCGCGATCAGCAGCACGATCACGGTGACCATCACGGTCGTGTCGAAACGCTGGTAGCCGTAGCGGATCGCGAGGTCGCCGAGGCCTCCCGCGCCGACCGCGCCCGCCATCGCCGACGAGCCGATCATCGCAACGACCGTAATCGTGAAGCCGCCGAGAATGCCCGGCAGCGCCTCGGGCAGCAGCACGTGCCAGACGATGTGGCGGCGCTCCGCGCCCATCGCCTGCGCGGCCTCGATCAGCCCGCGATCCACTTCGCGCAGGCTCACCTCCGCGACGCGCGCGAAAAACGGAATCGCGGCGATCGACAGCGGCACGATCGCCGCCCACACGCCGATCGTCGTGCCGACCAGCACGCGCGTCAGCGGCAGCAGCGCGACAAGCAGGATGATGAACGGCGTCGAGCGGAACGCGTTGACGGCCGCGCCGAGCGACGTGTTCAACGCGGGCCGCTCGAACACGCCGCCGCGCGCGGTCGTCACGAGCAGCAGCGCGAGCGGCAGGCCGATCGCGAACGCGACGGCCGCCGATACGCCGACCATCAGCAGCGTGTCGCGAATGCCGCCGATCAACTCTTCGATCCACGTATCAGACATGACCGAGCACCTCCACGCGGCTCGCATGGGAACGCGCGGCGTGCGCGAGCGCGGCCGCGCCGGCGCCGTCCGCGAGCGTCGCGGCGACGACGAGACGCCCTTGCGGACGGCCCTGGATCCGCTCGATTCCGCCGTGCACGAACCGCACGTCATCGCTGCCCGCGCCGAACGCGTGCGCGAGCGCAACGAGGTCCGGCTCGTCGCCGCGCTCGCCGGTGAAGCGCACGTCGAACAGCACGCGCGACGCATCGGCCGGCGCGTCGCCGAGGGGCCGCAGACGCGCGGCGAGTTCCTCGGGAAGATCGTCGCCGGGACGATGCAGCAGCGCGCGCGTCGCGTCGTGCCGCGGGTCGCCGAACACGCGCCACACCGGCCCGGTCTCGACCAGTTCGCCGCGTTCGATCACCGCGACCGTATCGCAGACGTCGCGGATCACTTCCATCTCATGCGTAATCAGCACGATCGTCACGCCGAGCCGCCGGTTGATGTCGCGCAGCAGCGCGAGGATCGAGCGCGTCGTCTCGGGATCGAGCGCCGACGTCGCCTCGTCGCACAGCAGCAGATCGGGCTCGTGAACGAGCGCCCGCGCGATGCCGACGCGCTGCTTCTGCCCGCCGGACAGCCGCGCGGGCCATGCGTCGCGCCGGTCGGCCAGACCGACGAGATCGAGCAGCGCGTTCACGCGCGCGTCGATCGCGGCCTTCGGCACCCCGGCGATCTTCAGCGGCAGCGCGATGTTTTCGTAGACGGTTTTCGCGGACAGCAGGTTGAAGTGCTGGAACACCATGCCGATGCGCCGCCGCAGCGCGACGAGCCCGCGCGAATCGAGCGCGCCGACGTCGACGCCGTGCACGCGCACGGTGCCGCTCGTCGGTTTTTCGAGGCCGTTCACGAGCCGCAGCAGTGTCGATTTACCCGCGCCGCTGCGGCCGATGATGCCGAACACCTCGCCGCGCGCGACGTCGATCGTCACATCGGACAGCGCTGCGTTCGCACCGCCGAACACCTTGCCGACATGGTCGAACACGACGGCGGGCCGCGCCGGATCGGCGTCCGGCGACGCGCCGTGCGCGGCCGGTCCCGGTTCGACGAAGCGTGCCGAGTTGAACCATTTCATCGTCGTGCCTCCGGAGTCGATGTGCGCGCGATGGCCGCCGCCGTCACCACGCGACCGCGTACAGATTGCCGAACGCCTTGTCGAGTTCCTTGCGGACCTGCGGCGAATGCTGATAGATCGCGATGAAGCGGCGGATGCGCGGATCGTTGACGCTCTCGGGCCGCACGACCCATTGAATCGCGAAGTTTTTGTTTTCGAGGCCGTCGAACAGCAGCGCGCTATTCGGATCGGCGGTGCCCGCGAGCTTGATGAAACTCGGATAGCCCTGCGCGAGATCGACGTCGTCGAGCGAGCGCGCGAGTTGCGACGCTTCGAGCTGCACGATCTTCAGATGCTTCGGATTCGCGACGATGTCGAGCGTGGTCGCGCGATAGTCGGCACCCGGCTTCAGCGTGACGAGACCCGCGCGCTGGAGCAGCAGCAGGCCGCGCCCGCCGTTCACTGGGTCGTTCGCGATCGCGACGGTTGCGCCGTCCTTCAGATCCTCGAACCGTTTCACTTTCTTCGAATAGAGGCCGATCTTCATGATCGTGCCGGGCGCGATCGCGACGAACTTATAACCGCCCTGCTTCTCCGCGTTCTCCAGAAACGGGATGTGCTGGAAGTAGTTGACGTCGATGTCCCTGTTCGCGAGCGCCGCGTTCGGCGTGTTCCAGTCGGTGAACTCGATGATCTTCACGTCGAGCCCTTCGGCCTTCGCCTCGCGCGCGGCTTCCTTCAGCGCATCGATCTGCGGCGAGGTCGCGGTGCCGATCTTCAACGTCGGGCTGTCCGCATGCGCGACACCCGCGCCGATCGCGAGCGCGAAACCGGCTGCCGCGAGCACGCCCGCGCGGGGCAACCGGAACAAACGACTCAGGGTACGGGCAACACGGTTCATCGCGGTCCTCTGAACGGAGATGGAGTGATCGTTCGGGAGCGATGCGGCACGCGCAACACAACGGCGCCGAAGGGCGGAACAGACGCCCCGCCTGCGACGCGGATGCGGCGGCGCGCGCGGCGGGCGCACGGCATGCGCATTCGCTCCAGACAGGTCAGAGGATGATAGGGGCGCGCGTGCGGAGGGGCTACAAATGGATTGCGGAAAGAATATCGCGGCCGCTGATATGCGCGCGCCGCCCGAAGGCGGCGCGCGGAACGGCTGTGCTTAAAGCCGCATTTGAGGCCCTATTTCATGGCCTCGTTTCGAGGCTTGAAAAATCAGGCCCGTTTCGCGACGCGCGGATCAGCGCGACGCGAGCGGCGGCGGAGTCGTGTCGTCCGCCTTCTGGTCGCCCCAGCCGCCGCCGAGCGCGCGGACCAGGTTGACCGTCGCGACCGCCTGCACGCCGCGCAGCTGGCTCTCCTGCAGTTGCGACACGAGCACCGCGCGGTCGCTGTCGATCACGTTCAGGTAGCTGACCTGCCCTTCCTGATACTGCGTGAGCGACAGATGCGCGGCGCGCTGCGACGCGTTCACCGCATCGCCCTGCGCGCGGATCTGGTCGTCGAGCAAACGCAGGTCGGACAGGTTGTCCTCGACCTCTCGGAACGCGACCAGCACCTGCTGCCGGTACTGCGCGACGTCCTCGTCGTACTTCGCGCGCGCCTGCGCAAGACCCGCGCGGCGGCGGCCGCCGTCGAAGATCGGCACGGTCAGCGCGGTGCCCGCGAACGGACCGAGCAGGAACGCGCGGCTCGACCACATGAACAGGTCGCCGAGCGTCGCCGACTCGTAGCCGAACGCGCCGGTGATGTCGAGCTTCGGGAAAAACGCCGACTTCGCGAGGCCGACACGCGCGTTCGCAGCGGCCATCGCGCGCTCGGCAGCCGCGATGTCCGGCCGGCGTTCGAGCAGCGTCGACGGCAGCCCCGCCGGAATGCGCGTGGTGACCGGCGCGAGCGGCGTCTGCGGGAACGTGAAGTCCGCGGGCGCCTTGCCGAGCAGGATCGCGAGGCCATGCTCCGACGCCGCGCGCTGCCGCGCGACGCCGATCGCATCGGCGCGCGCGGACGCCAGTTCGTTGCGCGCCTGGGCGACGTCCAGTTCGCTGATGTCGCCTTCGGCGAACCGCCGCTCGACGAGCTTCAGCGCATCCTCGCGCAGCGCGACGGTGCGCCGGTACAGATCGAGTTGCGAATCGAACTGCCGCAGCTGGAAGTAGTTCTGCGCGACGTCCGCCTGCAATGCGAGCTGCACCGACAGGAACAGCGCCTCGCTCTGCTGCGCGTCCGCGCGCGCCGCGTTCACGTTCGAGCTGACGCGGCCGAACAGGTCCGCTTCATACGACGCCGTGGCCTGCGCGCGCCACAACGTCTGCGACGGCACGTTGGCGTCCGCCGGCTGGAACTGCGAAGCGGGCGACAGCCGCTGGCGCGTCGGGCCGAAACCCGCGTCGAGCGACGGGAACCACGACGCGCGCGCGGCCTGCGTCAACGCGCGAGCCTGCTGCACGCGCGCGGCTGCCGCCTTCAGGTCCTGGTTCGCGGCCAGCGCCTGATCTTCGAGCGCGTTCAGCGTCGGGTCGCCGAACACGGTCCACCACTCGCCGCGATGCGCGTCGTCGGCGGGACGCGCGGGCGTCCACGAACCGACGTCGTGCGGCCCCTGCGCATCGGTCTGCTGCGGCGCTTCCTTGAACGCAGCCGGCGCGGCCGCGTCAGGCCGGTGATAGGTCGGCTCGACCGAGCACGCGGCCAGCCACACGGCGAGCGCCGCGGCCGCGGCAACCCGCAGGCCGCCCGACACCGCCGAAAGGCCGCCGTCGCGCCGGTGCGAACCGGCCGAGGCGCCGCGTGCGAACGAATCCATCTTCATTGTCGTTATCTCCGTCAAGCGTCCATCGCCGGCAGCGCCGTGCGCGCAGTGTCCTTCTGCGCGACATGGATCTTGCCGCCCGCGAGCGTGCGCAGCACCACATAAAACACCGGCGTCAGCAACAGGCCGAACGCGGTCACGCCGAGCATCCCGAAGAACACCGCGATCCCCATCGCGTGACGCATCTCCGAGCCCGCGCCGGTCGACAGCACGAGCGGCACCACGCCCATGATGAACGCGATCGACGTCATCAAAATCGGGCGCAGACGCAGCCGGCTCGCCTCGATCGCGGCGGAAAGCGGCGTGTGTCCGTCGTGTTCGAGTTCGCGGGCGAACTCGACGATCAGAATCGCGTTCTTCGATGCGAGGCCCACCAGCACCATCAGGCCGATCTGCGTGAAGATGTTGTTGTCGCCCTGCGTGAGCCACACGCCGGTCAACGCGCACAGCACGCTCATCGGCACGATCAGGATCACCGCGAGCGGCAGCGTCAGGCTTTCGTACAGCGCCGCGAGCACGAGGAACACGAGCAGCACGCTGATCGGGAACACCCAGATGCCCGCGTTGCCCGCGAGAATCTGCTGGTACGTCAGGTCGGTCCACTCCAGCTTCACGCCGCGCGGCAGCGTCTCGGCCGCGACGCGTTCCGCCGCCTCCTGCGCCTGGCCCGACGAGTAACCCGGAGCCGGTCCGCCGTTGATGTCCGCCGCCGTGTAGCCGTTGTAGCGGACCACCATTTCAGGCCCGTACGTCGGCGTCACCGTGACGAGCGACGACAGCGGCACCATCTCGCCGGCGGCGTTGCGCGTCTTCAGCTGCAGGATGTCGTCGGCCTTCTGGCGGAACGGCGCATCGGCCTGCACGCGCACCTGGTACACGCGTCCGAAGCGGTTGAAGTCGTTCACGTACAGCGAGCCGAGGTAGATCTGCATCGTGTTGAACACGTCCGTCACCGGCACGCCGAGCTGCTTCGCCTTCGTGCGGTCCAGATCGACGTTCAGCTGCGGCACGTTGATCTGGTAGCTGGAGAACGTCGGGCCGAGTTCCGGCGCCGTCGCCGCGCGCTTGATGAAGTCCTGGGTTGCGCGGTTCAGCGCCTCGTAACCCACCGCGCCGTGATCCTCGATCTGCATCTTGAACCCGCCGAGCGTGCCGAGGCCGAGCACCGGCGGCGGCGGGAACACCGCGACGAACGAGTCCTTGATCGCCGCGTACTGCTGGTTCAGCGCGCCCGCGATCGCGCCCGCCGACAGCGCGCGGCTGCCGCGCTCCTTGAACGGCTTCAGCGTGACGAACACGATGCCCGCGCTGGAACTGTTCGTGAAGCCGTTCACCGACAGCCCCGGGAACGCGACCGCGCTTTCGACGCCCGGCTGCTTCAGCGCGATCGAACTCATGTCGCGGATCACGCTTTCGGTCCGGTCGAGCGACGCGCCGTTCGGCAGTTGCGCGAAGGCGATCAGATACTCCTTGTCCTGCGCGGGCACGAAGCCGCCCGGCACCACGCGCGCCATCAGCACGGTCGCGCCGATCAGCACCACGTACACCGCGAGCATCGCGCCCTTGTGGCGCAGCACGCCGTTCACGCCGCGGCCGTACTGCTCGGAGCCGCGATGGAACACGTTGTTGAAGCGCCGGAAGAAGCCGCCGAACACGCGGTTCATCCCACGCGTGAGCCAGTCCTCCTTGTCGCCGTGGCCGCGCAGCAGCAATGCGGACAGCGCCGGGGACAGCGTCAGCGAGTTGAACGCGGAGATCACCGTCGAGATCGCGATCGTCATCGCGAACTGCTTGTAGAACTGGCCGGTGAGGCCCGACATGAACGCGAGCGGCACGAACACGGCGACCAGCGTCAGCGCGATCGCGATGATCGGCCCGCTCACCTCCTGCATCGCCTTGTACGTCGCGTCACGCGCGGACAGGCCGCTCTCGATGTTGCGCTCGACGTTCTCGACGACCACGATCGCATCGTCGACGACGATCCCGATCGCGAGCACCATCCCGAACAGCGACAGCGCGTTGATCGAGAAGCCGAAGGCGAGCAGCAGCGAGAACGTGCCGACGATCGACACCGGCACCGCAATGAGCGGAATGATCGACGCGCGCCACGTCTGCAGGAACACGATCACGACGATGACGACCAGCGCGATCGCTTCGAGCAGCGTATGCACCACCGCCTCGATGCTCGAACGCACGAACTGCGTCGGGTCGTACACGATCTTGTAGTCGACGCCAGCCGGGAAGTCTTCCTTCAGTTCCTTCATCGCCGCGCGCACCTGCTCCGAGATCGCGAGCGAGTTCGCGCCCGGCGCCTGGTTGATCGCGAGCGCGACCGCCGGCTTGTTGTCGAGCAGCGAGCGCAGGCCGTACTCGGACGCGGCCAGCTCGATCCGCGCGATGTCGCGCAGATACGTGACGCCGCCGTCCGGATTCGTCTTCACGATGATGTTGCCGAATTCGCCCTCGGTGCGAAGGCGGCCGCGCGCGTTCACCGACAGTTGCAGCGGCGTGCCGGGCACGTTCGGCGACGCGCCGATCACGCCGGCCGCGACCTGCACGTTCTGCTCGCGGATCGCGTTCACGACGTCGGTCGCGGTGAGGCCGCGCTGCGCGACCTTCTGCGGATCGAGCCACACGCGCATCGCGTAGTCGCCCGAGCCCCACAACTGCACTTCGCCGACGCCCTGGATCCGCGCGAGGCGGTCCTTCACGTTCAGCAGCGCGTAGTTGCGCAGATACGTCATGTCATAGCGGTTGTCCGGCGAGATCAAATGCACGACCATCGTCAGCGTCGGCGAACTCTTGATCGTCGTGATGCCGAGCCGCTGCACGTCGTCCGGCAGACGCGGCAGCGCCTGGTTCACGCGGTTCTGCACGAGCTGCGTGGCCTTGTCCGGATCGGTGCCGAGGCGGAACGTGACCGTCAGCGTCAGGTTGCCGTCGCTGTTCGCCTGCGACTGCATGTACAGCATGTTCTCGACGCCGTTGATCTGCTCTTCGAGCGGCGCCGCGACGGTCTCCGCGATCACCTTCGGATTCGCGCCCGGATACTGCGCGTGAACGACGACCGAAGGCGGCACGACCTCCGGATACTCGGAGATCGGCAGCTGGAACAGCGCGATCACGCCGGCCAGCAGGATCAGCACAGACAGCACGCCTGCGAAGATCGGCCGGTCGATGAAGAATTTGGAAATATTCATGGGTCGCCCGCAAGTAAAAAGTGTGGCTCGCGAAAAATCACGAAGCCCCGGCGGCCTTCGTCGCCGCCTGTGCGACCGAGTCGTCGCCCTGCGCGTCGCCGTTCATCGGCACCATGTGCGCGCGCACCGCCGCGCCCGGACGCACCCGCTGCGTGCCGTTCACGATCACGCGCTCGCCTTCGGCCAGGCCGCCGACGATCACGCGCAGGTTCCCCTGCTGGCCGCCGATCTGCACGGTGCGATACACGACCTGGTTGTTGCGATCCACGACGAACACGAACTTCTTGTCCTGGTCCGTGCCGATCGCCGCCTCGTCGACGAGCAGCGCCGGATGCGGGGCGCTGCCGCTCACCTTGATCCGCGCGTACAGGCCCGGCACCAGCGCGCCGTCCGCGTTGTCGAAGCGCGCGCGCACGCGGATCGTGCCCGACGACGTGTCGAGCCGGTTGTCGACCGACTCGATCGTGCCGTTGCGCGAATAACCGGCTTCGTTCGCGAGGCCCAGTTGCACCGGCACCTTGCGGCCGTCGTTCATGCGGCTGATGTAGTCGAGATAGGTCTGTTCGTCCGCGTCGAACGACGCGTAGATCGGCGACACCGACACGAGCGTCGTCAGCGGCGCGGCGCTCGCGCCCGCCGACACGACGTTGCCGAGCGTGATCTCCGCGCGCGACACGCGGCCCGCGACCGGCGCGACGATCCGCGTATAGCCGAGGTTGATCTGCGCCGCTTCGAGCGCCGCCTGCGCGGCCTTCAGGTTCGCGTTCGCCTCGCGCGACGCGTTCTGCTTCTCGTCGTAGTCGCGCTTCGCGATCGCGTTGTCGGTCAGCAGCCGCTGCGCGCGCTCCCAGTCGGTCTGCGCGTAGCCGTTGCGCGCCTGCGCGGCGGCCACCTGCGCGGCCGCCTGATCGACCGCGGCCTGATACGGACGCGGATCGATCACGAACAGCGTGTCGCCCTTCTTCACGAGCGCGCCGTCACGGAAGTTCACCGATACGATCGTGCCGGACACGAGCGGACGCACGTCGACCTTCTCGACGGCCTCCATGCGGCCCGAGTACGACTGCCAGTCGGTGATCGTGCGCTTGACGACCGCGGCCGCGTCCACTTCGGGCGCGGGCGGGGCTTCGGCCGCCGTCGCGCGCCCTTCGTTGCGGGTCACGCCGAACGTCGCGACGCCCGCGACCGCAACCACGGCGACGGCCGCCATCGCGATGCGCGAACGGGAAAGCTGAAAGAGAGGCATGTTGGGCTCCAAGAGTGGCGTTTAGTGGATTTGTTGTTGGGTCAGCACTGTGCGCTGGCGTCGAAGCAGCACTGGAAGAAGCGCGCCGCCTCGCTCAGCGCGGCCGGATGCGATGCGATCTGCGCGTGCGACACGCTCGGGTAGCGGACGACCTGGGTGCGCACGCCCGCATCGATCAGGCGGCTTGCGTATTTCTCCGCCTCGATGTGCAGCACGTCGTTCTGCGCGGTGACGATCAGCGTCGGCGGCAGGCCCGCGAGGCGGCTCGATTCGAGCGGCGCCGCGTACGGATGCATCCGCTGCGCGGCCTCCGGCAGATACGCGCGATAACACGCCGCGCATTCGCGCGCGGTGATGTCGGAGCCGAGCCGGCGCTCGTCGCCGAGGCGCGTGAGGCTCGGATCGAGCATCGGCGCGAACAGCGCCTGCGCGGCGAGCCGCACGTCGCCGCGATCGCGGCCGATGAACGCGAGCACGTTCGCGATCTGTCCGCCCGCATCGTGACCGGCGGCGACGATGCGCTTCGTGCTGCCGCCGAACGCCCGTGCGCGAGTCAGCACCCACAGCGCCGCGCGATGCGCGTCCTCGGGCGCGGCCGGAAACGGAAATTCCGGCGCGAGCGAATAACCGACCGACACGACGAGCGCCGGTAAGCGTTCTGCGAAAAAGCGTCCGGCGACGTCGCCGTCGTCGAGCGAGCCGCGCACGAAACCGCCGCCGTGGAAGTACAGCAGCACCGGCAGGCCGGTCGCGTTCGCGCGCCGGTAAAGGCGCAGGCCGATGTCCTGCACGTAGCCCTCGATCGTCACGTCGGTGACCTCGATCAGCGGGGGGTCGGACTGCGCGGCGCGTGCGGACACCGGCTGCGCAGCCTCGTCGGGCGCGGCCTCGATGGCGGGCGGTGTCGGTGACGTCGAACGTTTGAAGGCATCCATGTCGAAACGGCGCAGTACGCGAAGGTAATCTCGAATGGAGCGAATTGTGGGTTCGGCAGACTCTCAAATAAATGCCTATAATCCGGCAACACAATTCGGCGCACCTGAACAATCTGTTCCCTCTTTTCACGCAACTGATGCGTGCCGTGCGTCCGACCGCTTTCGGAGAATCGCAATGGACCGGCTCCAGGCCATGCAGGTGTTCACCCGTGTCGTCGATACCAACAGCTTCACGCGCGCAGCCGAAACGCTCGACCTGCCGCGCGCGTCCGTCACGACGATCATCCAGAATCTCGAAGCGTTTCTCGGCACGCGGTTGATGCACCGGACCACGCGCCGCCTGTCGCTGACGCCGGATGGCGCCGCGTACTACGAACGCTGCGTGCGCATTCTCGCGGATGTCGAGGAAACGGAAACGAGCTTCCAGAGCGGCAACCGCAAGCCGCAGGGCAAGCTGCGCATCGACATGCCGGGCTCGATCGGCAGGCTGATCGTGATTCCGTCACTGTGCGAATTCCACACGCGTTATCCGGACATCGACCTGCAACTCGGTTTGTCCGACCGCCCGGTCGATCTGCTGCAGGAAGGCGTCGACTGCGTGGTGCGGGTCGGCGCGCTGCAGGATTCGTCGATGGTCGCGCGGCGCATCGGACTGTTCGAAGGGGTGTCGTGCGCGTCGCCGTCGTACCTCGAACAGCACGGCATTCCGCGCACGCTCGAAGACCTCGAAGGACACAAGGCGGTCAATTATTTTTCGAGCCGCACCGGACGCGTGATCGACTGGGCGTTCCTCGTGGACGGCAAGGAAGTCGAGGTGAAGCTGAAGAGCAAGGTGTCGGTCAACGACGCGGACGCGTACGTGACCTGCGGCCTCGAAGGCTTCGGCCTGATCCAGCCGGCGCGCTTCATGGTGCTGCCGCAACTGCGCTCGGGCGAACTGGTCGAGGTGCTGCCGGACTTCAAGCCGCTGCCGATGCCGATTTCGGCCGTGTATCCGCACAGCCGGCATCTGTCGCCGAAGGTGCGCGTGTTCGTGGACTGGATCGCGGAAGTATTCGACCGCTGCCCGCTGCTGAGCGGCCGCGCATCGCTCGACAAGACCTGCACGCAGCGCACGATCGAGCAGCGCGAAAACAAGCCGGACCTCGAAACGCCGGTGGTGACCGAGTGGGTCGCGTAACGCGTTTTCCGCCTTGTTCCTTGCGCGCGGCGCATTCGCGCCGCGCATCATTGTTCTGGATTTACGACAATTCATTTCGCGGCCCGGCGATTTATCGCTGACGCCCGCTCGCCTACATTTGCTCCTGTCGCCGCCAGGCCGGATTCCTTACCCGGAGTCCTGACCGATCGCGCGGCCGCCACGACACGCAGGAGCAGATCATGAAACGCACTTTCGCAGCAGCACTCGTTCTGTCGATCGCCGCCAGCACGTCCGCATTCGCGGGCGGCATCGGCCGCTCGGGCACGTATGGCCCGCAGTGGTCGACGAACGACAGCAGCGCGCCGAAGACCCGCGCCGAAGTGAAAGCGGAACTCGTGCAGTCGTATCGCGACGGCACGCTGCCGTCGATGAACAAGACGAGTTATCCGGAACAGGGGCTAGTCGGCCGCACCCAGGCAGAACGCCTCGCCGTCCAGCAAGGCCTCGGCGACGACGCGACCCGCGTTGCGCGCGCAGGCCAGTAAAGCAGCGGTTGATCCGCGCGGCGGCGCGTTTACCCGTGCGCCGCACGCGCTTCGATCCGCGTGACACTCCCGCGTAACACCCTCTACACGGAGCAATCGATCATGAAGCCCACCACGCCTTCGGAACTCGACAACTGGGACGCCACGGCCCCCGTCTGGACGCCTTATCGTCCTTCGCACTGAAGATCGTCTGTCGATCACGTGAAAACGGCGGCCCGGTCATTCGACCGGGCCGCCGTTTCCGTCCCGACGGACTCCGCGCGTTATCGCTTCACGAAGTCCGGCTCGAAGAACACCCAGCGCACCTGCGGATACGCGCTTTGCAGGTCCGCTTCGATGCGGTTGATCGCATCGACCATCGCGCGGCTTTCCGCGTAGTCGATCATCTCGGCCTGCACCGCGACGACGATCTCCTTGCCCCATTGCAGCGTAATCAGGTTGATGACCGCGTGGATCTCCGGACGCGCGCGCAAAAACGCCTCGATGTCGCGGCGCATTTCCGGGCTCGCGGATTCGCCGACGATCATCGACTTCACCTCGCGCGCGATCAGCCCCGCGATCACCATCAGCAGCAGCCCGACGCCGATCGACCCGCACGCGTCCCACACCGGGTTGCCGGTAATCACCGTCATCAGCACCGCGACGAACGCGATCGCGAGACCGGCCAGCGCCGCGATGTCCTCGCCGGCGACGACCAGCAGGTCCGATTCGCGCGTCTCGCGAAACCAGCGCCACAGCGACTTGTCCGGATTCTGCGCGCGGATCACGCGCAGCGCGCCGAGCAGCGACAGCGTTTCCAGCACGACCGACACGCCGAGCACGCCGAGCGCGACGAACACGAACTGCAACGGCTCGCGCGCGACCAGCCGGTGAATGCCCTCGTACACCGAAAACGCGCCGCCGACGAAAAACAGCAGCAGCGCGACGAGCAGCGCGTAGAAGTTGATCTCGCGGCCGGTTCCCATCGGATGCAGCGCGCTCGCCGGCCGGCGCGCCTGGCGCAGCCCGAACAGCAGCAGCAGTTGATTGCCGCAATCGGCTGTCGAGTGGATCGCCTCCGCGAACATCGAACCCGAGCCGGTGAACGCCGCCGCGACGTACTTGCAGACGGCGATCCCGAGGTTCGCCGCGAGCGCGTAGAAGATCGCCTTCGGCGATTCCGCGCTCATGCGACTTCGACCTGCGCGGCGCCGGCGCCGAGTTCGCCGATCACCGCCGCCTGCGCGAAGCCGTCCGCGCGGAACAGCGCAAGCACGTCGTCCACGCTGTCCGGCGCGCATGCGACGAGCAGGCCGCCGGACGTCTGCGGATCGGTCAGCAGCGCGCGCGCGGCGCCGGGCAGGCTGTCCGCGAGCCGCACGTTGTCGCCGTACGAACTCCAGTTGCGGCCCGACGCGCCGGTGAACACGCCGTCGGCCGCGAATGCCTCGACGCGCGGCAGCCACGGCAGGTCCGCATAACGCAGACGCGCGGTCAGCCCCGCGCCGCGCGCGATTTCGAGCGTGTGGCCGAGCAGCCCGAAGCCGGTCACGTCGGTCATCGCGTGTACGCCCGGCAACTGCGCGAGCGCCGCGCCCGGCGTGTTCAGCTTCGTGGTCGCGTCGATCATCGCGCGGTAGCCCGCGTCGTCCAGTTGATCCTTCTTCAGCGCCGCCGACAGCACGCCGACGCCGAGCGGCTTGCCGAGCACCAGCACGTCGCCGGCCTGCGCGGACGCGTTGCGCTTCACGCGCTGCGGATGCACGACGCCGAGCGCCGCGAGCCCGTAGATCGGCTCGACCGAATCGATCGAATGGCCGCCCGCGACCGGGATGCCGGCCGCCGCGCAGACGTCCTCGCCGCCGCGCAGCACCGCCGCGATCACGTCGTGCGGCAGCACGTTGATCGGCATGCCGACCAGCGCGAGCGCGAGGATCGGCTTGCCGCCCATCGCGTACACGTCGGACAGCGCGTTGGTCGCCGCGATGCGGCCGAAGTCGTACGGGTCGTCGACGATCGGCATGAAGAAGTCGGTCGTCGCGACGATCGCCTGCTCGTCGTTCAAGCGGTACACGGCGGCGTCGTCGGCGGTTTCGGTGCCGACCAGCAGGTCCGGAAACGCGGCGAACGGCGTGCTGCGCGCGAGCAGCTTCGACAGCACGCCGGGCGCGATCTTGCAGCCGCAGCCGCCGCCGTGCGACAGGCTGGTCAGGCGCGGCGCGGCCGCTGGGGAGGAGGAAACACTTTCAGTCATGGTTCGGTTCGCGATGAGACAACAATGGGCAACGCACAATGCGCCCTATTATGTGCCAATCGCCGAGGCGATGCCGGTGCGGCGCGCCAGAGCGACGCGGACCGGGCGTGATTCAACGCGCTTCAGCCCGGACGATCAGGTTCGATGCCTGTTGCACACGCATCGGCGCGGCGCCGCGTCCGGCTCAAGCGGATGCCGACCGGTCCGGCGCATTCAACGCGCGCATCGAGCCGGCCGGCCGCCACGCGCAGAGCGCCGCGACCAGCCATTGCGGATCGTCGTGCGGCAGGTCGTGACCGGCCCACGGATGCTCGACGTGCATCGCGCGCCACGCGCGCGCGAGCCGCGCGGAGCAGACCGGGGCCACGAGCCGGTCGCCATGCGACGACAGCACCAGCACCGGGCAGCGCGGCACGTCGCCGACGCTGAACCGCGCGGCGGCCGCCAGTTGGCGCAGCGCGTTCGCGCGGCTCACCGGCGCGCTGCCGCGAATCGCGCGCCACAGCGCGAGATCGGCCGCGAGCGTGTCGCGGCGATTGCAGGTCAGCGCGTGAATCAGCCGTTCGGCGGCGTCGTCGTCGCCGTGGCCGCCCCAGTGCAGCGCGACGCGCGCGAGCGCCGGCCATGCGGCCGGCCGCAGCCGTTCGTGCGCACGGCTGTACGGCCGCATGCTCGTGTTCACGAGCACCAGTTGCGCGACGTCGTCCGGATACGCAGCCGCCCACGCGGCCGCGACCATCCCGCCAAGCGACATCGCGAGCACGCGATACGGGCCGTGCGCGCCGCGTGCGGACGCATCGCGGCGCACCGCATCGACGTAACCGGCGACGCTCGCGGGCGAAGGCCGACGCGCGAGCGCGCCGTTGCCCGGCAGATCGACCGGCAGCACGTCGCCGGCCGCGTGCGCGAGTTGCTGCGCGAAGCCGGCCCAGTGGCGCGCTTCGCGCGTGAGCCCGCGCAGCAGGATCCACGTGCCGGCGCTCATGGCCCTGGCCGCCGGTACCAGTGGCCGATCGCGGTCTGCAGCAGCTGCTGCCTCCGGCCGCCTTCCGGCAGCCAGTGCGCGGCCGAATAGGCGGCGCGCGTCAGGAACTCGAACAGGCTTGCGTGACGCCGCAGCACGCGCGCGGTGCGATGCGCGATCAACGGATTGAAGATGCCCTGGCGCGACAGGATCTGCCGCGGGTTCTTCTTGATCCACAGCCACGAGCCGAGTTCGAGCGTCAGCGGCAGGAATACGTGCTGCGCGGGCGCACGGTCGTACGCGCAGTCCCACAGGTCGCCGTGCAGCAGATATTGGTGGCTCTGCGGCTCGAACGTGTAGCCGTGATGCGGATGCGCGTTCTCGAACATCGTTTTCAGCGCGTACATTTCCGGCAGATGACGCATCAACTGCCGCGTGCGCGCATACGGAAACCAGATGCTGTCGTTCCAGCCGTAGCCCGAGTGGCAGTCGAGCGCGATGCTGAGCGGGCGCAGCGCCAGTTCGTCGTCGACCACCTTCAGCAGCGCCGCCGCCTCCGGCTCCATCGGCGCGCCGCGCCGGCCGCGATACCACGGCAGCCACGAGCCGATCCGCTGGCCGCCCGCGAGGAACGGCACGCGGTCGTCGGCGTCCTGCGGCGCGTTGCGCATCAGATCGACGCCGTGCGGATTCGCGCGCGTCGCCTGCCACATGCCGCCCGGATTCACGATCGGCATGAACACGAGCCGCACCGATTCGAGCTGCCGCATCAGCAGGTCGTCCCAGCCGAGCCGCGCGATCAGCGTGCGCATGTAGTCGAGCACCAGTTGCGTGCCGATCCGCTCCAGCCCGTGGATGCCGCCGAAGAAGCCGATCGCGGGCGCGTTCGCGTCGCGCGCGCCGACGCTCGCGACGTACAGTTCGAACGCGCGCCCATGCACCCGCGTTTCGCCGACGCTATGGATATCGAACCACGGGCGGCCGGCGTCGAGGAGCACCTTGAGGTCCTCGTACTCGGCGAAGCTGTCGGGCAGGAAGCTGGGCATAACGCTATGTATGCCAACGAGAAATGGCGGTGGAGCACACGCTACCAACCGAATTTGCCACTCAGATGACAATTGGGTAGCGATCGTCGGACAATGCCTGACGCGCTGCGCCTCGATAAGCCCGTCGTCGGCAGCCGAATCCGTACAGCCGATAGCGCCGGGTAACCGTCGTTTTCCCGACGTATCAATCAACACCCTGATGCACGACGTCAAGGTCGTATCGATCTCGCCTCGTGTGCCGAACATCACGGAAAAGCGACATCGCGAAGGCCGCGCACACGAGAAATAGATCGCTCGATTCCCGCACGGCGGCGACCGGGACCGACTGTCGTTATCGGGGACAGCATGCTCGATGGCCCGAATATAGCCGCTCCACCGCGTACTGTGCGTGGCAGTCCCACCCGCGCTGTCACGCGGCCGTCACATCCCGAATGGTTGCGCTCGAACATATAGTCGTCTAGACGTCGCGACGCCTTCACTCAACCGTCACAGTCGGTTCCTAGAATGGCCCCGAATGCAACGGCTGCGGCCGCCCTTCACGCGACGAACTGTTATGGACGCCATACGCATCGAACGCCTGTCGAAAACTTTCGGCAACGGCCGCAAGGCACTCGACGAAATCGGTCTGCGCATCGGCGCGGGCGAAATGGTCGCGCTGATCGGCGCGTCCGGCTCCGGCAAATCGACGCTGCTGCGGCACATCGCCGGCTTCGTCGCGGCCGATCCGCAACCTTCGCAGATCGAAATTCTCGGACGGCCGATCCAGCAGAACGGCCGCATCGTCCGCGAGGTGCGGCACATCCGGCGCGACATCGGCTTCGTGTTCCAGCAGTTCAATCTCGTCAACCGCCTGACGGTCGAAACGAACGTGCTGATCGGCGCGCTCGCGCGGCTGCCGCTGTGGCGTCGCATGACCGGCCGCTTTCCGCGCGCGGAGCGCGAACTGTCGCTGCGCGCGCTCGGCGAGGTCGGCATCGACGCGCACGCGTACGAACGCGCGGCGAACCTGTCCGGCGGCCAGCAGCAGCGCGCGGCCATCGCGCGCGCGCTCGTGCAGCGCGCGCAGCTGATCCTCGCCGACGAGCCGATCGCGTCGCTCGACCCCGAATCGTCGCGCCGCGTGATGGACCTGCTGCGCACGCTGAACGCGAACCACCAGTTGACGGTGGTCGTATCGCTGCACCAGGTCGACATCGCGATGGCGTATTGCCCGCGCACGATCGCGCTGCGCGACGGCCGCATCGTGTACGACGGGCCGTCGGCCGCCTTGACGCCCGCCCTGCTTCAGCAACTGTACGGCAGCGCCGCGCGCGAGCTGCTCGACACCGGCCACGCGGGCGGCATCGCGCCGGCCGCGTTCGACGCGCAACGCACCGCCGCCTGACGAACCCCAATCGACTCCCGATCGCTCAACCACTACGGATCGCCTCCCATGAAACTGCTTCGCTCCCTCCTCGCCACCAGCGTCGCCTGCGTCGCATTCACCGGCGCGGCCGCGCACGCCGAGGACGTGAATTTCGGCATTATCTCGACCGATTCGTCGGCGGTGCTGAAGCAACGCTGGCAGCCGTTCATCGACGACATGAACCGCCAGACCGGCCTCACCGTGAAGGCGTTCTTCGCGACCGACTACGCCGGCATCATCGAGGGGATGCGCTTCAACAAGGTGCAGATCGGCTACTTCGGCAACGCGTCCGCGATGGAAGCGGTCGATCGTTCGAATGGCGAAGTATTCGCGAAGATCCTGTACGCGAACGGCGACGCGGGCTACAAGTCGGTGCTGATCACGAACGTGAACAGCCGCTTCAAGACGCTCGACGACGTGTTCCGCGACACGAAGGACGTGACGCTCGGCTACGGCGATCCGAATTCGACGTCGGGCACGCTGTTTCCGGGCTACTACCTGTTCGCGCAGCGCAACGTGCCGGTGAACTCGACGTCGTTCAAGACGGTGCTGCCGTCGAGCCACGAGGCGAACCTGCTCGCGGTGGTGAACAACAAGGTCGACATCGCGACCAACAACACCGAAATGCTCGATACGCTGAAGAAGCAGCATCCGGACCGCTTCGCCCAGGTGCGCGTGCTGTGGACGTCGCCGCTGATCCCGTCCGATCCGCTCGTGTGGCGCAAGGACCTGCCGGAAGCGACGAAGGAGAAGCTGCGCAACTTCTTCTACCACTACGCGAAGACCGATCCGCACGAGAAGGCCGTGATGGCGAACATCACCGGCTACGGCGGTTTCGCGCCGTCGACCGACGCGCAGTTGATCCCGATCCGCCAGATCGCGCTGTTCCAGCAGAAGCAGAAGATCGAGAGCGACACGAAGCTGTCCGCCGACGATCGCAAGAGCCAGCTCGCGGCGATCGACGCGAAGCTCGGCGCGCTGCCGGCGGCTCCGAAAGAATGAACGCGGCCGACTTCGGCGCGTCGCGCGCCGCGCAGGCGGACGGACGGACCGGCGTTTCGCCGGACGCCGCCGCGGCCCTGCCGGCGGCGGACGCCGCCGCGCAGGCCGCGGGCGTCGCGAACCGCGCGGCGCCGTCTGCGCCGCCCGCGCCGAAGCGCAGCTGGGTGTCGCTCGCGGGCTGGGCGGTGCTGTTCGTGATGCTCGGCGCGGCCTGGCGCGGCGCGGACATGCGCCCGCTCGACCTGTTCGCGGACTCCGCGAACATGGGCCAGTTCGCGCGCGATTTCTTCCCGCCGGACTTCGGCGAATGGCGCACCTACGTGCAGGAGATGCTGGTCACGCTCGCGGTCGCGCTGTGGGGCACCGCGCTCGCGATCGTCTGCGCGGTGCCGTGCGGGCTGCTGTCCGCGCACAATCTCGCGCCCGCGTGGATCCGCCATCCGGTGCGCCGTCTGATGGACGCGTGCCGCGCGATCAACGAAATGGTGTTCGCGATGCTGTTCATCGTCGCGGTCGGGCTTGGGCCGTTCGCGGGCGTGCTCGCGTTGTGGGTCCATACGACCGGCGTGCTCGCCAAGCTGTTCGCGGAAGCGGTCGAGGCGATCGACCCGCGCCCGGCCGAAGGCGTGCGCGCAACGGGCGCGACGCCGCTCGACGAGATCGTCTACGGCGTGCTGCCGCAGGTGATGCCGCTGTGGATCTCGTACGCGCTGTACCGCTTCGAATCGAACGTGCGCTCGGCGATGGTCGTCGGCATGGTCGGCGCGGGCGGCATCGGCGTCGTGCTGTACGAGGAGATCCGCTCGTTCGACTACGCGCAGACCTGCGCGGTGCTGATCATGGTCGTGGCCGTCGTCACCGCGATCGACCTGGTTTCCGCGTGGCTGCGCCAGCGCGTGATCTGACCTCGGCGGCCGTTCAAATCCCTTCCCGCCATCGGTGAATCGGCGCTCGCGCCGATTCGCTGGAATAATCGAACGTTTGTCCGCGCAACCGTTCGCCCTCCCCCGTTGATGGAAACCCCCGTCGTTCTGCTGGTCCTGCTGGCCGCGCTGATGCACGCGAGCTGGAATGCGTTCCTGCATCTGTCCGGCGACCGCCTGTGGCTGCTCGGCATCATGTCGGCGCCGTACATCGTCGCGAGCGTGATCGGCGTCGCGCTGCTGCCGCTGCCCGCGCCTGGCGCGTGGCCGTTCGTCGGCGCGTCGGTCGTGCTGGAGATCGCGTATTGCTTCACGCTGATCCGCGCCTATCGCAGCGGCGACTTCGGGCAGATCTATCCGATCGCGCGCGGACTGTCGCCGCTGCTCGTGTTCGCGGGCGCGCACGCGTTCGCGGGCGAGGCGCTGAAGCCGGCCGCGATCGCCGGCGTCGCGCTGGTGTCGGTCGGCATCATGTCGCTCGCGTTCCGGCGCGGGATGCGCTTTTCCGGCGAAAGCGTGCCGTACGCGCTGCTCACCGGGTTCTTCATCGCGAGCTACTCGGTGATCGACGGCCTCGGCGCGCGCGCCGCCGGCAACGGGCTCAGCTACATCATGTGGGTGTATCTGCTGTGGAACATCCCGCAGTTCCTGCTCGTCTGCCATCTGCGCGGCGGCGTCCGGCGGATGTTCACGTCGGCGGGCACGGTTGCCAAAGGGCTGCTCGCCGGCGCGCTCGCGCTGTCCGCGTACTGCCTCGTGATCGAGGCGTTCCGCTACCTGCCGATCGCGACGGTGTCCGCGCTGCGCGAACTCAGTTCGATCTTCGCGGTGCTGATCGGCTGGCTGTTTCTGCGCGAGCGGCTGACCGCGCGGCGCGTGGTCGCCTGCGCGCTCGTCACGTGCGGCGCGGTGTTGATACGGCTTTAAGCTTGCGTTGAACCGGCGTAGCCGATTCGTGCGCCGGGTTCGCATGCTGGAGATGGGTCGCGGGTCCCGCACGCCATGGCCGTGCGCCGAATCCACGCCTCGAAGCCGGTCCCCGCGACGACGTGGACCGCACGTCACGCCGCACCACCTTCCCGTTCCCGCCGCCGGTTCGCAGGTCTACTGCCGGCAAAGTGGCTCTATCGAATTTATTGCAATGGCTCTGATATCAGGAGCCAAAGGCCCGTATAGTCGCCGCATGAACCCGGCGTTCGTGGCGTCCGTCACGAACGCGACCAACGTCTGTGAAGGAGAGGAACGTGAAGAACGCTGATCTGCAGAGCCGCAAGGACGCCGCCACGCCGCGCGGCGTCGGCGTAATGTGCAACTTCTATGCGGAGCGGGCCGAGAACGCGGAACTGTGGGACGTCGAAGGCCGCCGCTTCATCGACTTCGCGGCCGGCATCGCGGTGCTGAATACCGGCCACCGCCATCCGAAGATCATCGACGCGATCCGCGCCCAACTCGACCGCTTCACGCATACCGCTTACCAGGTCGTGCCGTACGCATCGTACGTCGAGCTGGCCGAAAAGATCAACCACCGCGCGCCCGGCGACTTCGCGAAAAAGACCGCGCTCTTCACGACCGGCGCGGAAGCCGTCGAAAACGCCGTGAAGATCGCGCGCGCCGCGACCGGCCGTCCGGGCGTGATCGCGTTCGCGGGCGGCTTTCACGGCCGCACGCTGATGGGCATGGCGCTGACCGGCAAGGTCGCGCCGTACAAGCTCGGCTTCGGTCCGTTCCCGTCGGACGTGTATCACGCGCCGTATCCGAATCCGCTGCACGGCGTCAGCACCGCCGACTCGCTGAAGGCCATCGAGACGCTGTTCAAGGCGGACATCGATCCGAAGCGCGTCGCCGCGATCATCTTCGAGCCGGTGCAGGGCGAAGGCGGCTTTTACCCCGCGCCGGCCGACTTCGTGCGCGGGCTGCGCCAGATCTGCGACGCGCACGGCATCCTGCTGATCGCGGACGAAGTGCAGACCGGTTTCGCGCGCACCGGCAAGCTGTTCGCGACGCAGTATTACGACGTGACGCCGGACCTGATCACGATCGCGAAGAGCCTCGCGGGCGGGATGCCGCTGTCGGGCGTCGTCGGCCGCGCGGACGTGATGGACGCCGCCGCGCCCGGCGGCCTCGGCGGCACCTATGCGGGCAACCCGCTCGCGGTCGCGGCTGCGCATGCGGTGCTCGACGTGATCGACGGCGAAAACCTGTGCGAACGCGCGACCGTGCTCGGCGACCGCCTGAAGGCGAAGCTCGCGACGCTGAAGGCCGACGTCCCGCAGCTCGCGGACGTGCGCGGCCCCGGCGCGATGGTCGCCGCCGAGTTCTGCAAGCCGGGTTCGCACGAGCCGGATGCGGCGTTCACGAAGCGCGTGCAGACGCTCGCGCTCGAACGCGGCCTGCTGCTGCTGGTCTGCGGCGTGTACTCGAACGTCGTGCGCTTCCTGTTCCCGCTGACGATCCAGGACAACGTGTTCGACGAGGCGCTCGCGATCCTCGAAGACGTGATCCGCGAAGCGGTCGGCGTCGCCGCCTGACGCGCGCGGCTCGTTTCGACGCTCGACGAAAACGGCATGCCGGCCGCTGCCGGCGTGCCGTTTCTTCATAGGGCCGCGCCTTCGCGATGCGCCAGGCGCGCGCCGTCAACGCATCCCTTCGGAGACAAGCATGAACCTGAAAGACCCGACGCTGCTGCAAACGAACGCGTGGATCGCCGGCGAATGGCAGCGCGCGGACGACGATTCGACATTCGACGTGGTGAACCCGGCGACCGGCCAACTGATCGGCTCGGTGCCGCACATGGGCGTATCGGAAACGCGCCGCGCGATCGCGGCCGCGAACGCCGCGTGGCCCGCATGGCGCGCGAAGACCGCCAAAGAGCGCGCGGCGATCCTGCGCCGCTGGTACGACCTGATGCTCGAACACGCGGACGACCTCGCGCTGATCCTGACGACCGAGCAGGGCAAGCCGCTCGCGGAGGCGAAGGGCGAGATCCTGTACGCGGCGTCGTTCATCGAATGGTTCGCGGAGGAAGGCAAGCGCGTCTACGGCGACACGATCCCGACGCCGGCCGCGGACCGCCGCATCGTCGTCACGAAGGAGCCGGTCGGCGTCTGCGCGGCGATCACGCCGTGGAACTTCCCGGCCGCGATGATTACCCGCAAGGTCGGCCCCGCGCTCGCGGCCGGCTGTCCGATCGTCGTGAAGCCCGCCGAAGCGACGCCGTTCTCCGCGCTCGCGCTCGCGGTGCTCGCGCAGCGCGCGGGCGTGCCGGCCGGCGTGCTCAACGTCGTGACCGGCGACCCGAAGGCGATCGGCTCCGAGCTGACCGGCAACCCGACCGTGCGCAAGCTGTCGTTCACCGGCTCGACGCCGGTCGGCCGTCTGCTGATGGGCCAGTGCGCGCCGACCGTGAAGAAGGTGTCGCTGGAACTGGGCGGCAACGCGCCGTTCATCGTGTTCGACGACGCGGACCTCGACGCGGCCGTCGCCGGCGCGATCGCATCGAAGTATCGCAACAGCGGGCAGACGTGCGTATGCACGAACCGCTTCTACGTGCACGACCGCGTGTACGACGCGTTCGCGAAGAAACTCTGCGACGCGGTCGGCCAGTTGAAGGTCGGGCTCGGCACCGACGCGGGCGTCACGCAAGGTCCGCTGATCAACGACGCGGCGGTGCGCAAGGTCGAATCGCACATCGAGGACGCGCTCGCGAACGGCGCGCGCGTGCTCGTCGGCGGCAAGCGGCATGCGCTCGGCCACGGCTTCTTCGAACCGACCGTGCTCGCGGACGTGACGCCGACCATGAAGGTCGCGCGCGACGAAACGTTCGGCCCGCTCGCGCCGCTGTTCCGCTTCTCGTCCGACGACGAGGTGATCGCGATGGCGAACGACACCGAGTTCGGACTGGCCGCCTATTTCTACAGCCGCGACATCGGCCGCGTGTGGCGCGTGGCCGAGGCGCTCGAATACGGGATGGTCGGGATCAACACCGGACTGATCTCGAACGAGGTCGCGCCGTTCGGCGGCGTCAAGCAGTCGGGGATCGGGCGGGAAGGGTCGCACTACGGGATCGACGACTATGTCGTGATCAAGTATCTGTGCATGGCGGGAATGTGATGCGGCGGTGAACGCCGCAGGTCCGGCCGATGCGTCGGCCGGACCTGAAGAAGCAGAACGGCGGCGCGCCGCGCGAGCATCGGTCGGCGCCGATGACCGCGCCGCACGCCGCCGTTACCGTCGCGTCGTCAGTCGGATCAGATGCGTTCGATCGCGATCGCAATGCCCTGGCCGACGCCGATGCACATCGTGCACAGCGCGTAACGCCCCTGGGTGCGATGCAGTTGATACATCGCCGTCGTCACGAGACGCGCGCCGCTCATACCGAGCGGATGGCCGAGCGCAATCGCGCCGCCGTTCGGGTTCACGCGGGGATCGTCGTCCGCGACGCCGAGCAAACGCAGCACCGCGAGACCCTGCGACGCAAACGCTTCGTTCAGCTCGATCACGTCGAACTGGTCGATCTTCATACCGAGGCGCGCGAGCAGCTTCTGCGTCGCCGGCGCCGGGCCGATGCCCATCACGCGCGGCGCCACGCCGGCCGTCGCG
The DNA here is from genome assembly GCF_900104845.1 of Paraburkholderia caballeronis. Lineage (NCBI taxonomy): Bacteria > Pseudomonadati > Pseudomonadota > Betaproteobacteria > Burkholderiales > Burkholderiaceae > Paraburkholderia > Paraburkholderia caballeronis. The sequence continues at coordinate 1,336,261 of NZ_FNSR01000002.1, read as the reverse complement.
ATGCCGAGCACGCGCGCACGCGGCGTCAGGCCGAAGCGCTTTGCGTTTTCCTCGTTCGCGAGCAGCAGCGCGGCCGCGCCGTCGTTCACGCCCGACGCGTTGCCGGCCGTCACCGAGCCGTCCGGACGCACGACGCCCTTCAGCTTCGCGAGCGCCTCGATGCTCGTTTCGCGCGGATGCTCGTCGCGCGACACGACCACCGGATCACCCTTCTTCTGCGGAATCGTGACCGACACGATTTCCTGCGCGAGCGTGCCGTCCTGCTGCGCGCGCGCCGCCTTCTGCTGGCTGCGCAGCGCGAACAGGTCCTGGTCCGCGCGGCTCACGCTGTAATCCTGCGCGACGTTCTCGCCCGTTTCCGGCATCGAATCGACGCCGTACTGCTGCTTCATCAGCGGGTTCACGAAGCGCCAGCCGATCGTCGTGTCGTAGATCGCGGCGTCGCGCGAAAACGCGCTCGTCGCCTTGCCCATCACGAACGGCGCGCGGCTCATGCTTTCGACGCCGCCCGCGATCATCAGCCCGGCCTCGCCCGACTTGATCGCGCGCGCGGCGATGCCGACCGCGTCCATCCCGGAACCGCACAGCCGGTTCACCGTCGAGCCCGGCACGTTGTCGGGCAGACCGGCCAGCAGCAGCGACATCCGCGCGACGTTGCGGTTGTCCTCGCCGGCCTGGTTCGCGCAGCCGTAGATCACGTCGTCGATCGCGGTCCAATCGACTTCCTTGTTGCGCTCGATCAGCGCCTTCAGCGGCACCGCGCCGAGGTCGTCGGCGCGAACCTGCGCGAGCGAGCCCGCGTAACGGCCGATCGGGGTGCGAATCGCGTCGCAAAGAAAAGCTTCCGTCATCAATATCTCCGGTTTGACTGGTGCGCGGGCGACAACGGGAAGGCATCGGGCGCGCGGGTCCAGTTGCGCATGAAGTTCGCCATACGAACCGATGATCGTTTGACGAACATTTGGCGCTCATGATAGGCGCGCGGCCGGATGGGTGTCAAGCAAGCCGCGGGGCGCGGTATTCGTACAGTACAGGAAGTGAGGCAGGTAGAAGTTGTTGCGGAGGATACCCGGGCACGCATGCAGATAATGAAGGGCGAGCCCGTGGATTGACCGCCGGATCACCCTTCCGGCTCCGAATGACGGGCAGCAGGCCCATCAGGAAAAAGCCGATGGCAGCCGAGGAATGCCCGGCAGCAAAAGAAAAAACCGGAAAACCCCTGTCAAACAGGATTTTCCGGCCTGGGGTCCCGATGCCCTTAACGCGGCGACATGTTCTATGGCGGTTCAGGACGCGTCACGACGAATCAATGAAGACTTTGTTCGCGAATCAGCGGAACGGGACATCAGGCCGAATGCGACGCAGTGGTTAAGTTTCAAAGATCGCCCGGCACGCCATACGATGGCGCGGCCTCCGGATTCCTCGCGCGAGTCGCGTAATCATTCATCTGCGGTGCGTAGCGCAGCCAGAGCGCCCGTAGATCGGCGATCGGCGTTTCGGACCAGTCCACACGCAATTCGGCAACTGGCCAGACATCGTTGTCGAACACGCAGAAGCCGGCGGAATGAACCGGCCCAGCCTCTCCTCCAGCATCCGCGCCCGCTTCCAGCGCCGCCAGCAGTCGTTCGGCAAGAAAAGCATCGGCCCGTGCCTCGAACGCTTTCACCATCGCCGCGATCACCTCTTCGTTCGCGAGCAGATTACCGGCCGCGACACAATCCCGTCCCATCACGGTGGCCGTGGTGCCAAGCCCGTTCTCCCCGGTGAAAACGGCGGTCTCGCCATCCGTGTCGATCGAGGCCAACTGCCGCCATTGCGCATTGGCCCGCGCCGCCACCATTTGAGTCACGACGCTGCCGGCACCGAATCCTTGCTTCAGCAGTTGAATGCCGAGCACGCCGAGACGAGGATCGGTCACGTTCTGGCTCAAGACGACCCCCTGCGCGCTGCCCCACAGGCATCGGCTCGGCACGGCGATACTGGAGCTGCAGACGACACCGCCCATCGCACCGGTGCGCGCGCACCGGCCTGCCAGCGAAAAAGTCATGATGCGCCTCCCGTCGGCTGCGAAATGACGGCCGTCGCATCGATCTCGACGAGCCATTCGGGACGCGCGAGCGCCGACACGACGATGCCGGTCGACACCGGATAGACACCCTTGAGCCAGCGGCCAACGACGTTGTAGACAGCCTCGCGATACCGTATATCGACGAGGTAAATCGTGACCTTGCAGATGTCTTCGAGCTTGCTGCCCGCCTCGTCCAGCAGCATCGCGATGTTCGCCATGGCCTTCTCGGCCTGTGCAGCGACATCACCGACGCCGACCGACTCCCGCGTATCGAGATCCTGGCCGATCTGCCCGCGCAGGAACACGATGCCGTTAGCGACCACGGCCTGGCACAGGTCGTTGTCGAGTTTCTGCTCCGGATAGGTCTCGCGGGTATTGAATTGACGGATGCGAAGATGGCTCATGGAAACGTCCTGTGATTGTCTAAAGGTGGCAAGCGAGGCCGGAATCTATCGTCCCGGCTCATGCCGCGGACGTCTCCCGGCCGTGTTGTATGGCATCGTGATGGGCAAAATATTTGCGCTGGGTGTCGATATGCTCCGCGACGCGCTGGGCGTCGCGCCAGACGCCCCAGATGAATGCGGACGCACGACACGACAGCCACGGCAAGCCGATGAAGTAAAGCCCCGGCTCGACCGACACGCCGCGCTGGTGCAGCGGCTTGCCGTTCGCACCGAATGCGTCGACGTCCAGCCAGCCGAAATCGACCGCATAGCCGGTGGCCCAGACGATCGACGTGATGCCGGCTGCGGCCAGATCCAGTTCGAGCACCGGATCCGTGACGCACGCCGGATCGGGCAGGATCACGCGGGCCTCGGGTTCTTCCGGCAGATCCAGGCCGTTGCGCGCGGCATAGGCGTCGGCCGTATCCAGCACCGTCAGGTAATTCTCGTCGCCGCGCGCGAGATTGTCAGCGAGATCGGGCGCGAATGCGGCGACACCGTTCTCGAACGATTGCGTCACGCCGACCAGCGTCATGCCCTGATGTGCGAGTTGCCGGAAATCCACCGTGTACCCGCCGCGCGCGCCGCTCACCGCGATCGTGACGTGCTCCCGGCCCGGCTGCGCCACTTCCTTCTCCCATTCGCCGAGCACGCCGAGCCACCAGCAGAAATCCCGGCCGCGATAACGACGTGGTGGCCGGTCGTGAGGCCCGACAGACAGATACACGGCACGCCCCGCGCGAAGCAACTCCTCGGCAATCTGCACACCCGACGATCCCGCGCCGACCACCAGTACGCCGCCCGCCGGCAATTGCGCCGAATTGCGGTAAGCGGCCGAATGAATCTGGAACAGCGCCGGGTCGCGCGGCGCGATCGCAGGAATCACCGGACGCTGGAACGGCCCCGTCGCCACCACGACACGCCGGGCATCGATCATGCCGTCCGACGTCTCCACCGAAAAACCCGGCCGCCCCGTATTCCGGGTCACCCGGCGAACCTCGACGCCGGTACGGATCGGCGCATCGATCCGCTTCGCATAAGCCTCGAAATAGGACGCGACCTGCTCCTTCGGCACGAACGAACCCGGATCGAGTCCGTCGAACTCCATCCCCGGGAAGCGGTCGTGCCAGGCCGGTCCGTTGGCGACCAGCGAATCCCATCGCCGGGTCCGCCAGCTCTCCGCGATACGATCGCGCTCCACCACGAGGTGCGGCACCCCGAGCCTACCCAAATGTTCGCTCATCGCCACGCCGGCCTGGCCTGCGCCTACCACGAGCGTGTCTGTCGACGTCATTTCCACTGTCACGGTGATCTCCGGTTGAGGGCCGCCCGATCGCAATCGGAACACGCAAAAAATTTACGCTCTGCCTGGACATCCGGAAAACATATTTCAAAAATGCATAAGATCGTTTTTGGCTATGCAGGCTAATTTGACCACTGCACAATCGGCTGCGGCATAACTCTCATCCGCCCGGAGCGTATCGATGGACATTCCTCAATTGCGATATTCGCTGCGCCAGCTGCGCTACTTCGTCGTCACGGCGGAAGTGCTGTCATTCACCGCGGCGGCCCGGAAACTGCACATCTCGCAGCCGTCGATCTCGACCGCCCTGGCCGAACTCGAAGCCTCGTTCGACGTGCAGCTGTTCATCCGCCATCATGCAAGCGGGCTGTCGCTGACCACGGCCGGGCGAGACATGCTGGGCCTCGCGCGCAATCTGCTGAAAAACGCGGAAGAACTGCAGGCCAGCGCGCGCGAACTGGACGGCGGCATGTCGGGGACGATCGCGCTCGGCTGCCTCGCATCGCTCGCGCCACCGCTCATGCCCATGCTCATCAGTCGCTTCCTCAGCGATTTCCCCGGCGTCCAGTTCGATACGCACGAAGCCCATCAGGACGATCTGCTGCGCGGTCTGCACGATGGCACGCTCGATCTTGCGCTGACCTATAGCCTCGATCTTGAGGACGACATTGCCTTCATGCCGCTCGCCACGCTCCCTCCCTACGCGATCCTGCCCGAACGACATCCGCTCGCAGGAACCTCCAGCGTCGCACTCGCGGATCTGCTCGACGAACCCTACGTGCAGCTCGACCTGCCTCATAGCCGCGAATATTTCATGGCGCTGTTCGATCCGCTTGGACGCCGCCCCGTACCGGCATTCCGGTCGGCTCAGCCCGAAGTCGTGCGCGGTCTGGTCGCGAACGGCCTCGGCTACAGCATCTTGAACTTTCCGCTGAAATCGACGCGCACGACCGATGGCGCGGATTTCGTCATGCGCCCGTTCCGCGACGAAGTCACGGCAACCACGCTCGGCATCGCCCAGTCGCGCAGCATGAAACCCCGCCAGATCATCAAGCGCTTCGCCGAGTTCTGCGAAGCGCACGTTCACGCTCTGCGCCAGATCCCCAGCTCTTCAGGCGATGCATAGCGAAGACTTATGCAATGAATTTTTTTAAATTTATTTCCCTTAAATACGGCAGACCATAAATTAGCGGAACGCTGCTGACCAAGGTATCGAAACCGTACCGATGCAAACCGCAGGAAGCAGACAATTGACGCCTACCTCGCCATGACGCACCCATTGCTGCCATCCACGCTCGACCTGCTGGAACACCTGATCCGCTTCGATACGCGCAGTTCGGAATCGAATCTGCCGCTCATGGCGTTCGTACAGGACTATCTGAATAGCTGCGGCGTCGCCTCGACACTCGTGTACGACGACGCACGCACCAAGGCCAGCCTGTTCGCCACGATCGGCCCGACGGATCGTCCCGGGCTGTGCCTGTCGGGACATACGGACGTCGTACCGACGGCCGGCCAGCCGTGGACAATGCCGCCATTCGAGCTGACCCGCGCGGCCGACCGCGTCTACGGGCGAGGCGTCGCGGACATGAAGGGATTCATCGCTGCCGTGTGCGCCGTCGTCCCGCGTTTCGTGCAGGCCTGTACCGATACTCCGATCCATCTGGCCTTCAGCTACGACGAGGAGATCGGCTGTGTCGGCGTGCGTCCTCTGCTGGCCCGACTGGCGCAGGCCCCTGTCAAGCCGGCAGGCTGCATCATCGGTGAACCGACCGGCATGCGCGTCGCCGTCGCCCACAAGGGCAAGCTCGCCTACCGATGCTGCGTGAGGGGGCTGGCCGGGCACTCGGCGCTGACGCACCTGGGCGTCAATGCGGCCGATTTTGCGGCGGAACTTGTCACGTTTCTGCGCCGTACCGCGCGCGATCTCAGACAACACGGCCAGCACGACGAGCGTTTCGACCCGCCATACACCACGGTTCATACCGGCAGGATTCACGGCGGAATTGCGCTCAACGTGATTCCCGATCACGCAGAGGTGGAGTTCGAGATTCGCAATCTGCCGGACGAATCACCCGCGGCTCTGCTCGATTCCGCGCGAACGTACGCCGCGAACGAACTGATTGCCGAAATGCGCGCCACCTACCAGGACAGCGATATCGAGTGGCAGCAACTGGTCGCCTATCCGGGACTCGCGGACGAATCCGACGCAGCATGGCTCAAACGGCTCGCCTGCGAGGCGGTCGGCAACGATCAGGTTCGCACGCTGTCGTTCGGCACCGAAGGCGGGCTGTTCCAGGCGATCGGTATTCCGACCGTCGTCTGCGGCCCCGGCGGGATCGAACAGGCGCACAAGGCCGACGAATATGTGACGTACGAGCAGCTCTCGAAGTGCCTGACTTTCATGGATACGCTCGTCGACAGGCTCGGCGAGCCGGGATGGACACCCGGCGCATGACACCGGTCGCCGTCCTCAGCCGGGGCGAAGACCTGTCGGCATGCCGATCCACCTGCTGCTGCTGACGGCGCGATCGTCGGCGTATTCGACACCGGGCTGGTGCCGGCGGATCACATACGCTGCAGCAACCCTCTCCGGTCGTGACGCTAATTCGGGCAGGCTCATTAGGACATCGTCTGCGCGGAACACGGCTGCGTAGCAGCACCAGCAGCGCCAGCAGCGCCAGTCGCGCGCCGCAGGAAACGCCGACACAGGCTATCCACCGACGTGCAAAAATGCGGCAGATGGCGCCGCGCGGCCAGACGCAGCTCGTCGATATTGCGCGCATCCCGCGCATGCGCGGGCGCAGCCAGACGTCGCTTCATGCGCGGAAGGCAGACTGCATGCGCGCAGACAGCATACGGCGCCCGGCATGGTCACGCCGCATACGACGGATCCTCACGGTCGAGAATCCGTTTCATTTCCTCGAAATGGGCGAGCGAAAAATCGCGAATGCCCTCCCAGTCGCGCGCCGTCTTCTCAGCCACTTCGTCCGTCAGAATATGGAGGGGCCGGTTCGTCGCGTAGGCGGTCGCCAGGATCTGGCAGGCGCGTTCGAGCGTGTACATGTCGTCGAAGGCCTCGCCGATGGTCGGCGCGGTCACCATTACGCCGTGATTGCACATCATCAGCCGCGAGTGATCGCCCAGCAGCCGCACCAGGCGCTCGCCTTCGGCCTCGGTATCGGCCATGCCGCCGAACGCCGCATCCAGCGCCACCCGGTTGAAGTAGCGCGCCGTGTTCTGCTCGATCGGCTGGATGGTCGGATCCTTCAGCGTCGAAATCGCGGTCGCATAGACGGGGTGCAGATGCATCGCAACGCGCACGTGCGGCAAGCGGCGATGCAGCTGCCCGTGAATCGCCCATGCGGTCGGATCGATTTCGCCATTCCTCAGACTGCTCGAATCGTCCGCATCGACCAGCACCAGATCGCTGGCGCAGATACGCGAAAAATGCTTCCATTTCGGGTTCATCAGGAACTGCCGGCCGTCCGGCGAAACGGCCGCACTCAAATGATTCGCCACCGCCTCGTGCATGCCGAGACGGGCAAAGCAGCGGAATGCCGCGGCGAGATCGATACGCAATTGGGCTTCGTTCATGGGTTCCGGGAAAATCAGTGAAAGCGGCGCACGAATCATGCGCGACGGTCTGGGCTGCCGTCGGACCAGAACGCGTTCCGATCCAGATAGTTCTGCAGGAACTGCTTGAGCCGCGGATTCTCCGAAGCGCGGAACACGTCGCCCGGCGCGCCCCGCACGGCAATACGCCCCTGGTCGATAAACACGACGGTATCGGCCATCTGTGCCGCGAACCCCATTTCGTGCGTGACGACCGCCATCGTCATGCCGTCGCGCGCGAGCTGTTTCATGACCTGCAGGACTTCGCCGACGAGTTCGGGATCGAGCGCCGAGGTCGGCTCGTCGAACAGCATGATGTGCGGCTCCATCGCCAGCGCACGCGCAATCGCCACGCGCTGCTGCTGGCCGCCCGACAGTTTCGTCGGATAGGCGTCGGCACGGTACGACATGCCCACCATCTCCAGCATCCGGCCGGCGCGCTGCGTCGCGTCGGCATTCGACAGGCCGCTCACGCGCAGCAGGGCTTCCTTGACGTTCGCGAGCGCGGACATGTGCGGCCACAGGTTGAACTGCTGGAATACCATGCCGACGTTGCGACGAACCCGGTTGATCTCGCTGGCCGTCGCGCGCACGCGCCGGCCGCCGCGTTCGACATAACCTAGCAATTGGCCTTCGATGCGCACTTCGCCGTGGTCGTATGTCTCCAGCGCGGCCAGGCAGCGCAGCAGCGTGCTCTTGCCGGAACCCGACGGCCCGATAATGCAGGTCACCTCGGACCTGGCGATCGTCAGATCGACGCCGCGCAACACGTCCACCGCGCCGTAGCGCTTGTACAGCCCCCGCACCTCGACCAGCGCTGCCGCCGAGGTCGATGCAGCCGATACAGGCAGTTGCACGATGTCGCTCGAATCACTCATACCCGCCTCGTGGAATTCATGCGATAAAGCGGCCGACACGCCGCTCCGCCCAACGGCCCGCCGAACTCGCAAGCTCGACCAGCAGCAGATAGCACAGCGACAGCACGAGCAGCGTTTCGACGAACGCGAACGTCGCCGAGCCGATACCGGTCAACACGAAGGTCAGTTCCGGCACGGTCACGATCGACAGCACGGCGGTTTCCTTGCTCAGCACGATCGCCAGATTCGTCATGGCGGGCAGGATCAGCACCAGCATCTGCGGCAACTGTACTCGCCTGATCGCCTGCCAGCGCGTCAACCCCAGGCACGACGCGGCTTCCAGATGCCCGCGCGGCACTGACGAGAATCCGGAACGAAATACCTCGGAGAAATACGCGCCCGCGTAAAGCGAGAGACTCGCCACGCCGGCCACCAGGGGCAGCAGCGTCAGCCCGAACGCCGGGCCACCGTAGTACAGCAGGAATAGCTGCACGAGAAACGGCGTGCCGCGGAACAACTCGATATAGATACGCAACACCGCCCTCACGCCGCGCCCGCAAAACTGCTGCATCAGCGCAACGACGAAACCGATCAGCGCGCCGATCGCGAGGCTGACGGCCCATGTGCCGATCGTCATGACCAGGCCCGAACCGATCTCCGGCAGGTTGTGCGTAATGACAGCAGGATCAAAACCCGACATCGGCTTTCCTCGATGGCGAACGGTTGCGTGCGGCGCGCGGGCTCAAGCGGCGTTCAGGCGCCGCTCGGCAGCATGCACGAACAGCGCAAGCGTTCCACAGATTACGAAATAGATCAGCCCCGCCGCCGTATAGGCTTCGAGCGGCTGATAGGTGCTTGCCGCAATGTTCTGCGCCGTGCGCGTGATCTCCGCGACGCCAACCACCGAGATCAGCGACGATGCCTTGATCAGCAGCACCATCTCGTTGACCAGCAGGGGCAGCGTCGCGCGCACCACCTGGGGCACCTCGATGCGCCACAGGCGATCCAGAGACGAAAAGCCGAGCATGCGCGCCGCCTCGATCTGTCCGGGCGGCAGAGTCACGAAGCCGCCACGCAGGATCTCCGCCACATAGGCCGCCGAACACAACGACATCGTCCCGATCGCCGCCACCAGCGGCGACACGTTGATGCCGACGAACGGCAGCAGGTAATACACAAGCAGCAACTGCACGAGCATCGGAATACCGCGGAACACGCGCACATACAGATCGGCTGCGATCCGAAGCGCACGCCACGCGGACAGGCGCGCCGAACAGACGGCCAGACCGACAAAAAAACCGAGCACCAGCCCCGCGGCCGACACTCCGACGGTCATCAGCGCGGCATGCAGCAACAAGGGCAAGCCATCGAGGAAGGCATTCAGGCTAAACATGGCGACCTGTCAGTGAAACGTCGTGACGGGCGAAAGCCATGCTTCGCCCAGCCTTTCCATCAGACGCTCGGCGTCGGCAACGAAGCCGGCATCGGTTCGACCGTCCCGAACCACTTCTTCTGCAGCGCGCCCAGCGTGCCGTTCTTGTTCAAGGTCGCCAGTGCCGTGTTGAATGCGTCGTCGAGACTCTGGCTGTCAGCATCCTTGCGCATGCAGTACGCGAAATAGACCTGCACGCCGAACGGCGGCTGCACGACGGCAAACACCGTCGGCCGCTGCTTGGCGACATACGCGATGTTGGTCAGAGAATTCGCGACTGCGCTCAGGCGCCCGGCCGCGAGATCCGCATAGGCCTGATTGTTGTCGACGTACCCGCGCTCCGTCGGGGCCGGCTTCAACGACGCAGCGTAGGCCATCAGTTGAGCCTCCTGCGCACTGGTTCGCTGCGCGCCGACCACCTTGCCGGCGATATCCGACGATTGCTTGATGCTCGTATCGTTGGCGCGCTTGAGCAGCGCATCGGTAGCATCGGCGATCGGGTAGGTGAACGCATAGCGTGCCATGCGCGCCTTCGTCATCGTCAGCGGACCGGCCACCATGTCGAACTTGCCGGCATCGAGCCCGGGCAGCACGCTCTCCCACGGCAGATCGATGAACCGCACCTTGACGCCGATGATCTTGCCGACCTCCGCGAACAGATCCTTGTTGAATCCCGCCTGCTGGCCGTTCTCCAGGAAGTCGAACGGGGCGAACTGCATCTCCGTGCCGACTACCAGTTCGCCATGCTGCTTGACCCGACTCAGCAAATCGTCGGCATGCGCGGAGAGACTGCCCGCGCACAACGCCAGAGTGAGAAGAAGGCCCTTCCAGTGCTTGAATGAACTCATATGGAACGCTCCGACAGGTGTGATTTTGAAATTGGCCGCGCAGATCCGCAACGGAATTCATGCAATTTCTCCAGCAGCGCATCGAATTTACGTGGCCAATAAGCGAGGGAAAATATTGTTTTTCAATGCAACCACTAATCTCAGGCTATGCAGCCCGACGACGTCGCTCAGTGCGCCTCGTATGCAACGTAGTGGCGCTGTTCCGGTATCGCGGGTTTCACGCAGGCCGATCGCGACGAGATATTCATCGAAGGCAGGCTCGTGACCGCCAGGCCGCCGCACCAACGCGAGACAGGCGTCATCTTCCAGAACCATGCGCGGTTCAACGTCCGGCCGAAATCGAATCAATCGCTGGACGGCAAGCGCCATGCACGCCCGCGCCTGTCGGGAAAACACCGCCCAATGCTGCCGGGCCGCGCCACCTATGCGCCGGCCAGGCGACTGCGGCTGGCCGAGGCGTTCATGCAGCGCCGCCGCGCCTGTATTTCAGATCAGTACATTCCCGGCATGAGTGCCGGGAATTACTTCGGCCTGCGGCACACCCAATGCAACGCATTCAGGCGAGGCGCGGAAACTCGCTTTCCGGCAACGCATCGCCGGGCTTGAGCACGGCCGCGAGATGGGGATAGGGAGGCGAGGTTTCGCCGCCGCGATCGGCATAGACGGCATCGTCGCCGAGCCAGCGGAACGAGACCACGCGTCGCGACCGCGAGGCCGAAGCGTTGCCCGGCGCACCGTGCACCGTATGGAAATCGAAGGCGATCGCATCGCCCGGTTCGAGATCCCAGCCAAGCATCCGGTAGTCGCCGCGATTGGCCTCGATGTCGGGCAACGCCTCAAGCCGCCCGGACTGATGGTCGTAGGCTACGCCGCTGAACTTGCGCGGCCGGAACAGCTTGCCCCAGCGGTGCGAGCCGGCGACAAATTCGACACAGGTTTCGCGCGGCACGGGATCGAGCGGAATCCAGAGACTGACGGTCTGGGCCGCCTCCACACAGTAATAGGGCCCGTCGTGATGCCAGGGCGTGATCTTGTCCGCTCCGGCTTCCTTGACCAGCACGTGCTCGTGAAAGATACGCGCGCACTGCGAGCCCATCAGGGCGCGCGCGATCGCCGCCGACGGCCCCTGCTCGACGAAGCGCCGAAACGGTTCGATGCGCTGCCAGTTGCAGTAGTCGCCGAAGAAGCGGCCGCCCGTGCGCTCCGGCGTATAGTTGCGGAACCACGGGCCCGGTTCGGCCTCGTTGCATTCGACGCCTTGCCGTAAGGTGTCGATCCAGTCGCGAAACAGGCCGCGCAGCACCACGGCGCCATCCTGTTCGAATGCTTCCCGCTCCTTCGTCAACATAACCCGGTCTCCTCGGTCCAGAGAATGGAAATGGCCCCGTCAGGCATCGATCGCCGCGCTGGCCGCCTGCGCGCGCGAACGCAGCCAGTTGATGCTGCTGAACAGCGCCACGGCAAACACGATCAGTACAGTTGCGACGGCCAGGATCGACGGATCGATCTGATCGCGGATGCCGCTCCACATCCGGCGCGGCACGGTCTGCTGAGCGGGACCGCCGATAAACAGGATGACGATCACCTCGTCGAACGAAGTGGCGAATGCGAAGATGCTGCCGGTCGCGACGGCGGGTAGTATCAGCGGCAGGGTCACGCGCCGGAACACCGTCCATTGCGACGCGCCGAGTCCGGCCGCCGCGCGCAACAGGCTGCGGTCGAACGACAGCAGCGAAGCCGTGACGGTAATCACGACAAACGGCGTGCCGAGCGCCGCATGCGCGAGCACGACGCCCGCGTAAGAATCGACCAGCCCCAGCGGCGCGAACACCAGATAGAAGCCGGCCGCGACGACCACGATCGGAATGATCATCGGCGAGATCAGCAGCGGCATGACCAGCCCGCGCAGCGGAAAGTCCGCGCGCGCCAGGCCCAGTGCCGCGAGTGTGCCGAGGCCGGTCGAAATCAGTGTGGCCGCCGCGCCGATGCCCATGCTGTTCGCGAAGGCGTGCTGCCAGTTCTGGCTACCGAAAGCCTGCGCATACCAGCGCAGCGAAAAGCCATCCATCGGATAGGAAAAATAGGATCCGGAATTGAACGACAGCGGCACGATCGCGATGATCGGCGCGATCAGAAAGAAAAACACCAACGCACTGTGCACACGCAGCCCGGCAAGCGCGAGGCGCGTGGAAACGAGTCGGGTTTCGTGTGTCGGCATGGGAGTCTCCGTTCCGGTCTCGCGCGTCTAGCCGAAGCGCAGCCGGTCGATGCCGACCAGACGGTTGAACAGGAAGTAGAACACTGCGGTAAATACGACCAGATAAGCGGACAACGCGCCGGCCAGCCCCCAGTTCAGCAGATCGTTGGTCTGCGAGGCAATCAGCTGACTGATCATGGCGTCGCCCGCCCCGCCGAGCAGCGCCGGCGTGATGTAATAGCCGAGCGCCAGCACGAACACGAGGAAACAGCCGGCGCCGACGCCCGGTAGCGTCTGCGGCACATAGACCCGCACGAACGCCGTGGCCGGGTGGGCGCCGAGCGACTGCGCGGCGCGCATGTAGACCGGCGAGACGTTCTTCATCACGGAGTAGATCGCGAGAATCATGTAGGGCAGCAGGATATGCGTCATGCCCACCAGCACGCCGATGCGATTGAAGACCAGCGGCACGGGATGGTCGATCAGATGCAGCGCCATCAACACCTGGTTGACGACACCGGATGGCTGCAGCAAGACGTACCAGGCCGTCGTACGCACCAGCAGCGAGGTCCAGAACGGCACGATCACGAACAGCATCAGCCGGTTGCTCTGCTTCGGCGGCAGGTTCGCGAGCAGATAGGCGACCGGATAGCCGAACATCAGACAGAGCAGCGTCACCGATGCGCTGATCCAGACCGTCCGGCCGAAGGCGGCGCGGTAAACGGCGCTGTCTGCCGGCACAGGCGCGATCGAGCCATCAGGTCTGACCTGCGCATCGATGGCGTTCAGCAGATAGTCGGGCGTCGGCGTCGAGGCCGCGCGCTTGAGCAACCGCCAGGTTTCGGGCTGTCCCCAACGTGCGTCGAAATCGATCAGCGCGGGCTTCCAGGCATCCGGCGTCTGCCCACGCACCTTTCGAGAAGTTTTCAGCAACAGACTGCGGAACTCCGGTTCGTAGAGGTTCATGCGCCGCGCGATGTCGCCGAGCCTGCCGTCGGCCGCTGCCTGCCCGAGCCCGGCAGCCAGCGCCGCGAAGACCGGTTCGCCCGGGGTACCCGAACCGTCCCAGGCGCGCAGCATCGGCGTCAGCGCGGGCATGCCGCGGGGCACCTCGGGATTCTCCACGCTGCGCGCGAGCAGGATCGCGATCGGCGCGATAAAGGTCGCCAGCAGGAACACGAGCAACGGCGCCGCGAGCAGAAACGCGCGCAGCGCGGCCTGGCGCCGCGCCCGCCGGTAGGCCGCCGGCCCGCCGGCGCGCAACGGCACGCCCGATACAGAAGACAGGGACGAATTCACGGGGTCGTTCCGGCTCGCATGCTGGCGGTCTGCGCGGCGCGCTTACTGCGTCAGCCAGGTCTGGAAGCGCTTGTCGATCGCGTCTGCGTTGTCGGCCCAGAACGTCGCGTCGATCTGCAACGCATGCTTGAAGTTGGCCGGCGCGGTCGGCAGGTCGGCCAGCCGCGCCTTGTCGATCAGCGGGATCGAATCCTTGCGCGGCGGCGCGTAGGCGATGTACCTGGACAGATCGGCATAGGCCTGCGGCTGCGCGGAGAATGCGATGAATTTCTTCGCCTGATCCGCATGCTTCGCGCCAGTCGGCACAGCCCACCATTCGTAGTCGTACACCTGCCCATCCCAGACGATCCGGAACGGCTTTTTGTCGTCATGCACCGCAGCGTCGATCCGGCCGTTGTAGGCCTGCGTCATGACCACCGCGCCGTCGGCGAGCAGCTGCGGAGCCTGCGAGCCGGCATCCCACCAGACAATGCTGGACTTGATCGTATCGAGCTTCTTGAACGCCCGGTTGACGCCGTCCGGCGTGGCCAGCACCTTGTAGACATCGTGCGGCGCCACGCCGTCGGCCATCAGCGCCCATTCGAGCGCTGCCTTCGGCGACTTGCGCATTCCGCGCTTGCCTGGAAATTTCGCGAGATCGAAGAAATCGGCGATGGTGGTCGGGGGCGCCTTGAACCGGGTCGTGTCGTACGCATACACGGTGGACCAGACCATCGCGGCCACCGAGCAGTCGAGCAGCGAGCCCGGCAGGAAATCGCCCGTCTTGCCGAGCATCTTCGGATCGAGTTTCTCGATCAGGCCTTCGTCGCAGGCATTGATTGCATCGTTGGTCTCCATGTCGACCAGATCCCAGGTCGGGTTCCTCGCCTGCTCCATCGCCTGCAGCTTGGCCAGGCCGCCGTCGTAGGACTCGGTCGAGAAGCTGGTGCCGGTCTTGGCGGTGAACGGCTTGAACCAGGCATTTTCTGCCGCGGTTTCGTAGGCGCCGCCGAACGTGACGACCGACAGGGTATCGGCCGCAAAGGCTGCGGTCGGCAAGAGGGCAAAGGCGAGCGCGGTTGCGATGGAACCAGGGCGCGGCTTGAGGCGAGAAGCGTTCATACCCGGGTGACTCCTGTGACAGGGGGCGAAATGGTGGAAGACGACGCGGAAACGGAACGGCCCGGCGAGGCGGCCGGACGACGGACGGGCGGCACGGCGAGCACCTTGCAGTCGTCGCCGCGCCAGACCACGCAGGTCGCGGCGCCGAGCAGCGGCAGATCCTGTCGCTGCGTGTTCGGCACTTTCACGATCAGGCGCTCGCCATCCGCGAGCGCGAGATGAACGCGGTGATGGTCGCCGCAGTAGACCAGTTCGCGCACCGTCGCGGCCAGCACGTTGCGCACATCGGCCGACCCGGCATCGGACGCGCCCGTCAGCGCGGCGCGCTCGGGCCGCAGCGCGAGCATGGCGGCCTCGCCCACGGCCAGGCCGCTGCCGCAGCGGCCACGAATCGCCGTCCCGCCTGCGAGCATCAGCGTGGCCCACTCGCCCTCGATCGCGCTCACATGTCCGCACAGATCGTTGTTCTCGCCGACGAAGTTCGCCACGAAGGCGTTCTGCGCGTTCTCGTAGAGTTCGGTCGGCGCGGCGACCTGCTGGATGCGGCCGTCCGAGAACACGGCAACGCGATCCGACATCGTCAGCGCCTCGCTCTGGTCGTGCGTCACATAGACGATAGTCAGCCCCAGCTCGCGATGCAGACGCATGATTTCGTACTGCATGGTTTCGCGCAGACGCTTGTCGAGCGCGCCGAGCGGCTCGTCCATCAGCACCACCCTCGGCTCGAACACCAGCGCGCGCGCCAGCGCCACACGTTGCTGCTGACCGCCCGACAACTGCGCGGGATGCCGTGCAGCCAGGTGCCCGAGTTCGACCATGTCGAGCGCGCGCTGGACCCGCACCTTCTGTTCGGACCGGCTCAGCTTTCGCACGGACAACGGAAACGCGACGTTCTGCGCGATCGTCATGTGCGGAAACAGCGCATAGTTCTGGAACACCATCCCGATGTCGCGCCGATGCGGCGGCGTGTCGTTGAGGCGCTTGCCGTCAAGCAAGATCGTACCGTCGGTCGGCGATTCGAAGCCCGCGAGCATCATCAGCGTGGTGGTCTTGCCGGAGCCGGACGGGCCGAGCAGCGACAGAAATTCGCCGCGCGCCACGTCGAGATCGAGTTCCTCGACGACGGCATGAATGCCGTCGTAGGACTTGCTGACGCCCGAAAAAGAAATGAACGCCTGGCTGGACATCATCGATCGGGACCCCGGTCTCGTGGAAAGCGTCGCATCAGGCCGACAGCCGCCCGGCCAGATAACGCGCGAAATCGTAATTCGGCCGTTCGAGATGGCTCAGATGCCCGGGCTTCGCGAGCGGCGCGCGCACGCCGCGAAACACCGACTCGACACCGCGCCGATCCTCCGCGTTGACCTCGTCGAGCAGTTGCTTCAGCGTCGCCATGTATTCGGCCGCCCTGGGATCCTCGATGAATTCCGGCGCCAGACCGCCGCCGAAGCAGATGCCGACGCGGTTCACGCCGAGCGGCTGCAGCACGAGATACCAGAAGTAGCCAGGCGTCAGCGTGATCAGGTGCGTCGGATAGATCGACAGCAGCGCAGTCGTCTTGCGCCAGTGGCCCTGCAAACGCGTATTGTCGGGATGCGCATTGCCGATCGGCAGCGAAGCTTCCTTGGTGATCCAGTGATAGTTGAACGCGGACCGGCCCGGCGGGCACTCCATCTCCTCAAGCTTCGAATGGGGGCCCACCGTTGCCCGATGCAGCATCGGCAGATGGTAGCTCTCCATGAAATTCTCGGCGAGAATCTTCCAGTTCGTATCCCAGACATGCTCTTCGTAGAAAGTCTCGATGTACGAAGTCATGCCGTAGCGCTCGATCAACGGCGTCAGTTCGGCCAGTTGCGCCGACACGGGCGGCGCGGCCGGGTCGAGCGTCACGTAGATCCAGCCTTGCCAGGTCTCACAGCGGACCGACGGCAATGCATAGGATTCTTTACAGAATCCCGGCTGCCGATCCATCATCGGCGCCCCGTTCAGCGCGCCATCGAGCCGGTAGGTCCAGCCGTGGTACGGACACGAGATGCGACGCACATTGCCCCGCCCCGTTAACAGCACCGACATGCGGTGCAGGCAGACGTTCGAGACGGCGCGCAGCGTACCGTCCTCGCTGCGCAACACGGCGATCGGCTGACCGTCGATATCGGCGGTCAGATAGTCGCCCGGCTCGGCCAGCGCGCTCGCGCGGCCGACGCAGAGCCATTCGCGGCGAAAGATGTCGCGCTGCTCGCGCGCCAGAAAGTCAGACGAGGTGTAGACATCCGGCGGCATCGCGAGGGCGTTCTCGAACGGGCGCGCACAGTTCTCGCTTAACCGGCGGATGACATCGTCCGCCGGATCCAACGATATCGAGGGGGTTGCCATACAGCCTCCGCTGTCCCATAGGACATTGCATTGGCTGCCAATCTAACAAGTCAAATTCCAAGTCAAAATATTCTTTTCGGATGTAATGCAAAGCATTCTTCTATGCTAAGACCGGATCGGCCGCGAGCACGTGACGGCCATCGTCAGCGGTGCACGCGGCGGACAGACGGTGGGCTTCCGTCAACCCGCGAGAAGGTTGTCCTGGCAGCGAACCTGGACCGGCCAGAGAGTGAAATGAGAGGCACATCATGGCGCGCGGCAAAGTCTTGACGGCCGCCACTACTCTCCTAGAAGTCGAGCGTGTCAGATTTGTTGGGCGTCTGCGGCACCTCGATTTCTCCCTGCGCCGCTCTCCGGTACTGGCCGGGCGCAACAGCCATCACGCGCTTGAATGCGCTACTGAAGGCACTGTCGGATGCGTACCCGACCGAGGCCGCCGCCTCGGAGATCGAGGCGCCTGCCCGAAGCTCGCGTCTCGCCAGATACATTCGCCATTGGGTCAAGTAAGCGAGTGGCGGAACGCCCATCATTTCGCGGAATCGTACCGCGAGCGACGTTCTCGACATCCCCGCTTTTTTCGCCAGTTCTTCAAGACCCCAGTTCCGGGAAGGCTCACTATGGATGTGACTCAGCACGACGGCTAACCGTTGGTCGCCGAAGCCCTTCAGCCACCCTTTGTCGCCATCCGAAGCATGTGCCAGATAGGCTCGTAGTGTCTGGATGAATAACAGTTGGGCCAGTCCTGATATGACGGCCGCCCGGCCCGGCCGACCGCCCTTCATTTCCGCCACCAGTTGTTCAAGCAACCAGGCAAGTGGCCTGGCTTCGTCTGTGGTTCCCCGGACATGAATGAGCGGCGGCAGACCGTTCAGAAGTAATGCTTGCCGATCTGCATCAATCTGCACGGTGCCGCCCAGCATGGTGAAGTCACAACCTTCGCCAAGCTGATACTGATCGTTGCCGTCCCGAACGACCGGCGTGGTCGTCGCATCCGGAACCAGCGCTGCGGCGCTGGCGAGAGTCAGGGTGCGTGTGCCATTGGTAATCAGGACGTCGCCGATGTCCGCCCGGGCCGGCTCAGCCATGCCGTCAATGGAATACCAGCAACCCCCCTCTGTGACCGCACAAAATTTGATCGCATCCAGATTAATGAAGCGGCGTGCCCAGGCGCCGCCCGCGACAAGCCGCCCGGACAAATCGCAACGAGCCTGAAGGAAGTCCAGTAGGTCTGAGAGGGGATCGGCCTGCAAAATTGAACTCTCGCGCATAAAAATTGAACTGACGCGTCTTCTTCGTACATTCTTATCAGCCTACCATGCGATGAATTAACTCGTCCCGGAGATCTCGCATGCCTCTCAATCACTTCGTCACGCTCGGGCGTTCTGGCCTGCGTGTCAGCCCGTATTGCCTCGGAACCATGACCTTCGGCGAAGACTTCGGCTGGGGTGCAAGCCCCGAAGAGTCGTTCCACATGCTCGATGAGTATCGAGGCCGCGGGGGAAACTTCGTGGATACGGCCAATATCTACACTGCCGGTCATTCCGAGCAGATCATCGGCGACTATCTCAAGCAGAACAAAGTCCGGCGCGACGAGATCGTGCTCAGCACGAAGTTCTATTGCAACCTGTTCCCCGGCGATCCGAACGGTGGCGGCGCCGGACGCAAGGCGCTCATCCAGCAGTGCGAAGCCTCGTTGAACCGGCTCCAGAGCGACTACATCGACATCTACTGGCTGCACAACTGGGATCGGATGGCACCGATCGAAGAAACCTTGCGAGGTCTCGACGATCTCGTCACGGCTGGCAAGATCCGTTATGTCGGCTTCTCGGACATTCCCGCCTGGAAAACGGCCGAGGCGCAGACAATCGCCCACTTCCGCGGATGGGCGCCGATCATCGCGTTGCAACTCGAATATTCGCTGCTGGAGCGGACCAGCGAAGGCGAACTGTTTCCGATGGCGCAGGCGATGGGAATGGGCATCATGCCCTGGTCTCCGCTCAAAAGTGGTTTCCTGAGCGGCAAGTTCAGGCGCGGCGGCACAGGCCAGGTCGACACGAAGCGTACGAACATGGTCGGCGTTCCCAGTGAAGCGGACTACGACATCATCGAAGCGGTCGTGGAGGTTGCGTCGGAGCTTGGCATCAGTCCTGCGTCGGTGGCGTTGGCCTGGGTCAGATCGCAAGCCGGCGTCAGTTCCACCCTGATTGGCGCTCGGCGGCTCGATCAACTCAAAGACAATCTCGATTCTCTCGAAGTGGCGCTGTCCGCCGAGCAGATCGGCAAACTCAGCCTGGTCTCCAAACCAAAGCTGAATTTCCCGGCCGAGAACAACGACACTCTGGCGCCGATGCTCGCTTTCTCCGGCATGACGGTTGATGGCCGAACCGTGCCGTCACTTGCCCGGCTCTCTGCCTGACGGCGAGAGCGTGAAGGAACGCGATATCGCCACAGATGACGTATCGCTGCATGTTGTCGAGTGTGGAGAGGGACCCGCAGTGATGTTCTGTCACGGGTTCTCTGACACAGGGCGTAGCTGGCGGCGCCAGATGTTTCAGCAGATGCGTCCAGCGGCTGACAACGAGTGGGCTGACGCGAGAAAAACGCTCCCGGCAGCTTTCTACTGGACGTCTGGGGAAGCTCCGAAAGAAGCGCGTTGGCATCCGATGGACATCGACCGCGGCCTGCTTCGGCCCGCGCCGTCCGGACTACCGAGCTTCGTTGATCCCACCGACTTCGCCGTTATGGTCGGTCAATTTGAGCGTAACGGATTTCACCGCCCGCTCAACGACTACCGTGCGCTTGAGTCCTGTCTCAGGCATCGGTTTTCGCCGGCCGCAGGTTTCAGATCCCATCTTTCTTGCTGGTTGGCGCAGCAGATGGTCTGAACGAGCTACACCCCGTCACGCGGGAAGTCCTGCGGCACGTCCTTGTAGATCTACGAGGGTTATCGAGCGCCCGGAAGCAGGCCACTGGCCCCCACTTGAGGCGGCAGAGCAAACGAATGCCGCACTAATCGGCTTTTTAGATGCAAGCAATTAGAAAATCTGTATATCAAATTGCCGAGAAATTACTCTGATTCAGGAAAAGGACATATAGCAATGAGCACAGCCCAGGCACCGATCGGTTCAGGTTTTAGCCGCGCTTCCACGACCGCGGACATCATTAAGGGCGTCGATCTGGTCGGCAAGGTAGCCATCGTCACGGGAGGCTACTCGGGCCTCGGACTGGAAACAGCACGCACGCTCGCCTCGGCGGGCGCGCGAATCATCGTGCCGGCGCGCGACGTCGAGCGCGCGCGCAGAACCATCGCCGAAGCAGGCGGCGGCATGGAGGTTCAATCGATGGATCTCACCGATCCCCGTTCGATCGATGACTTCGCACGCGACTTCGTCGAAACAGGCCTGCCGCTTCATCTGCTCATCAACAACGCCGGCATCATGGCGTTGCCCGAACTGAAGCGCGACGCACACGGCAATGAGCTGCAGTTTTCCACCAACCACCTCGGCCATTTCCGGCTGGCTCTGCGACTCTGGCCGGCGCTTAAGCGGGCGGGTGGCGCGCGCGTCGTATCAGTCTCGTCCGCCGGGCACCGCTTCTCGCCGGTCGTTTTCGACGACATCAATTTCGAGCGCCGTGACTATGATGCGTTCAAGGCGTATGGCCAGTCCAAGACGGCCAACATCCTCTTCGCGGTTGGCCTTGATCGGCGAGGCAAGGACGAAGGCATTCGCGCGTTCGCGCTCCATCCCGGCGGGATCTCGGGAACGAATCTCGGTACGCACGTCGGGCTGGAAAGGCTGAAAAAGAGCGGATTCATCGACGAGAATAATCGGCCGGTCGTCGATCTGAGCCGTGACATGAAATCGGTGCCGCAGGGAGCGGCCACCCACGTCTGGTGCGCGGTCAGTCCGCAACTCGACGGCAAAGGCGGCGTGTATTGCGCCGATTCCGACATTACTTCCGTATTGCCGGAGGGCGGATCTGTCGATATTGCCGGCGAAGACCGCTCCAAACGTCCGACCGGTGTCGAAGCCTATGCGATTGCCCCGGACGCAGCCGAGGAACTCTGGCGCAGAAGCGAGGAAATCACCAGCGTCTCCATCCCGCGCCAGTCGTGATGTGATGACGTCGTGCTTATGTGCAAGAGCCGGAGGGGAAGCTCATCGCACTGCTTCGGTTTAGCGGCGTTGAATCTGGAAACAGAAAATCGTAAATCCAATCCTGCTCTTCTGGTTCCCGCGATGTTCGTCTGGGGCGTCCTGCAAGGCGTGGTGCTGACGGGAATTTCGACCGTGCTGACAACAGCAAGCCGGTGCGACGAAAGGCATGGCAACAGCCCTGAACAGTTCATTGACTTATCTGGCCGTTGCCTTGGGTGCCACCCTACCTATTCACAAGCCGAACTCGACGCTGTAGCAAGGCGACTCAACGAGCGTCCGCGTAAGACGCTTAACTTTGACACACCGGCCGAGCGGTTCCATCAATCCGTTGCATCGACCGCTTGAATCCGCAGTTGTCTTCAATCCCGGGCGTTGGCTGGAGTGCGCGTCGCCCCAACGCGGCTGGTAGCTGGAGGGAGTCTTGATAGGGTCGACCAGCCGGAGAGCCCCTTCACACAAGGCTCCCCGGCTGCGATGCGCTTAACGCGACATCATGTTCATCGTGACGTTATGCATCACCCATATCGTACCGAACACGAGGAACGCCGCCGCAAGCACCGTATAAGCGATCGCCAGCAGGTTCCACCCCTGCCCGGACGACGTGTTCAGATGCAGGAAAAACACCATGTGCACGATGATCTGCACGAGCGCGAGAATCGCGATCACGATCATCGACGTGCCCGGGTCCATCGCGCCGTGCAGCACGAGGCCGAATGCGCCGGCCGTCAACAGCACCGACAGGACGAAGCCGGCGATATAACCGCCGAGGCTGCCATGCGGCTCCTGAGCGGGCGAATGAGAATGAGCCATTTAGAGCACGCTCCCGAGATAAACGAAAGTAAACACGCAGATCCAGACGACGTCGAGGAAGTGCCAGAAGAGGCTGAGGCAGGTCAGACGACGCACTTCCTGCTCGCCGAGGTTCTGGCTGCGCACCACCTGCACCATCAGCACGACCATCCAGATCAGGCCGGTGAACACGTGAAGCCCGTGCGTGCTGACCAGCGCGAAGAACGACGACAGGAACGCGCTGCGATCCGGGCCGGCGCCCTGCTCGATCAGATGCGAGAACTCGCGCAGTTCGATCACGAGGAAGGTCACGCCGAGCGCGAACGTCACCGCGAGCCAGCCGAGCACCGTGCCGGATTTGCGCTGGTGCGCGCCGAGCATCGCAAAGCCGTACGTGATGCTCGACAGCAGCAGCACGCCGGTTTCGAGCGCGACGCCCGGAATGTCGAACAGATCCTTGCCGGTCGGGCCGCCCGCAAACTGGTGCGCCATCACGCCGAACACGGCGAACAGGGACGCAAACAGAATGCAGTCGGTCATCAGGTACACCCAGAACCCGAATACCGAGTGCGACTCCGGATGTTCGTTGTAGTCGTGTTCGGCGAGCGTCGCCGCATTGGTTTTCTGTAACATCAGTTGGCCTCCACGGCAGCCAGCGCGCGATTACGCCGTTCTTCGATTTCTCGGACTTCGTCGGCGGGAATGTAGTAACCGTCGTTCCGGCCGAAGCTGCGGAGCGCGATGACCGCAACGATCGCGATCAGCGACACGACCGCAAGCCACGTGATGTGCCACACGCCGGAGAATCCGAACACGAGGCTGAGTACGCCGATGAAGAAACCCGCGCTGGTGTTCGACGGCATATGGATGTCGCGATAGTTGTCCGCGACGCCGAGACCCTGGCCGGTTTCCTTCATGTGCGCGAACTCATCCAGTTCGGTAACCTGCGGGATCACCGCGAAGTTGTACACCGGCGGCGGCGACGACGTTGCCCATTCGAGCGTGCGCGCGCCCCACGGATCGCCGGTCACGTCACGGTATTCCGGCTTGTTGCGCTTGATGACGCTGACGATCACCTGCGTGACCTGCAGCACGACGCCGACCGCGATGATCGCAACGCCGACCGTGGCGAGGATCAGCCACGGCTGCCAGTCCGGATTGTCGTAGTGGTTGGTCCGGCGCGTCATGCCCATGAAGCCGAGCACGTAAATCGGCACGAAGGCGACGTAGAAGCCGACGAACCAGCACCAGAACGCGCCCTTGCCGATCTTGTCGTTCAGCTTGAAGCCGAACACCTTCGGGAACCAGTAGCTGAAACCCGCGAGGTAGCCGAACACGACGCCGCCGATGATCGCGTTATGGAAGTGCGCGACGAGGAACAGCGAGTTGTGCAGCACGAAGTCCGCGCCCGGAATCGCCATCATCACACCGGTCATCCCGCCGATCGAGAACGTGACCATGAAGCCGATCGTCCACAACACCGGCGCGGTGAACTCGATCCGGCCGCGATACATCGTGAACAGCCAGTTGAAGATTTTCACGCCGGTCGGAATCGCGATGATCATCGTCATGATGCCGAAGAACGCGTTCACGTCGGCGCCCGCGCCCATCGTGAAGAAGTGGTGCGCCCACACGAGGAACGCCAGCACCATGATCACGCACGACGCGTACACCATCGTCTTGTAGCCGAACAGCGGCTTCTTCGAGAACGTGGCTATCACTTCCGAATAGATGCCGAACGCAGGCAGCACGAGGATGTACACCTCGGGGTGGCCCCACGCCCAGATCAGGTTCAGATACAGCATCGCGTTGCCGCCGCCGTCGTTCGTGAAGAAGTGCGTGCCGACGTAGCGGTCGAGGCCGAGCAGTGCGAGCGCGATCGTCAGGATCGGGAACGTCGCCATGATCAGCACGTTCGAGCACAGCGCGGTCCACGTGAACACCGGCATCTTCATCAGCGACATGCCAGGCGCACGCATCTTGATGATCGTGACGAAGAAGTTGATCCCGGTTATCAGCGTGCCGACCCCGGACAACTGGATCGCCCATATGTAATAGTCGACCCCGACACCCGGACTGAACTGCAGCTCGGACAGCGGCGGATACGCGAGCCAGCCGACCTGCGCGAACTCGCCGATCACGAGCGACAGGTTCATCAGGATCGCGCTGATCGCGGTCATCCAGAACGACAGCGAGTTCAGGAACGGGAAGGCGACGTCGCGCGCGCCGATCTGCAACGGCACGACGAGGTTGAACAGACCCACCATCAGCGCCATCGCCATGAAGAAGATCATGATGACGCCGTGCGCGGTGAAGATCTGGTCATAGTGATGCGCTGGCAGGTAGCCCGGCCCGTCGAGCGCGACCGCCTGCTGGATACGCATCATCACCGCGTCGACGAAACCGCGCACCAGCATCAGCACCGCGACGACGATGTACATCACGCCGATCCGCTTGTGATCGACGCTCGTCAGGTACTCGCTCCACAACCACTTCCACTTGCCCGCGACCGTGATGGCCGCCGCTACGCCGATGACCAGCAGCGCCATGAAGGCCGCAGCCCCCATGATGATGGGCTGATCGAACGGAATCGCCTCTAATGTGAGTTTGCCGAACATGCGTTACCCCTTCGTACCGCAGGCAGCGTCACGAAAATCAGTGACGTGGCCGTTGTTGTACTTCGCAATGATGTTGTGGAAGAGCTTCGGATCGACGGTCGAGAAGTACTGCACCGGCGCCTTTTCGCTCGGCTGCGCAACCGTCGCGTACTGGTCCATGCCCAGTTGCTGCGGCGTCGCCTTCACCTTTTCGACCCACGCG
This sequence comes from Paraburkholderia caballeronis, assembly GCF_900104845.1. Taxonomy (NCBI): domain Bacteria; kingdom Pseudomonadati; phylum Pseudomonadota; class Betaproteobacteria; order Burkholderiales; family Burkholderiaceae; genus Paraburkholderia; species Paraburkholderia caballeronis. The sequence continues at coordinate 1,310,956 of NZ_FNSR01000002.1, read as the reverse complement.
TTGAATTCCTCGGGGGACTTCGCGAGCGTGCGGAACTTCATGTCCGAGAAGCCGCGGCCGCTGTAGTTGGACGACAGGCCGGCGTAGTCGCCCGCCTCGTCGGCGATCAGGTGCAGGCGCGTCTGCATGCCCGCCATCGCATAGACCTGCGTGCCGAGCTGCGGGATGAAGAACGAGTTCATCACCGAATCGGACGTGATCCGGAAGTTGATCGGCGTGCCGACCGGCACCGCCAGCTGGTTCACCGTCGCGATGCCGAGATCCGGGTAGATGAACAGCCACTTCCAGTCGAGTGCGACGACGTCGACGTTGATCGGCTTCACTTCCGATTGCAACGGCTTGTACGGGTCGAGTTCGTGCGACGTCTTCCACGTCAGGATGCCGAGGAACAGGATGATCAGCGTGGGGATCGTCCAGACGACGAATTCGATCGCCGTCGAATGGGACCATTTCGGCGCGTAGGTCGCACTGCGGTTCGACGCGCGGTATCGCCACGCGAACAGCAGCGTGAGCAGGATCACCGGCACCACGACGAGCAGCATGGCCCCCGTCGCGGTGGCGATCAGCGACTTCTCCGCGACGCCGACGCTGCCTTTCGGGTCCAGGACCGTGAGATTGCACCCCGAAAGAGAAACGACCAGTCCGGTCCCGAGAGGTATTAACAACCTTTTGAAGGCTTTTCTGTCTAGCATGTTTGCCCGATTTCCGTTGAACCACCTTGGACATACTTCCAACACATTCGCATCGCAAAAAATCGCCACGCAAAATGCACCCGTATAGCGTATGCCGCGCAATTCTACGGAACGGCCGACGGGCCAAATTTGATCCGCGCCAAGGAAATCCCTACCGCGACAAATATCGCTTACGCAGGGCGACGTTACGACGCGGCTTTCTTTCAGTTTTCTTTCGAAGAACAAGAACATCCCGCTGCGGGCCGCAGCACAAGGTCGCGGAATGGGCTGCCAACGGCCGCCGGAGACGCCGGACAGCCATTCGCGAGCATCCGTTTTAATCGCCCGGATTAATACGGCAGGACGAATAATTACGACAGTCCGGGATGAAATCCGGACTCGAAAAATCCGATAACGCAATAAACAAGATTCAGCGCCGTTTCATAAACAGACGCGAATAGACCATTCATTGTCAACGCCTGTTTTTTATTCACAATTTGTCGCAGATCAATATCAATATATTTTTATCCGGTTGACCATTCTCGCGTCATCCGTCGCCTGCATCATCGTCGGACGACCGCCACCCTGGCCGTCTGGCCGGTTGGCGAAACAAAACGCTTGCGCTATCGTCACGGATTCCCGACGCGCCGCCCCTTCCCGACGCCCATGAGCCCCGCTTCCCGCGCCCCGTCCTCCCCGCCCGCCGACCAGCCGGAAATCCCCGACAAGCCGGGTGATTCGTACGTCCAGTCGTTCGCGCGCGGGCTGTCGGTGATCCGCGCGTTCAACGCGGACCGGCCCGAGCAGACGCTGACCGACGTCGCCAGCGCGACCGGCCTCACGCGCGCGGGCGCGCGGCGCATCCTGCTGACGCTGCAGACGCTCGGCTACGTCGAGACCGAAGGCCGGCTGTTCCGCCTGACACCGAAGATCCTCGACCTCGGCTTCGCGTACCTGACGTCGATGCCGTTCTGGAATCTCGCGGAACCGGTGATGGAGGAACTGTCCGCGCAGGTGCACGAAAGCTGCTCGGCGGCGGTGCTCGACCGCACCGAGATCGTCTACGTGCTGCGCGTGCCGACGCACAAGATCATGACGATCAACCTGTCGATCGGCAGCCGGCTGCCCGCGTACTGCACGTCGATGGGCCGCGTGCTGCTGTCCGCGCTCGACGGGCCGACGCTCGATGCGACGCTCGGCTCGTCGCCGCTCTATGCGCACACGCCGCGCACCGTCACCGACAAGGACGAACTGAAGAAGGTCATCGCGCAGGTCCGCGAGCAGGGCTGGGCGATCGTCGATCAGGAACTGGAAGGCGGCCTCATTTCGCTGTCCGCGCCGATCCGCAACCGCCAGGGGCGCATCATCGCGGCGATGAACATCAGCGGCAACGCGCAGCGCACGTCCGCGAAGCAGATGGTGAAGGCCTTCCTCGAACCGCTTCAGCAGGCCGCGGCGCGCGTGTCGGGCATGATCGCGCTGCGCACCTGAAGCCGCAGCCGCGACGTCACACGCGCAGTCGTTTCAGCCGGCCTGCGCGAACACCTGCACGAGCCAGTCCGCGAACGTCCGCACGCGCAGCGACAGTTGCCGGTTCTGCGGATACAGCACGGACACCGGCATCGACGGCGGCGGGCAATCGGGCAGCAACTGGCGCAACTCGCCGTTCGCGAGCCGCTCGCGGATGGGGTAGCGCGGCACCTGCACGATGCCGAGCCCCGCGAGCGCCGAGCCGGTATAGAGCGCCGCGCTGTTGACCGCGACCGGTCCCGGCAGCGTTACGCGCCGGATGCCGTCCGGCGTCGCGAATTCGAGCGGATGCGGCCGGCCGCTCGCCGGCGACAGGTAATTGACCGCGTGATGGCCGTCGGCCAGTTCGTCGATCGACGCCGGATCGCCATGGCGTTCGATATAGACCGGGCTCGCGCAGGTGACCTGATCGAGCAGCGCGACGCGCCGCGCGATCATCGACGAATTCGCCAGTTCCCCCGCGCGCAGCACGCAATCGACGCCCTCGCGAACCAGATCGACGTACTGGTCGCCCGAGCCGATGGACACCTCGATGCGCGGATAACGCGCGAGAAACGCCGGCAGCCGCGGCACGACGAAGTGATTCGCGAGCGTCTCCTGCACGTTCACGCGCAGCAGGCCCTTCGGGTCGGTGTCGCGAAAGCCCTCCTCGGTTTCCTCCAGGTCGGCGAGCAGCCGCACGCAACGCTGGTAATACGCGTCGCCGTCGAGCGTCGGCTTCACCTGGCGCGTCGTGCGTTCGAGCAGCCGCACGCCGAGCCGCGCTTCGAGACGCTTGATCGAGTTCGTGACGGTCGCGCGCGGCAGGTTCAGATCCTCGGCCGCCTGCGTGAAGCTGCGGCGATCGACGATGCGCGTGAATATCTGCATCTCCTGGAAGCGGTCCAATGGCGGCCTCGGGCGGGATCGTGAAGGGCTGACCTGGTCGGGTCCATGTTCTCACGATCGCCCGGCCGCCAAAAAACCCTGCGCCCCTTGGACCGCCCAGCGTTCGACCACCGTCGGGTCAACCGCGCGCGATCCGCCGCACCACGTCGACGAACGCGCCGCCCGCATCGTCGAGCTTGCCGCCGTTCTCGACGGTCACGAGCGACGCGCCGTCCGGCAGCACGAACGGCGCGCTGCGCGCGAGCCGCGCCGCGATCTCGTCGCGCGTCTCCCGCGCGCGCGCGGCGAGCCGCGCGGCCAGCACGTGCGGCGGCGCGGTCACGTGCACGACGGTCATCCGCGGATAACGCGCGAGCGCGTCGCCGACATACGCGCGCGACCCGTTCACGACGACCGTGCAGCCGAGCGCGAGCCACGGGTCGATCTCGATGCCGATCCCGTAACGCAGCATGTGGCTGCGCCATTGCAGCGCGAACAGCCCGCACCGCGAACGCGCGTCGAACTCCGCGTCGGTCAGCGCGACGTGGTTCTCGCCGCCGCCTTCCGGACGCGTGATGTAGCGATGCGCGAACACGACGCCGTCGTCCGCGACGCGGCCGCGCGCATAACCCAGCAGCGAATCCTTGCCGACACCGGACGGCCCCATCACGTAGATCAGCCGTTCGCTCATGCGTCGGCCTCCGTGGGCAAGCCGAACGGCACGCGACGCCACAGCACGAACGGCGCGCCCGGCTCCGGCTCGACATACAGCGCCGCGCCATGCACCGGCAGCGCGCCGGGCGGCTGCATCCGCGTGTTCCATGCGTCGACTAGCAATGCGCGCTCGCGCGCGTCGTCCAGCGAATCGGACAGCGTCATGTGAAACCGGAACTCGTCGAATACGTACGGATAGCCCCATTGCTCGACCAGCTCGCGCTGCCGCGCGGTGAGCTTCGCTTCGAGCCGCCGCGCGAGATCGGCGGCGGTCGGCGCCGCGCGCAACGGCGCGAGCGCGCGCAGCGCAGCGGACGCCAGTTCGCGCAGCGCGGCCTCGCCGTCGTCGTCCGCCGGCCGCAGCGCGACGAACGAGCCGATCGTCGCCGCGTCGACCGGTACGTCGAACCGGCCGCGCGTCGCGGCCCAGCGCGACGCCGCATCGAACAGCGCATCGGGCGTCACGCCGGGCGCGAGACGGAAGGGCGCGACGAGCGTCGCGTGCCAGCCGTAGCGTTGCGGCGCGACGGTCAATGCGGATAACGAACGGTCGAGTCCGTCCAGTTGCGGCGGAACGAGCGTCGCGCCGCTTTCGGGATCGCGGCCGAGCCACGCGCAGCCCGCGCGCCACCATGCCGAATCGCGCGGCGGCGCGTAGTAGAGCGCGAACCGCGCGCACTCCGGCCAGTCCGCGACGGATGCAGCCATCGATGCCGTCGCGCTCACAGGTCGTGCTCCACCATCAACTGCACGCGATCGGCCGCGAAGTGCGTGATCCCGTACTTGATCGGCACGCCGTCCAGATCGACGTCCACGTTCTCGACCCACAGCACCGGCTGCTGCCGGTTGATGTTCAGCCGCCGCGAGACTTCCGGCTCCGGCAGCACGCTGCCGATGCGGCTCCACTTGCGCAGATAGTCGGTGACGCCGAATTCGGCGAGCGCCTTCGACGTGCTGTCGACCTTCTCCATCACGGCCGGCAGGTCCGCGAAGCGCGCCGCCGGATACCAGCTGCGCGCATACGTGAGCGGCACGCCGTCCGACTCGTGCAGCGTCTCGACCCGATAGACCAGTGCGCCCGCACGCAGCCCGAGCGCCTTCGCGACGGTCGGGTCCGCCTTCACGCGCGACGCCGCCAGCAGCTTGCCCACCGCCGAATGCTGCTGGCGCTTCAGGTTCTCGGTAAAGCGCGTGCGCTTGCCGATCGAATAATCGATCGCGCCGGGCTGCACGAACGTGCCGCGCCCCTGCTCGACGCTGACGAGGCCGAGCGCCGCGAGGCCGAGCATCGCGCGACGCACCGTATGGCGGTTCACGTCGAAGCGCTTCGCCAGTTCGCCTTCGCTCGGCAGGCGGCCATCTTCTCCGAAGCCGCTCGCGGCGATCTCCGCTGCAAGGATCTGCTCGATCTGACGCCACACCGCCACGCCTGCGCCGCGCTCCAGTTGCGTGCTGCGCGGCGCTTCGTCGTTCGATGTCATGGTGCTGTCATTCCCCTCGGTTTCAATTACGGTTCCCTCGCATTGTAGTGCGCAGGGCGTGATGGAAATATGAAAACGTCCGCCGCGTCCGCGCGGGTCGATTGTATCTCTAGTCGTCTAGACGTTTAGATGAATAGATGGTCAAATAGCGGCGTTCGCGCAACACGTTCGACACGCCTTTTTGACCCGTTCACGACACAGGAGCTCCGATGAACGCAACTTCCGGTCCCTCCTCCGCAGCGGCGCGGCGCGCGTGGATGGCCGTCTTCGCGCGCACGCCGCGCGCCGAACTCGAAGCGGCGCTCGACGCCGCGCTCGAAGGGGCCGCGCCGCCCGCCTTCGACTGGCTGCGCCCGCCGCAAACCGGGCTCGCGATGGTGCGCGGGCGCATCGGCGGCACCGGCGATGCGTTCAACCTCGGCGAGGCGACCGTCACGCGCGCGACGCTGCGGCTGCGCGGTGACAGCGAGGCCGGCACGGTCGGCGTCGCGTGCCATCTCGGCCGCGACAAGCGCCGCGCGGAACTGGCCGCGCTCGCCGATGCGCTGCTGCAAATGCCCGAACGTCATTCTCGTCTGCATGAGCGGCTCGTCGAGCCGCTCGCGGCGCGCATCGCCGATGCCCGCGCGGCGCAGCGCGAACAGACCGCGAGCACGCGCGTCGAATTCTTCACGATGGTCCGGGGGGACGCATGAACCAGCAACCGACCCAACCCGCTTCGCGCGTGTCGCTGGACGCGCTCGCGCCGGGTTTCGCGGACCCGGTCCACGACACGCAGGCGGTGTTCCGCGCGTTGCTCGACGCGCTCGCGCGGCCGGGTTCGATCGGCACGATCGAGACGCCGCTGCCGGCCGCCGATGCGAACGGCGTCGCGCGCGCCGGGCTCGCCGCGTGCGCATCGCTGCTCGCGCTGTGCGATTACGCGACGCCGGTATGGCTCGCGCAGCCGGACCCGGCGCTCGCCGCCGCGCTGCGCTTTCACGCGGACGCGCCGTTCGCCGCGAGCGCGGCCGACGCGGCGTTCGTCTACGTACACGATGCCGCCGCGCTGCCGCCGCTCGATGCGTTCCATTGCGGCACGCCGGAATCGCCGGAAACGTCCGCGACGGTGCTCGTGCGCGTCGACGCGCTGACCGGCGGCGCGCCGCGCACGCTGAGCGGCCCCGGCATCGACGGCACGCGGATCATCGCGCCGGCCGGCCTGCCCGCGCGCTTCTGGCCGGAGCGCGCGGCGCTCGCGCCGCTCTTTCCGTGCGGCCTCGATTTTTATCTCGTCTGCGGCGCGTCGCTGATCGGGCTGCCGCGCACGACTCACGTGGAGATCCGCTGATGTACGTCGCCGTCAAGGGAGGGGAGCGCGCGATCGAAGCGTCGTGGCGCGCGCTCGACGAAGCGCGCCGCGGCGATCCGCGCGTGCCGGAACTGAGCGTGGCGCAGATTCGCGGCCAGTTGCGCCTCGCGGTCGCGCGGGTGATGACCGAAGGCTCGGTGTACGACGAAGAACTCGCCGCGCTCGCGATCAAGCAGGCGGCCGGCGATCTCGTCGAGGCGATCTTCCTGCTGCGCGCGTACCGGACGACGCTGCCGCGCTTCGGCTACACGCAGCCGGTCGATACGGAGCGGATGCACGTCGAGCGCCGCATCTCCGCGACGTTCAAGGACGTGCCGGGCGGACAGGTGCTCGGGCCGACCTACGACTACACGCAGCGGCTGCTCGATTTCGCGCTGCTCGCGGAACGCGGCGATGCGGCGGACGAGGTGGCCAGCACCTCCGCGCCCGACGCACGCACCCAACCCGAACCGATGCCGCGCGTCGTCGCGCTGCTCGACAAGGAAGGGCTGATCGAACAGGAAACGCCGACCCCGGACGCACCGGAACCCGGCGACCTGTCGCGCGAGCCGCTGTCGTTCCCGGCCGACCGCCCGACGCGCCTGCAAAACCTCGCGCGCGGCGACGAAGGTTTCCTGCTGTCGATGGGTTACGCGACGCAGCGCGGTTACGCGCACACGCACCCGTTCGCGGGCGAGATCCGCTTCGGCACGGTCGCGGTCGAGATGGAACTGGACGAACTCGGCGAGGCCGTCGAGATCGGCGAGATCGAGCTGACCGAATGCCAGATGATCAACCAGTTCGCGGGCAGCAAGGCACTGCCGCCGACGTTCACGCAAGGCTACGGACTCGCGTTCGGCCATGCGGAGCGCAAGGCGATGGCAATGGCGCTCGTCGATCGCGCGCTGCGCGCCGACGAACTGGGCGAGACGCTCGCGTCGCCGACCCAGGACATCGAGTTCATGCTGTCGCATAGCGACAACGTCGAGGCGTCCGGTTTCGTCCAGCATCTGAAGCTGCCGCATTACGTCGATTTCCAGTCCGAACTCGAACTCGTGCGCCGCCTGCGCGCCGAACATCGCGCGAACGCGCTCGACGGAGAAGCCGCATGAACGCCCCCGACCACGCGCTCGCGCCGGCCGCGCAGCCCAGCCCGCCACGCGACACGCAGGCCGAAGGCTACAACTTCGCGTACCTCGACGAACAGACGAAGCGGATGATCCGCCGCGCGCTGCTGAAGGCGGTCGCGGTGCCGGGTTACCAGGTGCCGTTCGCGTCGCGCGAGATGCCGCTGCCGTACGGCTGGGGCACCGGCGGCATCCAGGTGACGGCCGCGATCATCGGCGCGAACGACACGCTGAAGGTGATCGACCAGGGCTCCGACGACACGACGAACGCCGTGAACATCCGTCGCTTCTTCGCGCGCACGGCCGGCGTCGCGACGACGCGCAGCACGCGCGACGCGACCATCATCCAGACCCGCCACCGGATTCCCGAAACGCCGCTGACCGAAGCGCAGATCCTCGTGTACCAGGTGCCGATGCCCGAGCCGCTGTACCGGCTGGAGCCGCGCGTCGCCGAGTGCAGGAAGCTGCACTCGCTCGCTGATTACGGCCTCATCAGCGTGAAGCTGTACGAGGACATCGTACGCCACGGCAGCATCGCGACCACCTATGATTATCCGGTCACGGTGAACGGCCGTTATCTCACGTCGCCGTCGCCGATCCCGAAGTTCGACAACCCGAAGCTGCACATGAACCCCGCGCTGCAACTGTTCGGCGCGGGCCGCGAGCGGCGCCTCTACGCGATTCCGCCGTACACGCCGGTGAAGAGCCTCGATTTCGACGATCATCCGTTCGAGGTGCAGCGCTGGCAGCACGCGTGCGCGCTGTGCGGATCGCGCGACAGCTTCCTCGACGAGATGATCGTCGACGACGCGGGCAAGCGGATGTTCGTATGCTCGGACAGCGACTATTGCCACGAGCGCCGCGAACAGGCGGACGCGGCATCGACCGGAGAAAACGCATGACGCCCCTGATGAGCGCACGCCATCTGACGAAGCAGTACGGCGGCCGCAACGGCTGCCGCGACGTGAGCTTCGACCTGTATCCGGGCGAGGTGCTGTGCATCGTCGGCGAGTCCGGTTCCGGCAAGACGACGCTGCTTAACACGCTCGCGCTGCGCACCGAGGCCGATGCCGGCGAATTGCGTTATGCCGATGCGAACGGCGGGACACTCGACCTGCTGACGCTGTCCGAGCCGCGCCGCCGGATGCTCGCGCGCACCGAATGGGGCTTCGTGCAGCAGAATCCGCGCGATGGACTGCGCGCGGGCGTGTCGGCCGGCGCGAACATCGGCGAGCCGCTGATGGCGGTCGGCGCGCGGCACTACGGACGCATCCGCGAAACCGCGACGCAATGGATGCAGCGCGTCGAACTCGACGCCGCGCGCATCGACGAATTGCCGGCCGCGTTCTCGGGCGGCATGCAGCAGCGGTTGCAGATCGCGCGCAATCTGGTGACCGGGCCGCGCCTCGTATTCATGGACGAGCCGACCGCCGGCCTCGACGTGTCGGTGCAGGCGCGCCTGCTCGACCTGCTGCGCACGCTGACGACCACGCTGCATCTGTCGGTGCTGATCGTCACGCACGACATCGGCGTCGCGCGGCTGCTCGCGCACCGGCTGATGGTGATGCAGGGCGGCGCCGTCGTCGAATCCGGCCTCACCGACCAGGTGCTCGACGATCCGCAGCACCCGTACACGCAGACGCTGGTGGCCTCCGTGCTGCCGGTCTAGGACGAGCGATCACGATGACCCACGACACTGCACCACTCACCAGCAACGTCGCCGCGACGCGCGCGTTCGTCGAACGGCCGGCGCTGATGCTGCGCGCCGAGCGCGTGCGCAAGACCTTCACGCTGCACGGCCAGGGTGGCATCCGCATCGACGCGCTCGCGGGCGTGTCGCTCGACGTCGAGCGCGGCGAATGCGTAGTGCTCGCCGGCCCGTCCGGCGCGGGCAAGAGCACGCTGCTGCGCTGCCTGTACGGCAACTATCTGGCGAGCGGCGGCTCGATCGCGATCCGCGACGACGACGCGCCGCTCAAGCATCTGGAGATCACGACCGCCGCGCCGCACGACGTGCTGCGGCTGCGCCGCAACGTGGTCGGCTACGTGAGCCAGTTCCTGCGCGTGATCCCGCGCGTGCCGACGCTCGACGTCGTGGCCGCGCCGCTGACCGTGCGCGGCATCGCGAATGACGAAGCGCGCGAGCGCGCGGCCACGCTGCTCGCGCGGCTCAACGTGCCGCAACGGCTGTGGCCGCTCGCGCCCGCGACGTTCTCAGGCGGCGAGCAGCAGCGCGTGAACATCGCGCGCGGGCTGATCGCCGGCCATCGCGTGCTGTTGCTCGACGAACCGACCGCGTCGCTCGACGCGAAGAACCGCGAAGTGGTCGCGCAACTGATCGACGAGGCGCGCGAACGCGGCGCCGCGATCGTCGGCGTGTTCCACGACGAGGACACGCGCAGCCGCGTCGCGACGCGTTTCATGACCCTGAGCGCGCCGCATGCCGAAGCGGCGCTCACCGAACCTGCCTGACTGCCCCTGATACGGAGCCCTGCGATGTTGATCAAGAACGCTCGCATCGTGACGCGAGACGAAGTTTTCACCGGCACGCTGCGCGTCGAGGACGGCCGGATCGCCGACCTGTCGCGCGGCACGACGTCCGCGCGCGAAGCCGAGGACTGGGATGGCGACTATCTGCTGCCCGGCCTCGTCGAACTGCACACCGACAACCTGGAGAAGCACCTCGCGCCGCGTCCCGGCGTGTTGTGGAACATCGACGCGGCGTTCGTGATCCACGACGCGCAGGTCGCGGCGGCCGGCATCACGACGGTGTTCGATGCGCTCGCGATCGGCACGCGGCTGTCGGTCGGGGTGCGCGGCCGCGACGTGCAGATGCAGTCGGCGGACGCGCTCGCGCGCTTCTCGCAGAAGAAGCTGCTGCGCGCCGACCACTTCCTGCATCTGCGCTGCGAGATTGCGACGTCCGACGTGGTCGAGCTGTTCGACACGCTGAGCCCGCATCCGCTGATGCGCCTCGCGTCGGTGATGGATCACACGCCGGGTCAGCGCCAGTGGCACGACCGCACGCAATGGCGCCGTTATCAGGAACGCCACGGCAAGTGGACCGACGAGCAGGCGGAGACGACGCTCGCCGAACTCGCGGACGAGCAGCAGCGTTTCGCGGAGATGCACCGGCGCGAGATCGTCGAACGCTGCGCGGCGCGCGGCATCCCGCTCGCGAGCCACGACGACACGCTGGTCGAGCACGTCGAGCAGGCGGCCGCCGAAGGGATCGCACTGGCCGAATTCCCGACCACCCGCGCCGCCGCCGAGGAAGCGCACCGGCGCGGCATCGCGACGGTCATGGGCGCGCCGAACGTCGTGCGCGGCGGCTCGCATTCGGGCAACGTGTCCGCGCTCGAACTCGCACAGGCGGGGCTGCTCGACATCCTGTCGTCGGACTACGTGCCGTCGAGCCTCTTGACCGCCGCGTTCGACCTTGTCGGCAAGGTCGACTGGACGCTGCCGCGCGCGGTCGCGACGGTGTCCGCGGAGCCCGCGCGCAAGGCCGGGCTGAACGACCGCGGCGCGATCGAGCCGGGACTGCGCGCGGACTTCGTGCGCGTGACCATGCTCGACGCGCTGCCGGTGCCGCGCGCGACGTGGCGCGAAGGGACGCGGGTCGTCTGACTCACGCCTCGCCCTGTCCCCTCTCCTCATCCGGATGGGGGCGGCGGCAGCCCTCGCGCCGTCGCCGGCCGGCCGCCGCTTCCAGCCTCGGGGACGACCCGGCGGACAAGGCCGGCAGACGCCCCGACGAGCGGCCCTGCGAACGGCCTCATACGCGGACCGACCGTGCTTTTTTTCATGTCATAATGCCCCGCCTTTCGCGCCGGCCCCCCGGCGGCGGCGCTGCCGGCTGTTGTTGCGGGGCATCGGACCTCCCGTTCGCGCACCCCGAACGACGGCGCGGCGCCGGGTCGCGTCGCGCGTGGCGGAGCGCGGCCGGGCGGGCATCGGCGGCCTGGGCCGCAACGCCCGCTAGAGGCCTTGCTCGGGCGCTATCCGGTATTACACTAGCTACGCCGCATTTTTGGCCTGGTAAGCTTGGCGCGCCGCCGACCACTGGCCGGCGGCGCCGAAGAAGTCCAGACGCAAGCTGCGCCGGACCATGCGCTGCGGCGGCCGTGGCCGCACGCGGCGCTTATTGAACCATCCCGAGGAGTACACATAGTGAAGAAACTGCTTGCCGCCCTGTCGGTTGCCCTGCTTGCCGTGTCGGCGGGCGCCGCCCATGCGAAGGACTGGACCACCGTCCGCTTTGGCGTTGACGCCAGCTATGCGCCGTTCGAATCGAAGGCGCCGGATGGCAAGGTAGTCGGCTTCGACATCGACCTGGGCAACGAAATCTGCCGCCGCCTGAACGCCAAGTGCGTGTGGGTCGAGCAGGATTTCGACGGCATGATCCCCGCGCTGAAGGCGAAGAAGTTCGACGGCGTGCTGTCGTCGATGACGATCACGCCGCAGCGTTCGGAACAGATCGCGTTCTCCGCGAAGCTGTTCAACACGCCGACGCGCCTCGTCGCGAAGAAGGGCACGAGCTTCCAGCCGACCGCTGATTCGCTGAAGGGCAAGTCGGTCGGCGTCGAGCAGGGCACGATCCAGGAAACCTACGCGAAGACCAACTGGGCGCCGAAGGGCGTGAACGTGGTCCCGTACCAGAACCAGGACCAGGTCTATGCCGACCTGCTGTCGGGCCGTCTGGACGCTGCGCTGCAGGATGAAGTGCAGGCCGACCTCGGCTTCCTGAAGACCCCGCGCGGCGCGGGTTACCAGTTCGCCGGCGCGGAAATCCCGACCGGCGCGGCGGCCATCGGCCTGCGCAAGGAAGACACCGACCTGAAGACCAAGATCGACAAGGCAATCGCCGACATGATCAAGGACGGCACGTACAAGAAGATCGAAGCGAAGTATTTCGACTTCGACGTGTACGGCGGCTGATCAACGCTGCATCGGCGTGTCGCGCGGCGCTTCGTGCCGCGCGCCCTCCGTCTGACGGGCCTCGCATCGCGAGGCCCGTTTGCATTCCGGCCGCACCGCTTTGTCGGCTAAGATCGGGGGAACCGGCCCGCGACGGGCTTCGCCCACCGTCAACCTCCACGCGTTTCGCGGCCTCGTTCCGCGGCGCGCCACGACCATGCACATCCGCAACCATCCGCTGACCGCGCCCACCCTCGGCACGAGCCGCCAGATCACGAGTTTCCACTATGGGCCGGGCGGCGGCCAGAAGGTCTATATCCAGTCGTCGGTGCACGCGGACGAACTGCCCGCGATGCTGGTCGCCTGGGCGCTGCGGCGGCGCTTCGCGGCGCTCGAAGCGCAGGGGCGGATACGCGGCGAGATCGTCGTCGTGCCGGTACCGAATCCGATCGGGCTGAACCAGCATCTGTTCGGCCATCTGTATGGCCGGTTCGATGCGGGCAGCGGGCAGAACTTCAACCGCAACTTCCACGACCTGGCGTCGCTCGTGCCGGCGCAGATCGATTCGCAACTGGGCAGCGACGCGAACGCGAACCGCGACGCGATCCGCGCGGCGATCGGCGACGCGCTGCGCGCGCTGCAGCCGGTCAGCGAACTCGATTCGCAGCGGGTCGCGCTGCAACGGCTGTCGTACGACGCGGACATCGTGCTGGACCTGCATTGCGACCTCGAAGCGGCGCTGCACCTCTATACGACGCGCGATCTGTGGCCGGACGTCGAGCCGCTCGCGCGCTACCTGGACGCGAAGGCGTCGCTGCTCGTGCTGAACTCGATCGGCAATCCGTTCGAGGAGATCCACAGCTTCTGCTGGTCGCGGCTGCGCGAACGCTTCGGCGCGCGCTTTCCGATTCCGCTCGCGACGATTTCGGTGACCATCGAGTTTCGCGGCCAGCGCGACGTGTCGTATGACCTCGCGGAACGCGACGCGCAGGCGATCGTCGAGTACCTCACGCAGCGCGGCGTGATCGACGGCGAGCCGGCCGCATTGCCGCCGCTCGCGTTCGAGCCGACGCCGCTCGCCGGCACCGAGCCGATCGTCGCGCCGGCGAGCGGCGTGCTCGTGTTCCGCGCGGAGCCCGGCGCATGGATCGACGCGGGCCAGCCGGTCGCTGACCTCGTGGACCCGCTGACCGACGACGTCGTCACGCTGTGCGGGACCGTCAGCGGCGTGCTGTACGCGCGTCACGGCACGCGCTTCGCGACGGCCGGCATGGAAGTCGCGCGCATCGCCGGCGACCGGCCGATCCGCACCGGGTCGTTGCTGTCGCAATAGCGCGCGGCCGGCGGCGGACTCGCTCATGTCCGCCGCTCATATAACGCGGCCGATAATCAGTAATCCGGAATCAGGCGAATTGTCGAATCGCCATTGCGCCTAATTCCGGATCGCGCCACACCCCGCATGCACGCGTCATTTGATGACACCGATCAATCAATTTCATTCACTATTAAAAGGCAATCAAAGAACAGGAATTCCGATAAGCCGACAAGAAGAATGAAAAGGCGAAAATCTTATAAAGAAAAACCCTCGAATCGCCGCTATCCCGGCTGCTTTAAATCCTCTTTAAAGCCACGTGCGACAAGGCATTGCACCAATTCCCACGCCGACAATCCCCCTGTCGCGTCCGCACCACAGTATCGAGACATTCCCGAACGTTAGCCTTACTGTCACATTCGTTTCGCTGATCGCCCTTACATTCAGCCCGTCGCGCAACCGGCCATCCCGTCATGGGCGGAGCCGCAACATTCATCAACCCCGGAGAATGAGTTGAAAAAGAAAATCCTGACCACCGCTATTCTTGCGTCAATCGCGGGCGCCGCCCACGCACAAAGCAGCGTCACGCTGTATGGCCTCATCGATGCCGGTATCAGCTACGTGAGCAATGTGAAGACCGCCACGGGCAGCAGCCACGCATTCCAGTACGGCGACGGCGTCGCATCGGGCAGCCGTTGGGGCCTGCGCGGCTCGGAGGACCTGGGCGGCGGCCTGAAGGCGATCTTCGTGCTCGAAAGCGGCTTCAACAGCGGCAACGGCACGTCGGGCCAGGGCGGCGCGCTGTTCGGCCGTCAAGCGTTCGTGGGCCTCACGAAGGACAACATCGGTTCGATCACGTTGGGCCGTCAATACTCGCTCAGCACGGACGTGCTCGGTTCGAACTACTCGACCGGCGGCAACACGGCCGCGGGTAACTACGCTTACCACGTGAACGACGTCGACCAGCTGACGTCGAGCCGTATCAACAACTCGGTGAAGTTCCAGAGCGCGAACTTCGCGGGCCTCACGTTCGGCGCGTTGTACGGCTTCTCGAACACGGCAGGCGCATTCGCGGGCTCGCCGGGCACCGGCGCGACGCTGACGGGCGGCTCGTCGCGCACGTACAGCTTCGGCGCGAACTACGCGTACGGTCCGTTCAGCGTCGGCGCTGCGTACACGGACATCACGTACCCGGGTCAAGTCACGCCGGCGTTCTCGACGTCGCTCGCGAACTTCGCGACGGCCGCGGGCACGGGCAACCAGATCCGCGAACTGCGCACGTTCGGCGTCGGCGGCCGTTACGTCGTCGGCCCGGCAACCCTGTGGGCGTTGTGGACCAACACGCTGTTCTCGCCGGTCATCGGTTCGTCGACGCTGTACAACGCGTACGAAGTCGGCGGCAAGTACGCGGTCACGTCGGCTCTGTCGGGCGCGCTCGGCTACACGTACTCGCGCGCTTCGGGCCTCGCGAACGGCCACTGGAACCAGGTCAACGCAGCGATCGACTACGCGCTCAGCAAGCGCACGGACGTGTACCTGCTCGGCATCTACCAGGAAGCGTCGGGTTCGGCCAACGGCACGCCGCTGCAAGCGCAGATCGGCTCGTCGGCTTCGAGCTTCTTCCAGCCGTCGGGCACGGGCTCGGACAACCAGGTCGCTGTCCGCGTCGGCATCCGCCACAAGTTCTGATCGCCATGCAAAGGCCGGCGAAGTCCGCCGGCTCCGCGAAAAAGCGCCCCTCGGGGCGCTTTTTTCATGTCTGCGATCTCCGTGCGGCGGCGCGGCGCTTCCTCTGCCACGCGCGCTTCTGGTACGCTGCGCGCTTTCCCCCGCACGGCTCGAATCGATGGAACTCCCCTTCAACGAACGCGGCGTCTCGGTCACGCGCACCGCGCTGTCCGTCGCCGGCCAGGTCTTTCCGCTGCGCGACGTCGAGGACCTGCGCGTCGTCACGGTCCCGCGCAACCGCACGGTGCCGACGATCCTGTCTCTGATCGGCGTCGCGGGCTTCGCGGCCGGCATAGGGTTCGGCTCCGCGGTCGCGATCGTTTGCGGCCTGATGATGATCGTCGTCGGCTGGCTCACGTGGATCACGCAGGACGTCACGCACCGGCTGATCGTCGTGTCAGGCGGCGAGCAGCGCGAGGCGCTGTCGAGCGTCGAACTCGCGTTCGTCGAACGCGTCGCGGACGTGATCCGCGGCGCAATGGCCGGCAAGGGCGACGCGGCGGCGCGGCCCGCGCAATAAGCGCGGCGGGCCACGCGCGCCGCACTGCGGCAGGCGGTTCCGGCTAACCGAGTTCGACCGGCTTCACGCGCCAGATGTCGCGCGCGTATTCGGCAATCGCGCGATCCGACGAGAACATGCCCATTCCCGCGACGTTCTCGATCGCGCTCGCGGTCCACGACGGCACGTCGACGAAACGGCGGTCGACCGCCTCCTGCGCTTCGACGAACGCCGCGAAGTCCGCCAGCACCATGTAGTGATCGCCCCAGTCCACGAGCGTGTGGAAGATGTCCGAGAAGCGCGCGGGGTCGCCCGGCGAGAAGAAGCCGGTGCGGATCTGGTCGAGCGCCATGCGAAGCTCGGCGTTCTGCTCGTAAAACTGCCGCGGACGATAACCGGCCGAGCGCAGTCCGTCGACCTGATCCGCGGTATGCCCGAAGATGAAGATGTGCTCGGGGCCGACCGAATCGCAGATCTCGATGTTCGCGCCGTCGAGCGTGCCGATCGTCAGCGCGCCGTTCAGCGCGAGCTTCATGTTGCCGGTGCCGGACGCCTCGGTGCCCGCGGTCGAAATCTGCTCGGACAGGTTCGCGGCCGGGATCAGCAGCTCCGCGAGGCTCACGCCGTAGTTCGGCACGAACACGACCTTCAGCCGGTCGCCGACGATCGGATCGTGATTGACCTTCGCGGCGACGTCGTTGATGAGCTTGATGATGGTCTTCGCCATCCGGTACGCGGACGCCGCCTTGCCCGCGAACAGCACGACGCGCGGCGTCCATTCGCGCTGCGGCTCCGCGCGGATGCGGTTGTAGCGGACGATCACGTGCAGCACGTTCAGCAGTTGCCGCTTGTATTCGTGGATGCGCTTCACCTGCATGTCGAACAGCGCATCGGGATCGAACGTCAGCCCCGTGTGATGCGCAAGCCGATGCGCGAGCCGCACCTTGTTGCTGCGCTTCGCGGCGCGGAACGCTTCCTCGAACGACGCATCGCCGCGCAGCTTGCGCAGCGCGCCGAGTTCGAACAGGTCGGCGCGCCAGCGCGGGCCGATCGCGTCGTCGATCAGCCCCGCGAGCGACGGGCTCGCCTGCGCGAGCCAGCGGCGCGGCGTGATGCCGTTCGTCACGTTCGTGAAGCGGTCCGGAAAGAGCCGCGCGAAGTCGCTGAAGATGTCGCGCGTCATCAGTTGCGAATGCAGCTTCGACACGCCGTTCACCTTGTGGCTCGCGACGATCGCGAGGTACGCCATCCGCACGCGGCGCTGCCCGTATTCGTCGACGAGCGAGATGCGGCGGATCATTTCCGGATCGTGCGCGCCGCCTTCGCTCGCCTTGCGCAGGAACTCCGCGTTGATGTCGAAGATGATCTCCAGATGCCGCGGCAGCATCCGCGAGAGCAGTTCGACATCCCAGGTTTCGAGCGCCTCGGGCATCAGCGTGTGATTCGTGTACGAGAACACCTGCTGCACGTGCGCGAGCGCCTTGTCCCACGGCACGCGATGGATGTCGACCAGCAGCCGCATCAGTTCCGGAATGGCGAGCACCGGATGCGTATCGTTCAGATGCACGGCGACCTTCTCCGAGAAGCGGCCGAACGTGCTGTGCGTGCGCAGATAACGGCGGATCAGGTCCTGCATCGTTGCCGACACGAAGAAATATTCCTGGCGCAGACGCAGTTCGCGGCCCGCCATCGTCGAGTCGTCCGGATACAGCAGCCGCGACACGTTCTCCGACGCGTTGCGCGTCTCGACCGCGCGCTGATAGTCGCCCTGGTTGAACGCGGAGAGGTCCAGTTCCTCGGGCGCGCGCGCGGACCATAACCGCAGCGTGTTCGTCGCGCTGGTCGCGAAGCCGGGAATCACGGTGTCGTAAGCGGTCGCGTTCACGTGCTGCGTGTCGACCCATTCGACGTGGCCGTCGCGCTGCACGGTGCGGCCGCCGAAGTGCACCGGATACTGGATCTCCGGACGCGGAAACTCCCACGGATTGCCCGAGCGCAGCCAGTAGTCCGGCGTCTCGACCTGCTCGCCGTCGACGATCTGCTGGCGGAACATCCCGTACTCGTAGCGGATGCCGTAGCCGAAGCCCGGCACGCCGAGCGTCGCCATCGAATCGAGGAAGCAGGCGGCGAGCCGGCCGAGGCCGCCGTTGCCGAGCGCGGCGTCCGGTTCGAGATCGATCAGCGCCTCCATGTCGACGCCGACGCCGGCGAGCGCCTCCTTCATCGGTTCGTAGATGCCGAGCGCAAGCAGCGCGTTCGTGAAAGTCCGGCCGATCAGGAATTCCATCGACAGGTAATACACACGTTTGACGTCCTGCTCGTACTGGCGGCGCGTGGTGGACATCCAGCGCGCGACGAGCCGGTCGCGAACCGCGAGCGCGGCCGCATGCAGCCAGTCCTGCGGACGGGCCGCGACGGCATCCTTGCCGACGCCGTACATCAGGCGGTTGGAGAGGGAGCGGCGCAACGCGTCGACGCTGCTGTTGAGCTGATCGACCTCCAGATCCACTGCTGTCATCGATTGACTCCGGGAAAAGCGGCGCGGATGCGCACGTGTTCTCGGCTGCGCGGCCGGTTCGGGGGCGGAGGACGAGCTGGCCCGGCGCGCAGGTGAGCTTGCAGAGTAGGACATTTTGGCGGTACACGGCGCTGCGGCAAAAAACGGCGGGGGCAAGGTGAGTCGAAGTGGGGGCTCACCTGGGGGCTTAGGACGTGGCGGCGGCGGTGCCGGGGCCGGCGGCTGCCGGCCTGGTGACTGAAGCCGGCAAGCGGCAGCAGCGCCGGAGTCGCGCGGCCGCGATGGGGGTGGCGACGGTCACTCCAATTGCCGGCGGCAGGCACAGCCGGTTTCGTCGTGAACGACACCGCTTGTGACACGCGGCAAGGGCCAGCCCCTTCGATTTTCAGGTCGCATTTGCGTTCGACTACGCGGCGCGGGGTGGACAGTTAGTTGCATAAAAACCGCGTCCCCCTCCGGTGCCGTCTTACATTTCCCCCACGCACTTCAGCAACCGCTGCAAAATTGGCCGTCGTCTGCAACAATCGCGGGATCGAATGATCCACGGCGTCCGCCCGACGCGGACGCCCGCACGTCGCCCCGCCGCCGCGCCTGGCGCGCGCGGCGGCGCCTTCCGACCAGAGTCCGCCTTGTCCGAAACCTGCACCCCGTCGCGCGAGACCCCGCTCGCCGATGCGCCGATGTCCGCCAGGAACCGCCGCGCGATGGGCGCGGTGATGCTCGCGGTCGCGCTCGCGACCCTCGACACCGCGATCGCGAACACCGCGCTGCCCGCGATCGCCGCCGATCTGCACGCGGCCCCGGCCGCCTCGGTGTGGATCATCAACGCGTACCAGCTCGCGATGGTCGCGACGCTGCTGCCGCTCGCCGCGCTCGGCGACATCATCGGCCACCGGCGCATCTACATCAGCGGGCTCGCGATCTTCACGCTCGCGTCACTCGCGTGCGCGGTCGCGCCGACGCTGACGACGCTGACCGCCGCGCGCGTGCTGCAAGGGCTTGGCGCGAGCGCGATCATGAGCGTGAACACCGCGCTGATCCGCTTCCTGTTCCCGCCGCACCGGCTCGGGCGCGGCCTCGGGCTGAACGCGCTGGTGGTCGGCGTGTCGTTCGCGATCGGGCCGACGATCGCGTCGCTGATCCTCGCGACGGCAAACTGGCCGTGGCTGTTCGCGATCAACGTGCCGCTCGGCGCAATCGCGCTCGCGTTCGCGATGCCCGCGCTGCCGCACACCGCGCAGGGCAAACACGCGTTCGACCCGGTCGCCGCGCTGCTGAACGTCATCACGTTCGCCGCGCTGATCTTCGCGCTCGGCGAGGCGGCGCAGCGCGCGCCGGGCGCGGAGGTGCTGATCGCGGCGGCGATCGCGCTCGGGTTCGGCGCGCTGCTGATCTGGCGCGAGGCGGGCCACCCGGCGCCGATGCTGCCGGTGGATCTGTTCCGGCTGCCGGTGTTCACGCTGTCCGCGGTCACGGCGGTCTGCTCGTTCGCCGCGCAGGGGCTCGCGTTCGTATCGCTGCCGTTCTACTTCGAGGACGTGCTCGGGCGCAGCCAGGTCGAGACCGGCTTCCTGATGACGCCGTGGCCGGTCGTCGTCGCGGCCGCCGCGCCCATCGCGGGACGGCTGTCCGACCGTTATCCGCCGGGACTGCTCGGCGGCATCGGGCTCGCGATCCTGTCGGCGGGGATGGCGTCGCTCGCGCTGATGCCCGCGCACCCGTCGGTGACGGACATCGCCGTGCGGATGGCCGTCTGCGGCGCGGGTTTCGGATTCTTCCAGTCGCCGAACCTGAAGGCGCTGATGGCGAGCGCGCCGCCAGAACGCAGCGGCGGCGCGAGCGGCATCATCGCGACCGCCCGGCTGCTCGGCCAGACGACCGGCGCGGCGCTGGTCGCGCTGTGCTTCGGGATTGCCGGCAAGCATGGGCCGACGCTCGCGCTGAGCGCCGGCGCGGTGTTCGCGGGCGCGGCAAGCGTCGCCAGCGGGCTGCGGCTCTTCGCGCCGTCGCATCGCGCGGGGGTGTTTCAGAAGTAGCGCCGGACAAGGCGGCGGGAATCGCCGCTCCGCAGCGCCCCGTGAAACCGCCGCCCGTATCCGTCGCGCGGGCGGCCCAGGGATCAACGACGGTGCAAGCCGTCGTGCTTCAACGCGCGAAATACGCCTTCACGGCCGCGACGACCGTGTCGATCTCGGCCGCCGACACGTCCAGATGCGTGACGAACCGCGACGCATACAGCATCTGCGTGAGAATGCCCCGCTCCTTCAGATACGCTTCGAGCGGCGCGCAATGCGCCTGCGGGAACTGCGCGAACACCATGTTCGTCGCGTGCGACAGCACCTTCACCTCCGCGATGTCCGCCAGCCCGGCCGCGAGACGCGCGGCGTTCGCGTGGTCGTCCGCGAGGCGTTCGACGTTGTGGTCGAGCGCGTACAGGCACGCGCCCGCGAGCACGCCGGCCTGCCGCATCCCGCCGCCGAGCACCTTGCGCCAGCGGTGCGCGACGTCGATCAGCGCGCGGCTGCCGACCAGCACCGAACCGACCGGCGTGCCGAGCCCCTTCGAAAAGCAGATCGACACCGAGTCGAAGCCGGCCGTCAGCGCCGCCAGCGGCTGCCCGGACGCGACCGCCGCGTTGAACACGCGCGCGCCGTCGAGGTGCGTGGACAGCCCGCGGCCGTGCGTGAAGCGCGTCGCCTCGTCGACGTATGCGGCCGGCAACACCTTGCCGCCGATCGTGTTTTCGAGCGCGAG
This sequence comes from Paraburkholderia caballeronis, assembly GCF_900104845.1. Lineage (NCBI taxonomy): Bacteria > Pseudomonadati > Pseudomonadota > Betaproteobacteria > Burkholderiales > Burkholderiaceae > Paraburkholderia > Paraburkholderia caballeronis. The sequence continues at coordinate 1,289,505 of NZ_FNSR01000002.1, read as the reverse complement.
GAGGCGCGTGCGCGCGAAGTGATCGTCGAGCGGCTTGATCGCGGCGGCGATCCGGTCGAGCGGGATCGAGCCGTCGTCCGCGTTGTCGATCGGCTGCGGCTGAATGCTGCCGAGCACCGCCGCGCCGCCGCCCTCGTATTTGTACGTGTGCGCGGCCTGGCCGACGATGTATTCGTCGCCGCGCGCGCAGTGCGCCATCAGCGCGGCGAGGTTGCTCTGCGTGCCGCTCGGGAAGAACAGCCCGGCTTCCTTGCCCGCCAGCTCGGCGACGCGCGCCTGAAGGCGCAGCACGGTCGGGTCGTCGCCCCAGACGTCGTCGCCGGTTTCGGCGCGGGTCATCGCGTCGAGCATCGCCGGGCTCGGGCGGGTTACGGTGTCGCTGCGCAGATCGATCATGCGATGGAGTCCTCGTAATGGAAGCGGCGCGCGAAACGCGTCGCGGCGAACATCGCCGCGCGCGGGCTGCGCCGCCCGGAAAGCGTCGAGTGTATTTTCAAATGCGGGGGGCGCGCAATTCGCGAACGAAATGCAATGGCGGAAATTCGCGCGGCGACGGCGCGACAGGAACGGCTCACGTAAGAGCCGCGGCACGGCCGCCCGCCGAAGCGACCGTTATTTCGGCAGCAACGCGAGCGGATCGACCGGCTTGCCGTCCGCGCGCACCTCGAACTGGACGCCCGCGACGCCGCGCGAATCGACGCCCATCTCGGCGATCGGCTGCCCCTGCACGACGGCTTCGTCCTCGTTGACGAGCAACTTGCCGTTGTGGCCATACGCGGTGACGACCGAATCGTTGTGCTTGATGATGATGAGCGGCCCGTAGGCCTCGATGCCGGTCCCCGCATAAACGACGCGGCCTGCGGCGGCGGCCTTCACCGGCTGGCCGGCGACGCCGCCGATCAGGATGCCGGTCGATTTGCCCGGCACGAAGTTCTGCACCACCGGCCCGCGCACCGGCCACTGCAACGGGATGGACGGCACGGGCACCGGCGCCGCGACGCCGGCGACGCCCGACGCGGGTCCGGGCACAGCGGCCTGCGGCGCGGGGAGGCGCAGCGGCACGCCCGCGACCGGCGGCGCGACCCGCAGCACCTGGCCCGGCACCACCGGCGCGTCGGTCGGCAGCTGGTTCCAGGCGGCGATGTCCTGCGGCCGCTGGCCGTACGCGCCGGCGATCCGCGACAGCGTATCGCCGGGATTGACCCGGTAGTAGCCCGCCGGCACGCCGGTCGACGAGACCGGCTGCGGCGCCGTGCTGCCTCCCCAAGGGGTCAGCGTGCAGGCGCTCGCCAGCAACGCCACCGTGGCCAGCGCCGCATATGCGCCCAGCTTTCGCCGTTGTCGATTCATGTTGCTGATCCTCGCTACGTGTCGATGCGGGTTCGATCACGGGCCGCGGACGTTCGTTCGCGCGAGCCTCACGCCGCACGCCGCGCCCGGCGTTGGCAGCCGTGCAAAGGGAGAACGGCCCCCATTATATCGTCGCCCCTCGCGACGCCCCCGCTTCCGGCCGCTGCGGCCCGCCAACATTGATTACCCGGCATGCTGGCCTATACTCGGTCGTGCTGCCCTTCGAACAATGACATCTCTGGCGCGTCCCACCGCTGCGGTCCCACATTCGTGAGGAATCGAGGATGAACAAGGCCACCTTCCTGTCAGTGCAGCTCAATGTCGAAGACGTCGCAGCATCGCCGGGCCTCGTCGAGTTGTTGAACAACCATCTGGTCTTTGCGGCGGACGTCGCCGAGGCGGCCGACGAGCTGGTGCAGTTCGCCAGCGTTGCGCGGCTCGCGAGCGGCGTCGAGGCGACCGTCGAAATTCCGGCCGTCGTGATCGAACGCCTGCGGGACGCGCTCGACACGCTGAGCGGCTATGACGAAACCTGGCTTTTCGCGCTCGAACCGAGCCGCGCGCTGTTCGACGACATCGCACGTCGGCAGCGCATGCTGCATTAGGTCCGCTCAAGCCGTCGGACCCGGCGCCGGCCCGCGGCCGCGCCGCCGTCCGCGTCGTTCCGCACGCCAGCCGCCGCCCGCACTCCGCGCAGCCGGGCGACATCGCCCGTTGGCGTGCCTTTCTGGGGGATTTGCCGTGAAAACATTCCTGAACCGCCGTCATGTCGCGCTCGCCGGCACGCCGTCCCACCTCGTCGCCGTCGCTCAGCCGCCGCAACCCGCCGCCGCCGAACCGGCGGTCGAGCCCGCCGCCGAAGAAGAACCTCCGGACGAGGCCGCCGAATCGGCCCGCCCCGTCCCGACGCTGCGTGCGGTCGCGGTCGTGCCGTCGCAGGTGAACGGGCGGCCGGTGCGCATCGCGGACGGCAACGAGTTCGCGGCGCTCGCGGCCGGCAACGAACTGACGACGTTTCGCGTGTTCCGCAGCTTCGATTACGCGGTCAGCCTGCAATTTCACGCGAAGGAGCTGACGTACTACGTCGCGCTGCATCAGGACAGCGTGCTGTGGCGCGCGCTGAAAGCCGCCGACCTCGACGCGGCCGGCGCCGTGTTCCGGCATCTGGAGGAGCAGGCGACGCGCCTCGCGGACGGCGAAGCGCGCCGCGCCCAGCTGCTCGCGCAGAACGAGCAGTTGGTGAAGCAGATCGAGGAGTCCGAGGCGCTCGCGGAGCGGCTGCGCAACGACTTGCAGCGCCACGCGTCGCAGGAGCATCTGGTGACGGCGCGTCAGCATCAGGTGCGCAAGGAGGTCGCGCAACTGGAAGCGCAACGGATCGCCGCGCAGGCACAACTGAACAAGGCGCACCGGATGATTCACCAGTTGAGCGTCGCGACGAACGAAGGCGTGCCGCACCTGCCCGGACGATGACGCTGCGCGTTGCGCACGAAAAAACGCGGGCCGGATAACCGGCCCGCGCTTGGGTGTCGATGCGCGGCGAACCGCGCGGATACTGCTTCGTTACCGCTTAATGGCCGAAAAACACGGCCTGTTGCGGACGAACCTGAGCCGGCTGCACCGCCTGACCGGCTGCCGACGTACCAGCCGCCGGGGCGCCGTAACCGCTCGTGTTCGCCTGGGCCAGCTTCTGCTCGTTGACGCGCTGTTCCGCTGCCTGCAGATCTTCCGGGTAGTTGACCTGGTTTTCAGCCGGCGAGTACCCCGCCTTTTCCAGTTGGACCAGTTCTGCGCGGACTTGCGCACGCGTCAGCGGTTGCGCGGTCTGCGCGAACGAAATTGCCGGAACGACGAGCGCGGCTGCAACGACAACTGCGGGAATGAACTTGCTCATGATCCTTACCTCCGTCTGTTTTTGTAGGCTTAGAACACCATGTCCGTCAGCCGTTAACTACAGTTTAAGGATCACCGTCACTAGGTACAAACCCTATTTCCGCTATATACCGTTACAAAATCCGTAACAAAGGCCGTCGGCCCACAACCTGAATCCACGATTCGCCCGCGCCGCGCAACGACTCGCTCGCCCGCTCAGGCCCACTCGGCGTGGAAACTGCCCGGCTTGTCGGTCCGCTCGAACGTGTGTGCGCCGAAGAAGTCGCGCTGAGCTTGCACCAGGTTCGCCGGCAGCCGTTCCGACCGGTAGCCGTCGAAATACGCGACCGCCGACGAGAACGCCGGCACCGGCACGCCCGCCGCGATCGCCGCCGTCACCACGTCGCGCAGCGCGGCCTGGTAGTTCGCCGCGACGTCGCGGAAATACGGATCGAGCAGCAGGTTCGCGAGTTGCGGATCGTGCGCATACGCGTCGGTGATCTTCTGCAGGAAACGCGCGCGGATGATGCAGCCGGCCCGGAAAATCTTCGCGATCGTCCCGTATTGCAGGTCCCACTTGTACTCGTCCGATGCCGCGCGCAGTTGCGCGAAGCCCTGGGCATACGAGATCACCTTGCTCAGATACAGCGCGCGCCGCACCGCTTCGATAAACGCCGCCCGGTCGCCGGCGAGCGGCTTCGCGGCCGGCCCCGACAGCACCTTGCTCGCCGCGACCCGCTGCGTCTTCAGCGACGACAGCACGCGCGCGAACACCGACTCGGTGATCAGCGGCAGCGGCACGCCGAGGTCGAGCGCGTTCTGGCTCGTCCACTTGCCGGTGCCTTTCTGCGCCGCGCGATCGAGAATCACGTCGACCAGATCGTTGCCGGTCTCGTCGTCCTTCTTGCCGAAAATTTTCGAGGTGATCTCGATCAGGTAGCTGTCGAGTTCGCCGCTGTTCCACTCGGTATAGACGTCGCCGAGTTCCTTGTTCGTCAGCCCCGCCACCTGCTTGAGCACCGCGTAGCTTTCGGCGATCAGCTGCATGTCGCCGTACTCGATTCCGTTGTGCACCATCTTTACGTAATGGCCCGCGCCGTCCGGTCCCATGTACGCGACGCACGGCTCGCCGTCCGGCGCCTTCGCGGCGATCTCGGTGAGGATCGGCGCAACCAGATCGTAAGCGTCGCGCTGGCCGCCCGGCATGATCGACGGCCCCTTCAGCGCGCCTTCCTCGCCGCCCGACACGCCCGTGCCGATGAAGTGCAGCCCCGCCTTCGCGAGTTCCTGGTTGCGGCGGATCGTGTCCGTGAAGTGCGTGTTGCCGCCGTCGATCAGGATGTCGCCCTGGTCGAGCAGCGGCTTCAGCGACGCGATCGTCGCGTCGGTCGCCTCGCCGGCCTTCACCATCAGCAGGATGCGGCGCGGCTTTTCGAGCGACGCGACGAATTCTTCCAGCGTGTAAGCCGGCACCAGCTTGCGATCGGGAAACTCCGCGATCAGCTCATCGGTTTTTTCGCGGCTGCGGTTGAACACCGACACCGCATGACCCCGGCTTTCGATGTTGAGCGCCAGATTGCGACCCATCACGGCCAGTCCCACCACGCCGATTGCCTGCTTGCTCATGTCGATTCTCCACTAAAACGGTGACGCGATTCGCGTCGGGTCGTGCAAGGATAAGGGAAACGGCCGCGAAGCGTCGGCGGCTGTTTCCGCCGCGCGCTAGCGCTTCCTGAACACGAGGCTGAAATTGTTCGCCGGCATCGCGATGCACGGTTCGCTGTCGAAACCGGCCGCCGCCGCGAGCGCCTCCACGGCTTCCATGTTCCGCACGCCCCATGTGGGATTGCGCATGCGCAGGTCCTCGTCGAACGCCGCGTTGCTCGGCGCGGTGTGCTCGCCGTGACGGCGGTACGGCCCGTACAGCACCAGCACGCCGCCCGCGCCGAGCAGCGCGCCCGCGCCTTCCATCAACGCTTCGGTGGCCGCCCACGGCGCGATGTGGATCATGTTGATGCAGACGATCGCATCGGCCGCGCCGACCGGCCACGGCAGATGGCGCACGTCGAGATCGAGCGGCTCGCGCAGGTTCGCGAGGCCGCTGTGTGCGCGCCATGCGGAAATCGACGCCCGCGCGCGCGGATCGGCGTCGCTCGGCTGCCATTCGATCGCGGGCAGCGCGGCCGAGAAAAAAGCCGCGTGCTGGCCGGTGCCGCTCGCGATCTCCAGCACGAGGCCGGTTGGCGGCAATGCGCGCCGCAGCACGTCGAGGATCGGCGCGGCGTTGCGCTCGACGGCGGGCGCGGCCTGGCGCGCGTCGGAAGAAGAAGTCGTCATCGCGGTGAACTCAATAGAGACTGGTTTTCATGCGCTGCGCGAGGTCGGCGTCATACGCGCGCGCGTCGAACGACTCGCCGTTGATGCGCCGGTGCATGTCGCCCGCGCTCGGCAGTTGCGAACGCTCGACGTGCCGCGCCGGGTCCCACAGCTTCGAGCGCGCGATCGCCTTCGAGCAGTGGAAGTACACCGAATCGACGTCGATCATCAGCACCGAGCGTGGCGGCTTGCCGTCGACGGCGAAGCTTTCCAGCAGCGCCGGATCGTTCGCGATGCGGCCGCGCCCGTTCACGCGCAGCGTCTCGCCGACGCCAGGCACGACGAACAGCAGCGCGACGTGCGGCTTTGCGACGACGTTGCGCAGACTGTCGATCCGGTTGTTGCCGATGCGGTCCGGCAGCGCGAGCGTGCGCTCGTTGACGATCCGCACGAAGCCGGGCGCGTCGCCGCGCGGCGAGCAGTCGAGCCCGTCCGGCCCTGCGGTGGCTAGCACGACGAACGGGGAAAGCTCGATGAAACGCCGGTAGTCTGCGTTTACGTAGTTGATTTCCTTGCGCACTGCCCGCTCATGCGGTTCGCCGTAGAGGGCTTCGAGTTCTGTGATCGTTGTCAGCATGGCCGCTGGTCTCGTGTGTCGATCCGAGTTAGCGCTTCAGCGCTTACTCGGATCCCATGCAAAGCTGTCGACCGGAGTTAGCGCTTTAGCGCTTATTCCGGTCCCATGCAAAGCTGTCGACCAGAGTTAGCGCTTTAGCGCTTACTCCGGTCCCATGCAAAGCTGTCGACCCGAGTTAGCGCTTCAGCGCTGACCCGGATCCCATGCAAAGCTGTCGACCCGAGTAAGCGCTTCAGCGCTTACTCGGGTCCCATGCAAAGCCGTCAATCGAAGCCAGCACTTCGGCACCCACTCCGATCCCATGCACGATGGTTGCTGCTGCTGCGGCGGCCCACATCGACGAAGCCTCCGGCCGAACGACGAATCGATCCAGCATTGACCACGCACACCGGCAAAGCCGCGGCCAGTGCACCCGCACCGAACCTCACCCCGCACCCGTAACGCGATCAACAAGCGCATCGAGCGTCGCCGCGCACGGCGCCTCGACCTTCAGCGCAAGCATCGGATCGGCGCGGGTCCGGCCGAGATTGATCGCGGCGACCGGCTTGCCGAGCTTCTGCGCCCACACGCAGAAACGATAGCCCGAATACACCATCAGCGACGAGCCGACGACGAGCACCGCGTCCGCCGCATCGAGCGCGCCGGACGCCGCCGCGACGCGCTCGCGCGGCACGTTCTCGCCGAAGAACACGACCGACGGCTTCAGCATCCCGCCGCACACAGCGCAGGTCGGCACGTCGAACGCGTTCGCGCCGTCGAAGTCGAAATGCGCGTCGCCGTCCGCGGCCGGCTCGGCGTTCGCGCCGGCCAGTTCGGGATTGCGCGCTTCGAGCATCGGCTGGATCGACTCGCGCGTGTACTGCGCGCCGCAAGCGAGGCAATGCACGTGGCCGATGCTGCCGTGCAGTTCGATCACGTCGCGGCTGCCCGCGCGCTGGTGCAGCCCATCCACGTTCTGCGTGACGAGCGCCTGCACGCGCTGCGCCGCTTCGAGCCGCGCGAGCGCGCGATGCGCGCCGTTCGGCTGCGCGAGCCCGACGGTCGGCCAGCCGATCAGGCTGCGCGCCCAGTAGCGCCGGCGCGACTGCTCGGAGCCGAGAAATTCCTGCAATGTGATCGGCGGCGAACGTTTCCACTCGCCGTTCTCGTCGCGATAGCCGGGGATGCCCGAGTCGGTGCTGATGCCCGCGCCGGTCAGCACGAAGAGGCGCGGGTGACGCTCGACAAACGCATGGAGCGCGTCGAGGGATGCGGAATCGCGGATGGCGGCGGACAACGTGGCTTCGGTCATGGCGGCGGCAATGCGGTGAAACGGTCGGCCTCGCGGGTCGTCGGGCGGCGCGCGCGACGCGAGGCGGTACGTGTGGCGTCAGCGACGCGGCTTGCGCGTCCGGCCGACGGCGCTGTCGCGGCGCTCCGCAGCGCGTGCTTCCCACGCGGCCAGCGCGTCGCGATAGCGGTCGAGCGCGTCTTCATACAGATCGAACACGCACGGTATGCAACCGCTGTGACAGCACTCGTCGTCGCCTGGACGCACGGGCGGCTGCGGGCGCGGATCGTCGTCGGGACAGGAACGCGGTGGCATCGTGGAGAAAACGGGCGCGTCGCGGCGGGCCGGGGTCAAGTATACGGGAGCGCGAAAAAACCGGCTGGCCGCGTGTTGCGGCCGCCGGCGCATCGTTCGCGCAGCATCCGGCCCGCCGGAACGGACGGCGGATCAGCCGCGGCCGACAAACGGCATCTTCGTCGCCATGATCGTCATGAACTGCACGTTCGTCGCGAGCGGCAGTTGCGCCATCTGAAGCACCGCGTCGGCGACGTGCTCGACGTCCATCAGCGGCTCGACCGCGATTTCGCCGTTCGCCTGCGGCACGCCGCGCGCCATCCGCTCGGCCATCTCGGTCGCCGCGTTGCCGATGTCGATCTGCCCGCACGCGATGTCGTAGCGCCGCCCGTCGAGCGACACCGACTTCGTGAGCCCGGTGATCGCGTGTTTCGTCGCGGTGTACGCGATGCTGAACGGCCGCGGCGCATGCGCGGAGATCGAGCCGTTGTTGATGATGCGGCCGCCGCGCGGCGACTGCGTCTTCATCAGCGCGAACGCCGCGCGCGTGCACAGGAACACGCCGGTCAGGTTCGTGTCGACGACCGAGCGCCAGTCGTCGATCGACAGCTCGTCGATATCGACGGCCGGCGCGTTGCGCCCCGCATTGTTGAACAGCACGTCGAGCCGGCCGTAGCGCGAGCGGACCGTGTTGAACAGCGCGTCGACGCTCGCCGCGTCGGCCACGTCGCACGGCACCGCGAGCGCGTCGTGGCCCTCGCCGCGCGCTTCGTCGGCCAGCGCGTCGAGCGGCGCGGCGCGGCGTCCCGCGAGCACGACGCGGTAGCCGTGCCGGTACAGCTTTTTCGCGCAGGCGCGGCCGATGCCGCTGCCCGCGCCGGTCACGAGCGCCACCCTGGTCTGCGGCTGGCCGCTGCTATCGCCAGTATCGTTGCTCATCGAATCGGTCCTCGTCGTGCGCGACCGCCGCGCTCAGTCGAGCGGACGGTCGTTCGGGTTGTCGAACAGTTCCTTCAGCCGCGCGGACATCGGCAGCCCGAGCACGATGCCGCGCGACGGAATCGGCGACTCGAACCACTGCCGGTACAGTTGCGCGGCCTCGCCGGAACGCTGCATCTTCGCGATCGTGTCGTCGGCGATCTGCTTCAGGGCCGGGTCGCCGCGCCGGAACATGCACGCATAGACCTCGAACACGGTCGGCGCGCCGACGATCGCATAACCGCCCGGATCGGGCGCGGTGGCCTTCGCACCATACAGCAGCGGTTCGTCCATGACAAACGCGACCGCGCGGCCGTTCTTCACTTCGTCGAACGACGCCGCATGGCTCTTCGCGGCGAGGATCGTCATGTTCATCCCGCGCGCGGCGTTCCATTGGCGCAGCATCCGCTCCTGCGACGTGCTGGCGGTCGTCACGACCGTGCGGCCGGCGAGGTCCTGAAAGTCCTTCACCGGCGAGCCCTGCTTCACGAGCATCCGCACGCCGTATTCGAAGATGCTGTTCGAGAACGCCATGTACGCGTCGCGGTCGCGCGTGTGCGCGGTCGCGCCGCATTCGAAGTCGATGGTGCCGTTCTGCACGAGCGAGCTGCGCGTCTGCGGCGTGACGATCACCTCGCGCACCGTCAGCGACGGCATGCCGAGCGACTCGCGGATCGCGTCGACGATGCGCAGCGCGATCGCATGCGAATAACCGACCGCGCGATGGCTGCCGTCGTAATACGAGAACGGCACCGCCATCTCGCGCACGCCGATCGTCACCGTGCCCGTTTCGCGGATCCTGCGCAGCGCCGGGCTGCCGGATTCGTCGTAATCGTCCGCGTGCGCAGCCGGCAGGCAGGCGCACGCCAGCGCGAACAGCGCGGCTTTGACGGCCAGTTTCAAACAGCCTCTCCTTGTGATGCCCTTTTCGTTGGCGGGATTCGTTGCAAGACGACGCGGCGGGTCCGTGACTGGCCGCCGCCGTCAAAAAACTGTCGCATTGTACTGGCGACGCCGCGCATCGCGAACCCGGCGAAAGGCGCCGCCCTTTTATCGCGAGGCGGTCGCGCGGCGGCGCGCCGGTGAACGCGCGGTCGCCCCTTCGAGGCAACGCAGCTTTAGCGACAGCGCCGGTCGGTCAGCCACGCGCATCGTTCCTTTCGTCGTACTGGCGAGTGCGCGCCGGGTCGATCCGTGCGTGCGCGTACCGGGACGTTCAGATGCGAAAGTCCGCCGCCATGTCGTCGTCGGTGCGCGCTTCGAGCGCGCCGCTGCGCACGGCCTTCAGGAACGCGTCGTAATCGCGCTCGACCTGGTCCGCGTACGCGAACGCATAACCGGTCAGCGCGTCGGCGAACTGGTCGCTGCGCCCGATGTATGCGGCGATCTCGACCGCCGCGTTGCCGGCCCTCGCATGCGCACGCGCGAGCGACCAGCCGCACAGCCGCGCGTAGTCGGTCAGCAGCGCGCTGTCGAGCAACTCGATGTCCGCCGACAGCTTCATGTCGCGCAGATGTCTGAAGTAGAAGTGCCGGCCCGCCGGCCCCGTGGACCAGCCGAGGAAGGTGTCGTTCGCGGCCTGCAGCAGCCGCTGCCCTTCGACGACGCGCTCGCCCTCGTGCTTCGGCGCGGGCGAGCGGAAGTACTGCGCGATCACCGAGCGGCGCGCCTCCTTGATCTGCAGGAACAGCGGATGTTCGCGGCGATCGACCGCGAGCAGCACGAAGCAGCGCGTGCCGACGCTGCCGACGCCGACCACCTTGAACACGAAATCCTGCACGACGAAGTGGCCGAGCAGTTCGCGGCGATCGTGCAGCAGCGTCTTCAGATAACCGTCGTACAGCTTGCCGACCTGACGCCGGCCGTTGCCAGGCCCGAACCAGTCGTCCTCCGCGTCGAACAGCGCGCTCACGCCGTTCACATGGAACAGCGACGGCGGCGCGTCACGGAGCGTCCAGTGATCGCCGCTGCGCTGCGTGAGCCGGTCCAGCATGCTTTCGTGCGTGCGGCCGGCCGCCTTTTCCATGCCGCGCCGGATCAGCCGGCGCGCCTCGGGCGTCAGCGCGGTCTCGATCATCCGGTCGAACGTGATCTTCTCGTACCAGAGTTCGAGCGCGCCGTATTCCGCGTACTGCCGCATGCGGTCGCGATACTCGTTGACCGCCGACATCACGAGCGTCTCCGCGACGCCGCGCGAATAACGCATGTGCCGCGCAGCGACCACGAAGCTCGCGACAAGCCGCTTCAGGTCCCATTCCCACGGGCCGGGCGACACTTCGTCGAAGTCGTTCAGGTCGAACACCAGTTGCCGTTCGGGCGTGGCGAACGCGCCGAAGTTCAGCAGATGCGCGTCACCGCAGATCGGTATCGCCATGCCGGTGTTCGGCACGAGGCTCAGGTCGTGCGCCTGCATGAGCGCGCTGCCGCGAAAGAACGCGAGCGGCGACGCGAGCATGCGCCCATAGCGCAGCGGCACGAGCTTGCGCACGCGGCCCTCGCTGCTCGCGCGCAGCAATTCGAGCGGATCGCGTTCGAGCGGCCCGATGTGCCGGTGGACCGACCGCTTCGCGTGTTCGCGCGCCGCGCGGCCGACCGCTTCGCGCTCGGCAATGATGCCCATCTTCATGCGCTGCTTCTCCGTTCGTGTGAAAACGATGGACCGCCCGGCAGCGACGCGCCGGCGACGGCCGCCGGCTGCGCCGCGGACTGCCCGCGTATTTAAGCGTGCGGACCCGGTTCGCGCAAGCCGCAGGCTCGCCGCGATGCCGCGGGCATGCCGATCGCATGCCCGCGGCGCACGGTCCGTCGCTTCGCCGCGACAACGGACGCCCGACAACCGCCCATCCGGACGGCCGGTCGTGTACCGTACGGCGATGGCGTCCGCCCGCGAAACGCGTTGCGCGCTCCGGCTCCGTCTGCCCGCCCTGGTGAGCTTAGTGAGGCCATCGATGACCGTCAGCGTCTATGCCACCCTCGTCGCCGCGTCGCTGGTGCTGCTGCTCGGCAACCGCCTGCTCGCGTGGATTCCGCAACTGCGCGCATGGACGATCCCGGAGCCGGTCGCCGGCGGCCTCGTCGTCGCGCTGGTACTGCTCGCGTTGCATGCGTTCGCGCATTTCGACGTGCGCTTCGACACCGCGCTGCAAACCCCGCTGATGTTCACGTTCTTCGCGACCATCGGGCTGAACGCGAAACTCGCGAGCCTGAAGCAGGGCGGCCCGGTGCTGGTGCGGTTCCTCGCAGTCGTGGTCGGGCTGCTGATCCTGCAGAACGTCGTCGGCGTCGGCCTGGCGCTCGCGTTCGGCATCGATCCGCTCTATGGCCTGCTCGGCGGCTCGGTGTCGCTCGCGGGCGGACACGGCACCGGCGCCGCGTGGGGCGCGGTGTTCACCGAGCACCACGGGCTGCAATCGGCGACCGAGGCCGCGATCGCGTGCGCGACATTCGGGCTCGTGATGGGCGGCATTCTCGGCGGCCCGGTCGCGCAGCGGCTGATGAAGCGGCTCGGCAGCGCGAGCGCGCCCGCCGATACCGAAACACACGCGCCCGACGCCTATGCGTTCGAGGAGCCGCGGACCGAACAGGCGACGACGCCGGCCGCGTTCATCGACACGGTGATGCTGATCGCGTTCAGCCTGTGGGTCGGCGAACTGATCTCCGATGCGATTGCCGGCTCGGCTTTCGAACTGCCGACGTTCGTCTGCGTGCTGTTCGTCGCGGTGCTGGTGTCGAACGGCCTCGCGTGGGCCGGCAAGCCAGTGGCCGCCCATGCGGTCGCGCTGATCGCGAACGTGAGCCTCGCGCTGTTCCTCGCGATGGCGCTGATGACGCTGCGCCTGTGGGACCTCGCGGCGCTCGCGCTGCCGGTCGCGACGATCCTGCTCGCGCAGACGGTGATGATGGTCGTCTATGCGTTCTACGTGACGTTCCGCGCGATGGGTTCGGACTACGACGCGGTCGTGCTGACGGCCGGCCACTGCGGTTTCGGCCTCGGCGCGACGCCGACCGCGATCGCGAACATGCAGGCGGTGACCGCGCGCTTCGGCCATTCGCACCTCGCGTTTCTGATCGTGCCGATGGTCGCCGCGTTCTTCATCGACATCGCGAATGCGATCGTGATCCAGCTATTCCTGAGGCTTCCGGTGTTCCATTGACGCGACGGCGTTTGGCTAGAATCGCAGCGTCCACGCCGCGCGCGTCCCGCCCTCCGCGTCGAACCTCATGTCCGTCACCGCCTGGCTCTTTTTCCTGCCCGCGTGCTTCGCGCTCAACATGGCGCCGGGGCCGAACAACCTGCTGTCGATCAACGTGGCCGCGCGTTATGGCTTCATGCGCGCGTTCGTCGGCGGCGCGGGACGGCTCGTATCGTTCGCCGCGATGATCGCGCTCGCGGCCACCGGTCTCGCGGTCGTGCTGCGCGCGTCGGAAGCGGTGTTCTTCGCGATCAAGCTGGCAGGCGCAGCGTATCTGGTGTGGCTCGCGATCCAGTTATGGCGCAGCGACGCCGCGCCGGCCGGCATCGCGCTCGACGGCGACGCATCATTCGCGCGGATCGCGTGGCGCGAGTGCCTCGTCGCGGCCGGCAACCCGAAGGCGATCCTCGTGTTCACCGCGTTCCTGCCGCAGTTCGTCGACGTCGCGAAGCCGATGGCCGCGCAGTTCGCGGTGCTCGGCGCAAGTTTCCTCGCGCTCGAAGGGGTCGCGATCGCGCTGTACTCGCTCGCCGGCGCGTTCCTCGGCCGCTGGCTCACGCAGACCGCGGTGCGCCGCTGGTTCAACCGCTGCTGCGGCGCGTTCCTCGGACTGATCGGCGCGGGCTTTCTGCTCGTGCGCCGCGTGTGATCGTGCACGCCGTTTCATAAGCGATCGTTAATGCTCCTTTCGATAAACTTTAACTGTCGTTAATCGACGACGCCCCCTATGCTGGAATCATCGCCCGCCTGACCGGCGAGCGGCCGCGTTTTGGCCGTTCGCCGCGCGGCCGGCACGCGGTTTCCAACGTCATTGGGGTTTCACCATGAAGATCTGCATTTTCGGAGCCGGCGCGATCGGCGCGATGATGGGCATCCAGCTCGCACGGGCGGGCGCGGACGTGAGCTTCGTCGCGCGCGGGCCGCATCTCGCCGCGATGCGCGAACGCGGGCCGCGTCTGTTGATGGACGGCGAGGAATACACGGCCAACGTGCGCTGCACATCGGACCCGCGCGAACTCGGCGTGCAGGACGTCGTGATCGTCACGCTGAAGGCGCATTCGGTGGCCGGCGTGATCGACTCGATGCAGCCGCTGCTCGGCAAGCACACCGCGATCGTCACCGGCACCAATGGCATTCCTTACTGGTACTTCCACCAGCACGGCGGCAGGTTCGCCGGCACGCGGCTCGAAAGCATCGATCCGGACGGCTCGCAATGGACCCGTCTCGGACCGGAACGCGCGATCGGCTGCGTGCTGTATCCGGCCGCGGACATCGTCGAGCCGGGCGTCATCCGGCATGTGTACGGCAAGAAGTTTCCGCTCGGCGAGCCGTCCGGCGAACGCACGCCGCGCATCCAGCAACTGCACGACGCGATGCAGGCGGCCGGCTTCGACGCGCCGATCCGCGACGACATCCGCAACGAAATCTGGCTGAAGCTGTGGGGCAACCTGTGCTTCAACCCGATCAGCGCGCTCACGCACGCGACGCTCGACGTAATCACCGGCGACCCGGCCACGCGCTCGGTCGCGCGCACGATGATGCTGGAAGCAAAGCAGATCGCCGAGCAGTTCGGCGTGCATTTCCGCGTCGACGTGGAGCGGCGCATCGACGGCGCGGGCGCGGTCGGCGCGCACAAGACGTCGACGCTGGTCGATCTGGAGCACAAGCGGCCGCTGGAGATCGATCCGCTGCTGACGGTCGTGCAGGAGATGGGCCGCCTCGTCGGCGAACCCACGCCGACGATCGACGTCGTGCTCGCGCTGGTCAAGCAGCGTGAACGGATCATGTTGCAGGCAGCGTAAACGCGGAAAAGGATGGCGGCTCGCGCGGCCATCCCTCGGTGGACTTCGCCGGACAAAAACGAAAGCGGACCGTCTGGAGCGGTCCGCTTTCGTTTTATGGGCTGACGTGGATCGTCGGATCACTACGTTGACCGGCGACGGCGGACATTTCATCCGCCAGCCGCTCGCTACGCCGTCCGCGCCTCCGGCTGCGCGCCGCAGGCTTCGCGATCCTGAAGATCGTCGTCTCCCGCGTGCAACGCCGGGTCCGAAGCAACCGGCGCGCGCGCGCCGTCCGCGACGAACTGCGTCCACGCGGCCTGCGCGCACGGCCGCAGCGAACGGTAGCGCCGCCGCACCAGCATCGTCGTCACCATCACCGCCGGCTGGATCACGCGCGCGACCAGCGGCGCCTCCGGCGCGGGCCAGTGGCACCACGGCGTCTGCGGCGCGTCGCCGGCGCAGACCGGCAGGATGCCGACGCCGAGCCCGAGTTCCGCCATCCGCATGACGCCCGCCACGTGCGCGAATTCCTGTAGCGGCCGGCCGTCGGGCCGATGCATCGCGAGCGCGCGCATCACCGCGTTGCGGCAACCCGCGTCGCGATTCAGCGTGACGAGCGGCACGTCCGCGAGATCGCTCCACGCGAGTCCGCCGCGTTGCGCGAGCGGATGCTGCGCGGGCAGCACCGCGCACAGCGGGGTCGCCGCGAGCGGCTGCACGTCGAGGTTCCCGCAGGCAAACGGCACGGTCTCCGCGACGATCCCGAAGTCCACCTCGCCCTGCTCGACCGCCTGCAGCACCGCCGCCTGCGGAAGATCCTGAAGCTGCATCGTCAGCGAAGGAAACGCGGCCGCGCAGCGCGCAAGCGCGGCCGGCACCCAACCCGACGACAGCACCGGATTGCTCGCGACGACAACCACGCCGGTATGCGCCTGATGCGCGTCGCGCCCTTCGTGCAGCGCCATGTCGATCTCGTCGAGCAGGCGGCCGATGCGCCGCTCGAAGCCGCTGCCCGCGAGCGTCAGTTCGACCTGGCGCGTCGTGCGGTCGAACAGCTTCAGATCGACGGCCTCTTCGAGTTCGCGCACGCAGCGGCTGACCGCCGACTGCGTGAGCCCGAATTCGCGCGCGGCGCGCGTGAAGCTGCGCGCCCGCGCGACCGCGACGAACACCTTCAGTTGCTGGAGCGACACGTTCATCGTCATACGCCGGCTCCGCTGGTCATGTGCGCCGCGTCACTCGCCGGTCTGCGACAGTCGGGACGACGCGCTCGTGCCGATGGTCGCGGCCGCCGCCGTTGACGCGATCGGCGAATCGGCCGATTCGATCAGGCGTTGACGCATCGGCGCGAGGATGAACTTCGCCGACACGCCGGCCGCGATGGTGATGACGGCCGCCGCGATGAACACCGCGCTCCAGCCGCCGGTCGTCGCGAGCACCGACGCGATCGGCACCAGCAGCGACGCGGTCCCCTTCGCGGTGTACAGCGTGCCCGCGTTCGACGCGGCGTACTTGCTGCCGAACGTGTCCGCGCAGATCGCCGGGAAGATCGAGAAGATCTCGCCCCAGAACAGGAAGATCAGCGCGGCGAAGAACATGAACGCATACGGATTCGTGCCGAAGTGCATCATGCCGAGCAGCGCGACGCCCTCGCCGACGAAGATGATGAACATCGCGTTCTCGCGGCCGATCTTGTCCGACACGAAGCCGCACAGCGGACGCGTGAAGCCGTTGCAGATGTTGTCGATCGACAGCGTCAGCGTGAGCAGCGGCAGGGTCGTCAGGCCGAACACGCTCATCGGAATCCGCGCGAGGCCCCAGTCCTTCGCGATCGGCCCGATCTGCGCGGTCGCCATCAGGCCGCCGGCGGCGACCGCGACGAACGCGACATACATCACCCAGAACACCGGCTGCTTGACCATCTGGCCCGGCGTGTAGTCGATGCGCGTCATCAGGCGGCGGCCCGGCGCGACCTTCATGCGCGGCGACGGCTTGACCAGCAGGAACGCGAGCACGAAGATCGCGATGCCCTGGATGATGCCGAACACGAAGAACGCATGCTCGTAACCGGAGCGCGTGATCATGTTCGCGATCGGAATCACCGTGACGGCCGCGCCCGCGCCGAAGCCGGCCGCGGTCAGACCGGCCGCGAGGCCGCGCCGGTCCGGAAACCACTTGAGCGCGTTGCCGACGCAGGTGCCGTAAACGCCGGCCGCGCCGATGCCCGCGATCACCGCCGACACGTACAGCATCGGCAGCGTCGTCAGGTACGAGTTCATCACCCAGGACAGGCCCGCGCAGATCGCGCCGACGGCCACGACGGGACGCGGACCGAAGCGGTCCACGAGCCAGCCTTCGAGCGGCACGAGCCACGTCTCGGTCAGGATGAAGATCGAAAACGCTAGCTGGATCGACGCTTCGCCCCACTGGTGCCGCGCGTTCATCGGCGCGACGAACAGGGTCCATGCGTACTGCAGGTTCGCCACCAGCGCCATGCACAGCATGCCGATGACCAGTTGCCACCAGCGACTCGTCCAGAACGGGCCGTTGTCGCTCCGCTGACTGATTGCATTCATGTCACTTGTCTCCGCTATCCATTCATCGCAGCCAGCGTGATTGCCGGTCTGCATAGACTCCGACTTATGGTTTTAATTTCCACCTTTTCCTGCGTATTTTTTTATTCGTCTGCCATATCGAAAATCCGCATTGAAATTCCCGATCCAGCATTCATCCCACTTACTGCGTTTTTTCTTCTACCTCCGTTGTCCCGCTGACCCGATCAGCTTTTTATCCGCTGTTTTAAGGGCTTTTTCCTAGGCGTTAACCCGAACGATCGCATTGCATTCGGACTCCTTTCAACTCATGCTAGGGTCATTGCTCAATTACTCATAATTAAAGTTTGTTATTATGTCGATTCACGTTCCTTTATGGATCGGCCATGACAATGAGAAACGCGACGCTGCGCCAGTTGAAGGTTTTCGAAACCGTGGCGCGCCATCTCAGTTTTTCCCGCGCCGCGGAAGAACTGCATCTGACCCAGCCGGCCGTCTCCACCCAGGTTCGCCAGCTCGAAGAACACGCGGGGCTGCCGCTCTTCGAGCAGCTCGGCAAGAAGATCTACCTGACGCCGGCCGGCACCGAGATGCTTCATTACAGCCGCGCGATCATCCAGCAGTTCCACGAAGCCGACGAGGCGATGAGCCAGTTGAAGGGCGTGTCCGGCGGCAAGCTGAACGTCGCGGTCATCAGCGCGGGCGATTACTTCTTTCCGCGGCTGCTCGCGGAGTTCACGCGCCGCTACGCGGGCGTTACGCTGAATCTGTCCGTTCATAACCGCGAGGAACTGCTGCACCAGCTGGCGACGAACCAGACCGATCTCGCGGTGATGGTGCGGCCGCCGCACTCGACCGACGCGGTCAACGAGCCGTTCGCGCCGCATCCGTACGTGATCGTCGCGGCGCCCACGCACCCGTTCGCACACAAGCGGAACATCAAGCTCAGCGCGCTGGCGAACGAGGCGTTCATCGTCCGCGAACGCGGCTCGGACACGTGGAATTCGATGGAGGAAGGCTTCGCGGGCCGGCTCACGAACCTGAAGATCGCAATGGAGATCAAGAGCACGGAAACGATCAAGCAGGCCGTGATCGCGGGGATGGGAATCGCGTTCCTGTCCGCGCATACGATCAGCCTCGAACGGCAGGTCGGACACCTGACCGTGCTCGACGTCGAAGGCTTTCCGGTGATGCTGAACTGGTACGTCGTGCACCGGAAGAACAAGCGCCTGCCGCCGGTCGCGCTCGCGTTCAAGCGGTTCCTGATGGAAGAAGGCGCGCCGCTCATCCAGCACATCACGCGCGTGACGGAATCGAGCTTCCATAAATAAGTGCCTATGCATCCGCTGTGATGCTTTAGCCATTGTGAATCCAGCGTGCCGACGCCCGCCGCGAAAGCGGTTCGGGGCGACGTCGCCGGCGACTCGTCCTCATTGCTCCGCGCCCGCGCGAACACCTGCGCCAGCTGCCACGGCGTGCGGGCAGCGCGCTGCGATGCGGCTTCTTGGTTTGCGAGCGTCATCGTCCGGGCGGTCAACGCGCCCTCCCGCCGTCGTGCCGCGCCGTGCCGCCGTAACGGTTCCTGCGACGGCGCGGCAAAGCCGGCGCCCCTGCGTGATGCGCGTCGAATCGGCCGGGACCGTGCGCCGCGACGGGCAGCAGGCACGCGGCGTCGAACGTTTCGCCGCCGCACGCGGCCACCAGCAGTTCCTCCGGAATACCCGCGAGACCCGGGCGAACCCACGAAACGCCGTCCGTTCGCGGAGTGCCGATGCGCAAGCCGGCAGCCGGCAGCGAACGCAGCGCGGCGCCGACGTGCGGTCCCGCGATCCACCGGACGCCGACCGCCGCCGCGAGTCCGGCTGCCGCGATCAACGCGGCGAACCGGAATTGCGGGGACGCTTCCGCCGTCACGAAACCGTATGCGAGCGCCACGCCGAGCGTCAGTGCGAGGCCGTACGTGATGCGATCGTCGAATGTCGCGCGCGTCGCCCGGCGATATGCGCCGTGGCGGCGGTCGCGGTCGATCCCGACGAACCGGACGCTCGCCGCCGCCGCGAGCACGAATGCGCCGAACGACACCGCCAGATAGAGTGCGCCGCGTTCGAGGACGTCGGCTGGCGGAAAGGAAAGCTGAACCGCGAGGCCGCCGGCCAGCACCGCACTACCGGCGACGCAACCGGTGATCGAAACGGGAAGCCCATGAACGCGCGCCGGACGAGGCCGGCGTGCGAGCCACGCGCCGCATAACGCACCCGCGCCGGTCGAGGCCGCCGCGTGCGCGAAATGCGAAGCCCCCGCCTCCGAGAGAATCAGCGGCGCGGCGAGCAGCATCGCGACGCACGTCACGCGCGTGCGAACCGCCTGCCGTCGCGCTGCGTCCCGGCGATGACCGCAGCGCGGCTTCGGCCCGCGAACGTCGCGCGGCGCACGCGGCGCAACGGCTGTCGCCAGTTGCGCAAGCGCGCCGAGCAGCCACGCGAACAGCAGCGCGCCGCCCAGCCATCCGATGTCGCCCGCCAGCAGCTCCGGCATGTCTCCTCCTCGCCGTGTCGTCGTCTCGTCGCCGCGCGGCGGGCTCAGGCCGCGCCTTCGACGGCCGCCGCCGCTTCGGCTTCGCCGCTCGACACGGCCAGCGTGTTGACCAGCGCGCCGATCCCGTCGATCGACACCTCGACCGTTGCGCCGTCTCCGATCGAGCCGACGCCAAGCGACGTGCCGCACGCGATCACGTCGCCCGGTTCGAGCGTCATGTCCCGCGAGATCAGGCTGACCTGCTGCGCGGGCGTGAACACCATGTCGTCGAGCGGATAGTTCTGCCGCTCGACGCCGTCGAGCTTCGTCACCACGCGCGCGCTGCGCCAGTCGAAGCCCGACACGATCGCCGGGCCGATGCAACAGAACGTATCGAAACCTTTTGCGCGGCACCATTGCGGGAAGTGCGGATTCTCGTTCAGCAGTCCTGCGGCCGTGACGTCGTTGACGATCGTGTAGCCGAAGATCGCGGCCTCGGCTTCGTCGAGACTCGCGTTGCTGCAACGCTTGCCGATCACGATGCCCAGTTCTCCTTCGAACACGATCTTTCCCGCATAGTGGGCAGGACGGCGAATCGGCTGCTGCGAGCCGATCACCGATTCGGCCGGCTTCAGCAGAAAAAGCGGATGCTCGGGCACCGGCTTTTCGAGCTTCGCGGCGAGCGCGTGGAAGTTGTTCCACAGTGCGACGACCTTGCCGGGCGCGCACGGCGCAACCGGCGTCAGCGTGCGCAACGACAGCACCGCGCCGGTCGGCACCGGCGCATGCAGGCTTTCGTACTCGTGCAGATAACTGTTTTCGACGCGGCCGAACACGATACGGCCATCGTTCGACATCAGGCGCATCCAGGTAGTCATGCTTCGCTCCATCGGAACCGTGAACCGCGCGATCCCGCATCTTCGTCGTTCGCAACAGGCGCCGCCGCGGGCAACGCGGCCGGCGCCGCGTTCCTCAGATCGCGCCGGCCTCCTTCAGCATGCGGATCTCGTCGGCGGAGTAGCCGAACTCGGCCATCACCTCGTCCGTGTGTTCGCCGAGCAGCGGCGAGCGCGTGACGTCGGTCGGGCTGTCGGACAGCTTGATCGGATTGCCGACGGTCAGATACTTGCCGCGCACCGGATGATCGACCTCGACGATCGTGCCGCTCGCGCGCAAAGACTCGTCGGTCGCGATCTCCTTCATCGACAGGATCGGGCCGCACGGAATGTCGTAGCGGTTCAGCACGGCCATCGCGTCGAACTTGGTCCGCTGCATCGTCCAGTGCTCGATCTCGGCGAAGATTTCCTTCAGATGCGGCAGCCGCGCGCCCGGCGTCGCGTAGCGCGGATCGTCGATCCACTCCTCGCGGCCGATCAGCTTGCAGATCCGGTCCCACACCGGCGCCTGCGCGATGAAGTAGATATAAGCGTTCGGGTCGGTCTCCCAGCCCTTGCACTTCAGGATCCAGCCCGGCTGGCCGCCGCCCGACGCGTTGCCGGCGCGCGGCACCGCCTCGCCGAAACCGTCGTTCGGATATTGCGGGTACTCCTTCATGACGCCGGTGCGTTCGAGCCGCTGCTGGTCGCGCAGCTTCACGCGGCACAGGTTCAGCACGCCGTCCTGCATCGCGGCCAGCACCTTCTGGCCGCGGCCCGTCTGCACGCGCTGGTACAGCGCGGTGACGATGCCGAGCGCGAGATGCAGCCCGGTGCCGCTGTCGCCGATCTGCGCGCCGCTGACGACCGGCGGACCGTCGTGGAACCCGGTCGTCGACGCCGCGCCGCCGACGCACTGCGCGACGTTCTCGTACACCTTGCAGTCCTGGTACGGCCCCGGGCCGAAACCCTTCACCGACGCGACGATCATCCGCGGGTTCAGCGACTGGATGTGCTCCCACGTGAAGCCCATCCGGTCCAGCGCGCCGGGCGCGAAATTCTCGACCAGCACATCGGACTCGCGGATCAGCCGTTCGAGCACCCGCTTGCCGAACGGATTCTTCGTGTCGATCGTGACCGAACGCTTGTTGCTGTTCAGCATCGTGAAATACAGGCTGTCCGCGTCGGGAATGTCGCGTAGCTGTTCACGCGTGATATCGCCCGCGCCCGCGCGCTCGATCTTGATCACGTCGGCGCCGAACCATGCAAGCAGTTGCGTGCAGGTCGGGCCGGACTGTACGTGCGTGAAATCGAGAATGCGCACGCCATCCAGTGCCTTGCCCATGGGTATGTCTCCTTGTTCGTCGTGGCCGGGCGAGTTGTGGGGCAGTCTTGGGGGACGTTCCTGTGATGCTTGCGGCGTCCGCTTGCACGAACGTCGCCTCGTTGGACAATACGGTATGTGATATATCAAAGTCAGGCAAGCTGGAATTTGCCCTTGCCCAATCCGCTGAAAAACGGCTGAAACGTCCGTGGTGTAAGGGATTGAAGGACTACGCGCGGCTTTTGCGCGACGCACACAAGGGAAAACCCCGACCGACTGATATGCCAGATGGGGTGTGTGTCGGAATGGGCGGCGTCTGCCGCGATGGGCACCGGCGGATTCGGTGGCGCAAATAAAAACGGGGAGCCTCGCAAGGCTCCCCGCTTCGATACGGCGCTGCTGATGACGCTATGCAATCAGTCCAGAAAATCGCAATGCGCCTCGACGTGCGCGGCGAGATCCAGCGAGTGCTGCCGGACGAGCCTTTCGGCCAGTTCGGTGTCGCGCTTTTCGAGCGCCTCGATGATCCGCAGGTGATCAACGATCGAACGCGACGCGCGGTCGCTTTGCGAGATCGTCATCCGCCGGATCGCCCGGACGTGAATGAAGATGTTCTTGATGGTCTCAAGGATCAGTTGCGACTTCGACAGTTCGACGATCGCCTGATGGAACGCGATGTTCGCGTCCGAATACTCGGCGATGTGCTCGGCCGGCGTGCTGTCGCGGAAATCGTCGAACATGTGGCGCAGTTTCGCGATTTCGGTGTCGGTCGCATGGATCGTCGCGAGGCGCGCGGCCATGCTTTCGAGCGCGGCCCACATCTGGATCATCTCGACGATCTCGCGCTTGCTCTTGCGCACGATGTAGATGCCGCGCCGCGGCACCATGCGCAGGAAGCCTTCCTGTTCGAGCAGCGTCATCGCCTCGCGAACCGGCGTACGGCTCACGCCGAGCGTTTCGCTCAGCACGCGCTCGTCGAGCCGGATCTCGTCGCGAGACTGATAGATGTCCGCGTCCGCGATCGCCTGGCGCAGCATCGCATACGCCTGGTCACGCAGGCTCGCGCTCGCGTTGATCGGCTGGAGCGCGAGCGTGAGCGTCGGGCTTTGCGAGCCCGCGGTGGGAACGACTACTTCAGTTGGAAGTTCTGACGACATTCATTGCCTCTTTGCGGACCTTCGGGCGGTACGCCGCCTGAGTGACCGGCCGCGCCTCGCCCAGACCGACAAACCGGCCGTTCCCCGCTCGCTCGACGACGGACTGCGGCAGCCACTTCGCGAGCAATACGGTTGCAGCCGAACCCAAACCAATGACAGCCACGCTGAATACAGCAAGAGATACGAGATCCATTTGAAACTCCGCACCATTGAGTGATCGAATGACTCAATGATATGGTGCGGCGCGACAAAAATCAATATTTCGTATGTGATATATCAGATGCTGTCGCTTCTGCGCAACGCGGGCTCCCGGCGCTCACCCCAAGAAAACGAAGCGCCCCGACGATTGCCCGAAAACAAACCATCCTAGATACAAACCTGGCACGCCGGCAAGTCCGCCGACTGGCACATCCGCCGATTCGTGCGATTCGTGCACCATTTTCCGTTGACACGGATCAGGATTTCACCACACACTAGGTTCATGCGCACCTCCACCCTCATCGCCATCGCGATTAATAACCCGATGCATGCCCGACCGGGCAGGCCATCGGGGACGTGTGCGCATTAGCAGTCTTTTGTAGTGATGCAAACACAAGGCCCCACCGGCATGGATGGGGCCTTTGTCGTATCTGGGGGTGAGGCTCCGTCCCTGTCGGTTCAATATCGACGGAGAACAAGATGGACGAAGCATCCCAGCAGCAGCCCGGCTCGCGTTTCCGCGCAGATCAATCCGTTCCCGCTTTCGTCGCGCGCGACGCGGTGGCCAACGCGCGCCGAATCGCGCCGGCCGCTCACGCGTCGTCGCCGGAAAACGCGGCGGAGCGTGCGCCGCATCCGGGCCACGGCATCGACCCGCGCGGCCTGCCGCGCAACGACAACACGATGCCGACGCTGTCGATCCGCTTCTCCGTCCATCCGAACAGCACGATTACGTGGAAGATTTCGGCCGACTCGACGCTGCTGGTCTGCCACGAGCGGATCTGGCTCACGCGCGTGCGCTCGCCGTACGACCACTGGCTCGGTTCCGGCGACACGATCCGGCTGCAGCGCGGCGAACGCATCTGGCTCAGCACCGACGCGGACGAACCGGCGCGCGTGTCGCTGACGAGCGCATGGAGCCGCAGACGCTCGACGGCGCTGCACTGGGTCGAATGGCTCGCCGGATGGCCGGCCGCGCTGATGTGGCGCCGCGCGCGTTGACGGCGCGGGCGCCGGCGCGTCGCGAGACATCCCGCGCCGACGCTGAAACGACGACGCCGGGCGTCCGCTCACGCGGCGCGCCCGGCGTCTTTCCCCTGGTTCGCAGCCAGCTCCGGCAGCGTCCAGAATCTCAGAATTTGTGCCGCAGCCCGAGATTCACCATCGTCTGCGAGCCGGTCCCCGCGTACCCGTACGAGCCGATCGACGCCTGCGCGGGCGTCGAGCCGCCCGCGCCGTCGCCCGTTTCGCCGCTCGCGTGCTGCCATGCGGCCGTCAGATACAGATCGGTCCGTTTCGACAGGTTGTAGTCCGCGCCGATCGACACCTGGTGGTAGGTCGCCGTCGTGTCGCCGTTCGCGTGCGTGTAGCTGTAGCCGACCCCGAGCAGCATCGCCGGCGACGCCTGATAGTTCAGGAAACCCTGGCCGGTGTTGTACTTCTGCGTGCTGAAGAACCTCGAACTGCCGTCCGGCGCGTACTGCGCGTTGCTGTAGCCGAGGCCGAACGTAAACGGCCCGAGCGCGTACTGCGCGGCCGCGCGCGCGATCGACAGCGAATGCGCGGACGCATACCCCGCGTTGATCGGCCCGTCGAACGTACCGTCCGACGTGCTGGTCCAGCCGTCGGTCCGCACGCCGGCGACCGCCTGGCTGTTCGCCGCGAAGAAGTAGCCGCCCGCCAGCGCGAGCGGGCCGTTCGTGTACGCGACCGCCGCCGAATACGATTGCTGCGAACCGGTCGAGCCGGCGATGCCGCCGAACGAGTACATCGCGGCGATCTGCAGGCCGTTCCAGACCGGTGTCGTGTATTTGACCGCGTTGTTCACGCGGAAGCTGTTGTCGTAGTTGTCGACGTCGCCGGCCGTCGCGAACGCGGACCCGAAGTAGTTGTCCGCGGTGATCCCCTGCACGAGATCGATCAGCGGATCGTACTGGCGGCCGAGCGTCAGCGTGCCGTACTGGTCGGCCGCGAGCCCGACGAACGCCTGCCGGCCGAACATCCGGCCGCTCTGGCCGGACGCGCCGGTGGACGGATTGAAGCCGTTTTCCAGCTGGAAGATCGCTTTCAGGCCGCCGCCGAGGTCCTCCGCCCCCTTGATCCCCCAGCGCGACCCGGACAGGTTGCCGAAACTGCTGTTGCCGAGCGCCCACAGGTTGTCGCTGCCGGCCGCGTGGTGAACGTAGGTGATCGACGTGTCGATGGTGCCGTAAAGCGTGACGCTGGTCTGCGCGTGGACCAAGCCTGCCGCCCCCAGCGCAGCGAGCGAGAACGAAGTCAAGACTGATCGTTTCATCTGTTTCTCCTGACGCCGAAAGACGGTTGACGAAAAGAGACTAGTCCCGCGCCCGAATAAAAGAAAAACAATCAAATACGGGCGTATCGGATTGGTAACAGTCGATTAAATTAGTCAGCATCTGTTTCATAAGCCTTTGTTTCATATGGGGAAGTAATTTCCACCCATCCGTTCCCGCCTGAAAATGAATCCCTAATTTCCTCGCTGCGATTCCGACGATTTGCAGCGCTGTTCGTCACTTCAATTCGACCCCGAAAAACTCATTGCCGCAAAAATCCGGATAATCGGGCACCGGCGACGCCCCCCACCGGTGCTCACGCCCCACTTCGGCGAGCGTTCGGCACCGGATCGGCGCGCGGCCGGTCAACCGCCTCCCCTGCCCAAACGTTTGTGCTTTACCAAACGATTACGTTTGCCTGCACGGTTGCTGAAGCAGCCGGCCGAACAACGACAAACAAACCGTGATGCCGCCGCCGGGGACGCCGTTTCGGTGCCGCCACGGCATCGAAAGCTCGCCTCGCACATGCTTGATCCTTTTCCCTCGCGCACGGCTCGCCTAGCCGACGCGCTGCGGCGCCGGACAGACGCGCTGCGTCTGCAACGGTTCGCCGCGCCCGCGGTCGCCATCGGCATCTGCGCGCTGCTGCTCGTGGTGTTCCAGCACCTGTCCCAGACCGTCGATTACCGCTCGGTGATCCGCCAGTTGTGGCAACTGACGCCCGCGCAATGGATCGGCGCACTCGCGGCCACCGCGCTCAGCTACGCCGCGCTGATCGGGCGCGACGCAGTCGGCCTGCGCCACCTCGAAGCGCGCGTGTCGCGTGCGGCGCTGTTCGTCGGCGCGACCGCCGGCTCCGCGCTCGGCAACGTGACCGGCTTCGGCGCGCTGACCGGGGGGGCGGTGCGCTGCCGGGTGTACGGGGGCGCGGGCGTCACGCCCGCGCAGGTCGGCAAGATGACGGTGTTCACCGGCGTGACGCTCGCGCTGGCGCTCGCGTTGATGACCGCGCTCGGGATGATCGGCGCGGCCGATACGCTGTCCGGCCTGCTGCGGTTGCCGCCGGCCGCGCTGCGCTGGATCGGCGGCGCGACGCTCGCGCTCGGCGCGGCGATGATCGCCGCGTGCCCGGCCGCCGCCCGCGAGGTCCAGTTGTCGAGCCGCCGCTGGCTGCGCTTCACGGTGCCCGCGCGCCGCGATCTGGTCGCGCAGTTGCTGCTCGCCGTGGTCGACGTGGCCGGCGCGGGGCTCGCGCTGTGGGCGGTGCTGCCGCACGCGCAGGTCGGTTTCCTCGACTTCCTGACCGTCTATTCGGCCGCGATGCTGCTCGGCCTGATCGGCCACACGCCCGGCGGCATCGGCGTGTTCGAGGCCGCGATGGTCTTTGCGCTCGGCGGCAGCGTGCCGACGCCGCACGTGTTAGCCGCGCTGCTCGCGTACCGCGCGATCTATTTCGGCGCGCCGCTCGCGCTGTCCGCCGCGCTGCTCGCCGGCTTCGAGGGCCGCGCGCTGAAGACACCGCTCGGCGCCGCGCTCGCCCGGCGCGGCGCGGACGGCGTGTCGCAACTCGCGCCGCTGTTCCTCGCGATCGTCACGTTCGTCACCGGCAGCATGCTCGTGATCTCCGGCGCAACGCCCGCGTTCGCGCGCCGCATCGCGCTGCTGCAAACGTTTCTGCCGCTGTGGGTGCTCGAAAGCTCGCAACTGCTCGGCAGCCTGTTCGGCGTGCTGCTGCTGTTCGTCGCGCGCGGGCTGCTGCGCCGGCTCGACGCCGCGTGGTGGTTCGCGCTGATCCTCGCGGTCGTGAACCTCGCGCTGTCGCTCACGAAGGGACTCGCATTCGTCGAGGCCGGCGTGCTGACCGTGCTGATCGCGCTGCTGATCGCGACGCGCGGCCGCTTCGACCGTCATTCGTCGCTGTTCGCCGAACGCTTCACGCCGGGCTGGCTCGCATCGGTCGGCTGCGTGATCGCGCTTGCCGTCTGGGTGCTGCTGTTCGCGTTCCGCGACGTCCAGTATTCGCAGCATCTGTGGTGGCAGTTCGCGTTCGACGGCCGCGCGCCGCGCGCGCTGCGCGCGACGCTCGGCGCGGGCCTGTTCGCCGCCGCGCTCGCGTGCTGGCAGTTGCTGCGGCCGGCCGCCGGCCGCTTCGTGATGCCCGCGAGCGAAGACCTCGTCGAAGCCGCGCGGATCGTCCGCGCCCAGGAACGCAGCGACGCCGGCCTCGCGCTGATGGGCGACAAGAGCTTCCTGTTCTCCGCGTCGCGCAACGCGTTCCTGATGTACGCGAAGCGCGGCCGCACCTGGGCCGCGCTGCACGATCCGGTCGGCCCGCGCAGCGAATGGGCGGCGCTGATCCGCGAGTTCGTCACGCTCGCGCACGCGCACGGCGGCCGCGCGGCGTTCTACCAGGTGCGCGCGGACGCGCTGCCGCTCTATCTCGACGCGGGCCTCACGCTGATGAAGCTCGGCGAGGAGGCGCATATCGCACTGCCCGAATTCGATCTGAAAGGCTCGCACCGCTCGCATCTGCGTTACGCGCTGAAGCGCGGCGAGCGCGACGGCTTCTCGTTCGAACTGATCGACCCGGACCGGATCGCGGCGAACCTGCCGGTGCTGCGCGAGATTTCCGACGCGTGGCTCGAAGGCCGCGACGCGCGCGAGAAAAGCTTCTCGGTCGCCGCGTTCGACGACAACTATCTCGCCGCGCAGTCCGTGCTGCTGGTGCGCCAGAACGACAGGCCGCTCGCGTTCGTCACGTTCATGACGACCGATCTGCATACCGAAGCGACCGTCGGCGTGATGCGCCATCAGCCGGACGCGTCGCCGTATGCGATGGAATATCTGTTCACGCAGCTTGCGCTGCATCTGAAGGCGGCCGGGTTCCAGTCGTTGAGCCTCGGCATCGCGCCGCTGTCGGGGATGCAGCCGACTCCGCTCGCATCGCCGTGGCACCGCATTGCGGGTTTCGTCTGGCGCTTCGGCGGCCGTTTCTACAATTTCCGGGGGCTGCGCGGCTTCAAGAACAAGTTTCAGCCGCGCTGGGAACCGCGTTATCTGGCCGCCTCCGGTTCGATCGGCGTGTTCATCACCCTCGCCGATCTTTCGTTGCTGGCTGGAGGCTGGCGTTCATGACTCTTCGTTCTCTCGCGCTGCCGTGGATCGCCACGGCAGCGTTCCTCGCATGCGCGCTCGATGCGTCGGCCGCAGCCGCCGCGACGCCGTCCAATGCGCCCGGTGCAGCCGGTATGTCCGAACAGGCAGCCGTCGCCGGCGGCCGCTACGGCAACGTATCGGTGACGAAGCCGGCCGGCCCGATGCTCGGCTTCGCGGTGCTGTTCTCCGCCGGCGACCACTGGACGCCGGCCGACCAGGCAAACGCCGATGCGCTCGCACAGCGCGGCGCAATGGTGGTCGGCGTCGATACGGCGCGCTACGCGGCCAATCTCGCGGCGGTCAAGACCGAAACCTGCCACAAGCTGTACAGCGACGCCGAAGCGATCAGCCACCAGCTCGAACGCCAGCAGGAGTCGAGCCGCTACTTCGCGCCGATCGCGATCGGCAGCGGCCAGGGTGGTCTCGTCGCCGCGCGGCTGCTCGCGCAGGCGCCGGCGAACACGGTCGCAGGCGCGGTGTCGCTCGATCCGGCCACGACGCTCGATCCGCGCTTTGCGCCGTGTCCGGCCGACCCGACGCTGAGCCGCGGCGCCGGTCTGCCCGGCTTCTTCGAACAGGGCGTCACGCGCGTGGGCACGCAGGCGGCAACATCCGCATCGGCGCCGCGCGGGTTCGCGCCGAACCTGCCGATCGCGGACAAGCTCGTCGCGCTCACCGCGCCGCATCTGCGCGAGCTGACGGAAACGGACGGCGACGTGTCCGACCTGCCGCTCGTCGAACTGCCGGCCGCGCACCCGACCGACATGCTCGCGGTCGTGATCTCCGGTGACGGCGGCTGGCGCGATCTCGACAAGACGATCGCGGAGGCGTTGCAGAAGGACGGGATCTCGGTGGTCGGCTGGGACGCGCTGCGTTATTTCTGGAGCGAGAAAACGCCTGCGCAGACGAGCCACGACCTCGCGCGCGTGCTTCAGGCATATAGCGCGCGCTGGCACGCGAAGCACATCGCGCTGGTCGGTTATTCGTTCGGCGCGGACGTGATGCCGTTCGCGTACAACCGCTTGCCGGAAGCGTTGCGCGCGAAGGTGTCGTACATGTCGCTGCTCGGCTTCGCGCCCGACGCGGACTTCCAGGTTCGCGTGACCGGCTGGCTCGGGATGCCCGCGAGCGAAAACGCATTGCCGGTGAAGCCGGAACTCGCGAAGGTGCCGCCGTCGATCGTGCAATGCGTGTACGGCGAGAACGAGACCGATACGCTGTGTCCGTCGCTCGCGAACACCGGCATCGACGTCGTGCGCACGACCGGCAGCCATCATTTCGACGGCGACTACAGCGCGCTCGCTGCGCGGATCATCGCCGGCTGGAGAAAGGAAATCGCCGCGCGAAGCTGATTGCGCAGGCCACGTCGATACTTACAGTCCATCCCCACGAAATGAAGCCAGCAATCCATTCAGAAAAATAACTTTGCATTACTTTTAGCTTTCTAATATAACGAAGGCACATGTCGCGATCTCCGCTATCTCGCACATGCCTCAGCCCGCAATCTTCAGTATTGGCGGGCTTTTTTTCGTCCTTTCGGCGCATCAACGAACAGCTTTCAAAAACCATTCGAATCAATAAAAAGGCTGGTGAAAACCCCACTGCGTCTTTCGCTTGACTTACTTGATATATCACATACTGTGTAAACCGCTGTTAGCAAAACGACAGTAGAAACGGTTGCGGAGAAGCCGCTTCGGCCCCGCGGACAAGCGAGTGCAATGCGAAGGCAATGCCAAAGGAGACAACTCATGGAACAGCGTCACGGAGAGGCGTCGCGGTTTGCGTCGCCATGGGTGCAGTTGGTGTTCGGCGTCATCTGCATGGCGATGATCGCCAACATGCAGTACGGATGGACGTTGTTCGTCAATCCGATCAATGAAAAGCATCAATGGGGACGCGCGGCCATTCAGGTCGCTTTCACGATCTTCGTCGTGACGGAAACGTGGCTCGTGCCGGTCGAAGGTTATCTGGTCGACAAGTTCGGGCCGAAGCCGGTCGTGGTCAGCGGCGGCGTGTTGTGCGCGCTCGCGTGGGTGCTCAACTCGATGGCGTCGTCGCTGTCGATGCTCTATGTCGGGGCGGCGGTCGGCGGGATCGGCGCGGGCGCGGTGTACGGCACGTGCGTCGGCAACGCGCTGAAGTGGTTCCCTGACCGGCGCGGACTCGCCGCCGGGATCACCGCCGCCGGCTTCGGCGCGGGCTCGGCGGCGACCGTGATCCCGATCGCGAACATGATCAAGCACCACGGTTATGAAGCGACGTTCCTGTGGTTCGGGCTCGGCCAGGGTCTCGTCGTGTTCGTACTCGGCCTCGCGCTCGTCGCTCCGCCTTCGACGCTGCTCGCGCCGGTGAAGAACGCGATGAAGCGCATGGTCTATAACGCCGGTCCGCGCGAGGTCCTTTCATCGCCGATCTTCTGGGTGATGTACGCGATGTTCGTGATGATGGCCGCCGGCGGCCTGATGGCGACCGCGCAGCTCGGGCCGATCGCGAAGGACTTCGGCCTGCAGGACACGCCCGTGTCGCTGATCGGCCTCACGCTGCCCGCGCTGACGTTCGCGCTTGCAATCGACCGCGTGCTGAACGGCCTCACGCGGCCGTTCTTCGGCTGGGTGTCCGACCGCATCGGGCGCGAGAACACGATGTTCGTCGCGTTCGCGATCGAAGCGTTCGGGATCGTGCTGCTGTCGCGCTACGGGCATTCGCCGGTCGCGTTCGTGGTGCTGACCGGCATCGTGTTCTTCGCGTGGGGCGAAATCTACAGCCTGTTCCCCGCGACCTGCGGCGACACGTTCGGTCCGAAGTTCGCGGCGACGAACGCCGGGCTGCTGTACACCGCGAAAGGCACGGCCGCGCTGCTGGTGCCGCTGTCTAGCGTCATTACCGCGGCGACCGGCAGCTGGCATGCGGTGTTCATGCTCGCGTCGGCGATGGCGGGCCTGTCCGCATTGATGGCGCTGTTCGTGTTGAAGCCATTGCGCAACGCGCATCGGCAAAAACATGCGAACGACGGAGAAGCACCGGTCGAACTGCCGTCTTATGGCGGGCCGGTCGTTCAGAAGTGACGGCGACGGCCGGTTATCCGGCAACGTCGTAAACGAAAAAAGCGCCGGCTTGTCGAAAGCCGGCGCCTTGTTTTGTGCTGCCACTGCGACAGGCGGCTACACCGCCCGTCTTGCGCGCGATTACGCGACCGTCGCGTTCGCCGCCGCCGTCGCGTCTTCCTCGCGCTCGGCCGACGAGCGGATCAGGTACTCGAACGCGCCGAGCGATGCCTTCGCGCCTTCGCCGACCGCGATCACGATCTGCTTGAACGGCACCGTCGTCACGTCGCCCGCGGCGAACACGCCCGGCACCGACGTCTGGCCCTTCGCATCGACTTCGATCTCGCCGTGCTTCGACAGCGCGAGCGTGCCCTTCAGCCATTCGGTGTTCGGCACGAGGCCGATCTGCACGAACACACCTTCGAGTTCGACGTGGCGACGCTCGCCGGTGCTGCGTTCGAGATAGGTCAGGCCGGTCACCTTCTGGCCGTCGCCGATGATCTCGGTCGTCTGCGCCTGGGTATGCACGGTCACGTTGGGCAGGCTGCGCAGCTTGCGTTGCAGCACTTCGTCCGCGCGCAACTGGTCGCCGAACTCCAGCAGCGTCACGTGACTGACGATGCCCGCGAGGTCGATCGCCGCTTCGACGCCGGAGTTGCCGCCGCCGATCACCGACACGCGCTTGCCCTTGAACAGCGGACCGTCGCAGTGCGGGCAGTACGCCACGCCCTTGTTGCGGTATTCCTGCTCGCCCGGCACGTCCACGTTGCGCCAGCGCGCGCCGGTCGCGAGGATCACGCTATGCGCGCGCAGCGTCGCGCCGCTTTCGGTCTGCACTTCGACGACCTTGCCCGGCACGAGCTTCGCCGCGCGCTGCGTGTTCATGATGTCCACGTCGTAGGCGCGCACGTGGGCTTCGAGCGCCGCCGCGAACTTCGGCCCTTCCGTTTCCTGCACCGAGACGAAGTTCTCGATCGCCAGCGTGTCGTTCACCTGGCCGCCGAAACGCTCCGACAGCACGCCGGTGCGGATGCCCTTGCGCGCCGCGTAGATCGCCGCCGCCGCGCCCGCCGGGCCGCCGCCGACCACCAGCACGTCGAAAATTTCCTTCGCGTTCAGCTTGTCGGCTGCACGCGCGCTCGCGCCGGTGTCCAGCTTCTGCAGGATTTCCTCGACGCCCATCCGGCCCTGGCCGAACACTTCGCCGTTCAGATAGACGGTCGGCACGGCCATGATCTGGCGCGCTTCGACTTCGCCCTGGAACAGCGCGCCGTCGATCGCGACGTGGCGGATGCGCGGATTCACGACCGACATCGCGTTCAGCGCCTGCACGACGTCCGGGCAGTTCTGGCACGACAGCGACATGTACGTTTCGAACACGTAGTCACCGTCGAGGTGGCGGATCTGTTCGATCACATCCGCTTCGATCTTCGCCGGGTAGCCGCCGACCTGCAGCAGCGCCAGCACGAGCGACGTGAATTCGTGACCCATCGGGATCGCCGCAAAGGTCACTTCGACGTCGCTGTTCACACGGCGCAGCTTGAACGACGGGACGCGCGCGTCGCCGGCTTCGGCGCCACGGCTCTCGACGTACGCAATCTGCGCCGACGATTCTTCGATGTCCTTCAGCAGCCCGCGCATTTCCTGCGACTTTGCGCCGTCGTCCAGGAACGCAACGATTTCGATCGGCTGCGTGATCCGCTCCATGTAGCTTTTCAGTTGCGTCTTGAGGTTGGCGTCAAGCATGATTATTTTCCGACTTGTAGGTAACAGGAAGAAACCGCGACTGCTCAATACTGCTAATCAACTTTCGTGGCTGGCGAACCGGGATTCGCCGGCCGGGCCGGCCCTGGTGGGCCGGTCCGCAGCGGCTGGAAACCGGTGCGAAGCAACTGCCATCGCGCCGGCCTCTCGTTACAACCCGCTTAGATCTTGCCGACGAGGTCCAGCGACGGCTTCAGCGTTTCCGCGCCTTCTTGCCACTTCGCCGGGCACACTTCGCCCGGGTGCGATGCGACGTATTGCGCTGCCTTGACCTTGCGGAGCAGTTCCGACGCGTCGCGGCCGATGCCGTTGTCGTGGATTTCGCACAGCTTGATGTCGCCTTCCGGGTTGATCAGGAACGTGCCGCGCAGTGCGAGACCTTCTTCCTCGATCATCACTTCGAAGTTGCGGGTGATCGCGCCGGTCGGATCGCCGATCATCGTGTACTCGACCTTCTTGATCGCGTCCGACGTGTCGTGCCATGCCTTGTGGGCGAAGTGGGTGTCCGTCGAAACCGAGTAGATTTCAACGCCCAGCTTCTGGAATTGGGCGTAGTTGTCAGCGAGGTCTTCCAGCTCGGTCGGGCACACGAACGTGAAGTCGGCCGGATAGAACACGAACACCGACCACTTGCCCTTCAGATCCGCATCGCTAACGTCGATGAACTTGCCGTTCTTGAGTGCGGTTGCCTTGAACGGCTTGACTTTCGTGTTGATCAGAGACATGCGTTGTTTCCTTACGCTGGGTTGGAAAAGGTATGGACGAAGATTAAGGGAATCACGTCCATTTGAAAAATTGGTTGCTTGTATGACGGGCATTGGCTGTCACTATCGCCCGCTTGCCGCCGCGGCCCCGGCCCCGCGCAACCCCCGGGGCGTCGAGCATACAACGAAAGTGCGACAACGCGCGTCACGCGCCGAAACCCGCATCGGACGGTCGCCGCGGCGTTCGCCGACCCACGCGCCCACCCGGGCCGCATCTGCCGTTCCAGATAGCGGCCGCGCGCCCGATTTGCAACAGGGCCGCATCACGCGTCGGCGGGGCGAGAATTCGCGTCGCCATTCCCGAGCCGCGCGCGCAAAAACTGTGCGAATGCACGGATTGTCACCGATCCCTCGCGGTGCTGGGGATAAACGACGTGCAGCGCGCTCGGCGGCGGCCGCCACTCCGGCAGCACCTCGACCAGTTGCCCGGCCGCCATCGCGCCGCCGACGATGAAGTCCGGCAGCAGCGCGATCCCCAGCCCGGCGATCGCGGCGTCGCGGATCAGCTCGCCGTTGTTCGCGCGCAGCGGCCCGTGCACGTCGAACGTCGTATTCACGCCGTCGACGACGAACGTCCACGCGGCCCGCCCCTCCTGCCCATAAGGCAGGCACGCGTGGCGCTCCAGTTCCGCTGGCGTCGCCGGCGCGCGCCGCCGCTTCCGGTAATCGGGGCTGCAACACGCGATCATCCGCACGTCCGCGAGCTTCTGCGCGATCAGCGTCGAATCCGCAAGACGGCCGATCCGCAGCGCCATGTCGAAACCCTCGCCGACCACGTCCACGACGCGGTCGCTCAGATCCATGTCGAAGCGGACGTCCGGATGCGCGCGCAGGAACTCCGCGACCAGCGGGGACAGATGCGTCATCCCGAACGACATCGGCGCGCTCACCCGCAGCAGGCCGCGCGGTTCCGAGCGGCGCGCGGACATCGCCTGCTCCGCGTCCGCGACGTCCGCGAGAATCCGCTTCGCCCGCTCGTAGAACGCCTGGCCGAGGTCGGTCACGGCGAGCTTGCGCGTATTGCGCACCAGCAGCCGCACGCCGAGGCTCGCTTCGAGCGCGGCCACGCGCCGGCTGACGAACTGCTTCGACAGCCGCAGCCGGTTCGCGGCGGCCGTGAAATTGCCCGCGTCGACCGTCGTCACGAAAATCCGCATGTCGTCGAATTGCATTCGGGTAAAGCCCCCGGGGTTAAGCCTCTATTGTCCACTTCAGCGTGACGCTGATTCCATATTCGACGTCATTATAGTCATCCGGATTGACCTACACTGCTTGACATCCAATCCACACAGATCCACGGAGGTCGAGATGGTTGAAATCAGGCAGGCATCGCAACGCGGCCGCGGCGAACACGGCTGGCTCAGCTCGCGCCATACGTTCTCGTTCGCGAACTACTACGATCCGAAGCAGGTCGGCTTTTCGGACCTGCTCGTGATCAACGACGATCGCGTCGCACCGGCGCGCGGCTTCGGCAAGCACCCGCACCGCGACATGGAGATTTTCTCGTACGTGCTGGAAGGCGCGCTGGAACATAAGGACTCGATGGGGACGGGTTCGGTGATCGTCCCCGGCGACGTGCAGCTGATGAGCGCCGGCACCGGCGTCGCGCACAGCGAGTTCAACCACTCGCCGAGCGAAGGGGTGCATTTCCTGCAGATCTGGATCGCGCCGGCGCAAATGGGCGCCGAACCGCGCTACCAGCAGAAGCACATCGCGGACGACGAGAAGCGCGGCAAGCTGCGCCTCGTGCTGTCGCCGGACGGCGCGGAAGACTCGCTGCAACTGCGCCAGGACGCGCGCGTGTATGCGGGCCGCTTCGACGGCGCGGAGACCGCGGCGCTCGAACTGGACGCGGGGCGCTACGCTTACGTGCACGTCGCGCGCGGCAGCGTGACGGTGAACGGCGTCGCGATGACCGAAGGCGACGGCGCGCGCCTCCGCGACGAACGGCTGCTGACGTTCACGGACGGCCACGACGCCGAAGTGCTGGTGTTCGACCTGCGCAACAACGAAGTCTCGGAATTGTGGTCATAACCGGCCGCATCGACTGACCGGAATGAGCGACGGCGGGACGCAATCCCCGCCGCCGCCCGGACATACAAGGGCGCATCGCCCAGACACAGACATACGGAGAGAAAACATGAGATACAACCTGTTCGGTCGAGGCAACGACGTCGTGCTGCTCGTTGCCCGCGTGCTGCTCGCGGCGCTGTTCGTGCTGTTCGGCTGGAGCAAGCTGACCGGCTTCAGCGGCACGGTCGGCTACATGGCGTCGGTCGGCGCGCCCGCGCCGATGCTGTCGGCGATCATCGCGGTCGTGATGGAGTTTTTCGTCGGCCTGCTGATCGTGGCCGGCTTCTATACGCGTCCGCTCGCGGTGCTGCTCGCGCTCTACACGATCGGCACCGCGCTGATCGGCCACCATTTCTGGACGATGACCGGCGCCGACCAGATGGCCAACATGATCAACTTCTACAAGAACGTGAGCATCGCGGGCGGTTTGCTCGCGCTCGCGGTGACCGGTCCGGGCCGCTTGTCGGTCGACCGGCAGTAACAGGCCGCGCGCCGGCCGCGGCGACGCGAGGCGAAACAAAGCGGGACGCCCGACGCGTCCCGCTTTTTCGTTGTCCGCCTCTCCGGCGATGCGGCGCGGACGGCGGGACTTGTTATGCTCCGGTATCGCATCCCGCCTGCCGCCGCCCGATGAACGAGCCTCAAGACAACCTGATCGCGTACCTGACGACGCTGCAACATTCGTGGAGCAGCGCGCTCAAGCGCCTGCCGCTGAAAAGCCGCGCCGCGCAGGGCGTGCTGATGGCGATCCGCGTGGTCAGCGGCGCGGGGCTCGCTTACGGAATCGGCCTCGCGCTGCACACCCAGCAGGCGTTCTGGGCGGCGATCACCGCGATCGCCGTATCGCAGCAGAACTACTCCGACATGTTGAGCCAGTCGCGCGACCAGGTGATCGGCGCGGCGGCCGGCGGCGTCTGCGGGTTCGCGGCCGCGACGTTCGGCGCGGGCAATCTCGGCGCGTACCTCGTCGCGCTCGCGGTCGTGATCGTCGGCTGCTGGCTGCTGAAGGTCGGCACCGCCGCGCGGCTCGGCGGCATCACGACGACGATCGTGATGCTCGTCCCCGCGCAAGGCCCGGCATGGGACATCGCGCTCGTGCGCTTCGCCGAGGTGACGATCGGGATGGCGTGCGCGCTGCCGGTCGGCTGGCTCGTGTCGTACGCGGAGCGCCGCTGGCTGGAGGCGGTCGGCGCGCTGCCAACCAGCGGGAAATAGTCCATCTCCTGACGCGCGCCAATCGGCACGGCTGGCGCGGCGATAATCGTCGTCCGGCGTGCGGCCGATCGCAGCAAGCGGCTTCGATCCGGCCCGCGCCCTGCGCGCGGTCAACCAGCCGGCGCGCCGGTCCGCGCGAAATCGTGCGACACTCGCGGCCCGCGCCGCCACGCATTTGCATGCGGACGGCGCCCGATCTTTCGACCACGACCGCACGAACCGCACCATGACTTCCTCGAATCAGACTCCGGCCACCGTTTCGTCCTCCTCGCGCAAATCGCTGACGCTGATCCAGTTCCTCTCGCTGATCGCGTTCGGCGGCGTCGCGGCGTCGCTGCTGCTCAAGCTGTTCGTCTGAACGCGCGACGCGACAGGGCGGCGGCCATCACCCCGATTTACCCATGTACAAAAAAGGCGTTGCCCTCGAAATCCAGTTTTCCCCCGAGCGTCTGAACGACGGGGCCGGCGATCCGTACTGGATCGACCTCAGCGCCGACGAGGCCGCCGCGCTGCTGAACACGCTGCAAACGCAGCTCGGCAGACACGCGGCCGGTACCGCCGCGCCACTCGTCGTCACGCTGGACGAACCGAAGGACGCGTCGGCGGAAACACCCGCCGACGCGAGCACCCGCAACGAAACCGCCTCGACCGCAGCCGACGACGGCTTCAAGCAATGGGTCTGCGTGATCTGCGGCTGGGTGTACGACGAAGCGGCCGGCGCGCCCGACGACGGCCTGCCGCCCGGCACCCGCTGGGCCGACGTGCCAGACGACTGGCGCTGCCCGCTGTGCGACGTCGGCAAGGAAGACTTCGCGCTCGTCGAGTTCTGAACGGGCTGCACGCACGCCGACCGCACGGCGCATCGGGCCGCGCCGCGCGTCTCGACGATGTTCAGGTACAGCGTCGCCGGTTCGAGGCACGCGCCAGTCGCCTGCTGCCCGACCATGCTCCGGTAGATTTCCTCCCACGGCGTCTGGTTCTTCAGCGCGGGCGGCTACCACGCGGCGCGGCGCGCGGTCATGCCGGAATCGGACGGGTCGTCGAACCAGCGGCGGCTGCGCAGCCGGTGCGGCGGACTGGACCAGGCGGTGGAAGCGGGAACGTGAGCGGAAGCGGATGCGTCGGGAGCGGCTTTGGGCTGCATGTCGTGCGTCTCCTCGTATCTCGTGGCGGACCGGTCGGAACCCGCCGACGCTCCCGCGACGCGGCGCATCTTGCAAGCCGGCGCCGCCGGCGCGTCAGCCGTGCGGCGCGGGTCCCGAGGTCGGCTTCGCGCCGCCGGGCGCAAGCTGCGTGTAGACGCTCTCCGCGATCGCGAGCAGCTTCGCGCTGTCGATGCCGCCCGACACCGAATAGCCGAAATCGCCGTCGATCCAGTAGAACACGTTGACCGGGCCGTCCTTGTACAACTGGAACGCGGTCACGTCCGACGGCGCCTTGCGGTGCGAGATGCACAGCGTGACGCGCATCCCGCCGCGATCGCGATACATGTACTGCGCGACCGGCCCGTCCTTGCCGGGCAGCATCCGCCCGCCCATCAGTTCGAGCCCGACCGACGTCAGCACCGGCGCGGGCATGCTGGTGCCGAGCTGCCGCGACAGCCACGACGGCATCTCGTGCTCGCGGTCCGCGCCGACCTCGACCGGCCGCACCACGTCCGGCGCGTAGACGACGTGCGCGAGCGCGGACTGCCGCGCGAACATCCGGACGTTGTCCGCGTCCATGCTCGCGACGCGCACCGCCGGATCGCCGCGCTGCGCGACCACCGTGTCGCGCATCCCGTTGAAGCCCGCGCCGAGCCCGATGCCGAGCGCGAGCGCCGCCGCGAGGCCGCCCGCCTGCATCGCGAAGCGCGGCCAGTTGACCGCGTCGCGCCAGCGCCGCTTCCGCTCGATCCGCAGACGCGACGGCACCGGCTCGTCCAGCACGCGATCGTAGCGGTCGCGCAGCATGCCGTTCAGCGCGAAATAATCGCCGACGCGCGCGGCCTCGGCCGGATTGCGTTCGAGCCACGCCTCGACCTGCGCGCGCCGCTCGCCGGCGAGCGTGCCGTCCACGTACGCTTGCAGGTCCTCTTCGCGGACCGTATCGGGCTGTTCGTTCATCACTTCACCTTCGGTTTCGCGCCGGGTTGCGCGCCGCCCTTCCCCCATCGACCGCACGCGCCGCGCCGCTGTGTCCCCGCGCCGATGGACTCGGGGACGCGATGCCGCACGACGGCCGGGAACCGCCCTGGCGCGGCGGTTTAAAACCCGTCGTCGATCCGCAAACACGCGGGCGCATCATTTTATTCCGTCGGCCGTCGCGCGCGCGAAACGGCCGTTCCGTCGCCGCCAGCGGAACCGCACTACAATGCATGCCGTCCGATGTACAGGTGTATGGTCCGGTTCCAACATGTCCCTCTTTAAGCGCGTTGCCCCTCTTCTGCTGTTCCCGCTCGTCGTCGCGCTCGGCGCGTGCTCGTCGACGAAGCCGAAGTTCCAGGACGATCAGTTGTTCAGCAACTCGTCCGGCCCGTTCGCGCGCAACTTCGACTTCGCGAGCACCGACGCGTGCGAGGCCGCGCGGCGCGCGCTGCTGAGCCAGGGCTACATGACGACGATGACGCGCAACGACACCGTCGACGCGAGCAAGAACTTCCAGCCGGCCAGCGATTCGCACATCGTCGTCGAGGTCCATGTGGTCTGCACGGCGGGCGATGCGTCGAATACGAGCGTCGTGTACGTGAACGCGGTGCAGAACGGTTATGCGCTGAAGAAAAGCGATACGTCGGCGAGCGTGGGGCTGTCGATCTTCGGGTCGCTGTCGCTGCCGATCCGCTCGAACAGCGACGCGATGGTCAAGATTTCGAGCGAGACGATCCAGTCGGGCTCGTTCTACGACCGCTTCTTCGACCTGGTGACCCGTTATCTGCGCACGTCCGCGCGCAGCGAGCCGGTGCCGGGACAAAGCGGCGCGATCCAGATCACGCCGCTGCCGCCGCCGGTGAGTCCCGCGCCGGCCGTCGCGGTGGTCACGCCGCAGACGCCTGCTGCCGCGCTCGCGAGCCGGTCGGTTGCGCCGATCGTGGGGGTTGCTGCGGGTTCGGCTGAGGTAAATACGCCGGTGCGCGACGACAGCCACGGTGCCACGCCGACCGCTTCCGCAATCACTGCGAATGCGGCAACTCAAACGCCTGCAACGAACGACGGCCACAACGCCGCACCGCTACCGGCCCTCGCCGCCGAAACCACTACGGCACTGCAACCGGTTGCCGGCACGACCGGCGCGGGGCTGCTCCCCGGCATCGGTGAACCGCCGATGCTGACCGCGCCGGCGACCCTCGCCACGACGACCGTTGCGCCGGCACCGACTTCCGCGCGGGCATCCGCCGGACAAGCGCTTAACGCGCCTGCCGCTACGGCAAATGGCACGACCACCGCCGCAACGCCGACGCCGGGTCCTTCCGCGACCGCCGCTTCGTCAACCACGCCGTAACAGGCACGCAGGCAGGAACGCGCTTCGCCTTCGACACGCGCGCTTCGTCAACCTCAAAGTAGATAACGGCCGGTCCCGGCAATCAATCGCCGCCGGCCCTCACGGCGTCCCCATTGCCCGACGACCGCGCCCCAGCCGCGCGCAGAATCATCTTCACGACCTCTTCGGTCGTCGCGTCGAACGCCGCCGCCGTCAGCGCGCGTTTACCCGCAAGCGCGCGGATCTGCGCATCGAAGTCCGCGTAGTGCTGCGTCGTCGCCCAGATCATGAACAGCAGCGTGCGCGGCTCGACCGGCGCGAGCAGCCCCTGCGCGATCCACCGGTCGATCAGCGTCACGCGCGTTTCCATCCACGGCTTCACGCGTTCGAGCAGGATGTCCTGCATGTGCGCCGCGCCGCTGATGATCTCGTTCGCCCACACCTTCGAGCCGAGCGGCCGCCGCCGCGCGAGCGCCATCTTCGCGCGCACGTAGCCGCCGAGCGCGGCGACCGGATCGTCGCTCGCATCGAACGTGTTCGCCGCCGCGTTCCATTCCGCGAACACGTCGTCGAGCACGCGCCAGTACAGCGCGAGCTTGGTCGGGAAGTAGTAATGCAGGTTCGCCTTCGGCAGCCCCGCGCGCTCGGCGATCAACGCGGTGCTCGCGCCTTCGAAGCCGCGCTCCGCGAACACCGCCTCCGCGCATGCGAGCAGTTGCGATTCGTTCGACGCGCGGATCGACGCCTTGCGGCGGCGCGGCGCGCGCGGCGTTGCGTCGCCGTCCGCGCGGGAAGCACTCGCGACGCTCGCTGCGGGCATGGTCGAATCGTCGTCGCGCATGGCTTTCGTTCCGGTCTCAGTAGGTCTTCGCATCGGGGCGGCGCGCGGCTGCGCGGCGCGATGCCGGCTCCATTGTAGTCGCACGCCCTGTGCGCACGCGCGCAACCCATGCCGGTCGCAGGGCGGTTCCGTTCGCGTGGCGCAGCATCGATGGCACGGTTCTCGCTCGTATTACCGCATTGAATTCGCGTCGTTTATCGCCTACAACCTGTCCAATCGGACAGGATACGGGAAAGCGGCCGGTGAGCTTTCGAACCGCTGTCCGGCTCATGCACCGCCTACGCGCGACACGCCCCAGATGATGACGGAGATGCACTCTTTCTGAACACGACTCAAGCGTTGCGCGAGTTGTCGCGCGACGCGTCGACCTTGACGGAGAACCGCATGAACGCAGTAACCGAAGCCGCGCTGACGACCGCGATCCACGTGAACGGGCAGCGCCTGTGGGACAGCCTGATGGAGATGGCGAAGATCGGCGCGACCGACAAGGGCGGCGTCTGCCGGCTCGCGCTGACCGATCTCGACAAGGCCGGGCGCGACCTGATCGTCGGCTGGGCGAAGGAAGCCGGCTGCACGGTCAGCATCGACCAGATGGGCAACGTGTTCATGCGCCGCGCCGGCCGCAACAACGACCTCGCGCCGGTGATGACCGGCTCGCACGCGGATTCGCAGCCGACCGGCGGCCGCTTCGACGGCATCTACGGCGTGATGGGCGGCCTCGAAGTGATCCGCTCGCTGAACGACCACGGCATCGAGACCGAGCGCCCGATCGAAACCGTGATCTGGACCAACGAGGAAGGCTCGCGCTTCGCGCCGGCGATGGTCGCGTCCGGCGTGTTCGCGGGCGTGTTCGATCTCGACTACGGGCTGTCGCGCAAGGACGTGGACGGCAAGACGATCGGCGACGAGCTGAAGCGCATCGGCTATGCGGGCGACCTGCCGTGCGGCGGCCGCCAGATCCATGCGGCGTTCGAACTGCACATCGAGCAGGGGCCGATCCTCGAAGCGGAGAAGAAGACCATCGGCGTCGTCACCGACGCGCAGGGTCAGCGCTGGTACGAAGTCGTGCTGACCGGCCAGGAGGCGCATGCCGGCCCGACGCCGATGCCGCGCCGCCGCGACGCGCTGCTCGGCGCGTCGCGCGTCGTGCAGCTGGTCAACGAGATCGGGCTGCGCCACGCGCCGCTCGCGTGCGCGACGGTCGGCATGATGCAGGTGTACCCGAACTCGCGCAACGTGATTCCGGGCCGCGTGTTCTTCACCGTCGATTTCCGCCACCCGCTCGACGACGTGCTCGCGAAGATGGACGCCGAACTGCGCGAAGGCATCGCGAAGATCGCGGAAGCCGGCAAGCTGGATGCGCAGGTCGAGCAGATTTTCTATTACGCGCCGGTGCCGTTCGACAGCGCGTGCGTGCAGTCGGTGCGCGCGGCGGCCGAACGCTTCGGTTATCCGCATCGCGACATCGTGTCGGGCGCGGGTCACGACGCATGTTATCTCGCGACGGTCGCGCCGACGTCGATGGTGTTCGTGCCATGCATCGACGGCATCAGCCACAACGAGATCGAGGACGCGACGATCGAGTGGATCGAGGCCGGCGCGAACGTGCTGCTGCACGCGATGCTCGAACGCGCGAACGAGCCCGGATAAGCGCCGCACAGGCGCAACGCCGGGCCGCCGACACCGGTCCCGGCGCCAACCGCATCGCTCATAGCGTGATACCCGGTCCCGGCTGCTTCGATGCAGCCGGGTGGTCCGTTGCATTCGTCAATTCGTTCGTCGATTCATGTTCCCAGACTCACGCCCCGACAGGAGCCCCGGATGTCCCAGCCTCTGAACGACAACAAGCGCAGCGCCGGCATCGCAGCCGGCCGC
Source organism: Paraburkholderia caballeronis (assembly GCF_900104845.1). Taxonomy (NCBI): domain Bacteria; kingdom Pseudomonadati; phylum Pseudomonadota; class Betaproteobacteria; order Burkholderiales; family Burkholderiaceae; genus Paraburkholderia; species Paraburkholderia caballeronis. The sequence goes on along the minus strand of NZ_FNSR01000002.1, from coordinate 1,245,709 downwards.
CTGAGCGCGGAGCAGCTCGGCTGCAACTTCGCGGACGTCGCGCCGCCGCTGTCGGCCGGCGAGGCGCTCGCCGCCGCCGACCGCTGCCACTACTGCTACGACGCGCCGTGCGTCGCCGCGTGCCCGACCGGCATCGACATACCCAGCTTCATCCGCAAGATCGGCAACGACAACCTGCGCGGCGCGGCGCGCGACATCCTTTCCGCGAATCCGCTCGGCGGCATGTGCGCGCGCGTGTGCCCGACCGAGATCCTGTGCGAAGGCGCATGCGTGCGGAATCATCAGGATCGCAAACCGGTGCAGATCGGCGCACTGCAACGTTATGCGACCGATCATCAGATGGCGCGCGAGGCGGACGGCGCGCCGCCGTTGTTTCGCCGCGCGCCCGACACCGGGCGCAGCGTCGCGGTGGTCGGCGCGGGTCCGGCCGGGCTCGCGTGCGCGCATACGCTCGCGCTCGCCGGCCATCGCGTGACGGTGTTCGACGCGCATGAGCAAGCGGGCGGCCTCAACGAATACGGGATCGCCGCGTACAAGACCGTCGACGGTTTCGCGCAGCGCGAAGTGCAATGGCTGCTGTCGGTCGGCGGCATCGAGATCCGCAACGGCCAGCGGCTCGGCGCGGACCTCACGCTCGACCAGCTTCAGCAGGCGTTCGACGCGGTGTTCGTCGGCGTCGGCCTCGGCGGCACGCATGCGCTCGCGATCGAAGGCGAAACGCTCGACGGCGTGCAGGACGCGGTCGATTTCATCGAGCGGCTGCGCAGCGCCGACGACCTGGCGACGCTGCCGGTCGGCCGCAACGTGGTCGTGATCGGCGGCGGCAACACCGCGATCGACGCGGCCGTGCAAAGCCGCAAGCTCGGCGCGGAAAACGTCGCGCTCGTGTACCGCCGGGGCGGCGCGCAGATGAGCGCGACGTGGGCCGAACAGGATTACGCGCGCAGCGAAGGCGTGACGATCGTCGAGTGGGCGAAGCCCGCGCGGATCGTCGGCGACGCTGGCCGCGCGGTCGCAGTCGAGTTCGAACGCACGGCGCTCGATGCGGGCAGCAAGCTCACCGGCACCGGAGAGACGCTGCGGATCGACGCGGACATGGTGTTGAAGGCAATCGGCCAGAAACTCGTCGCAGCCGGGCTCGACGGCCTGCAGACGACGGCGGACGGCGCGCGGATCGCGATCGACGCGAACGGCGCGACGTCGCGCAACGGCGTGTGGGCGGGCGGCGACTGCGCGGGCCACGGCGCGATAGACCTGACCGTGCAGGCGGTGCAGGACGGCAAGCTCGCCGCGCGTGCGATCGATCGCTGGCTCGCGTCGCAGTCCGCGCAGGCCGCATAGGCACGATAAGAACGCTCCCCCGCATACCGACATAACGAACGAAGCCCCCACAACAACCATCCTGCATGGGACCTGGGTAAGCGCATGGGACCGGAGTAAGCGCTGAAGCGCCAACTCCGGTCGACACGCTAACCCGGGTCGACACGGAGTCAACATCATGGCCGATCTGCGCTGCACCATCGCCGGCATCACGTCCCCGAATCCGTTCTGGCTCGCATCCGCGCCGCCGACCGACAAGGCCTACAACGTCAACCGCGCGTTCGAGGCGGGCTGGGGCGGCGTCGTCTGGAAGACGCTCGGCCTCGACCCGCACGTCGTCAACGTCAGCTCGCGCTACGGCGCCACCACCTATCGCGGCCAGCGCATGGCCGGCCTGAACAACATCGAACTCATCACCGACCGGCCGCTCGACGTGAACCTGCGCGAGATCGAGCAGGTAAAGCGCGACTGGCCGGACCGCGCGCTGATCGTGTCGCTGATGGTCCCGTGCAACGAGCACGACTGGAAGGGGATCCTCAAGCAAGTGGAAGACACCGGCGCGGACGCGGTCGAACTGAACTTCGGCTGTCCGCACGGGATGAGCGAGCGCGGCATGGGCGCGGCGGTCGGCCAGGTGCCCGAGTACGTCGAGATGGTCACGCGCTGGGTGAAGGAAGGCACGCGCCTGCCGTGCCTCGTGAAGCTCACGCCGAACATCACCGACATCCGCCTCGGCTCGCGCGCCGCGCACGCGGGCGGCGCGGACGGCGTATCGCTCATCAACACGATCAACTCGATTGTCGGCGTCGATCTGGACGCGATGTCGCCGCTGCCGATGGTGGACGGCAAAGGCACGCACGGCGGCTACTGCGGCCCCGCCGTGAAGCCGATCGCACTGAACATGGTCGCGGAAATCGCGCGCGACCCGCAGACCCACGGCCTGCCGATCTCCGGCATCGGCGGCATCTCGGACTGGCGCGACGCGGCCGAATTCATCGTGCTCGGCGCGGGCAGCGTGCAGGTCTGCACCGCCGCGATGCACTACGGCTTTCGCATCGTCGACGACATGATCGACGGCCTGTCGAACTGGATGGACGACAAGGGTTACGCGAACCTCGACGCGGTGCGCGGCCGCGCGGTGCCGAACGTGACCGACTGGCAGTACCTGAACCTGAACTACGACATCAAGGCGCGCATCGACCAGGACCGCTGCATCCAGTGCGGCCTGTGCCACATCGCGTGCGAGGACACGTCGCACCAGGCGATCACCGCGACGCGCGAGGGAGCGCGCCACTTCGAGGTGGTCGATGCGAACTGCGTCGGGTGCAATTTATGCATGCACGTGTGCCCGGTCGAGCAGTGCATCACGATGGAACGCGTCGACACCGCGCGCTACGCGAACTGGACCACTCACCCGAACAACCCGGCGCGCGTCGCCGATCCGAAGGCCGCCTGAGCCCCGGCTAAACCCCATAAATCCCACCCAACGACAAAGGCACGGAGAATCCCCACCATGAGTCAGCCAGCGATGACCGGCGACACCGCCGCGCGCCATAGCGACAGCGATCTGTACAACGACGACCTCGCGCCGACCGGCGTCGCGCAGCGCACGTGGCGCTGGTATCACTTCGCGGCGCTGTGGGTCGGGATGGTGATGAACATCGCGTCGTACATGCTCGCGGCCGGCCTGACCGAGCAGGGCATGTCGCCGTGGCAGGCGGTGGCGACCGTGCTGCTCGGCAACCTGATCGTGCTCGTGCCGATGCTGCTGATCGGCCACGCGGGCGCGAAGCACGGCATCCCGTACGCGGTGCTGGTGCGCTCGTCGTTCGGCACCCAGGGCGCGAAGCTGCCCGCGCTGCTGCGCGCGATCGTCGCGTGCGGCTGGTACGGCATCCAGACGTGGCTCGGCGGCAGCGCGATCTACACGCTCGCGAACATCCTCACGGGCAACGCGCTCGTCGGCGAGGCGCTGCCGGTGATCGGCATCTCGGTCGGCCAGGCCGCGTGTTTCCTCGTGTTCTGGGCGCTGCAACTGTACTTCATCGTGCGCGGCACCGACTCGATCCGCTGGCTCGAAAGCTGGTCCGCGCCGATCAAGGTGGTGATGTGCGCGGCGCTCGTCTGGTGGGCGTATTCGCGGGCAGGCGGCTTCGGCGCGATGCTGTCGCAGCCGTCGCAGTTCGTCGCGGGCGGCAAGAAGGCGGGCCTGTTCTGGGCGACGTTCTGGCCGGGACTCACCGCGATGGTCGGCTTCTGGGCGACGCTCGCGCTGAACATCCCCGACTTCACGCGCTTCGCGAAGACGCAGCGCGACCAGATGATCGGCCAGGCGATCGGTCTGCCGATCCCGATGGCGATGCTGTCGGTGGTGTCGGTCGTCGTCACGTCGGCGACCGTCGTGATCTACGGCCGCGCGATCTGGGACCCGATCGACCTGACGAGCCGGATGGAAGGCATCGGCGTCGGCACCGCGCTCGTGATCCTCACGCTCGACACGATGTGCTGCAATCTCGCGGCGAACCTCGTCGGCCCGGCGTACGACTTTTCGAGCCTGTGGCCGAAGGGCATCTCGTACAAGGTCGGCGGCATCATTACCGCGACCATCGCGATCGTGATGATGCCGTGGAAGATCCTCGCGACCACCCAGGGCTACATCTTCACGTGGCTCGTCGGTTATTCGGCGCTGCTCGGGCCGGTCGCCGGCATCATGATGGTCGATTATTTCCTCGTGCGCGCGACGCGACTCGACACCACGCAACTGTTCGACGAAAACGGCGAATACGCGTATGTGAACGGCTGGAATCCGGCCGCCGTCGTCGCGCTGATCGCGGGCGTGCTGCCGAATCTGCCGGGTTTCCTGAACGTCGCGTTCCCGACCGCGTTCCCGTCGGTGCCGGATGCGTTCAAGGGGCTCTACACGTATGCGTGGTTCGTCGGCCTCGCCATCGCGGCACTCGTGTACGGCGTGCTGATGAAGCTCGGCAAGAGCCGCAGCCCGAGCATCGCGAGCGCGTGAACACCGTGCATCACCCCGCATACGGGCGCGGCCTTCGTACTGGCCGCGCCCGCAATGGCGGAATCATTCACTGAAGGAGACAACCCATCATGGCGATCCTGATTCGAGGCGGCACGGTCATCGACGCGGACAAGACCTGGCGCGCGGACGTGCTGTGCGACAACGGCGCGATCGCGCAGATCGGCGCGGACCTCGACGCGCCGGCCGGCGCGACCGTCGTCGACGCGGGCGGCCAGTATGTGATGCCGGGCGGCATCGACCCGCACACGCACATGGAACTGCCGTTCATGGGCACGACCGCGAGCGACGACTTCTACACCGGCACTGCGGCGGGCCTCGCGGGCGGCACGACGTCGATCATCGACTTCGTGATTCCGAACCCGAAGCAGCCGCTGATGGATGCGTTCCGCGAATGGCGCGGCTGGGCGGAGAAGGCCGCGGCCGACTACGCGTTCCACGTCGCGGTGACGTGGTGGGACGAATCCGTGCATCGCGACATGGGGCTGCTCGTGAACGAGCACGGCGTGTCGAGCTTCAAGCACTTCATGGCGTACAAGAACGCGATCATGGCCGACGACGAGATCCTCGTGAACAGCTTCACGCGTTCGCTCGAACTCGGCGCGCTGCCGACCGTGCACGCGGAGAACGGCGAACTCGTGTTCCAGTTGCAGCGCCAGTTGCTCGCGCGCGGCTTCACCGGGCCGGAGGCGCATCCGCTGTCGCGGCCGCCCGAGGTCGAGGGCGAGGCCGCGAACCGCGCGATCCGCATCGCGCAGGTGCTCGGCGTGCCGGTGTACATCGTGCACGTGTCCGCGAAGGATGCGCTCGAAGCGATCGCCCGCGCGCGCGGCGAAGGGCAGCGCGTGTTCGGCGAAGTGCTCGCCGGCCATCTGGTGATCGACGAATCGGTGTACCGCGATCCCGACTGGACGCGCGCCGCCGCGCACGTGATGAGCCCGCCGTTTCGCTCGAAGGAGCATCGCGACGCGTTGTGGCGCGGCTTGCAGGGCGGCCTGCTGCATACGACCGCGACCGATCACTGCGTGTTCTGCGCGTCGCAGAAGGCGATGGGCCGCAGCGACTTCACGAAGATTCCGAACGGCTGCGGCGGCGTCGAGGACCGGATGGCGGTGCTGTGGGACCAGGGCGTCAACACCGGCCGCCTGACGCCGAACGAGTTCGTGCGCGTCACGTCGACGAACGCCGCGCAGATTTTCAACCTGTATCCGCGCAAGGGCGCGGTCGAGGTCGGCGCGGACGCGGACCTCGTCGTGTGGGACCCGCAGGCGACGCGGACGATCTCGGTGAACACGCATCATCAGAACGTGGACTTCAACGTGTTCGAGGGAATGACGGTGCGCGGCGTGCCGACCCACACGATCTCGCAGGGCGAACTGGTGTGGGCCGACGGCGATCTGCGCGCGCGGCGCGGCGCGGGGCGGTATCTGAAGCGGCCCGCGAATCCGGGGTACTTCGCGGCGTCGCGGCTTGCGAAAAGCCTGAAGGAAACGCAGCCGATCCGTCGCGAGGGTGACTGATCGGGCTCGCTGCGGGCGCGCCGTCGTTCACGCAACGGTGCGCCCGACGCGTCGCATGTCAGGCGGCCGCGAGCCGCCCCGCCTCGCGTTCGCCCGTCTGCGCGACCGGCGCAGGCGCGCCGCGCAGCGCGCCTTCGCGCGCGTGGCGAATCGCATCGAGCAGCACGTCGTGCGCGCCGATGTGATTCGCGAGCAGCAGGATCAGTTGCGCGTTCGCGGACTGGCTCTGCGCATCGTCGAGGTCGCGGTGCAGGTCGATCAGCGCCTCGTAGAAATCGTCCGGACGCGCGAGGTTCGGTTCGATGTTCAGCATCGTGTCTCCTTGTCCGTTCATGCGGTGCCGGCCACGCACAACGCGCGCTTCAGCGCGCGTTCGACGCGTTCCGCGTCCGCGTCGCGCCAGCGCGCGCAGACGTGCTGGTCCGGGCGGATCAGATAAAACGTGCCGGGCCGCGCGTCGTAACGCGATGCGGCCAGGCCCTCGCGATCGCGCACGACCGTCGCCGCATCGGGCAAGCCTTCCGGCTGCGCCGCATCGTCTTCGAGCACGACGACGAGCCGCAGCGGCGCCGCTTGCTGCGCGATCCGTTGCAGCGTCTGCGGATCGGGCCGCGTGGACGCATCGCAGAACAGCAGGCCGGTGAACTGCTGCCCGAGCTTCGACAGCAGCCAGCCCGGCGTTCCGTCGATCGCTTCGACCGGCGCGTCGCTGCACGGCGCGCCAGGCGTCATCGGCCCGGCGAACGCGTCGTCGTCCGGCGTGTTGAGCATCGAATCCGCCAGCACCGCCGGCACCGACAGCCGCCCGCTGTTCACCAGTTGCCGCGCGAACGGATGCTCGCGCGCGAGCGTCAGCACCGCGTCGCGAAACACGCGGCTCACCGGACTCTTCGGCGTGATGAAGTCGGTCGAGCGCGTCGAGTTGCGCAGGTTCTCGTCGGCCGCGTATTCGCGTTCGCTCGCATACGTGTCGAGCAACGCGTCGGACGCACGGCCGTCGAGCACCATCGCAAGTTTCCACGCGAGATTCTCCGCGTCCTGGAAGCCGCTGTTCGCGCCGCGCGCGCCGAACGGCGACACGAGGTGCGCCGAGTCGCCCGCGAACAGCACGTTGCCGTGCCGGAAGCGATCCATCCGCAGGCACGAGAACGTGTAGATGCTGACCCACTCCAGTTCGAACTTCACGTCGGGGCCGAGCAGCGCGCGCACGCGCGGAATCACGCGCTCCGGCGTCTTTTCTAGCACCGGGTCCGCATCCCAGCCCAACTGGAAGTCGATGCGCCACACGTTGTCCGGCTGCCGGTGCAGCAGCACCGACTGGTTCGGATGGAACGGCGGATCGAACCAGAACCAGCGTTCGGTCGGGAAGTCCGCTTCCATCTTCACGTCCGCGATCAGGAAGCGGTCGCGGAACGTGCGGCCATGGCTGTCGAGACCCATCGCCTTGCGCAGCGGACTGCGCGAGCCGTCGCACGCGACCACGTAGCGCGCGCGCAGCGTGTACGGGCCGTCCGGCGTATCGACGGTCAGCGCGACGTGCGCGTCGGCCGCGCCCGGCTCGCCGCGCTGCGCGATCTCCGTCACGCGGTTTTTCCAGCGGATTTCGAGGTTCGGCAGTTCGCGCGCGCGCTCCAGCAGAAACCCTTCGACGTAATACTGCTGAAGGTTCACGAACGCGGGCCGCCGATGGCCGCTGTCCGGCAGCAGGTTGAACGTGTACACGAGTTCGTCCTGGCGGAACACCTTGCCGACGTTCCAGCTCACGCCCTTGTCCACCATCCGGTCGCCGCAGCCGAGCCGGTCGAAGATGTCGAGCGAACGCTTCGAAAAGCAGATCGCGCGCGAGCCGGTGGACAGCGTGCAGTCGTCGTCCACCAGCACGACCGGCACGCCCTGCTGCGCGAGGTCGATCGCGGTCGCAAGGCCGACCGGCCCCGCGCCGACCACCGCGACCGGATGCGTGAACGCCGCGTCCGCCGCTGCCGCGTGCTGCTGCTCGCGGCAGCGCGCGTAGTCGAACGTCAGCGTCTGATAATCGATCATTCGTTTGTCTCCTGCCAGGGTCGCGGCCGTTTCTAAAACCTCGGCCGTCGGGGCTTCGCGTCAGTCCTGCAACGCGGCCCACATCTCCTTGTCGCGCTGCGCGGTCCAGATGCGCGGATGCACGATGCCGCTCGCCTCATCGTAGGCGCGCGACACGTCGAACGGCAGGCAGTGCTCGTAGATGAACACGTGGCCGAACTTCGGGTCCATCGCTTCGCGCGCGAGCGCCATCGCGTCCTTCAGGTCGAGCTTGCGTTCGACCGCGCCGCGCGCCTGCGCGAGCAGCGTCGTCACGAAGTCCTTCGTGTAGTCGAGGCCCTGGTTCACTTCGTCCGGCGTCAGGAGCGCGGGGCCGCGGCCCGGCACCAGCTTCTGCGCGCCGAGCGCGCGCAGCGCTTCGAGCGTCGCGGGCCATTCGGCCAGTTGCGCGTCGCCGCAGTAGCACGCGGCTTCGTATTCGACGAGGTCGCCGGAGAACAGCACTTTCTGCGACGGCAGCCACACGATCGTGTCGCCCTTCGTATGGCCCGCGCCGACGTGCGCGATCTTCACTTCGAGCTTGCCGAGATAAAGCGTGATCTCGCGTTCGAACACGAGCGTGGGCCACGTGAGGCCCGGCACCGTCTCGACGCCCGCGAACAGGCGCGGGAAACGCTCGATCTCCGACTTCATGTCGGCCTCGCCGCGCTCGACGATCATCTCGTACGTGCCGCGGCTCGCGATGATCTGCTGCGCGCCCTCCGCGAAATACGCGGACGCGCCGAGCACGCGCACCGCATGGTAGTGCGACAGCACTACGTACTTGATCGGCTTGTCGGTAACGGTGCGGATCTTCGCGATCAGGTCCTGCGCCATCGCGGGCGTCGCGGTCGTATCGACGATCAGCACGCCATCGTCGCCGATGATGACGCCCGAGTTCGGGTCGCCCTCGGTCGTGTACGCGTACGCGTTTTCAGAAAGCTGCGTGAACGTGACCTGCTTTTCTTCGAGGTCGGCCTGGGATGCGAACGCCTTTGCCATCGTCTGTCTCCGTGGGGAACGCGAGGCGAGCGCGCGGCATCGCGGGGTCGATGACCATGCCGGTTTTGTCTCGCCCCGTTTCGATTAGTGACCGCTGTTCTGCCGGGGTGAGGCCATCATAGGCCGTCGCCGTTTTATTTGTCAATGACGAACTGTATCGTCATACACTAATCATTCGACGACGCACGGCCGCCCGGCCGGCGCTCCGGTTCGGCTAACATGGAGCCCCTTTTCAACTCATCTGCCCGAGACCTCGCGTGAAGAACCGACGCAGCCCGCCCACGCCCGCCGCCGCGCCGCCAGCGAAGCCGCAACGCGGCATCCAGAGCGTCGAGGTCGGCGGCCGGCTGCTGCGCGCGCTCGCAGCGGCGCGCGCGCCGCTCGCGCCGTCCGACCTCGCGGCGAGCGGCGAACTGGCGCCGGGCCAGGCGCATGCGTATCTGGTGAGCCTCGCGCGGCTCGGGCTCGTGAAGCGCGACGCGCTGTCCGGGCGTTACGAGCCGGGGCCGCTCGCGCTGCGGCTTGCGCTGCTGCGCGTCGAGCAGCAGCCGGCGCTGCGCGCCGCGGTGCCGCGCGCGGCCGCGCTCGCGCAGAGACTCGGATGCAGCGTCGCGCTGTGCATCGCCGGGCCGCAAGGGCCGACGATCGTCCGCTACGAGCACGCGAGCCTGCCGCTGCATGTGAACCTGCACGTCGGCACGGTGATGTCGCTGCCGGCAACCTCGACCGGCCGCGTGTTCTGCGCGTTCGCCGCGCCCGACGCGCTGCGCGCGATGTGGGACAACCAGGCCGCGCAACCCGCGTATTCGGGCGAGCAGGACGTGTCCGCATCGCATGCGGACGATGCCGCGTTCGCGGCGGCGCTCGACACGATCCGCGCGCGCGGCCTCGAACGCAGCGTCGATGCGCCGAGCCCGGGCGTCAGCAGCGTATGCGTGCCGGTGCTCGACGATGAACGCGGACTCGCGATGACGCTGACCGCGATCGGCGCGACCGGCTCGCTCGACGTGCGCTGGAACGGCGACGTCGCGCGCGCGTTGCGCGATGCGGCGCGGGAGATCGCAGCGAACGCGTCTGCCGATGCGATGGCATTCGACGGTGGCGCGCGACGCGGCGCGCCACGGTGGACGACGCCAGCGGATAACGACGGCGCGACGATCGAAAACGAAACCGAAACCGACGTTTCGAACAAACCGCAACGCGGAATCCAGTCGCTCGACATCACCGGCGAGTTGCTCGCCGCGCTCGTCGCGGCCGGCGAGCCGCTGACGCTGCGCGACCTCGCGGCGCGCGCGGGAATGCCGCCGGCGAAGGCGTTTCCGCATCTCGTGAGCCTGCAGAAGACCGGCCTGCTCGGCCGCGACGACGCGGGCCGCTTCGAGGCCGGACCGCTCGGCCTCGAACTCGGCTTGCTCGGCCTCGCGCGGCTGTCGCCGGTGCGCGAGGCCGATGCGGAATTGACTTCGCTCGCGGCGGCGACCGGCATGAGCGTCGCGCTCGCGGTGCCGGGACCGCTCGGGCCGACCGTCGTGCGGCTCGAAGAAGCGGCGCGGCCGCTGCACGTGAGCCTGCGCGCGGGGACGGTGATGTCGCTCGTAAACACCGCGATCGGGCGCGTGTTCGCCGCATATCTGGACGACGACGTGCGCGCGGCGCTGCTCGCGCAGGACGGCTTGCGGCTTGCGGGGCTTGCCGGAAACGATGCGATTCCGGACGACTATCCCGCCACCCTCGCACGCATCCGCTCGCGGGGCGTCGACACCGCGCTCGACAAACCGGTGCCGGGCATCAGCACCATCGCCGCGCCGGTGTTCGACCACACCGGCGACGTGTGTCTCGTGATCGCGGTGATGGGGACTTCGCAAAGCTTCGACAGCGCGGTCGACGGGTCGCCCGCGCAAATGCTCGCGGCCGCCGCGCAGCGGTTGTCGCGAAGGTTCGGGTTCATCTGACCAGGCGTTCGGCATCTTGAACCGCGGGCGAATCGGGCTATGCTTGCGTGCCATGCCGGCTTACCGGCCACCCGCAAAAAAACGCGTCAACCCATCGCCAGCCCGACCATGAGTCAACAACGCCCATCGCACAAACCGCTGCGCCCGCGCAAAGCGCCGAGCCAGACGCGCTCCGGGGAGACCGTCGCGTCGATCATCGAGGCCGCGGCACAGGTACTCGAAACGGAAGGCTTCGAGGGGTTCAACACGAACGCGGTCGCGCGGCGCGCGGGCGTCAGCATCGGATCGCTGTATCAGTATTTCCCCGGCAAGGACGCGTTGACCGTCGCGCTGATCCGGCGCGAAGCACAGCGGTTCTATGACGACGCGGCCGTCGCGCTGACGAAGCGCAGCGGCAAGGCCGCGCTCGAATATTTCATCAGCGCGTCGGTGCGGCAGCAGTTGCAGCGCCCGATGCTGGCGCGGCTTCTCGACCTCGAAGAAAGCCGCCCCGCGCTGCGCGACGAAGTGGGCGGCCCGGCATTCAACGCGCTGGTCGTCACGATCATCAAACGCGCGCGACCGACACACAAATGCCCGGAGATCGCGGCGGGCGACCTGCTCGCGATCATCCGCGGCATGGCCGATGCCGCCGGCGAACGCGGAGAGCGCGACATCGAGCATCTCGAACACCGCTTGCGCGCAGCCGTTTTCGGCTATCTGTCGCGGACCGGCTCGGACTGAACGCGCGGCAGCGCAGATCGAAATGCGAGCAATGCGACGCGCCGGCCAGGGCGATCCCTCGAACGGCCTGCGGGCCGGCGCGGGTTTCCGGGCCGCTCGCCGCGCGCGTCCAATGCGAGTTGTTGAATGTGAGCTATTGCTTATATTCTGACGTCATCGGGCGGGGCATCGGGCCGCCGCCGTTCTTTCCGTGAGAAACCGACGATGACTGACGTTATCAAGAGCATGAAGCTCAATCACCTGAGCTTCCCTTCCGCCGACACTGCCGCCACCGCGCGGTTCTTCGAGCATTACCTCGGCTTCACGATCGCGGGGACGTGGGACAACTCGTATATCCTCAAGCGCCCCGGCTTCGACGTGGTGATCGACCACGTGAGCGGCGACGAGCCCGCGTGGCCGAAGGCGTTTCATGCCGGGTTCGAATTGCCGAGCTTCGACGCGGTCCGCGAACTGTACGAGCGTTTCAAGGCCGACGGCGTCGAGATGGAAACCGACATCTTCAACAACGGACGCGGCTCGCGCTTCTTTTGCCGCGCGCCGGGCGGCGTGATGTTCGAACTGAACACGCGCTCGGACGCCGCGCCGGAATATCGCGGCACGTTCGACGATTGAACGGCGGCGGCGCGGCTGGCAATGCGCGCGTGACAAAGACCTCGAACGCCATGGGGCGCCGCCATCGAAAGGCGGCTCCCCATGCCTCCCGCTTCCTCCACCACGGCGGCAAGCAGGAGCCTGAACGCGGCGCAACCGATTCCGCCACTCGTGCGATCATCCTCCCCACGCGCCGCGTCGCTTCCGCTCCTGTCTCACGCACCCGGCCGGTCCCACGAACGCAGCCCCCTCGCCCAACCCACGCCGAGCCGCAACAGACAGCCAACGCGCACCGACCGCCCCATGACCGCCCCTGCCGCCGTTCCGACATCGAACCGTCCGCGCCAGATCGCCGACCTGCCGAGCCCGCGAGGCGTCCCGCTGCTCGGCAACCTGCTCCAGCTGTCCCCCGCGCGCCTGCACCTGATCCTCGAACGCTGGGCCGAACAGCTTGGCACGCCGTACCGCTTCCAGGTCGGCGCGATCCCGATCACCGTATGGACGGATCCCGAACTGATCCAGTCGATCATGCGCGAGCGCCCGCACCGCTACCGCCGTTATCAGCCGATCGAAACCGTGCTCGAAGAGATCGGCTGCAACGGCCTCTTCTCGGCCGAAGGCGCGGCGTGGGAGCCGCAGCGCAGACTCGTGATGCAGGCGCTGTCGATCCCGCACGTCAAGGCGTTTTATCCGACGCTCGCAGACATCACCGAACGGCTGCGCCGCCGCTGGCTGCGCGCGGCCGAACGCGGCGACACCGTCGAGATGACCGACGACCTGAAACGCTACACAGTGGACGTGACGAGCGCGCTCGCGTTCGGCGAAGACCCGCGCACGCTGGAGCAGGAGCACGGCGTGATCCAGGAGCATCTCGAACGGATCCTGCCGGCGGTGATGGGCCGCATCAACGCGCTGTTTCCGTACTGGCGCTACGTGAAGCTGCCGCGCGACCGCCAGCTCGACCAGTCGCTCGTGGAAATCCATCGCTACGTGCGCGCGATGATGCAGCGCGCCCGCGACCGGATGCGCGACGAGCCGTCCGACACGCCGCGCAACCTGCTCGAAGCGATGCTCGCGCAGCAGCAGGAGCCGGGCTCGACGATCACCGACGACCACATCTCCGCGAACGTGCTGACGCTGCTGCTCGCGGGCGAGGACACGACCGCCGATTCGATCGCATGGACGCTGCCGTATCTCGCCGCCGACGCGCCGTTGCAGCAGCAGCTGGGCGACGAAGCGCGGCGCGTGCTGGGCGGCGCGCCGGTCTGCCCGGACTATGCGGCGCTGAAGGACCTCGACCTGTTCGAGGCGGTCTGCATCGAGGCGACGCGTCTGCGGCCGGTCGCGGCCGTGCATTCGTTCGAGCCGCTGGAGGACGTGTGCGTCGGCGGCGTCGCGCTGCCGAAAGGCACGCGGATGTTCTTCGTCGCGCGCCCCGCGATGCTCGATCCGAAGCACTTCGCCGATCCGCAACGCTACGACCCGGCCCGCTGGCTGCATCGCCACGAACGCGACGGCAGCGAGGCGCACGACGTGCGCGCGTACCTTCAGTTCGGCGCGGGGCCGCGCGTGTGTCCGGGCCGGCATCTCGCGACGGTCGAAATGCGGCTCGTGCTGTCGATGCTGATGAACGAATTCACGATCGAACTCGCGACGGACGTCGCGAACATCCAGGAAGTGTCCGCGTTCACGATGGTGCCGGACACGATGCCGGTGAAGCTGAAGCGGCGACGCGGCTGACGTTTCGCGTCACATCGCGTCACGCGCCATCCGGCGCGCTGGTCTCGCGTTCGTCGCCGCTGCGCTCCTGCGCGTCGCGCATCTTCTTCAACGCGTTCGGCGCGAGCCTTAGCGCGATGCCGATCGCGAGCGCGTCGATCACGGAAAGATGCACGAGCCGCGACACGCCCGGCGCATGCGGCTCGGATGGCGCGGGCACGCGCAGCAGCAGCGGAATGTCGACGACCCACGCGAGCCGCGAGCCGGCGTTCGTCAGCGCGATCGTCGTCGCGCCGCGCTCTTTCGCGATCTGGATGCTCTCGTTCACCTCGACGCTGCGCCCGGACTGCGAGATCGCGAACGCGACGTCGCCCGGCTCCATCAGCCCCGCGTAGAGCCGCTGAAGATGGCCGTCGACGAACGCGCTCGCCGCGATGTCGAGCCGCAGCATCCGCAGCGCGGCGTCCTGCGCGACGATGCCGGACCCGGTGCCGACGCCGAAGAAATACACGCGCCGCGCGCGGCCGAGCGCGGCGATCGCCGCTTCCACGACCGCCGGGTCGAGCGACGCGCGCGCGTGCGCGATGCCCTGCACGACCGCGTCCGCGACCTTGTCGAGCAGCGTGCCGATCCCGTCGTCGCTCGCGACTTCCGCCGACGCATACGGCAGCCCGCCCGCCGCGCTCTGCGCAAGCTGCATCTTGAAGTCGCGCAGCCCGTGCGCGCCCACCGCGCGGCAAAAGCGCGTGACCGACGGCTCGGACACGTCCGCGCGCTGCGCGAGTTCGGTGATGCTCGCGCGCATCGCGAAGTCCACGTCGCCGAGCACCATGTCGGCGACCTTGCGCTCGGCGGGCCGCAGCGACTCGGCCACGTCGCGGATGTGATGGATCAGATTAGAGACCGGCAACCTGGATTTCCCGTTGGTTTCCTGAGGCGTCCCGCGCGGCGGCGGGCGGGCTTTCAGCGGCGCGGGTCCGCGTGCGGGCCGGCAGCGCGTCGGGCCATGCCGCTCATTGGAGCCGCGCTTCGGGCCGCGCTTCGGGCCCCGCTTCGGGCCCCGCTTCGTGCTTCGTTTCGAGCCGCTTTCCGCTGTCGGTGTCGAACAGGTGCAGGTGCGCCGCCGGCAGGCCGAGCATCATACGCTGCCCCGGCTCGATCGCCGGGCGCTCGCGGGTCGTCACGCACCAGCTTTCGCCGCCTATTTTCCCGTACAGGTGCGTCTCCGCGCCAGTCGGCTCGATCACGTCGACGCCGAACGGCACGTCGCCGCCCGCGACGACGTGCTCGGGCCGGATGCCGAGGGTCACGCGCGCGCCGGCCGGCGCCGCTCCCTCCGGCAGCGGAATGCGCACGCCGTCGGGCAGCACGAGCGCGAGGCCGCGCGCGTCGCTCATCGCCTCGCCCGCCGCGAAGTTCATCGACGGCGAGCCGAGAAAGCTCGCGACGAACAGGTTGCCGGGCCGGTCGTACAGTTCGAGCGGCCGGCCGATCTGTTCGATGCGGCCCGCGTTCATCACGACGATGCGGTCGGCCATCGTCATCGCCTCGATCTGGTCGTGCGTCACGTAGACGACGGTGTTGCGCAGCCGCTGATGCAGCGCCTTGATCTCGGTGCGCATCTGCACGCGCAGCTTCGCGTCGAGGTTCGACAGCGGCTCGTCGAACAGGAACAGCGCCGGCTCGCGCACCACCGCGCGGCCCATCGCGACGCGCTGCCGCTGGCCGCCGGACAGCGCGCGCGGCAGCCGCTCCAGGTAGTTCGACAGGTTCAGCATCTTCGCGGCGGCCTCGATGCGCGGCTTGAACGTCTCGCTGCGCTCCTTGCGGATGCGCGGGCCGAACGCGATGTTGTCGTACACCGACAGGTGCGGATACAGCGCGTAGCTCTGGAACACCATCGACACGTTGCGCTGCTGCGGCGGCAGCCCGTTCGCGCGCGTGCCGCCGATCGTCAGGTCGCCGCCGCTGATCTCCTCCAGCCCCGCGATCATCCGCATCAGCGTGGTCTTGCCGCAGCCGGACGGGCCGACCAGCACGACGAACTCGCCGTCGTCGATGTCGAGGTCGACGCCGTGCACGACCTGGGTGTCGCCATAGCGTTTGAAAATGCCGTTCAGTTGTACCGCTGCCATGCTGTCCTCGTTGACCTTGTTGCCGCGTTTATGCCGCTCGCCTTTGCCTTCGACGCTGCGCCTGCCCGGCCCGCCGCCGCGCTCACAGCGGATCGAGCGTGAGTTCGTTCGCCATCAGCCGGTTGCCCGCCATCAGCCCCGCGTCCACCGGCAGCGCGACGCCGGTGATGACGCGCGCCAGCGGCGACGCGAGAAACTGCACCGCGTCCGCGATGTCGTCGGGCGTCGCGACGTCGCCGAGCGGATACCACTTCTTCAACTGCTCGAACACGTCCGGGTTGCGCTCGACGCGCGCGCGCCACGCGGGCGTCTTCACGGTGCCGGGGCACACGATGTTCGCGCGGATCCCGTACTGGCCGAGTTCGATCGCGAGCGCCTTCGTGAAGCTGACCAGCCCGGCCTTCGCGGCGCTGTACGCCGGATGCCCGAGCGCAGTCAGTCCGTTCACCGAGCCGACCAGCACCAGCACGCCGGTCCGCCGTTCGATCATCGACGCCCGCACCGCCTCGACCGTGTAGTAGGTGCCGTTCAGGTTCAGCTCGACGTCGCGCCGCCACGCGGCCGCGTCGGTATGCGCGAGCGTCGTGCCGAGCGCGCCGCCCGCGTTCGCGACCGCGACGTCCACCGGCCCGCGCGCGGCCACCGCGCGCGCGACGGCGTCGTGCACGGCCGCCGCATCCGCGACGTCGGCTGCAAGCGGCTCGACCTGCGCGCCGCCGAGTTCCGCGGCGAGCGCGTTGACGCCCGCCGCGTCGCGGTCGAGCGCGAGCACCGTGTCGCCGGCGTCGACGAACCGCCTGCACAGCGCACTGCCGATCCCGCCGCACGCGCCCGTCACCAGCACTACCCGGCCCATGTCCGTTTCCCTCGAAAAAACGCGCGGCGCCGAACGCCGCTGCGCTGTAAATTTCCAACATCGCCGCTGCCGGCGGCCCTGCCCGATCTGTCGCCCCGCCGGCCGGCGCTTTGCTGCGGCGCGTGAATTACCCCTGTTTTACAGCATGTTAGGCAAAACACGCACACAAAAACAATATCGTGATTCCCAGGTGACAAGGTTTTTTTCGTCCTGTAGGATTTTTTCAAACAACGTAACCCAGCGGCCGGGGCAACGGCGCGGATCCACCACCCAGCAACCATCTTGCATGGGATCGGAGTAAGCGCCGAAGCGCTAACTCCAATCGACACAGGAGATAAAACAATGGCGTTTCAGGCACGTGCATCCTCAGCGCTCGGCAAGCTCGCCGCCGCGCTCGCGCTCGCGGGCATCGCCGTCGCGGCGCACGCGGACACGATCCGCGTGACCGTCGCGCACTACAGCGACGCGACCGCACCGTACTTCGAAAAAATGGCGAAGCAGTTCGAGGCCGCGAACCCCGGCACGACGGTGAAGATCGAGGACGTGAACTGGGACACGCTGCAGCAGAAGCTGCAGACGGATATCTCCGGCGGCGCGAACGCCGACCTCGCGATCGTCGGCACGCGCTGGCTGCTCGACTTCGTGAAGGACGACATCGCCGAGCCGCTCGACGGCTACATGGACGCGAACTTCAAGGCGCGCTTCATCGGCCCGTTCCTCGCGCCGAGCCAGATCGACGGCAAGACCTATGGGCTGCCGATCGCCGCCTCCGCGCGCGGGCTGTACTACAACAAGGAGCTGCTCGCGTCGGTCGGTTATCCGAACGGCCCGAAGACGTGGAACGACGTGATCGACGCGTCGAAGAAGCTGAAGGCGAAGGGCGTCGCCGGCTTCGGCCTGCAAGGCAAGGAGATCGAAACCGACGTCTACTATTACTACGCGCTGTGGACGAACGGCGGCGACGTGATCGGCAAGGACCACAAGGCCGCGTTCAACTCGCCGGCCGGCATCAAGGCCGCGACGCTGTACAAGACGCTGATCGACGACGGTCTCACGCAGCCGGGCGTGACCGGCTACAGCCGCGAGGACGTGCAGAACCTGTTCAAGCAGGGCCGCGTCGCGATGGTGATCTCCGCGCCGTTCCTCGCGAAGCAGCTGAAGAAGGAAGCGCCGAACCTGAAGTACGGGATCGACCCGCTGCCGGTCGGCACGAACGGCGCGACCTACGCGGTCACCGACTCGATCATGATGTTCAAGAACTCGAAGTCGAAGAAGACCGCGTGGAAGTTCCTCGATTATCTGTTCACGAAGGCCCCGCGCGTCGAGTTCACGAGCACCGAGGGTTTCCTGCCGACGACGAAGGCGGAAGCGGCCGACCCGGCGTTCAACGATCCGGACACGAAGGCGTTCATCGCGCTGTTGCCGCAGGCGCGCTTCGCGCCGACGGTGACCGGCTGGGAGGACACCGCGAAGGCCGTGACGAGCGGGATGCAGGCGGTGTACCTCGGCAAGGCGAAGCCGGCCGACGCGCTGAACCAGGCCGCCGCCGACGCGAACAAGTCGCTCGGGCAGTAACGGGCGCCACGGGGCGCGGCGCGCGCGGCGCAATCCGCGCGCGCCGCGCCCGCAGCCCCTCGGCCCCTCAGCCCGGATACGCAACAGCAGTGAAACCAGAAGCACCGACATGACTACGGGTCCCCTCCGGCGCGCCGGCCCGCCGGCCGCCGACGCCCCCGATCCTCCCCGCGAGCGCCCACGCATGAGCCGTTCCCCCCGCGCCGCCGTCGCGCCCCGCGCGCCGTGGCTGCTGATCGTGCCGAGCCTCGTGCTCGCGCTGTTCATCATCAGCTATCCGATCTTCAACATCGTGTACCAGTCGCTGCATGAGGTATCGCGCTTCGGCGCGATCCGCGGCTTCTCCGGGTTGCAGAATTTCTACAACGTATTCGAGGACCCGGGCTTCATCGGCTCGCTGAAGCGCACCGTCGTGTGGACCGTGTTCGTCGTCGGCGGCACGGTGCTGATCTCGGTGCCGGTCGCGCTGGTGCTGAACCAGGACTTCTACGGCCGCGGCCTCGCGCGCACGATCGTGATGCTGCCGTGGTCCGTGTCGTTGACGATGACCGCCGTCGTATGGCGCTGGGCGTTCAACGACGACTATGGGATGGTCAACGTGACGTTGCAGCGCCTCGGCCTCACGTCGGGGCCGATCCACTGGCTCGCGACGCCCGAACTCGCGTTCCCGGTCGAGATCGCGGTCGGCATTCTGGTGTCGATCCCGTTCACGACGACGATCCTGCTCGGCGGGCTGTCGTCGGTGCCGGGCGACATCTACGAAGCCGCGCGCATCGACGGCGCGAGCGCATGGCAGCAGTTCCGGCTGCTCACGCTGCCGCTGCTCAAGCCGTTCATCAACATGACGATCCTGCTGAACGTGATCTACGTGTTCAACTCGTTCCCGATCATCTGGGTGATGACCCAGGGCGGCCCCGACGACAGCACGCACATCCTCGTCACCTACCTGTACGAACTCGGCTTCCGGCTCGGCCGGCCCGGCGAGGCGGCGGCCGTGTCGCTCATCATGCTCGCGGTGCTGTTCTCGTTCTCGCTCGTGTATCTGCGCGTGCAGGGCAGACGCGGCGGCGAACAGGGAGAACCCGCATGAACCGCAAGCTCAAACGCTCGCTGTGGTGCTGGCTGGCGCTCGCGCCGCTCGTCGTCGTGATCCTGTTTCCGTTCGCGGTGATGTTCTTCACGTCGGTGAAACCCGCGTCCGAGGTGTTCGTCTATCCGGCGCGCTGGCTGCCGGTCCAGTGGCGCTGGCAGAACTACGTCGACATGTGGGACGCCGCGAATTTCGGCGTCGCGCTGCGCAACAGCACGGTCATCAGCCTGCTGTCCACGCTGCTCGCGCTCGCGGTCAGCCTGCCGGCCGCATATGCGCTCGCGCGCTTCCCGTTTCGCGGGCGCGGCCTGTACCGGCAGTTCCTGCTGATCACGCAGATGCTGTCGCCGATCCTGCTGGTGGTCGGGCTGTTCCGGCTCGCCGCGATGATTCCGTACGGCGACGGCAACCTCGTCGATTCGAAGCTCGGCGTGATCGTGTCGTATGCGGCGTTCAACATCGCGTTCGCGGTGTGGATGCTGTCGTCGTACTTCCAGACGGTACCGCGCGACCTCGAAGAATCCGCGTGGCTCGAAGGATGCAGCCGCACCGGCGCGGTGTTCCGCGTGTTCCTGCCGCTCGCGGTGCCGGCGGTCGTCGTCACGTCGATCTTCACGTTCATCAGCGCGTGGAACGAGTTCGCGGTGGTCTATACGCTGATCCGCTCGCCGGAGAACAAGACCCTGACCGTGCAGGTCACCGACATGGTGGCCGGCAAGTACACGGTCGAATGGCAACTGGTGATGGCCGCGACGCTCGCCGCCACCTTGCCGGTGTCGATCGTGTTCGCGTGGCTGCAGCGTTACATGGTGAAGGGGCTCGCGCTCGGCGCGGTGAAATGAAGAAGCGGGGCCGCGCGGCCCCGCTTCTGTGCGCCGCTGCGTCGGACACGGCGGCGGGGAAAACCGGATGCGGCGTCGCAACGACGCCGATGGGTGACGCGGTCAATCAAATGCCGCCGTGTAAATCCCGGCGACTACTTCCCGAGTTCATGACCGATCACGCCGCCGGCCACCGCGCCGCCGACCGTGCCGACCGCGCTGCCGTTGGTCGCCTTGTTGCCGACATAACCGCCGGCCGCCGCGCCGCCCAGCGTGCAGGCGCCCAATGCGGCAAGGCTGACGAGTGCGATTGCCGCGCTGCTGCGTCGAAGCCAGTTCATCGTTCGTGCCTCCTGAGTCGTGAGCCAACGCCAGGGGTTCAGCAAGCGTCGTGCCGCGCGGCCGGCGTCGGCACAATCAGCTGCCGTGGTGCAGGTGCAGCAGCAGCACGGTCAGCGTGACGAGCGAGCCGACCGTCGACAGCAGGATCGTGCGCGACGTGATGTGCGCCTCGCGCCGGTAATACTCCGCGAGCATGAACGGCCCGGTGCCGGTCGGCAGCGCGGCGAGCAGCACCGCGATCTGCGCGAGTTGCGCCGGCAATGCGAACACCCGCACCGCGAGCCACCATGTGAACAGCGGCTGCACGACGAGCTTCACGCCGGTCAAGCCCCACGACTCGCGCCGCACCGGCGCGCCGCCGCCGCGCTCCGCGAGAAAGAGGCCAAGGCTCACGAGCGCGCACGGGCTCGCCGCGCCGCCGAGCAGCTTCAGGAATGTCTCGGCGCTCGCGGGCAGCGTCAGATGCGCGCCGGACACGACCGCGCCGAGCGCCGGCGCGACGAGCAGCGGATTGCGCGCGAGCGAGCGCGCGACCTTCAGCGCGAGCCGGTGCACGCGGCGCTCGTTTTGCAGCCCGGTTTCGATCAGCACGATCGCCACGGCGAACAGCACGCAGACGACGAGGATCGTCGCGATCGTCGTCGGCGTGAGGCTCGCGGGGCCGAACGCGATCATCGCGAGCGGGAAGCCGACGTAGCCGGTGTTCGGATAGGCGGCGGCGATGCCGTCGATGCTCGCGTCCGCGAGCGGCCGGCCGCTCGCGAGCCGCACGGCGAGCACGACGACGAACACGACCGCGCACGCTAGGCCGAACGTGGCGACGAACGCCGGCTGATACAGCTCGTGCCATGTCGCGTGCGCGAGCGTGTCGAACAGCAGCGCGGGCAGCGCGAGCCACACGACGAAGCGGTTCAGTTCGGAGGCGGAAGCCGGCCCGAGCACGCCGAAGCGGCGCGACGCGAAACCCGCGAAGATCAGCCCGAACACGGGCAGCAGGATCGAAACGGTGGAGAGCATCGAAATACGGTGATGGCGCACGCCGTCCGTTCGAGGACAGCGCGCGTGGCATTGCAGGAGGCGCGACGCGGGAAAAGGCGGCGCTCAGTCCATCGCCGCATGGCCCGCATCGGCCGAACCGCCGCCCGATGGGCGGATCAGCATCAGCAGCGGAATCACGACCAGCGTGGCGACGAACATCATCTTGAAGTCGTTCAGATACGCGATCATCTGCGCCTGCTGCGTGATCTGCTGGTTCAGCAGCGCCATATCGTAACGCGAACCGTCCGCGAGCATCGGCTGGATCGCGGGATTGAACACCGTCACATTCGCGGCGAGGTCCGAATGCGCGATCTGCGTGCCGCGCGTGACGAACGTCTGCACGATCGAGATGCCGATGCTGCTGCCGATGTTGCGCATCAGGCTGTACGTCGCGGTGCCGTCCGCGCGCAGTTGCGGCGTCAGCGTCGAGAACGTCAGGGCGGACAGCGGCACGAACACGAAACCGAGCCCGAAACCCTGCACGACGCCGGGCCACACGATGTCGGACGGCGACAGCACGATCGTGTACTGCATCATCTGCCACAGCGCGTATGCGGACACGAGGAAGCCGAACAGCAGCAGCACGCGCGCGTCGATGCGCCGGAGCAGCCGCCCGGCGATCAGCATCGCGATCATCGTGCCCGCGCCGCTCGGCGCGGTGACGAGGCCGGTTGTCGCGACCGGATAACCCATCAGGTTCTGCAGCATCGGCGGCAGCAGCGCGCGCGTCGCGTACAGCACCGCGCCGATCACGAAGATGAAGAACGTGCCGGTCGCGAAGTTGCGGTCCTTCAGCAACTGATAGCGAAAGAACGTGTCCGGCCCGGACGTCGCCGTGTGCACGATGAAGAACGCGAAGCTGATGACCGTGACGAGCGCCTCGATGCGGATTTCGAGCGAGTTGAACCAGTCGAGCTGCTCGCCGCGATCGAGCAGCGCCTGCAGCGCGCCGATCGCGAGCGCGAGCGTCGCGAAGCCGAACAGGTCGAAGCGGATCTGCTTCAGCGGCTCGCGCGCCGGCAGGAACGTCGAGACGCCGAACAGCGCGAACGCGCCGATCGGCACGTTGATGAAGAACACCCAGCGCCAGTTGTAGCTGTCGGTGAGCCAGCCGCCGAGCGTCGGGCCGAGCACCGGTCCGACCATCACGCCCATCCCCCACACCGCCATCGCCTGGCCCTGCTTCTCGCGCGGGTTGATGTCGAGCAGGATCGACTGCGACAGCGGCACCAGCGACGCGCCGAACAGCCCCTGCGCGAGCCGCGACGCGACGATCTCGCCGAGCGTTTCGGACAGCCCGCACAGCGCGGACGCGACCGTGAAGCCCGCGATCGCGACGCCGAGCAGCCGCTTCACGCCCATCTGGTCCGCGAGCCAGCCGGTCAGCGGCGTCGCGATCGCGGCGGCGACGATGTACGACGTGAGCACCCACGTGATCTCGTCCTGCGACGCGGACAGCGCCCCCTGCATGTGCGGCAGCGCGACGTTGGCGATCGTGCTGTCGAGCGTCTGGATCAGCGTGGCGAGCATGATCGACAGCGTGATCATGCCGCGATTGAGCGGCGCGGCCTCGGCGGCCTGCGGGACTGCGGTCATCGTGATCAGGAGTGCGCGCGAAAATGATAAGCCGGCTTATTATACGGATCGACCCTGCGCGCGCAATCGGTAAAGGCGTTATGGGGCTGCACGCGACGGCCCGGCTTGCCGTCCCATGCTTTCAACGGGCTGTCGATGCGCGCGGCTTGCGCCCGATAGGCGCGTGCCGCCGCCGCGACGCCGCTTCGCGCGCCGCCCGTATAATCGGCGCATGACTTTCGACCTCGAAAAACGCTTCGGCTTCTTGATCGCCGAAGTGGGCCGGTTGTACGGCAAGCGCTACGACGACCTCGCG
This sequence comes from Paraburkholderia caballeronis, assembly GCF_900104845.1. Lineage (NCBI taxonomy): Bacteria > Pseudomonadati > Pseudomonadota > Betaproteobacteria > Burkholderiales > Burkholderiaceae > Paraburkholderia > Paraburkholderia caballeronis. The sequence goes on along the minus strand of NZ_FNSR01000002.1, from coordinate 1,222,036 downwards.
CGCGCGTCGCTCGAACTGACGCGCGCGCAGTGCCGCGTGATCGCGTATCTCGCGCATTACGGCGACCTGAACCAGGCGAGTCTCGCGGAGGTGCTGGACGTCGCGCCGATCTCGGCGGGCCGGCTGGTCGAGCGGCTGGAGGAAGGCGGCTGGGTCGTGCGCACCGAGAACCCGAACGACCGCCGCGAGCTTCAGGTGAGCCTGACGAAGAAAGCGTCGGCGGTGCTGACGCGCGCGAGGCGCGTCGGCGACGAAGTGGCGGCGGAAGCCCTCGCGGGCTTCACGCCGGAAGAGGCGGACCAGTTTTCGGCAATGCTCCAGCGGGTGCGCTCGAATCTCGGGCCGCTGGTCGAACGCTGACGCGCGCCTGCTCTCCCATGGCTCGTTCTATCGAGAGTCGAAGCCGGGGGCGCTACCCGGCCATTCCCGCCGGAAAAAAGTCCCGAATGTCGGCCACCTCCGCGCCGCCGATCTGGGCGGCCAGCAGATGCAGCACGCGCGCATCGAAAAGCGGGAGCGGGACCAGATGGTCGGGCTGCGGTTCACAAAGCTTGTCCGAAGCAGCCATGCTCAAACAGCTTCGGCACACCATCGGGCGGTGCTCGTAGATTCCGCATTTGCCGCCCTTGCCCGATGGAAGGCTCGCGTCTTCGACCAGAAAAGGGCAGGGCCACGCGTAACCGTGCCCGATCTTCGGCCGTAACGGGGTGGGGGTGGCGGAAGCCGCATGGCGGGCCGTCTGCGCCGGCGGCGCCTTCGGCTCAACGCCGATCGCTGCGCCGATCAGCTTTGCCTCCAGAAACGAAAGAGAGACGGGCGCGTAGCAGCAATGCGAACAATGGTTCGTCGCACAGGCCGATAGCGACTGCGCAAGCTGGTTGATGCGATCGGCCAGCTTGCGCAGCCATGCCATGCGGGTTTCGCGCGGCAGTTTCCCGTCTTGCGTCGCATTGACCAGCATGGTCAGTGTTGGACGGTCGGCATCCAGCCTTTGCTGGACTGTTTCCTCCTGCGAGCGGGCAAAGGCAACGGCTTTTTCATGCTCGGCGCGCAACTCTTCAGGCAGGTCGGGCAAGGCCCGCGCCGCCTGTGCGTCGGCACGTTGACGTCCTTCAGCAAGGATCTGCTCGATATGTGCGATGGTCAAAATAGTTCTTGTATAAGGTTTCGCCTGCGAGACCCACGCCGACCTGTCGGCGTTTGCAGGTTATAGGGGGCGCGGATAGCATGCTCCGGACATCTTTCATCAGTTTGAAAACCGATCGAAAGCGTACCCAGACAGATCGTCCCAGGCAAGGCTCCAGCAGGAGCACCGAGAACTATTTCGGGGGATGCGGGATAGCTGCCGGTTCAGCGCCGGCAAGCACCGGACGATCGTCGTCGGCGCTCCGAAAATGCTGATGGCACGGGCAGGTCGCGGTGACTGCCTGACACGCGCTAACGCAGGCGGATCAGCGTGGACTTCAGTTCCGTGTATTTTTCGAGCGCGTGCAACGACTTGTCGCGACCGTTGCCCGACTGCCTGTAGCCGCCGAACGGGAAGTTCATGTCGCCGCCTTCGTCGTAGCAGTTCACCCACACGGTGCCCGCGCGCAGGCGGCGCGAGATTTCATGCGCGCTCGTCAGGTTCGACGTCCACACGGCAGCGGCAAGACCGTATTCGCTGTCGTTCGCGATGCGCACCGCGTCGTCGACCGAATCGAACACGATCACCGACAGCACCGGCCCGAAGATTTCCTCGCGCGCGATCCGCGTATCGTGCGGCGTCTCGAACACGGTCGGCTCGACGTAATAGCCGCCGCTATTGATGCGCACGCGCTCGCCGCCGAACAGCAGTTTCGCTTCCTTGCGGCCCGCTTCGATATAACCGAGCACGCGGTCCAGTTGCACCTTGTCGACGATCGCGCCCATCGACACGTCCGGGTCGAGCGGATTGCCCGGCTTGTACGAACGCGCGGCTTCGGTGAGCTTTTCCAGGAGGGCGTCCTTGATGTCGCGATGCACGAGCAGACGCGAACCCGCGGTGCACATCTCGCCCATGTTGTAGAAGATCGCGCTGGCCGCGGCCTTTGCGGCACGATCGAGGTCCGGGCAATCCGGCAGCACGATGTTCGGCGACTTGCCGCCGAGTTCGAGCCAGACGCGTTTCAGGTTCGACTGCCCCGCGTATTGCATGATCTGCTTGCCGACCGCGGTCGAACCGGTGAACGCGAGGCAATCGACGTCGCTGTGCAGCGCGAGCAGCTTGCCCGGTTCGCCGCCGCCCGGCAGCACGTTGAACACGCCGGACGGAATGCCCGCTTCGTGCGCAAGCTGCGCGATGCGGATCGCGCTCAACGGTGACTTCTCCGAAGGCTTCAGCACGACGCTGTTGCCCGCCGCGAGCGCGGGCGCGAACTTCCACGACGCCATCAGGATCGGGAAATTCCACGGCACGACCGCCGCGACCACGCCGATCGGCTCGCGCGTGACGAGGCCGACCAGATGATGATCGGCCGGCACCACTTCGCCGCCCACCTTGTCGATCGCTTCGGCAAACCATTCGACGCAATAGGCCGCGCCCGGCACGTCGACGGTCGTCGTGTCGCCGATCGGCTTGCCTGCATCGAGCGTTTCGAGCAGCGCGATTTCGTCCCGATGTTCGCGTATCAGCGCGGCCCAGCGCAGCAGGATCGCCTTGCGTTTGCGCGGATTCAGCCCGGCCCACACCTGCATATCGAATGCGCGGCGCGCGGCGGCCACCGCTTCGTCCACATCCACTGCGCCGCAGTCCGCGATGTTCGCGATCGTGCGGCCGTCGATCGGGCTCACGCAGTCGAACGTGCGCCCCGAATAGGCGTCGCGATACGCGCCGCCGATGAACGCGCGCCCTTCGATGCCGAGCGTCGCGGCCTTGTCCTGCCAATATGCAAGCGTTCTCTTTTCCATCGGGATGCCTCGATGCGGGCAGACTTCCGTTCGAACAGACAGCGATTCGCAAGCCGTGTCACTGGTTGCGGCATTCGTCATTCTAGACAGCTTCCGTGTCGTTCCATCGACGGGAAAACCCGTGCGCGGCGGCAACGCATGCGGCAATGCGCGATGAATCCGGTTCGGTAAGCCAGTTGAAAAAAACATTGACGCAACGACTGGCTCGTATATCCTGAACGGCAGGTCAACATCGGTTCGCGCGATGTTTGCATCGATGCGAACCTGATGGATCTCGCCTCGGCTCATGAAGCATCCGCTGCATTCTTCGCGGCGCGCGAGCCGGGCATCCCGAGCACAACAACCAGCGAGTGTAATCGTGAGAGTCCGTGGCCTTCTGGTCGGGTGGAATCGTAGCCATGCGAGGTGTCTTCGCGATGACTGCGCCGCCTTCGCCGACGGCAGTAGCGGCAGGCTTGCCTCTCGCCTGTACCCGTCGTCATCAGCGTCTGCCGTCCTGTCGCGCCGGTTCGTCCGGCGTCGCAATGCCCTGTTCGCGCGCGCGTTCGTCGCGATCCATGCAGACGGCGTTGCATCGCTGTTGCCCTAGCGCCTCTTTCTTCATTGCGGTTCGTCGCCTGCGCCGGCTGGTTCGCGCAGCGTCGGCACTCGTCCGCACGCGGCCCGCACGCGCACGCCTCGATACCGTCGCGCCGCATCACGGCGCGAAACGCACCGCCTACCTGATCTCCACGCGCAGCGCGATGCGTTAGCGTCGCTCACGCGTCGTAACGGCACGCGGCGCTGCGTATGCACGGCCGCAAGCCCTGTCGAGTCCGCAGCGCGATCGCGACGCCATTCGCGTCACTTCGCATTGCGGGTCATGCAGACCCTCGCAGAAAGAAAACGTTAGCCATGCAAACCACCCCGCTGGTCGGCGTCACGGCCGACCGCACCGTGATCGGCGCGCACGCGTCGCACGTTGCCGGCGAGAAGTACCTCGCCGCCGTCACCGACGGCGCCCACGCGCTCGCCTTCGTGCTGCCCGCGCTCGGCGAGCGCCAGCCCGTCGCGAACGTGCTCGCCGCCGTCGACGGCCTGCTCTTCACCGGCAGCTATTCGAACGTCGAGCCGCACCGCTACGGCGGCGCACCGGGTGAGCCCACCCTGCACGACCCCCACCGCGACGCCACCACCCTCCCGCTGCTGCGCGCCGCCATCGACGCCGGCATCCCCGTGCTCGCCATCTGCCGCGGCTTCCAGGAGCTGAACGTCGCCTTCGGCGGCACGCTCCACCAGCAGGTCCACGCCGTCGACGGCCTCGCCGATCACCGCGAGAACAAGGCCGATCCGCTCGACCTCCAGTACGCGCCTTCGCATCCGGTCTCGCTCGTGTCCGGCGGCCTGCTGCAACGGCTGGCGGGCGGCGCGGCCGACGCCCGCGTCAACTCGCTGCACGGCCAGGGCATCGACCGCCTCGGTGCCGGCCTCGCCGCCGAAGCCGTTGCGCCCGATGGCCTGATCGAAGCGGTCAGCGTCGCCGGCTCGCCCGCGTTCGCGCTCGGCGTGCAGTGGCACCCCGAGTGGCAGCACGCTCGCGATGCGCTCTCCACCGCGATCTTCCGCGCCTTCGGCGACGCCTGCCGCGCGCGCCTCGCGCAGCGCCTGCGCACCGCCGCCCATGTATAGGCCCGCGCCCCCCGAACTCCCGAGAACCGACATGCACGACATCGACGAATTCCTCCGCAAGCATCACATCACCGAGATCGAGGCCATCATCCCCGACATGGCCGGCATCGCCCGCGGCAAGATCATCCCGCGCAGCAAGTTCGAGTCCGGCGAATCCATGCGCCTGCCCCAGGCCGTCATGATCCAGACCGTCACCGGCGACTATCCCGACGACGGCAGCCTCACCGGCGTCACCGACCCCGACATGGTCTGCGTGCCCGACTCCTCCACCATCCGCATCATCCCGTGGGCGGTCGATCCCACCGCCCAGGTCATCCACGACTGCGTGCACTTCGACGGCACCCCGGTCGAGATCTCCCCGCGCCGCGTGCTGCGCCGCGTGCTCGAACTCTACGAGGCCCGCGGCTGGAAACCGGTGGTCGCCCCGGAACTGGAGTTCTACCTGGTCGACATGAACAAGGACCCGGACCTGCCGCTCGCGCCGCCCATCGGCCGCACCGGCCGCCCGGAGACCGGCCGCCAGGCCTATTCCATCGAGGCGGTCAACGAGTTCGACCCGCTGTTCGAGGACATCTACGAGTACTGCGACATCCAGGGGCTCGAAGTCGACACGCTGATCCACGAGGTCGGCGCCGCCCAGATGGAGATCAACTTCCTGCACGGCGATCCGCTCAACCTCGCCGACCGCGTGTTCCTCTTCAAGCGCACGGTGCGCGAGGCGGCGCTGCGCCACCACATGTACGCGACCTTCATGGCCAAGCCGATGGAGAACGAGCCCGGCTCCGCAATGCACGTGCACCAGAGCCTGGTGAGCGCCGAAACCGGCCAGAACCTGTTCACCGGCGCGGACGGCCAGGCGACCGACCTCTTTCACGGCTACATCGCCGGGCTGCAGAAGTACACCCCGGCGCTGATGCCTATCTTCGCGCCGTACATCAACTCGTACCGCCGCCTGTCGCGCTTCATGGCCGCGCCGATCAACGTCGCGTGGGGCTACGACAACCGCACGGTGGGTTTCCGCGTGCCGCACTCGTCGCCGGCCGCGCGCCGCGTCGAGAACCGCATCCCGGGCGTCGACTGCAATCCGTATCTGGCGATGGCCGCCACGCTCGCGGCCGGTTATCTCGGCATGACGCAGCACCTGAAGCCCTCCGAGCCGCTGTCGAGCGACGGCTACGCGCTGCCCTACCAGCTGCCGCGCAACCTGGAGGAGGGGCTCACGCTGATGGGCTCGTGCGAGCCGCTCAAGGACATCCTCGGCGAGAAGTTCGTGCGCGCGTACCTGGCGCTGAAGGAAACCGAATACGAGGCGTTTTTCCGGGTCATCAGCTCGTGGGAACGCCGTCACCTGCTGCTGCACGTCTGAACCGGAGACCGGACATGAACGACCGTACCCAAACGACGCCGCGCACTACCGCCGGCTACCGCGCGCTCGACGCCGCGCATCACATCCACCCGTTCTCGGACATGGGCGCGCTCAACCGCGACGGCAGCCGCGTGATCGTGAAGGCCGACGGGGTCTATCTGTGGGACTCGGAGGGCCAGCGCATCATCGACGGCATGGCCGGGCTGTGGTGCGTGAACGTCGGCTACGGCCGGCGCGAACTGGCCGGGGCGGCCTATGCGCAGATGCTGGAACTGCCGTACTACAACACGTTCTTCAAGACCACCCATCCGCCGGTGATCGAACTCTCGGCGCTGCTCGCGCAGGTCACGCCGGCGGGGTTCAACCGCTTCTTCTACTGCAACAGCGGTTCGGAGGGCAACGACACGGTGCTGCGCATCGTGCACCAGTACTGGCTCACGCAGGGCAAGGCCTCGAAGAAGTACGTGATCTCGCGGAAGAACGCGTATCACGGCTCGACGATCGCGGGCGCCACGCTCGGCGGGATGGGCTACATGCACGAGCAGATGCCGTCGAAGGTCGAGCACGTCGTGCATATCGACCAGCCGTATTACTTCGGCGAGGCGGCCGAGGGCGTGACGCCGGAGGCGTTCGGGCTGGAGCGGGCGCGGCAGCTCGAAGCGAAGATCCTCGAACTGGGCGCGGAGAACGTCGCGGCGTTCATCGGCGAGCCGTTCCAGGGCGCGGGCGGGGTGATCTTCCCGCCGTCGACGTACTGGCCGGAGATCCAGCGGATCTGCCGCAAATACGACGTGCTGCTGGTGGCCGACGAGGTGATCGGCGGGTTCGGGCGCACCGGCGAGTGGTTCGCGCACCAGCATTTCGGTTTCGAGCCGGACCTGATGACGCTCGCGAAGGGACTCACGAGCGGCTACGTGCCGATGGGGGCGGTGGCGCTGCACGACCGGATCGCGGACGCGATCATCGCGCACGGCGAGTTCAATCATGGCCTCACGTACTCAGGGCATCCGGTGGCGGCGGCGGTGGCGGTCGCGAACCTGACGCTGCTGCGCGACGGCGGGATCGTCGAAAAGGTGAAGTCGGATACCGGGCCGTACTTCCAGCGGGTGCTGCGCGAGACGTTCGAAGGCCATCCGGTCGTGGGCGAGATCGCGGGCGCGGGGCTGGTCGCGGGAATTCAGCTCGCGGCCGATCCGAAGGCGCGGAAACGCTTCGAAAACGGCGGCGAGGTCGGCACGCTGTGCCGCGACTTCTGCTTCAACGGCAACCTCATCATGCGCGCCACCGGCGACCGCATGCTGCTCTCGCCGCCGCTCGTCGTCACCCGTGCCGAGATCGACGAGATCGTCGCGAAAGCGAAGAGCGCGATTGATTCGACCGCGAAGGCGCTCGGCCTGCTGTAACGCCGACGCTGTCGCAGCGATTCAATGCAGCGTCAGTGCGCGCACCGGCACGCAGACAGGGGCGCCGACCCAGCGGCCGGCGTCCGGATCGTACACGGCCCAATGCTCGACGTCGGGCGCGTCGCGCGTCGATGCCGTATCCGCGAGCACCGCTTCCAGCATGCGCGCGAATGCAACGTCGCTCATCGCGTCGATCCGGTCGAACGTCGCGTCGAGCGACGTCGCGCCGATGCCGAGCCACTCCGCGCGCATGAATTCGAACGCCCACTGGTTGAAGCTGAACGTGGTTTCGCCGACGTCGTCGCCGACTTCGAACGACACCTCGAAGAACCGCACGCGCGGCGCGCCTTCCGCGACGACGAGCGCGCCCGCGTCGTCGGTCGCGAAGCCGAATGCGAGTTCGCAGTTCATCCTGCCGCCGAGTTCGCGGATGTGCTCGCGCAGTCCGAACGCATGGAGCGGCACGCATTGCCAGTTGTTGCTGTCGTCGCGGCCGTGATGCCGGTTGCGCAGCGCCGCGTACTGCGTCGCTCGGCAACAAGGCCGGTCTGGTGACGCCTGCGAAGGCGCGCGGAAACGGAAACCTGGTTGAAGCGCTCGCGCTGCATCTGTGGCCGACGCCGACCGCCGGCGATACCGGTGCGCGTTCGGGGCGTTACGCGCAGGGCGGGACGCCGCTTGGTTACGCGGCGCGCTTTCCCGCGCCGATGAAAACGGACGCGGCCGGCGCGTCACCCGGCCGGTATCGACGGAAAGCCCCGCAACTTTGCTGTTACGCGGACGGCGGCCCGCTCAATCCTGCATGAGTCGAATGGTTGATGGGCTGGCCGAACGGCTGGACCGACCTGGCACCGCTCGATGCCGCGCATTTCGATGCGTGGAAACGCGAGAACGGCCCACAAGCCGCTCGCGCGGTTGATCCGTGGTTCAGCGGCGACGCGGGACGCCAGCGGCGCCGGATTCGTGCCGCGCATGGCGCAAACGAAGGTTCCGCAGCGGGCGAAGCGAATCGAAGCGCTCGGCAATGGACAGGTTCCGCACGTCGTCGTGCAGGCGTGGGCGGCGCTCCGCGACGGTGCTGCGGCGAATGACGACGCTTGCGGACCGGACGCGCCGCAGCTTGCGGCCGGGGAGCAATCATGAACCATCGGCAACGCGACGAACGCCTGCACCACGCGGACCATCTGCGCGCGCGAGCACTGCACGACCTCGCACGGGCGCGCGAAGCGCTCGCGCTCATTCGCGACATTGCGGAGTGTCCGCCCGTGGCCGACAGCCTGCCGAATATCGCACGAGTTGCGCGCGCGGCGCTCGCGGGCGCGACGCCGCCCGATCCGTGCTTTCTCCACGGCGAAGAACACCAGGAGCGTATGCCGTGAACGATCACGAAACAGGTACGAAGCGCGCGCACGCGCACCGCGTCACACTCAGCGACCAGGTACGCGCCGAAGCGCTGCGCCGCGGGGGTGCGTGGCCGTCCCTCGCGGATGAATGCGCGCGACAGGCCGAACGCTGGTACGGACACAAGCCATGCAGGGGCGAAGACCTCGCGCTGGTGTTCTCGCAGGTGTTCCGCGCGGAGTAGTCGCGATGCGTGCAGACCTCGTGCCATTTATCATCCACGGCCCGGCGCAAATCTGTTTCAGCGGCGGGCGGACTAGCGGTTTCATGCTGCATGAAATCCTGTGCGCGAACCACGGTTTGCCGGCGGACTGCTTCGTGGTGTTCCAGAACACCGGCAAGGAACGTGAGGAAACGCTGGCGTTCATTGACGAGTGCGCGCGACGGTGGGGCGTGCCGGTAACGTGGCTGGAATGGACCGGTTCATTGAGGGTAAGCCGCAACGTTTCTGTACGTATCGCATCGTGACGTTGGGAACGGCGGCTCGTCATGGCGAGCCGTTCGCCGCGCTTACGCGTGCCGTGAACATGCTGCCGAATCCGGTTGCGCGGCTCTGCACGATCAATCTCAAGATGCGCGCGAGTAGCGCATTCATGCACACGCATGGCTTCGGAGAGTGGGACAGTGTAATGGGTATCCGCGCCGATGAACCGCGACGCGTGGCACGCATGCTCGATCCGGCGCGGGACAACTCAAACGGTATTCCGGTATTACCGCTCGCGCGTGCCAACGTCACGAAGGGCGACGTACTCGCATTCTGGCGCACGCAGCCTTTCGACCTCCAGCTCGATCCGCAGGGCGACTTCGGTAATTGCGATTGCTGCTTTCTGAAAGCGCGTCACAAGATCGTGCGCGCGCTCATCGCGGAGCCGTGGCGGGCCGATTGGTGGATCGAACAGGAAAGCGCGGAACACGGCGCGACGTTTCGCAATGACAGGCCGCCGTATCGCGACCTGAAACGCGAAGCGCTTTTCTACGCGCGCCAGATTCCGCTGGATCTGGAAGACGCCGACGAAGCGCCGCTCGTTGACTGCTTTTGTGGTGACTGACGCAATGGCAAGCGCGCCCGTTATCATCGGTAGCGCGACGCTGTATTGTGCCGATTGCCTCGATGTGCTGCCGACGCTTGCGCGCGTCGATGCCGTGATCGCCGATCCGCCGTACTGCATCCCGCATAGATTCGGCATGCAGAAACATAGGGATGGTGGACTGCGGACCCTTCAGTTTGCGTGGGACGATGCGGCCTTGCGTGAAACAGTAATTGAGGCGGTGAAAACCTGTGCGCGACTGTCCGATACTCAATTCTGGTTTTGTGGACTGCATCAGGCGTCGCTCGTGGCGGATGCACTTCTCGAAGCTGGCATGACCCCGAAGCCTGCCGCATGGGTCAAACTGTCCCCGCCACCCGCGATGAAAGGTAACTGGTGGCCTAGCGGATTCGAACTGGCTGTGTATGCCTATCGACGCGGTGCGTGGTTCGGTGACGCGAACAGCAGGCGTTCGAACGTCTTTAGGTTCGATAGCTACCGGTACGGCCAGCCGGGAAAGGAAGCGCACCCGACACAAAAATCGCTAAAACTCATGCGTTTCATTGTCGGTTCACTCGCAAGGCCGGGCGGCATGGTGCTCGACCCATTCATGGGTTCGGGAACAACGGGCGTAGCTGCGGTCGAACAGGGCCGCGCATTCGTCGGTATGGAACGCGAACGGCCATACTTTGAAATAGCTTGCAGGCGCATCGAAGACGCGCAGCGCCAAAGAATGCTATTCGAGCACACAAGTGAACGGCAATCGTGAATGCCCCTGTCATCATCGGCCCCGCGACGCTGTATTGCGGCGACGCGCTCGCGATCCTGCCGCAGTTATCGGGCGTAGACGCACTGCTCACCGATCCGCCTTACTCGTCGGGCGGCCAGTTCCGTTCCGACCGGATGGGCGACCCGCGCCGGAAATACTTCCCGAACGATTCGCGCGCGCGAACGCTGCCGGATTTCAGCGGTGACAACCGCGATCAACGCGCGTTCTCGTATTGGGCGGCGCTATGGTCGGCCGCTGCATTGCAGGCGTGCAGGCCTGGGGCGTTCGGCATGTTCTTTACCGACTGGCGACAGCTTCCGGCGTCAACGGATTACATGCAGGCAGGCGGATGGGTATGGCGCGGCATCGTGCCGTGGTGCAAGCCCGACGCACGGCCGCAACTCGGCCGCTTTACGGCTCAATGTGAATACGTGATATGGGGAACGGCGGGCGCGTTACCGCCCGATGCTTCGGGAAAAGCGATACCCGGATTTTACGAGTGCGTCGCGCCACGCGACCGGGTACACGTCACGCAGAAGCCGTTACCGTTGCTGCGCGAACTGTTGCGCGTCGTGCCGTCCGGCGCGCTGGTGCTCGACCCGTTCATGGGTTCGGCCTCAACCGGAGTCGCATGCCTGCAAACCGGGCGGCGATTCGTTGGCGTCGAACTTGATCCGGGAAACTTCGAAACGGCATGCGGGCGCATCGAAGACGCACACCGGCAAGGGTTGTTGTTCGACGCAACGGCCAACACGCAGGAACAGGCGCGGCTGACGCTGGGATAAAGAACCCTTTAATCGGTCGTGCGGTAGTTTCGCTTAAAGACGACGCGATCTTTAAACACCTTTTGCAGGCACGCATAAATCCCGCCGAACACCATAAACCCGGCAATTGTGCCGACAACCGCGCCGCCGTTCATGCCATTGCCGACATACAGGCCCGCTATCGTCGCCGCAATCAGGCCGACCGCAAGCAATTTCTCCGGTATACCGTAATGCAATTCAGCAGCGCAGCCAGTACAAACGTGCGCGCCCCGTGGAACTTGAGTGAGGCAATGTGGACATTGAAGCATTAGACATACTCCTGACAGGAGATTGTATTGAAATGCGAACACTCGTTATGCTGGTCCGCATAGGTTATTACTACGCGGCCGAGCCTAGCGAATGATTCGATTTACCGCAATCGAACAGGTTAGAGAACGCGTGGGAGGATCAACGATCTTGCATCGTCAAGATTTGCAGTTTCCCGCAAGCGCTACGTAGGAACAGGCGCGGCTGACGCTCGAATGAAAACCCCGCCGAAGCGGGGCGTGCATAGTGTGCGTACCGGATAGAAACTACTGCGCACGCGGTGGGTCTATTTCAATAGAGTCGAGCATTTCTGTAATGGAAGTAGTCGCCCGCAGATCGTCGCCGGTTATTTGCCGATGGTGACTATCGAAAAACTCAATTTTCGTATCTATAACTAGGGTAATTGGGGTGTCGCCGGTAGGGCTGTGCCAGATCGCCTGAAATTTGTACGGTCCCATTCGCGCACCACCCATATGTGGCATTGTCGGGCTATCTACCCGAATTCCCCATCCGGCGTCAGTCACCGAAAAAGATTGCAATATGAATTTTTTGAATTGTGGTCGCTCATTTAGCATCGGAACAATATCTTCCTTAAAGCTAACGGACCCGTCTGCATAGGCAGCCGGGACGGCAATCAATCCTGTAGCCACAATTACCAATCCCTGCGCAAAAAGTCGATTTATCATTAATCAAATCCCAATATACTTAACCTTTCTCTGCGTATTATTCACCGAGCCGTTTTCCCATGTAGCCTGAACCGCAGCACCGGCGCCCACAAAATTATCAATATGATGACCGATAATGGCACTGCCGGTATCATCTCCGAAACGCAATCCAACCATTTCGATGTCAACTTGTGCGCGCTTCGGTATGATCCTCGGATCAATTGCTATCGAATGATTCTCTCTAACAGGACCGTATGCCCCTTGCACTGAGTCAGTGTACATAAAGGCTACACCGTCTGGGTTGTCAAGATAGTCACGATTTCCATGACTATTCCGATGCCAACCTGAATGCACCTGCGTCGGTCTAATGTACCTCCCGTTGGACGCCTTGCCTGTACCCTGCATTACCACGCCACGCGCGCCGTAGAGAAAATCGCGTTTGTGATAGTCATTCGTGCCGTGAGCAAGAACTGACTCGCCTGAAAAGTCACTCTCAAAACAAACGTGATACCCTGTTATAAGGAATGTACTCTCATACCACGCGTCTTTTAGAGTAACAGACAACGCGATGGCCGTTATATCAGCGTCGGCAACAGTAAGCGATAGGATTCCAGGTTCGCGCGATTCAAGAATGACCATTGCACAACCGTTCGAATCAGTCGGCCCTGATAGCCGAACAGTATCGCTAGTGCGATTGCTTTTTACAGTAAAACTGCGGCCCGATAGGGCAACACCGCCGCGACTTTCCACCGTCGCTTTGATCGGCAGATGATAGAGAATCTTCCCATGTTGTACGTGCGCACTTGATGGAATCATAGGTAATTTGTCGCCGTACTTGTTATCGGGAATCTCCCACGCCAATACGTTCGCCGCGATCTGAACCACAACACACGAATCGGGGTTCGTATTTGTGCATGCGGTGTCGTGAACCGTCACATAGTTAGTGCTATCCGGCATTCTTATTTCTCCACTTGAAGTTTCAGGCTTGATGCACTTCGCGTAATCACGCGTTCGGTTTGCCCGCCTGCGTTCGTTGTTCCAGTTATCACCCGCTCTCCATCAACGACGATCCGGTAACGCACAGCGGCGAGTGGTCGGCGGGCGTCATCAACCAAAGTAAATTGCTCATCGTATGGCGCAGTTTGCTCAACTCTAGATGGCGATTTCGCTACAGTAGAATGCTCGGTATTCGTATTTTTATGAACGAAGCACTTGGCGTCCGAAGCGGCGATTACGCGATTCTTTCCGCACGGGCATAGAACAGGATCGTTATCAAGCACAACCCGCGTTCCACGGTTCCGCATTTTGTCGCCGGTTCCGTGCATCGGCCACGATCCCTTGCAGTTGCCGCAAGTTGCGTGTTCGCCGTCCAGGGCTAGTTTTTTCCCTTTATCGTGAATCATCGCTTTTAATGCAATGACACGCCCGCCAGTCGTTGTAGCGTCGCTGTCCCTTACTACGGGAATTCGCATCATTCGCTCCCGGCAATTTCGAGTATTAGCCGCCTTGCTGCGTCCGTTGCGATTCGTTGCGTCATTCCCTGCGAGTCGGTTACTCCACTAGCTACAACCTCTGAGCCTATGAGAACACGATACGGTAGATTCGCGCACGGCTTACCATCGCTACTTTTGAGTGTGTATTGCTGGTCATAGATAAGGGCCGTAGGCGGCGACGCGACGGACGGTTCGCCGTCGCTTTCGGAATAGAAGGCGTTAGAAGAGCCGGCGGCAAAAACGATATTTTTTCCGCAGGGACAGAGAACGCGATCACCGTCTTTCACATACGGTACGCCGCCGTCCATCCAGTCGCTGGCAGTGCCATAGATCGGCCAGGCACCCTCGCAGTTTCCGCACGTCGCCTTATTCTCTTTTCGAGCGTATGCCTTGCCTTTTTCGTTAAAAAAACCGCTATAGCCGAACACAACTCCGCCAGTAGAAGTGCGGTCCCCATCGGCGACCAGTCGATCTGACATTTCTTGTCTCCTGTTCAACGCTCGATTTCAAGCGTTAGGTTTTGGCTCCCGTTTGTCACAATGCGCTGCGTCTGTCCATTCGGGCCAGTTACGCCGCTTGCAACCACATTCAAGCCAATACGCGCGCGATAGCGGATATTGCGCAATGGGTGCCCTTCGGTATCGGTGAGGGTGAAACGTTCGTCGTAAGACAGTACGGCGTTAGCGGCGCTCGCGCGTGTGGTTTGTTGGCTTATATCGCCGCCATCTTCAATGATCCAGTTTCGCCCATATCGCGCGATGACCTGGGGCCGTTCGGGACACTTGCAGAGAACATAATCGCCGCCGACCGCCTGGCGTCGCCCCCCATTCTCCAGGTCTATCAATCGGTGTTCGTTGCTAACACGCGCGCCGCCCATAATTGTTCCCGTGCTATTGCACTTCTCGCAGTGAGCCTTGTCTCCGATAAACGCCATGCTCCTTTCGCGGCCGTCTGGATCGTCAATAAAGCACGACTTGCTCCACGCGTAGACGCGGCTATTCGGGCCGCTTGTAAGCGGATCGCCGTCCACAATTGCGTAATAGACGGACATCGTTAGTCCTTTTGCTTAGTGTGCAACGTCGAGATACAGGCGCTTCGTGCCATCTGTGGTAACGCGTTGCGTCTTTCCGCGAGCATCGGTAACGCCGCTAAGAACGGTTTCAGCATTAACACGCACGCGATAACGGACACCCGCAAGCGGGCGTCCGTGTGAATCAGCAAGCGTGTATTGCTCGTCGTATGTCGCGGTTTCGCGCATCGCAACACGGCGCGCTTCGGCGGCTTTACGCGCCTCGTATTCTTCGGCCATGTCATCGCACCATGACTCGCCCGCCAGCTTCGCGACGATACGGGGCGGCGTTGCGCAGTTGCAAAGGACGATATCGCCATCCGCCGCCGTTTCGCCCATAAAGTTGATACGGCGCGGACCGCCTGACTTGGCAATCGTGCCGATGCTGTTGCAAGCCTCGCAATACGCGCTGCCACCGATTAGTGCGACCTGCCGGCCGCCATTGCCCCATGCGCAAATAGGCCCGCTGTAGGGTTCGATTTGGCCGCCCGTATCGAGTTGATCGCCGACGACTGCAATACGACGCATCATGCTTGCCCCCTTACTGGCGCGTCGGTGCGACGCCGTGCTCGTCAACGGGAACGAAACTCGTTGACGTGCGCGGCTCGCGGTGCGGGCTGTCCGTAATCATGTCGCCGTTGTCCAGCAAGCTACCGACAACGGCAAAGCCCATTTCGGTATTGCCTGGCATGCCGATGCCGGTAATGATGCGTGCGCGGGTTCCGTCCTCGTACTCGACAAAATCGCCAATGCTCGCGGCCTTGCGGTGCGTTCCGTCGACATCCCATTCGCTTGATACCTCGCGCACCATGCCACCCCGTGCGGTAGTTGCGCCGAAAACGGCAAAGCGCGCGACCGGCTTGCACGGCGGCGCTACCCAGGCCGGATCGAATAGCCCCTCTATCTGCTTACCTTCTTCAAGGAAAATGCCCGTGTCCAGTTCCGCCCAAAGGGTTTTAACAATGCGGTCGCCGTTACTCAGGCGACTGCCAACGAGTGCATACGGCGAGCCTTTGCAGGTAGCGGCATATCCCGCACCGTCGATAATCACGGCTTCCGCGCCGTCACGGTACGTCACCACGTCGCCGACGCATGCAATGGGAAGGCCCGCGAGTTTTCCCGCGCTCCCGGTCGATACACGCCCGCCGCGTTCGGTGAGCGCGCCCACGGTAGCGAAGCGGTAAAGCGTTCCTTTGCGTTCCGGTTTCGACATTTCGTAATCTCCTGATTCAGGAAAGCGCCTTTGGCGCAGGTTGCGCGTGAGCGTGCAGCTAAATCACGCCCTGATTCTTGATCGGTTGCCGGTTCCCCCAACCACATAGGTTAAGAATCGTTAAACACTGACCCCAATTCATGCGGTACGAATAAACCCAATGAAATTTGACATTCGCCAAAACGTGTCTAAGATGGCGATTAATTCGGATGGTGTTGGTCTCTACCGAATTCCTGAAACCCGCTACGGCGGGTTTTTGCATTTCTGGACTGTTCCCGATCCGGGCGGATTTCCGACCATGCGCGTTATCTATTCGAACCACGCGGCGGCATTGCGCGATGCGTTGCGCCATACCGTCGAGCGCGGGGGCATGTCGTCGCTCGGCGTGCTGCACCAGGGCGTGCCGTCCGAATCGACGCTGACCGGCACCGACGCGACCGCACAGGCCGGGTGTATCCGCCGCCAGTTGGACCGCCTCGCGCCCCTGTCGCGCGCGCTGCTCGTCGTGGCGTATGCGCCGCCCGCGCTGCGGTGTTCGTGCGGGTCGCGCTGCTGCTCGGGGAGTTACCCGAATCCCGAATGGAACGAAGCGATGCGCGTGATACTCGCGCACGTCGCGCCGCTGCTCGCCGGGCATGCCGCCAATGAAAAGCTGCACCGCGCGATCATTGCGAACGCACTGACACGCACGCGCGAAACGGCGGTGAGCCTCGCGGAACGCTGCGGCGTGAACCGTCATACGGTCGCCGCGTACGTCGCGATCATTGAGGCGGATCTCGTCGGAAACCGGCACGTTGCGGGCCGCCTGGACAATGCGGTTGCACGCATTGATACGCTGCTGCGTGAGGCGGGCATCGTCGCCGACGACATGCAGGCACAGGCGGCGTGACGCTACGGAACCAGCAGTTCCAGTTCGGCTATGCGCATGGTGAGCGTGTGAATCCGCTCCCAAAGCCGCTGATTCTCGGACTCTGATTCGACCAGGCGGTTAACCAGATCGTCGCGGCTGTAGTCGGTCGGAAAGATGCGCCGCTGCGGTTCGGCGGGCGCTCACGCGCGAAGGCGAACCAATCGCGCTCGCAGAGGAACGCACGGCGACTTTCGCAAACTGGCTGTCGATCCGCGCGTGTTCGCCAACCATCGAAGAACAGAGCCGTATCGCAAGCGCCTATGCGCAGTCCGACCAGCGGCGCGCGTCGGTTGCCTGTCCTCACTGCGGACACCGGCAATTTCCGGAATTCTTCGCGCATGTGAAGTGGGCGCGCGATCCGGACGACGAAACGCGGCATCTGCCGAAGACCGCGCGCATTTACTGCGAAGCGTGCGGCGCGGCGTGGAGTGAAGCGCAACGGCTGCGCGCGCTCGCACCAGACCGCCGGTCAGCCGAGCCGGTCAACCGCGTTGCCTCACGGCCGTCGGTTCGAGGCGCACGAAGCAGACGACCGATGTCTTGTCCGCGTGTCGCGTTCGAGGAGCGGCATCCGGCACGCATCGCTTTTCACGGGCACATTCGGAATCGCGTTGTGTTCAGGCATCGCGGGCACATCGGCCGATGCGCGGCTCGTGGAAGTTCACGCAGCAGGTGGCGGCACAACGCGGTGACGTCATTCTGTCCTTCGACGTCCGTCTTCGAGTCTTTGAACTGTGGCTTCTGTGCCTCCCGCCATCGTCTGTCATGGGGAAAGTCGCGCAGACCGGGCGTTCATGCGTTGCGGCGGGGGCCGGACCGGCGCGCCGAACCCTCAATCTGGAAGCGGTCCTATCGGGTTCAAGCCCGCCGATAACCGACCCATTCGTTACGCTCATCGAATCAATCCGCCGATGCGCGAACGACCATTTGCACAAACGCTATTGAAGCGGCCGCACCATGCGAATCGCCCACTTGCGTCCGCGCGAACTCATCCTAGACTTGAACATTCCCTCCTCCTGCCCGCCAGCGACTACACCATGCGACTCACGATCCTGATCAACGGCTCCGACCCGACCGTCAACCACGATTACGCAGTGCTCTGGCTCGACACCGAACAGCAGCGGTGGTCGCGCGAATCGCATGCGGGCATCGAACTGCCCGAATGGGGCGAACTGCGCGACACCGGCGGCGTGACAACGCTGTGCGCGCCGAGCGCGGACAAGCCGCTGTGCACATTGAGCGGACTGCACGTGGACCGGCGCCAGCAGGTGAGTACGTCACAGGGCGACGCGACGTGGTCGTGCGAGCTGTCGCATGCGCCGATGAACGGCTACTGGCGGCTGCAGGCCGTCGATCGCCAGCCGATCCGCGCGGAGCATTCGCTGTTCGCGGATTGAGCGGTGCGGGGCGTTGCCCTCTCGATCTCTCCAGCTACCCATCGTTACACGCTGACGCTGCGCGGCGCATTGCGCCACGCAGCGGACTTCCGTTGTCCGAAGAAAAATCGAACGGTCGCGCTGCATGACGCAGGCGGAAACACAAGCCGCCCGAACGCATCCGGGCGTCGCACTCCGCGCATGACGCGCGACAATCCGCGCGCCCGCCTCCTCGCCCCTCTCTGACCCGCCTCCGCCGACACCGCCGCGCGCGTTGGGCAATCGCGCACCCGCCCGCTATACTGGCGGGCCGCCGATTTCCCCATGCCCGCTTTTGCAGATGAAGAAGCTGTTTGCGTGTCTGTTGATGGCCGCCGCGAGCCATGTTTTCGCCGCGCCGCCGTGTTCCCGGTTCGTCCCCGACGGCCAGTTCCCCACCCTCTCGAATGCGCGCATGGCGCCGAAGACCCGCGTGCTGTGTTACGCGGACTTCGTCGTGCTGCATTCGGGCGTCACGCATGGGCCGCTGTGGTCGGCCGAGCACCTGACGCGCGACCACCTGGACGCCGCGAAGGAGATGACGCGCACGAACCGCTTCTTCGAGGACGACCGGCTGCCGCCCGGCGAAGGCGCGACGCTAGCCGACTACAGGCGCAGCGGCTTCGACCGCGGTCACATGAGCCCGGCTGGCAACCGCTGGAACCCGGAGGCGATGGCGCAGTCGTTCTCGCTCGCGAACATCGTCCCGCAGAACCGCGAGAACAACCAGCGCCTGTGGTCGCGGCTCGAAACCGCGGTGCGGCGGATCACATCGAAGGACGGCGACGCGTATGTCGTCACCGGCCCGCTGTTTTCCGGCTCGCAGTTGCAGACGATCGGAGCGTCGCGCGTGTTCGTGCCAACGCAGTTGTTCAAGGTGGTCTACGTGCCGTCGCGGCGGGTCGCGTTCGCGATCGTCGCCGACAACGTGTCGACGAACCGCTACGATATCCGCACGGTGCACGAACTCGAAGCGGCGAGCGGCATCCGCTTCCCCGGCATTCCGGAGAACCTGAAGGACCAGCGCCCAGGAGGACTAAAAGGTGTTTGACGCATACGCGAACGACGACGACGTGCTGAACGTGCAAGGCGACGCGCTGACGGTGGCGAACGGCCGGACGGCCGTGCGGATCGCCGGCGAACTGGCGCTCACGCGCGACAGGCGCGGCCTCGCGGCCGCGCTCGCGCTGAAGGCCGCGCTCGACAGCGTGGTGGCCCGCCTGCAGGCCGATCCGCATCTGCCCGCGAAAGTCGCGGACGAACCGGACGCGAAACCCGGCGTCATCGACAATCCATTCAACTGACAGCTAACCAGCGCGCGGCCGTTCACGCCGGAACGGCGTGCCCTCGCCCGCGCTCCCCGCGCGGGCCATCAGCGTGTTCGACGGCGGCGTCTCACATCGCGCCGCCAGCCGCGTGGGCCATCGGCGGCATCGGCACGGTGCCGCGAATCCACGGATGGTCGGCAAGCGCCGCCATCTCGCGATCGCCCCGGCTGTCGCCATACGCGTACAGCGTGCGCGGCGCCCGTTCGCCCCACCACGCGCGCAGCCGCGCGGACTTCTCCGGCCCCCAGCAGTTCCTGCCCGCCAGCCGGCCGGTATAAGCGCCGTCGCGCCATTCGAGTTCGCTGGCTAACACCGTGTCGATGCCGGCCGACGCCGCCCACTTGCGCAGATACAGCGACGGCGACGCGCTGACCAGCACCACCTCGTGACCGAGCGCCTGATGCTCGCGGATGCGCGCGAGCATGTCGTCGCGCAGCAGCGCGGGCAGCCGCTCGCGGACGAACCGGTCGGCGGCGGCGTCGAGCGTCTCGAAGCGCGCCGGGCCGAGCGCCGCGAACAGGAAACGCGCCTTCGCGCGGCCACGGTCGGCAAGCCGCAGCGGTACGCCGGCGATCGACGGCAGGCAGCGCAGCGCGGCCAGCACGAACCGCGCGGGGCCGGCCGCATGCAGCACGAATGCGCGAAAACTGTCCGACGTGGTGATGGTGCCGTCGAAGTCGAAGGCGGCGACGATGCGGTCGGTCATCGGGGGAATCCGGTCATGGCGATCACGGCCGGGATGGCCGGGAGAAGGAGATACGGGACATTGTCGGTGCAAACCGGAAGTATCGGCAATCCGCGCGGCTGCTTAGATTGATCGTTACGATCAATCTGTATACGCATCGATCAACATCGCAACGCTGGGGCGTAGAGCGCGCCCTCTATGTCTGTCCGCAGCCGCGCCGTCTCGGGTAATCTGCGCGGATCGGCAGCACACAACAACCCGGAGACGGAGCGGCGCCCATGAAAACCCTGACCGATCAACTGGCGCAATACGCCGCCTATCACCGCGACCGCCGCAACATCGCGACCCACTTCGTCGGCATTCCGCTGATCGTCGTCGCGCTCGCGATCCTGCTGTCGCGGCCCGCGTGGACTCCGGCCGCATGGCCGGTCGCGCTGTCGCCCGCGTGGCTGCTGTTCGGCGCGGCGACGCTCTATTACCTGGCGCTCGACGTGTCGCTCGGCATCGCGATGGCGGTCGTGTCGGCGGCGTGCGTCGCGTCCGGCGCGTGGTTCGCGCAGCAATCCACGACATGGTGGCTCGGCGGCGGCATCGGCCTGTTCGTGATCGGCTGGGTGTTCCAGTTCGTCGGGCATGCGGCTTACGAGCATCGCAAGCCCGCGTTCGTCGACGACGTGATCGGGTTGCTGATCGGCCCGCTGTTCGTGCTCGCGGAAGCGTTGTTCAGCGCCGGCTGGCGGCCCGCGCTGCGCGCCGCGATCGACGCGAAGGCCGGGCCGGCGCGCGCTGCGGGTCACGAAGCGCGCGCCGGACGCACGCCCCGCACCGGTCATCGCTAGAAAAATGCGCGGCGTCGACGCCGTGCGCGGCTCATCGCGACAACCGCACCAGCCGCGCGCTATGCAGCGCGACGAGCGCGACCGCGAGCCAGATCGGCACGTAGGTCGCAAGCTGGCGCGCATTCAGATGCTCGCCGAGCAGCGTCACCGACACGACGATAAGCAGCACCGGCTCGACATACCCGAGGATGCCGAACAGCGCCATCGGCAGCATCCGGCTCGCCTTCAGCCACGACGCGAGCGCCAGCGTGCTCAACACGCCGAGTCCGGGCAGCAGCACGAACGTCAACAGCGCGCGGCCTTCGAGCAGCGCGAACGAGCCGCCCGCATACGCCTGAAACACGGCGAACGGAAACAGCAGCGTCATCTCGACCGCGAACGCGGTCATCGGATCGACGCGCAGCCGGCGACGCAGCATGAAATACGGCGGATAACCGATCATCACCAGCACCGTCGGCCACGAAAACGCATGTGTCGCCCACAGTTCGTGCGCGACGCCGGCCGCCGCGCACGCGACCGCGGCCCACTGCAAACCGTCGAGCCGCTCGTGATAGTGGAAGCGTCCGACCAGCACCATCATGAGCGGCAGCAGGAAATAGCCAAGCGACACTTCGAGCATCCGCCCGTGCAGCGGCGCCCACAGGAACACCCACAACTGCGAGCCGAGCAGCGCGGCGGTCACGGCGAGCGAAAGCGCGACGCGCGGCTCCGCGCGCATCCGCGCGACGAGCGCGCGGAACTGCGGCCAGCGTCCGCGCAGCGCGATCAGCAGCAGCGCGCCCGGCA